>JACRCD010000030.1 GCA_016219175.1 Deltaproteobacteria bacterium | reverse complement strand
GTCTGTCACCCACCAGCCGCAGGGTCCGCGGCACAGCCCAGTCCACCTGGGCCGGACAACTGCAGTGGATCTGTTGCGGGCAATCGGACGCCTCCCAGCAGGGCACGAGCTGCAATAGCTTCTTGATGCCTGGCATGCTCAGTTTTTTGTCGTGGATCATGGAGCGCAGACATCCGGCCCAACGGATGTCATTTTGTGAAAACAGCAGCCGTGCTCCAGCCTGTTCTGTCCTGATCAACCCTTCCGCCCTATAGAAACGCAGGGTGCGGGGATGTACCCCAATCAGCCTTGCGGCCACACCAACCGGATACACCGGCAGATCCCGCCTGAGGGGTTTTACGCTTGCTTTTTCTCTGTTCATGGCTTCTCCTTGCTCTCTGTCATGCTGCTGTGCCGCGGATTAATGCTTCTCCGAGAGGTGCCCCCTGAAAAAACGCTCGCCGGTAAGAAAGATGAAGGCGCAGAGTCCCAGGCCGCCCAGGGTGACCATGATTTCATGCAGACTTGGCGTATAGGAAAAGAGATGCGGGATATCCACCGTACCCATGCCGTGGAAATGGGGCACCAGCATGCCTACCACGACCAGATCGTAGCGCATGAAGAAGATGCCGATGACGCTTGACAAGGAGGCGATAAACAGCACGTTCAGGTTTTTTGCCCGTGCGATCAGGATCAAAACAAAAGGAATGAAGAGCCCCAGCAGCATTTCGCCAAGCCAGAAATTCACCGAGTACGGCCCGGTGAGAATGGCCATCATGGCCTCGTATTTGCCGGGAGGATTGCCGCTGACCCCGGAAATGATCTTCCAGATTGTAAAAAACATGACAACCGTCATCAGCAGCGCGCCGAGCTTGGCCGTTGACCGCAGTGAATTTTCCAGCGCCGCGCTCATCTTCCAGCCGTTGGCCCGATAAGCGATCCAGTGGAAAAAGATGACGGCGGCGCAGCCCGACATCATGGCGGAGGTGATGAAGTAAATCGGCATATACGGGCCATGCCAGAACTCGCGGCCGTTCAACAGTCCGAAAACCGCTCCCAGGTTGCTGTGGGCGGCCACTCCGGTAACAACCCCCATAAGGCCCATGATGCCGGCCTGTTTATGCCGGTTCAACTGCAACAGGCCAAACTCGATGAGCATGAAGAAAAGATAGGCGCCGTAAAGGGTGCCCATCCACCAGATATTTGAGGTCAGGTTCGGGGAGATGACATTATAGATGGCCATCCGCCAGGGATTCTCGATCTCAAAGGCAATTACCAGAAACCCGGAAACGATGGTGGCGATGGCCAGGAAAACAGACCTTTTGGCAATGGGTTTGAATCCTTCCACATTGAACACATGGCCGATGGCCGAGACGAGACAGAGACCGGTGGAGGTCACGACAAAAAAGACGTAGGCGGCTATGAGCATCCCCCAGGGCACCTCCCGGGTAACGCCGTAGACATGCTCATGCCCGGCAAAAAATGAATGCAGACCGAAAGCCGTACCGGCAACGGCCAGCAAACCGCTCAGCGTAACGGCGGCGTTATAGCCTGTAGACGGTCTCGCGGTAAATCCACCCTCCAGGGGAAAAAGTCTTGCAAGTACAGTATTCATTACACACTCCTTCATGAAGGTTAGTTATGGCAACAAGTCAGCTCTGAGCCGTGGACTGAGTGATTGTTTTTCTCCGGTAATCCTCAGGAGAAATCCCCCTCTTCCCGCAAGCTGCGCAGAACAGGTTTGACCTTGATGTCATAAAGCGTATGTAATGAAGCGAAACTGAGCCAAAAAACGAGAAAAAATAATCCTTCCATGTGCTCCTCCTTGCCGGCATGGTCACTGCCGGTTCACCCGCGTTTTGTTTTTTCCATCCGCTGCGAAATGGCGGTTCCGCACCGGATTTTCTTTGCCTGCTTCTGCCGGACTTAGCATTTTATCGATCAACAGACTTCCCATTTGCAGGAATTTACAATGTTGCGAAAAACTGCACACCAAAACCTCACTTTTACCTTTTAGCATTCACTGTGCCACATAGTGCCATTGATAGATTATTTTTATAAAAATGAACAATTTCGAACTATTACGAAAAAAATGGCGAAATCCCCCAAACCATCCACATTCCGCGGCTGGGTTAAATAACCATTTAAGCATATGGTTATTTAACCCACTTAGCCAAAACCCCGTAAGCCCATGCTGATTGCCCATGACATTTCAAGCACTGTGTTGACGCTGGATGTCAAAAAAATCAACATGGCCTAATTGACAATAATGATTATCATATAAAAGAAGAGATTATAATCACGAGGAATGAGGTGGAAATTATGAACAACATGATCTTAATCTGCGCGTTAGTATTCTCATTTATCCTTACCGTACCCTGTTTTGCCGCATCGGATGAGTTTGCCGCCGAAGACAGCCCGGGGTTTGCCACGGCCACATTCGCCGGAGGCTGCTTCTGGTGCATGGAAAAACCTTTTGAAAAACTTGAAGGGGTTGAATCCGTTATTTCCGGTTATACGGGGGGCACGAGCCCGGACCCCACTTACGAGGATTATGCGGAAGGCGGTTACATTGAGGCCGTGGAGATTCGCTATGATCCCGAGCAGGTTAGCTATGAACAGCTTCTCGACATATTCTGGCGGCAGATTGACCCTACCGATCCTGACGGCCAGTTTGTTGACAGAGGCAGGGCTTACACCAGCGCCATATTCTACCATGACCGGGAGCAGCAGCTTCTGGCGGAAGAATCGAAAAAACAGCTGGCCGCAAGCAACGTTTTCAGCCGGCCGATTGTGACCCCGATCATCCCCGCCGTGACATTTTACCCGGCTGAAGAGTATCATCAGGATTATTACCGGAAGAACCCTCTGCGCTACAAATACTATCGATACGGGTCAGGCCGGGATCAGTTTCTTGACATGACATGGGGTAAAGAGAGAGAGGAATGACATGGCCTTTCAGAAATTAGCCGATAACAAAGGATTACTCTACGTCCCGGATCATTGCCCGGCTGATAAAAAACACGGGTGTGCGGATTGTTTTTCCTGCCAGTGGTGCGGAAACGAACGGTGCCGAGTGTGTCATGCCAGGAATTGCGGGAAAAAAGTGACGGCTCAGGGACCAAGTCTTCAGGCCGTTGGCTGTGGGAAATGTCCAGGCGAACAGGATGAAGGACTGGCGGACCGGACACATTGAATGCCGGGAGCCGTGGTCTTCAGCCTCCGGACTTCGGCTTTAGGCCGTGATAGACATGAACCATCCATACCGTGGCGAAAACCGGCATGAAAAGGTTGAACACGGGAACAAGTGTCATGAGGGTGATGACAAAACCGCCGACATATACCGTTTTCCGGTGTTTGCGGGCAAGAAGCGCGGCCTCGGGCTTGCCCAGATGATAGCCGGCCGCCCCGGTAAAAAATTCCCGGCCCAGCAGATAGCTGTTTAACATAATGGAGACGGCAAAGCCGATTCCCAGAAAATAAAGAGGCAGGACCAGCAGATTGAGAAACAGGGCGCGCAGGGTGAAGAGGATGTCATGCCCCGCATCCGCCCAGAAACGCGGCGCGCCGCTTCTCGTCACCTCCGGATAATCCACCTGTTCCACGCGACGGATGACAACCTCCTGGAATATACCGGCGATCAGGACAACCAATACAGGCAGCATGAACCAGCCCCCGATACCGGCAACCGCTCCCACCAGCCAGTTAACCAGCGCATCAAGCCAGGTTTTTTCCAGGGTGACGAGACGGGCGGTAAACCAGGTGATGCCGGCTGCGGCCGTGAAGACAAGAATGATCGCCAACACGGCGCAGATCAGCATCAGGCCGAAGAGATTGGCCCGGTTGATGGAAGCGAAAGTTTTGGCAAACGGATACATGAATTATAAATCCACCCCGGCCATCAAGGCGCAAAACCGCTCAGCTCTTCCCCTTGCCCCAGGTGGACAGGGTGCGGTAGGGAGAAGGTGATTTTGCTCCTTCCAACATATTACGCAGCTGCCGCAATTCGGCCAAGGCCTCACGGAGTTCCTCGCTGACCGCGTCTTTCCCGCCAGGCGGTGTCTCCTCATCAAGCCGCGTCTCAAGCTGACGCACCCTCTGCTGGGCCCGGTACAGATCCAGGGCAAGCATTTTAATCGACATAACAAGTGTCCTTGGCTAAAAAAAAAGAGCCAAGCCCGTATGGCCGACTCTTTTACTGAACCTCAAAGGCAATCCGAGCCTTGGCGCTACTTACCGGCTGCCTCCCCTGCGCCCTCCGCCTCCGCCTTCTCCCCTGCCTTCTCCCCTGCCGCCGCCGGATCTGCCGCCGCCACCGCCGGGCCTGCCGCCGGATCGGCCGCCGCCACCGCCGGATTTTTCAGGACGGGGACGCGCTTCGTTCACGGTAAGGGCTCTGCCCTGGAGTTCTTTTTCATGCAGGCCGGCAATTGCTGCCTGCGCTTCGGTCTGGGATGGCATCTCGATAAAACCGAATCCTTTTGATTTTCCGCTGAACTGATCTTTAATAATGGTGGCTGAGGAGACCTCGCCAAATGCTGCGAATGCGGCTTGTAAATCCTCTTCAGTGACCTGGTACGACAAATTTCCTACGTAGATTTTCATTGGTTTCCCCTTCTTGAAATGCCATCCATATACGGATTACGCTGGTCTTGCGTGAAGCGGGGCAGGTTAAAACTGCCGATTATTCCGGTTCACACGCTCTTTCTTATTTCTGTATAGCACATAGTTTTTCCCTCATCCATTTTTTTCTGCTAGGAGATTTTTAATTAATGATGAAATCGAGTGGCTACTGTCTCCATTTTTTTATCCACCCTTTTCTTTCAAGGGACAATTGACCCGCTTAAATCAATAAAAAAATTCACACAACTTGCTTGATAAATCCCAAAGCATCTGCCTATGATATCAATTGACCGTGCCCCATGGGCCCATTTATTAAATTATTATTTCAACATTTCGTAATCATTAAAAAATCTCCCTATTCTACTCAGACCACGCGGCATGATTGAAATCAGCACCTCAAATATTATGAACAATGACCCATTCTCCTTGACAGATCCGGAATCTCTTGTGTCAGCCGCCCGCATCACCACCGGCTCGGAAAATATGCAAACCCCGCCCCTGGCAGCCCTGCTCCGGCACGATTCTCCCCAAAAAAGCCAAGGGTCATGGCAGGCCAAGCTCGGCTCCTCCCTGGCCACATTGCGTCGCCTTGCCGGGGCCACCGAAAGCGAATTCCTGCGGATCGGCGAGCAGATGCAGGGGGTGCATCAGCGCTCCGGCGAGATTTCCCGGCTGGCCGATCACCTGGTGGATGTGACATCCGGGCCGGGTATGCAGACCCTGCTTGCGCGTCTGCGGCAGATGATGCGAGACATGGAGGACTATCTGGCCAAGGCCCGGCAGGGGGGGAGCGAAACCTTTTCCACCCTGCACAGGGTCCGGGAACTGCTGGCCAAGGTTTCAAAGCCGCTGGAAGGCTTTCAGAAGATGAACATGACCCTGCACATCCTGGGGGTTTCCATTAAGATTGAGAGCGCCCGCCTCGGGGAGATGGGCAGCGGATTTGTCAGCCTGGCCATGGATGTGGAAAAATTATCCCGCCAGGTCAACGACAAATCGGTGGACATCTTAAAACACCGGCAGTTGCTGAGTTCAATGATTGCCGAAAACATGGCCGTGGCCCAGTCCACGGAATCGGCCCATGACGCCGAGGTTTCATCAACCCTTGGCAACACCGCGGCAAGTCTGCATGAGCTCGAAACGGTCAATGACCGTTTCGCCCGGCTTGGCGGCAGGGTTGCCGCCGTTGCCAGCGAGATTGCCGCCAATATCGGCGAGGTTGTCTCGTCCATGCAGTTTCATGATATCCATCGACAGCAGGTGGAACACATCTCCGAGGCCCTGGAACGTCTGTCGGCGGATATTGGTGACGCCGACCGCTGGCTTCACCATGATCCGCGCCGTTCCTTGATCATCGAAACGGGCAATGTCTGCGAGCTGCAGGAGGCCCAGCTGCATTTCGCCGCGTCCGAGTTCCATGGCGCGGTCTCATCCATTGTCGAAAACCTGCGCGACGTGGCCCGCAAACAAACAACGCTGGCCGACGAAACCCTTGCCACCGCC
>JACRCD010000033.1 GCA_016219175.1 Deltaproteobacteria bacterium | reverse complement strand
TGATGAACTCGTAAAAAGTCGGCGACAAAGCCCGGATGGCTAAGTAACAAAATTCGATATACAAGGCGTAGTGTATTTTTGAGAGCGAGGCAATACAGGTGGTATGCCGAACGAACAAAAATGCGCTACAACGCAGTAGATCGGATTTATGCCCTTCAGGGTATTTTTTACGACGCCATCAAGCTTGCCTGACGTCTGAAATATGGTAATGCCTGTTTTCCCCGTAGCGTGGGCAAACGGTTTCATCGTTTGCCCACGCGGATTGGTGGGCAATAAATCCTGCCCACCAAAAGGCAAAGGATTACCATGCGCCAGGTTATGGGCATGTTAATGAAATTTGATCATGCCGTTCTGATACAGTTTGACGGCTGCGTCCGCATCCAGGTGCATCTTGATGCCCCGGCCCCGGTCTCCCCTGGTGAACAGATAGGAGAAGGAGGAGTCCGAGCCCTCGAAGTCGATTGTCCCTCCGGTCGTGCTGGTGTTATAAACAGCGATATTGGGCAGGAACTGAATGCTCTGGCCGCCCTCGAAGGTCGCGCCGGTGCCGCCGGTGTCCCGGTAGAAATAACGGTAGGGGAAGGCCGCGTCCCTGGCATACGTCGCCCCGCTGAGGCTGGTGATGGACGGCTCCGGCCTGATCGCTTCCAACAGGTATTCTTCCCCTGCCGGATCGGCGGACAGGCTGTCCAGGGTGTACCAGGTGTCATTACCGGCATTGGTCCAGCCGTAGACCATATGGTACTGTTTGACCACCGGATTGCCTACTTCCTGCCAGCCGTCGCCGACAATGGAGTGGCCGGGAATCCGGTACTGGACCGGGCGGTTGAAATTGAACTCGCCCTTCATCAGATCAAACCAGCTGTCGGCCGTGTAGTCGTCCCGGTAGCGGACAGTCACCGTCGTCTCGTAACGGTAGCGGTTTTCAAAGACGCCATCCATATCGTAGGTGTAAGCGCTGGAACCGTCGCAGCCGTAATCCATGCCCACCGCCAGGCCGATCTCGTAGGACAGTTCCGCCACGGCGTTCTGGACCGCCGTTGGGGATCCGGTGGTGGCGGTATCCGGCATGTTGATCCAGTCATAGCTGTCGGTAAAGGTAACACCGCCGATGGCCGCCCCCTCTCCGTAGGGAGGCCAGTTCCAGTAACGCATGAGCTGGGCCCCGGCCGTGGCCACGCAACCCACCACGGCGTTGTTGTTGGTGGTGTTGACGCAGCTCATGTCCGGACAGAAATTATTGTAGGGCGGGAACTGATGCCAGTGGGAGGTGAGCAGCGCGCCCCCTTCCTGGTAGTTCAACAGGCCGATGTCAAGGTCAAGCTCGCCCTCGCTGGCCAGGTCTTCCGGTTTCATGCCCTTTGGGGATGGGAAAGGCCTGGCGGATTCATCCATGAATCCCGGCACGTCGCCCTCCAGGGCATCCCAGACCTGGCGGTAGTCGATTTCGGCTACTTCGGTCCAACCGCCAGGCAGGCCGGCCTGGGACTTGGCCTGGGCCTGCTGGAATCTCCGCAGCAGCCCTTCCATTCTGCCCTTGAGCAGGTCGGCCAGACCTTCCTCCGCCTCGGGGTCAAGATCGCTTAAGGCGGAATAAGCCTTGACCGGGGCCAGTTCCCGCCTCGTGGAAATGACGATGAAGCCCTGGGGCTTGATCCGGCAGAAGTAGCCGACGGTATTGTCTTTTCGTTTAAATTCCATGATCTCATCGATTTGGGCTGAGTCGCTACCACCCCAGCCGCCACTTTTCCGCAGGATCACCGTGATCCAGTTTTCCGCCACGGTATAGGCTTCGCCCATGGAAACCTGTTGGGCCAGGGCCGGGGGGCCGGTGTTGATCAGGGTTGCCCAGACGATGAGAAGAGTCAGCACTGTTTTTTTCATGATTGTTCCCTCCCCGCTATTGCAAAGTGACGAGAACGAGTATCTGCCCTTTCTCCCCCTGCTCCAGGTTCTGCATGGCCTTGCCGAGGATGGCGCCCCGGGCGCGGTCATGATCCTGGGCCTTCATGGCATAGCCCGGCAGGCCGGAGGTGGTGAGGAGATCCCCTGTTTTGATAGCTGCCCGGCTGGCGTCCACGTTGCAGAAGACCCGGCCGGCCAGGGCGACATCGTTGTCGAACTGATCAGCGCCCAGACGGACTCCCGAACCGATGCCGTTTGCCCCGGCGACGATACCGGCAACCTTTGTGTCATAGGGGGTGTTGCAGATCCTTAACTTGCCGGGATGGTCCGCATCAATGACGAGCACCGTTCCCGGCGCCACCTCGACTTTTTCCGAAACATCAAAGCCCTCGGCATAGTCAAGTCCGGCCCCCAGCTCCATAACCGTGGCATCGGTGGAGCGGTCGGTGATCTTTATCTTGCCGCGGAAATGGGCGGCGTAACCGCTGGAGCCGCCATAGGCATAGAGTCCGGTGCCGTCGCTGGCGCTGGCCCGGGCATAA
Organism: Deltaproteobacteria bacterium; assembly: GCA_016219175.1. GTDB lineage: Bacteria > Desulfobacterota > Desulfobulbia > Desulfobulbales > SURF-16 > SURF-16. The sequence continues at coordinate 55,196 of JACRCD010000033.1, read as the reverse complement.
ACCCCGGTGCCTCCCGTGCCGTAAGAGTAGCCATAGGCGCCATAGCCGCCGGTGTTGCCGTTCTGGCCGTAAAGGGCATAGGATGAGGTGCCCACCCAGCCGTAGCTGGCTGAGCTGTGGTAGCCGATGACGCCCGTGCTCGTTGTGGCCAGGGCGGCATAGACCGTACCGTCGTTATAGGTGTTTTTGGCATGGACAGCACGGGAATACTGGCCGTTTGCCTCAAAAAAACCGCCGTAACCGTTCGCGCCGTTGCTCAGACCATAAATTGCCGTGCCGCTTGAGGAAACACCGGCCACGCCGTAGCCGGTGTCCGAAACGCCGGCCACCCCCACCTTGTCATCGGGAATGCTGGCAACAGGGCCGCCTGCGCCAAGGCCGGGCGAGCCGCCGAACACGCCGATAACCGGATTGGACGTCGGCAGTCCCGAGGTTTGCCCGGCAAGCCCCATGGGGTAATTGCCCGCTGTCGCTTCCGAGGTGTTGGTCAGGTGGAGCAAAGCACCGTTCAGATCAGCCGCGCTGTCGTCAAGGGACCAGGCGATCTCGGCTTCGCCAACCGAATTGTCGGCGATTTCACTGGCGCCGACCGCGCCGGCGGCGATTTCACTTGCCGTAACACCATTGGCCGCGATTTCCTCGGCGGTGACGGCATCGGCCGCGATCTCGCTTGCCGTAACCGAATCCACCCCGAGGTCGGCCGCGCTGACCGTTCCGTCAACGATCATGGCGCTGGTGATGGAATTTGCCTGCCCCTCATTGACATAGAGGCTGGTAAGGGTCGAAGCGCCTTCATACAGGCTCGCCGAGACCCCGTTGCGCCCGTAATCCTGGGAGGCCAGGACAAAGGAGCCGCTGCTTAAGCCGTCCAGCAGGTCGGCGTTGAGGTTTGCGACAAGGGTGGTGCTGTCCACGTAAAAGGGCGGGGTGATGCCGCTGGCGCCGCCGTTAAGCGACGGGATGCCGCTGACCGTCTCATTGTGGCTGAGATTGAAAAAGGACTCTTCGCTGTAGCCATCCAGATAATCCCCATTGAGCTGGGAACCCGGGCCATCGTCATCGAGAATCTCCGCCAGGACCGTGCCGTCCATCAGGTCCTCGAATCTGACCGAGCCGTCCTGCACCATCGAGGAGTTGATGGAGTTGGTCTGCCCCTCGTTGACGTAGGCGGCATCATGGTTATGGACGATCAGCGCGTAGCTGGCGTCATGACTATGGCTGGTCAGGGCGAAGTCCCCTGCTGTCATGCCGTTTATGGTTTCGCTATCCTCCGAGCGGAAGGCAAAGGGGGTGGAGGTGATCCGCTGGCGCGGGGTGAGGATCTCCCAGGTGGCGGTGTCGCTGTTAAAAATGGCGACCTCAAGCCAGATGGTATCGCTGGCAAAGACAGCGCTGCTCAGGGGTTGGATTGAACCAAGCTCGATATTGTACATGCCGTCCGTCACCGCGACGCCGGCATGGGTTTCACCGTTGGGCGGGTTCCACAGCTTGCCGCCGCCGCTTTCCTCATCAAAGAGATCGAAGCGCATGGTGTAGGAGCCGGTTAGAGGAACCCCGGCCGGGTCGGTGAGTTTTCCCTGATAATTGATCCGGTCCGGCGCACCCCAGGCAAAGCTAATGGTGATTGTCAGAAAAAAGAGGATGAAAGGGCTGGTAAAAATGGCAAGCGGGGCTTTCTTTTTCATTTGTCACTCCCTCAATTCATATTTTTTGTCGTTTTTTTTGTAACTGTCCAGGTTGATTAGGCTGTAGCCTTGAAGGCTGCTAGTAAAAGAAAGCAGAGAATGGCTGGGGAAACATTTTCTTCTACAGTCAGCCCCGCCAGGCCTTCAGCCTAAAAGCCTTCAGTCTATTCACCTGGGTAGTTCATTTTTTTTAATAAAGAGTAATCAATTCAGCCAGATCGATGCCGTCGATATCATCGTCACCGTCAAAATCGCATCCGCCATTGAAATTGACATCGGCGCTTGTCAGGCCGAAACAGAGGGCAAAGGTGGCAAGATCAGGGCAGCCCGCCTCTGCCGCCATGCTATACCAGAACCCCGGAAAATTATTGAAATGGTCCGATTGCGGCGGAGAGGGGATGTCGTCGGCGGCCATGATGGGCGAAGGCTGCCCGGTCGTGGCGCTTAAGGCAAAATGGCCGGAAGACATGGAGCCTCCGCCTCCGGCAATGATCGTGCCCGGCAGGGAAAACGAAGGGCTGGAGCTACCGGCAATAAGGGCGGACGGCAACAGTGTCACGGCCAGTCCCCCCACTCCGGCAAGAATATACCTTCTCTTTTTTCTGACATGCATCATTTTGTCTTCCTCCTTCACTTGTCAATTTTTCTGGCAAACGGCCTATGTGGCTCAAGGTTGGCGTCCTGCCTCGGGGCAGGGACGCGATCAAGGCAGGCGAAGAATTTTTCGGGAAAATGAAAGACTCAATTACTGTTTGTCCGGACAAAAGGCGGGACGCAGGACGAGGGAGGGGAGGGCGGGGTGAACTCTTTTGACTTGCCGGACGCATCATTTCTTGCACCCTTGCCTGGAATAGAGGAAGAGAATCGAGAAAGAAGCCTTAGCAAGATTAAACAGGATGGGACATGGCAATGTCAACCAAAAAGGTTAATTCCGTGATCTGATAAGAGTGCTGACGGCAGTGTGGGAAAATCAATCCAGGGGGTAAGTTTGACTCTTTCGCTCAAAATGAACTTTCTTTGGGGATGGGCGGTCTCACTGGGAGGTAAAGATGGAAATTTAGCTTGAGTTGCCTTCTTGTTTAACCCATAATCGGATATAAAAGGAGACTCTTGCGGAATGACCTAAAAGCAATTTGCCGTCATTCCCGCCCCCACTGCCGTGAGGATAAACTCCAGCGGGAATCCGGAAAGCACAATGGATTCCGGGTCGCGCTGCGCTTGCCCGGAATGACGAAACGTTCATTGCCGTCATTTTGCCAGAGGTTCAAAAGGATAAGGAAAATGATCGAATATCTGCAACAGTTCCACCCCGTGGTCCAGGCCCTGCTGGCCACGCTTTTCACCTGGCTGGTGACGGCGGCGGGCGCGGCCCTTGTTTTCGTGGTCAAGAAAATGAATGCCAAGGTGATGGATTCCATGCTCGGCTTTGCCGCGGGGGTCATGATTGCCGCAAGCTTCTGGTCATTGCTCTCACCCGGCATTGAGATGGCGCAGGAGCTCGGCGGCCCCGTGCCCTGCTGGCTGACGGCGGCAATAGGCTTTCTGGGCGGCGGAATCTTCATGCGGCTGATCGATATGTTTCTTCCCCATCTGCATCCCGGACTGGCCCTGTCGCAGAGCGAGGGGATCAAAACGTCGTGGCAGCGCAGCACGCTCCTGGTGCTGGCCATCACCCTCCATAACATCCCGGAGGGGCTGGCCGTGGGAGTGGCCTTCGGGGCCGCTGCCTCCGGCGGTTCCTCGGCCGGCATTGGCGCCGCGATCGCCCTGGCCATCGGCATCGGCCTGCAGAATTTTCCCGAAGGGGCGGCTGTTTCCCTGCCCCTGCGGAGGGAAGGCATGGGGCGCTGGAAGAGTTTTCTCTATGGCCAGAGTTCCGGCCTGGTGGAGCCCGTGGCCGGGGTGCTGGGCGCCTATTTCGTCATGCGGATGCAGGGCATTCTGCCTTATGCCCTCTGCTTTGCCGCGGGCGCCATGATTTTTGTCGTGGTTGAAGAGCTGATCCCCGAATCCCAGCGGAATGCGAAGAATATCGATGTGGTCACCATGGCCACCTTGGCTGGCTTTGCCCTGATGATGGTGCTGGATGTGGGCTTGGGCTGAGTTTTTTCACTCCACCCTGATGATCTGGAAGGCGCCGATCTGGGCGATGCCGCCCTTGGTCAGTCTTTCTCCCTCAATGACGGCCAGCACATCTCCTGAGCCGATATAACCCTTTTTCCACGCCTCATCCTTGGCCCGCAGCACCACCTGGTCCCGGGTGAGATCCTCCTTGATGATAATCGGGTCAATATTTTTGTAAATGCAGGAATGACGGGCCACGTGTAACGAATTGGTGACGAGCAGGGTGGGGATGGAGCGGTTCCATTTGGACAGATGCCGGTAAATCTCCCCCTTGAAATCAAGGACCATCACCGCCGTGGCGTTGCCGAGGCTGGCGGCTGCAGCCAGGGCGGGATTAAACCCCTGATGGTTTCGCATCAGCTCGCAGTGATTGTCGCTGGGTTCCGTATGGCTTTCCTCCTCGCTGATGATCGAGGCCATGGTGCGGACCACATTAAGCGGATCGGTTCCTATCGCGGTTTCTCCCGAGAGCATCACCGCATCGGTGCCTTCCCTGATAGCCACACTGACATCGGTAACCTCCGCCCGGGTGGGACGGTGATTGGTGGTCATGCTGTCAAGCATCTGGGTGGCGGTGATGACCGGCACGTTGGCCAGCCAGCATCTTTTTATGATCTCGCGCTGCACCCAGGGCACACGCGGGGCTGGCAGCTCAACACCCATATCCCCCCTGGCGATCATGATGGCATCGGCCACCTTGATGATTTCGTCGATATTTTCCACCGCCTCAGGCTTTTCAATCTTGGCGACAATCTTCAGGTTCCGGTTGCCGGCGCTGATCAGTTTTTTTACCTCCAGGATATCCTTAGCCGAACGGACAAAGGAGAGGGCGACGAAATCAATGGAGTGATCCTGGCCCCAGGCAAGATCACGTTTGTCTTTTTCCGTGATGCTCGGCAGGGAAAGCGGGGTGGCCGGCAGATTGATGCCTTTGCTTGATTTCAGGGCGCCACCGACTACCACGCGGCAGGCAACCTCGGTTGTCCCTCCTTCCTCAACGATCAGCTCCAGCAGACCATCGTCCAGTAGAATAGGATCGCCGACCCGCAGATCCGGAAGAATTTCCGGCGCTATGGTGGAGAACCGCTCCTCCGTTCCTTCCAGGGGCTCGGCCTGGATAATAACCCGGGCGCCCGGAGTAAGGGTGATTTTATTGTCACGCATTTCCCCTGTTCTGATTTTTGGTCCGCAGAGGTCCATGAGAATAGCCACCGGGCGGGACCATTTTTCTTCGGCCGCCCGCACCGCCATGAGACGTTCATGGTGTTCTTCGTAGGTTCCATGGGAAAAATTGAGGCGGGCGATATCCATGCCGGCCAGGATCATCTGGCCCAGTATCTCCGGTGACTGCGAGGACGGACCGATTGTGCAGACAATCCTGGCCAGCTTGCGCACGTTTTCAGTGGAATAGGATTTTACCCGCTCCATGAGTTCCTTGAGCTTGTCAGCCTTGACGGGCTTGGGCAGAAAACCGATAACGTTGGGAAATCGCGTCAGGCGCTGCCGAACCGTTTCCTCCTCAACGCTCGAGGAGATGACGACAATGGGGCATTGGGGCGAGATGACCAGCATGGCCTCCATGAATTTGAAGCCATCCCAGTGGGGCATGACGATGTCGGAGATGACCAGGTTGTAATGCCTTGAGGTCGCCCGGTGAAAGCCCTGCTGCCCGTTTTCAACGGTATCCACCTTGTGACCGAGTTTAGTAAGCTGCGTCTTCAGCAGCATGCTGACAACCGGAGAGTCCTCCACCAATAGAATATTCATTTTTGTCCTTTTGTAACTGCCCGGATTGATGGACTGAAGGCTGAAAGCCGAAGGACAGGCGGTACAATGACCTATATGAATCAAGTACCGGCAAGTCTTCAGTCTACAGCCTACAGCCGTAACCCCTGAGCAATTATGTCCTTTTTTTTTGTAATCCCCGCGGAAAGATAGTTGCTGTTCTGATAATAGCAAAAAAAGAGCGAGGATGTGAAATTGAAAAGAGAGGAGGCTCTTGCAAAATAAGCAAAAGAGTGCTTCCTGTCATTTCGACCGAAGGGATAAATCTAATAAAATCAAGGCGATTAAAGATTTCTCACTGCGTTCGGAATGACAGGCAAGTTCATTTTGCATGAGCCTCGGAATAAGGTTTTTTTGCTGGGGCGAAGGGGGGCGAACAACCGGAAGCCGGGCGGACGTTTTATATCCCATGGCGATTAGCAATATACTTTTTGACGGTCGGAAAAGAAAAGTATAGACTCAGATGATTATCTGCCTTTCCTTACGTCACTGTTTTACTGTCGGAACATGTGGAGGGAAAAAATGATGCACGCGCTGGGAAAATTCCCGTGGTTTCATGTCTGGCTGCTGGCGGCGGTGGCTGTTTCCGGTTGCGGCCAGTCCCCCAAGTCCCTGCCGGTTCTGCGTCTGGGGCATGCCCCCCATGATCACCACTCACCCCTTTATGTCGCCGCCATGAATGCGGATTATTTCAGGGCGCATGGCGGCATCTATCTCAAGGAAACGGTTTACCGCCAGGACTATGAACTGATTGACCAGGACAGGGTGGTGGCCAGGGTGCTTATCGATTCAAGCCCTGGAGGCGAGGAGCTCATCCGCCGGCTGGCCGAAGGCCTCTTTGACATGTCATTCGGCGGGGTGCCGGCCATGCTCAGTTTCATGGACAAGGGCAGCCCCATCAGGATCGTGGCCCCTGTCATGGCGGAAGGCACGGGGCTTGTGGTGCGGCGCGACCTGCCGGCGGACAGCTGGCAGGATTTCCTCTCGTATATCCGTACGGACGCCACGCGGGTTAAAATAGGCTATAAGGTTGCCGTCTCCGTGCAGAACCTGGTTTTTAAAGAGGCCCTGCGTGAGTCAGGCATCACGTTTAGCGATGATCCGCGGGACAGCGGGGCGCAGGTGCTGCTCGTCAATCTCTTCGGGGAAAAAAATCTCATTCCAGCCCTGGAAAACGGACTTGTTGACGGCTTTGTCACCATGCAGCCCTTCATTGCCATGGCCGAGGAGCGCGGCATAGGCAAGGTGGCTTCCTGGCTTGCCGATCTGCCCCCGCCAGGCAAATGGCGGGGCAGCCCCTGCTGCGCCCTGGCCGCCAATGACGCCTATGCGGCCGCCAATCCCGAGATTAGTGCGGCGCTGGTCACCCTGATGCTGCGCTCCATGACCCTGATCCGCATGAATCCGGAAAAAAGCGCTGAACAGATTGCCCAATGGCTCGATACCTCTCCCGCTATTGAGGGCAAATCGATCCCCACCATCAGTTTTTTGCAGGATTATGATCAAAACTGGACCAGGGGCATGGAGTTATGGGTTGAGGCCATGGTCAAGAGCAATATTCTGCAGGGCAAGGTGAAAGAGGCTTATGCCGGGGGCAAGCTGCCGCAGGTGATTTATAACCGGGAAATATTCGATAAGGCGAAACAGAACCTGTGACCATGCGATTGAACATATCCAAAAAGGTTTTTCTGCTTTTCGTGACCCTGACCTCTTTGACGATTCTGGTGGGCTGCGCCCTTTATTTCGGGCTTCGTGATCTGCGGGTCGCCAATGGCGAGGTGCTTGTCCTCAGGGATTTTCAGTTCCAGATCAAGGAGCTTTCCGCTTTTCAGATCGGCCAGGAAAAACTTCTCGCCTCCCCTGAGCAGACTCGTTTTGAAAAGGATTTTGCCAAGGCCAGTCAGCTGCTCAGCCGGATGAAAACCTTCCAGGCCAATCTCGGCCCGGAAATGCGGAAAAAGATAGAAACGGTGGAAACAAATCTTGGCTATTACCGCCAGGCCTTTACGGAGCTTTTTGCCAAATATCAGCGTGATCAGTTGCTGCATCAGCGCCAGTGGGAGCTGGGGGACACCTTTCTCAGGGAGATAAAAAGCAGTGATCCCGGCCAGCAGCTCGCGCTGCATGAATATTTCCAGAGAATGCAGGCCCTGTTTGAGAAGGCCCATCAACAACGGGACCCCGGATTGCTTGCCGCCATGCGGGAGATCGGAAATGAGATGGTCTCCCGCACGGACAACGCGGCAATAGGAAAGATTGTCGGGGCTCACCAGGAAAACGCCGAAGCGATGTATGTCAATTTCCTGGGCATGGTGGATCGAGAGGATTTTCTTTCCGACACCGCCGGCCATTTTCATGAGTTCGCCACGGAAACCGCCCGGGAGATATCCGCACTGAGCCGGAAAAGGCAGGACACGCTTGCCTGGGTCATTGTCTCTCTGAGCCTGTTCTCCGTTTTACTTACCGGTGGTCTCTGGTGGGGGGTCTCCCGCTATTTCCGCGGCTTTCTGCATCATCAGCGGAAGGCCATCCTGGCGATTGAGGCGGGAATCTATGATTACGAGGCGCCAGCCACGGTTCCCAATGATGAAATCGGCGATCTGACCCTGTTTATGAAGGAGCTTGCTGAAAACCTCAAGGAAAGTATTGAGCAGGTCAAGAGTTCGGAAAAAGAGGTGCGGCTGGCCAAGGAGGAGTGGGAGAGAACCTTTGACGCCATTGGCGATATAGTCACCATCCAGGATGAGGATATGCGGATTATCAGGGTAAATCATGCCGGATGTCAGGCTTTCGGCGCCGGTCCCGAGGCGCTGGTCGGCAAGCATTGCTATGAGATGTTTCGCGGGGAAGCGGCGGTGTGCGAGGGTTGCCCCGTTTCTGAATCAATAGCGGACTTTAAACCATACAGCGCGGAAATCGAGCATCCCGCCCTTGGTAAAATTTTCTGGGTATCGGCCGCCCCGGTTTTTGATGAAGGGGGCGAGCTGAAGCGCATTATCCATTTTGCCAAGGACATCACGGAGGTCAAGAAACTTGAGGCGCAGTTTCTCCAGGCCCAGAAAATGGAGGCCATCGGCCGTCTGTCCAGCGGGGTGGCGCATGATTTCAATAATATTCTCACCTGTATCCTGGGCTACAGCGAGCTGCTGCTGCTCAAAGAACCCGGCTATCCCAGCTGGAAGGAAGAGGTGGAGGTCATCAAACATGCCGGCGAAAAGGCCGCTGCTCTCGTCCGGCAGCTTCTGACCTTCAGCCGCAGGCAGCAGCTTGATATCCGCATCGTCAACGTCAATGACATCATCACCTCCTTGCACAAGATGATGACCAGGATGATCAGGGAAGATGTGGTCCTTGATCCGCGGCTTGAGGAGAGTGTGCACAACATCAAGGCCGATCCCGGCCAGATTGAGCAGATCATCATGAATCTGGTGGTCAATGCCAGGGATGCCATGCCAGCCGGCGGCCGCATTTCCATCGGTACGGCAAATGTCATGATAGATAAGGAATATGCACGATTACATGTCAACATGAAACCGGCCGCCTATGTTGTCATCACGGTAGCGGATACCGGACACGGCATGAGCCGGGAGGTGCGGGAAAGAATTTTCGAGCCCTTTTTTACCACCAAACAGCCGGGCATGGGCACCGGTCTGGGTTTGGCGACAGTGTATAATATCGTCAAACAGCATAACGGCTATATTGATGTGGATAGCGAGACGGGCAAGGGGACAACTTTCCGGATCATTTTTCCCGTCACCACGGAAGCGGCTAAGGCGATTGAGCGGCCAGCGGAGCCGGAAGAGTCAGGGCGCGGCAATGAAACAATCCTGGTGGTTGATGATGAGCCCGCCATTCTGCGCATGGTGGTTGATTCCCTTTCCCCCCTGGGCTACAAACTGCTCGGCGCGGCCAGCGGAGAAGAGGCCCTGGAGGTTGCGGAACAGTTTTCCGGCGGCATCGATCTGCTGCTGACCGACATTATCATGCCCGGCATGTACGGTACCGAGCTTGCCAGCCGTATTGTCCGGAGATGGCCGGAGACCAGAGTGCTGTTCATGTCCGGTTACCTTGACGCCGGGGGTGGGGAAAGCGATATTGCGGTCACGGAAAAGAATTTTCTGGTCAAGCCGGTCATGCCGTCGTCCCTGATGAAAAAAATTCGGGAAGTTTTCAGCCAGTCAGGGGTTCAGGTTGATACCTGAAGGCAAGAGGCAAGAGGAACTTGGAAATTTTAAAAATACCGTTTATCTGTGTCGTCATGCCAGCATGTTTTTAGCTGGCATCCAGTGATGATCTGGATTCCGGCTTAAAACATGCCGGAATGACGGACCCTTCGAGACGTGATAAACGGTATATCAACAATTGCTGAATCCCTAAGGCAAAAGAAAAGCATCTTCACTTCTGCCTCTTGCCTCCCTTTGCCTCGTCCCCCATGCATGGAAACAGGACTTCATATAACCAGCCCAGGTCTCCTCAACAGCTATTCGCTTTTAAAAAAGGCGTTGGCGTTGGCGCCGCAGACCGGGCACTTGTCCGGCGCCTCTTTTTCATGGGTATGGCCGCAGACCGTGCAGATGTAATAGTCGTATGTCGCGGCTTTTTCCTCAAGGGTCTCCAGGGCCTTCCGGTAGAGGGCGGCATGCACCTTTTCCACCGCGTTGGCGTATTGAAACGAGCGGAGCGCCGCTTTGTGCCCTTCGCTTTCCGCATCCGTGATCATTTGCGGGTACATGTTGGTGAATTCATGGGTTTCGCCGGCGATGGCTTCCTTGAGGTTTTCCGCCGTTGTCTTTACGCCGTTCATGGCGCGCAGATGGGCATGGGCATGGATGGTTTCCGCCGCTGCCGCGGCGCGGAACAGTTTTGCCGCCTGAACAAAGCCTTCTTTTTCAGCTTTTCCGGCAAAGGCAAGGTACTTTCTATTGGCCTGGGACTCGCCGGCAAAGGCCTCCTGAAGATTTTTTTCTGTTTTACCCATGTGTTCTCCTCCTTGGTTTTCAGGTTATGTATGCGATGGCTGGAAATGTATAAAAAAATATGGTGCCGTGCATAATTATATTGAATACCCGCGGTGAATTCCACCGTTTTCAGTCAGGAATTTGATTATCATCCCCTCCGTCCGGCGGGTTTTTTTCTACTTCTTTTGACATATTCGGGAACGTAAAGTATACAATTAATTGTATGATCCGCAGGTTACGGGTTTTTTGGGCAACTTTGACCTCGTTATGACTTTCCTGAAATAGCGGATAGGTGGGCGATAAATCCCGCCCACCCTGCCAAAATGATCAACAGATACCTGGGACTATCATATCAATGACCACTCATTCTCTGAAGCAGGAAATAGATTTTCTCCTGGTCGGCCGCAATCAGGAAATTCTGGAGCGGGACGCCCAAATATTGCAGGAAACGGGCTACGGGAATATTCGTATTGTCCGCAGTGGCATCGAGGCTCGCAATCTCCTCAAGGACATGAATGTACACTTTGTTGTCACGGAATGGCGCATGCCCTGCATGAACGGCATCGAGCTGCTCAGGCTCATCCGCAGAACGTCCGGGCTGTCGGATATCCCGGTGCTGATGACCTCGGATAACCGCCACAGGGATATGGTTCTTTATGCCATTGATGAAATGGTCGACGGCTACCTGGCCATGCCGTACAGCCGGGAGGACCTGCTGCATGCCGTCAGCGCCGTGCGGAAGAGAAAACAGTTGTCGCCTCTGCAGGCCGGCATCCGTCAGGCGCGCCACTTTGTTTTGTTGAAAAATTATGACAAAGCCATAGAGAAGGCCAAGGAAATTCTTGGCCATGATCCGAAAAACACGGATGCCCTCTTTGTGCTCAGTGAAAGCTATTATTGGCTGAGGGACCTGGATAAGGCCAAGCAGTTTTTGAAAGCATATCTCCAGGAAAATCCCGCCAGCGGTAAGGGCATGCATCTGTTGAGCAAGGTGTGCCGGCTTGACGGTCAATCCGGCGACGCCTTCGGTCTGCTGTTGAAGGCCCATAAGGAAAATCCCCTCAACATCGATCTGACCATTGATCTGGGCAAATTTTATCTGGAAATGAATATGGAGGACAATGCCCGGGAGATTTTTAACCTGGTGATGTCTTCAGAGCCCACCGACCTGAACCTCATAAAAATCGGCAAGGCATTGCTGAAAAAGGGCAGAGCGGAGGAGGCCGCGCAGTATCTGGATAAAACCGTCCACCCCTTGCCCGAGACAGTTTACATATTCGCCCAGCTGGCGGAGATGCTGGAAAAGGGGGGCAACCATGAGGCCAGCGCCAGACAGTTCAAGAGATGTCTGGCGCTGGTCCCGGATCATCCGGAATATCTGGTCCGGCTCGGCGAGGTGCTGGCAAGGCAGGGAAAAGGGCGTTGATCTGGCGCTTGGCTATTTGCCGAAATGCGTGGCGCAAACATCTATGGTCACCGGGAATTGCCCGGTCAGAAATCCGGCAAGATCGCTGCCGTCAACGTCTCCGTCTCCGTCCAGATCGCAGGTGGCGGGCTCGGGAGCTGTTCCCGCTGAGGCGGCGAGGTTGAGCCGCCCTCCGGTGGCCACCTTCCCGGCAAGAGAGGGCAAAGGCTCAACCCCGGCCAGTATTCGGGTGATTCTTGCCGCAACATTTTCCTGGGGATGCTGCGCTGCCGTCAGGGCGACAGCCCCCGCAACATGGGGGGTAGCCATGGATGTGCCGCTCATGTAGACATAGCCGTTTGTTTCCATGGCTGCGCCAATGCCCACATCATCAATATGGACTCCGTCGTCCACCAAGTTTATATCCGAGGATAAAACAAAGGCAACCCTGAAACCGTCCCAGAAATATTTTTGGTCGATGTTCACGTTGAACGCATTCCAGCCGCCAGCGGAGCTGCCCGTGATGCCGCCCAGGTAGTGCCATATCCCATCCGGCGCGCTCCATGCCCCTGGGCCGGATTCCATGCCGTCGGCAAAAAAGGTTGCCGCGCCGTCAGCCACGGACACATTGTCAATGTAATAGCCGTCATGGGTAATGGAATAATCACTGGATAGGACAAGGGCGAAGCGGAATTGCCCTGTGCGGTACGCCGCGGGGATGTTCACCGGCGCCTCATACCAGTCATCGCTATAGTCACCGGTCAGGTAGGTCAGGGCGGCCCACTGGGCGCCGCCATCACCACTCACGTAAATCTTCAGCTTGTCGTAACCCTGTTCCACCATGCCGGTGAAGACAAAGTTCAGGGCGGTATCGGGCCCGCTGCCGGAAAGATTGATTGTTGGGCTGACAAGCCAGTTTTCGAGATTGTCCGGATAGTTGCCGCCCGGACTGTCGGACCAGGAGTTGCTGCCGCTCCATGGATTTTCAGCCGTCACCTCCCAGAGATGATCGCCTTTACCGTAAAAATAAACATCCAGAAAATCAAAATCCTGTTCCAGAGCAAATTTGGCGCTGAAGCCAAGGGTAAGGGGTGTTTGCGCGGAGGACAAATCCACGGCGCGGGACTGCAGGGCGAAGAAGGTGTTGTCGCCGTACTGTCCGTATGGGCTGTCGGACCAGGCATGGGTAGGGCTTGATGCCTCCTCTTCCGTTATCATCCAGGAGCCGTCAGCCAGCCAGTTGACGGAACCACCCTCCATGTCGTCGTAAAAGACATCCCCCGGGGCCGGATCGTAATTTTGCCATGAATAGGTGCTTAATATCAGATCGCCAGGCGCCCCCAGATCTGTGGAGTTTACCCCGTAGTTTGACCAGGAGGTGAGCAGGTCATTCCGGTCCGTGGCCGCCACGCTGATGATATTGGCGGAATCGTATGAGGCGGGATACTGGGGGGCGGCATCATTATTTGAGCCGTCGTTGCCGGCCGCCGCGATAAAAATAATGCCCGCCGCACCCGCCGCTTCAATAGCCTCTTTCTGGAGCTGGCTTTGGCCGCCGCCCCCATATGAGGCATTGATGGCCACGATATTTACGCCGCTCTGCTTCATGGCGATAATATAGTCAAGGGCCGCCAGTTCGGCATCAAGGGAGAGCCCGAGTTCCGCATTGTCCGGGAAACCCTTGACGGCCATAACCCTGCCGTCCCAGTTGATGCCGGTCACGCCGAGGGTGTTGTTGCCGCTGGCGGCAATGGTGCCGGCGACGTGGGTGCCGTGGCCGTAGTGATCAAGCGGGTCGCTGTCGCCTTCGCCGGTATCAATGCCGTATATGTCGTCGACATAACCGTTGCCGTCATCATCCACCCCCGCTGTTCCGGCCAGCTCCTGACTGTTGACCCACATGTTGTCTGTCAAATCAGGGTGGTCATAGGCCACGCCGGTATCCAGCACCGCCACGACCGTATTGCTGTTGCCGGTCTGCACATCCCAGGCCCGGCCGGCATCAATGTCGGCGCCCGGTGTGCCGCCCGGATATCCGGCTACTAACTGTCCGGTGTTGGCCAGGGACCACTGTTGATAGAAAAGAGCGTCGTCCGGTGTTGTATTGATATAGCGCAAATAGTTGAGAGACGCAGCCTCTACCATCGGATCCTGGCGCAGCATGTCAAGCAGCTTGCCGGCTGAAGCTGACTGGGATTTTATCAGTAAAAATTCCTGGCCTTTCACCCGGGACAGGGTTTTGAATCTCTTTTTGATTTCAAGGCCCATTTTTGCGCCTTTTGTCTGAAACGACTGAGGGGTAACGGATTTTTTTAATTTGATGACAACCTCGTCCGGCTTGTAGAGAGGCTTTTTGGCGGATGGCCGGCCTGGGGCGAGCAGAATCTTTTCACCGCTGGCCAAGGATGTCGTCTGTAGAGGGGATAGAACTTTGTTGGGGTCGAAGGAGGATTGTCCTTGCCTCATGGGCCGCGGCTGCACGTCGAGCAATTGCGCCTTTTTCAAGGCGAGGGCAGGCGGGGGGAAACACAGGAGGGCAGCCGCCAGAATACCGCATGCCCTGCGTATTTGTTTTGTCACGGGTGAAATCCTCCTGACAAGCGTGCAACTTGACGGTGAATGGTCCAAAATCTTCATCCTGGAAAAGGGGCATGAAGCGATGGTGTGTGTTGATGAAATACCAGCAAATTCCGCGCCATAACTATCTTCGCGCGGCTTTTTGCTGTTTTTTCTAGGGGTATGGCTTTGCGAATTATAGCTTTTGGGCAGGAAAATTGGAATAAATAGTATTTTTTTCCGGGAAACGGGATGGTATTCCATTTTTTCGGAAAAACTGGCGCTCTTTCCGCTGAAGAACAGGAGAGCTGCCGGCTGGCTCAACGTGCCAGTCTTGTATCTTCTCTCGCGCTCCGTGAGAGGCCGGCAGTCTGCACACCCGGCAAATCAGTGGTGGGTTTTCAGCTTTTTCTGGATCAGCTGCAGGTCAAGCCAGGAGCCTTTCTTCAGTTCCGGCAGCTTGATAAGCATGGCGGGGTGAAAGGTCGGGAGAAGGGGGATGCCCTTGAAATCATGGAAACGACCCCGCAGACTGCCCAGGATTTGCGAGGTTTTGAGCAGAATCTGGCTGGCAGCCAAACCCATGGCGCAGATGATTTTGGGTTGCAGGAGTTCAATCTGGCGCATGAGAAAAGGCAGACAGGCGGCAATTTCCTCGGGAGTCGGGGCGGACTGACCGCTTGCCGCGCATTTGACAACATTGGTTATAAAAACGTCGGACAGGGAAAGGTTGATGGCGCTCAACATTTTTACCAGCAGGTCGCGGGATTCTCCGCTGATCGGGGTCTGAGCCGCCATTTCTTCCGAGCCCGGCGGATCGCAGATAATCATCAGGGCCAGACCGGGCTGGGCGGCTCCCTCGCCGAATATCATCCGCTTCCCTGATTTCCCCAGTCCGCAGTGATGACAATCCTCCAACCCCTGCCGGAAATCTTCCAGGGTGGTTTCGGGCACTCTCACGGCGGGTTGCGGGGAGCGGTGACCCCTGGCAGGTGTGGCTGCCAGCGAATGCGACACAGGGGCGGACCGCGGCCGGGGAGGAGTTTTTTGTTTCAGTCCCGGGGGGGGCGATTCCGCCAGAAAATGCTTTAATGCCGTTGAAAGTGGGTACTCAAGGCCGCACTGTTGGTGAAAGGCGACAAGATTTCTTGTCTCCCGCAGGAGTCCGGCCAGGGAGAGGTCCTCATCCTTCATGCAGGACATCCTTCCACAAACTTAAAGCCCTGAGGGATTTTTCAGCGCGGGCCTGGCCGCGAAGTTTTTTCGGCACCTTCCTGCCGGTGGGGCTGCTCAGTTCGGAAAAGAGGCCGAAGTTGATGTTTGACGGCTGAAAACGGCGAGGTTCGGTCTGGGTCAGATGGCGGATAAGCGCGCCGAGCGCGGTTTCCTCCGGTGGGAAAACAGGTTGCTTGCCCTGGAGAAGGCGGGCGCCATTCATGCCGGCCAGCAGCCCCATGGCCGTTGATTCCACGTAGCCTTCCACCCCGGTGAGCTGGCCGGCCAGCAGAATATCCTTTCTGTTTTTCAGCTGCAGGGAGGGCTCCAGCACCTTGGGGCCGCAGACAAAGGTGTTGCGGTGGATGCTGCCCAGGCGTTCAAAGTGCGCCTTCTCCATGCCGGGAATCAAACGGAAAACCTGTTTCTGTGCCGGATAGGTCAGTTTGGTCTGGAAGCCCACCATGTTGTAATGGCTTCCCGCCACATTCTCCTTTCTGAGCTGGATGACGGCATAGGGGTCGCGGCCGGTGCGAGGGTCCGGCAGACCCACCGGTTTCATGGGGCCGAAACGCAGGGTGTCCTCGCCGCGCTCAAGCATCACCTCAATGGGCAGACAACCTTCAAAATATTTTTTTTCCTCAAAGGATTTCAGTTCCACCTTGTCAGCGGCGGCCAGCGCCGTAATAAAGGTGAGATACTGGTTTTTGTCCATGGGACAGTTGAGGTAGTCGCCAGGGCCGTCATCATAACGGGAGGCTTGATAGATGATGGTCCTGTCCAGTGAATCAGCGCTGACAATCGGGGCTATGGCGTCGTAGAAGGCAAGATGCTCGCCGGTGATTTCCCGCAGTGAGCGGGCCAGGTTGTCGGAGGTCAAAGGCCCCGTGGCCAGGATGGTCAGCGGCTGGTTTTCACCGGGGTCCGGGATACGGCTGATCTCCTCCCTCCGGACATCGATAGCCGGGTGTCCGCTGATTTTTTCCGTAATAAAACGGGCAAAAAGCGCGCGGTCCACAGCCAGGGCCTTGCCGGCCGGAACCTTTGTCGAAGCGGCGGCAGACATGATGAGTGAGCCAAGCTGCCGCATCTCCTCTTTGAGCAAACCTACCGCTGAAAAGGGGTCATCGGAGCGAAACGAATTGCTGCAGACCAGTTCCGCCAGATCGGGGGAGGCGTGGGCCGGACTGAAGCGTTGCGGCTTCATGTCGTGCAGGACGACGCCAACACCGCGTTGGGCGGCCTGCCAGGCCGCCTCGCAGCCGGCCAGCCCCCCGCCGATGATGGTAAGGCGTTGCTCCTCCATTATTTGCCCAGTGCTTTTTGGATACCGCTCACCACCAGGTCGCTGGAGGTGCCGGTGATGGTTTTCAGCAGTCCTTCCTTTTCGTAGAAGCCGGCCAGGGGAGCGGTTTTCTGGTTGTAGGTGTCCAGGCGATGGGCGATGGCCTCCTGGGTTTCGTCAGCCCGCTGGACAACGGGGGAGCCGCATTTGTCGCAGATGCCTTCTTGCTGGGGCGGGTTGCTTTTAACATTGTAGATCGCCTGGCATTTGGCATTTTCGCAGGTTCGGCGGGTGCAGAGACGATCAAAGATGACGTCACGCGGTACGTCAATGTTGACAACCATGTCGAGTTTGATGCCCAGCTTGGCCAGCAGCTGATTCAGTTCTTCCGCCTGGGGGATGGTGCGGGGGAAGCCGTCAAGCAGAAAGCCTTGCTGGCAGTCGGATTCCTGCAGCCGTTTTTCCATGATGCCCATAATGAGAGAATCGGGGACCAGATCGCCACGTTTCATGTAGCCGTCCGCCTCCTTGCCCAGTTCGGTGCCGGCCTGAACCGCGCCACGCAGAATATCCCCGGTTGAGATCTGGACGGAACCGTCGAGCTTGGTCAGCATTTTTGCCACAGTACCCTTGCCTGCGCCGGGCGCGCCGAGAAGTATGATTTTCATAGTAATCCTCCTGAGTCGATCAGATATTTGTTGAATGTTTATGGGGAGCGGAAAAACTAGAAAATATACATTGTTTTGTGTCGTTTGACAGTAAAAAAACAAGAAAAGCGCGAAGGTTCCGCTGGAGACAGGGCGTTTCGGGAATGGAGGTGGTGAAGCAATAAAAAAACCGGCGTTGGGAGGGCGCCGGTTTTTTTACTGAAGCTGAGGAGAAAAAAATGAAAAATGAGTGAAAAATGACAGGTAAGTGAGTTGTTTCGCTTGCCGTCTTGTTAATTAAGATGCGCTGATGCGGAAAAGGTTCCGGAAAAAATGTTCCGGGCATAAAAAAACCGGCGTTGGGAGGGCGCCGGTTTTTTTATAGAAGATGCGGAGAAAGAAATGAAGAAAGGAGTAAAAAATGTCAGCCAAGAAATTTGTCATTACTTGCGGACTTAATAGTTAAGATGCCCCGGTTCTGGAAAGGTTCCAAAAAAAAATGAAAGAATGAGCTTCTTGTAAAATGACATAAAATCAATCCGCCGTCATTCCCGTCCCCACTGCCGTGAGGATAAACTCCAGCGGGAATCCGGAGCACTATGGATTCCGGGTCGCGCCGCGCTTGCCCGGAATGACGGATCTGGCCGGTGATCGGCGTTACCTCGGTCAAGGTCGCGCTGCGCTTGCCCGGCATGACGAAACGTTCATTGCGTCATTTTGCAAGAGGCTCTGAAGGTAAGGCGCATAAAAAAAAGCCGGTGTTGGGAGGAACACCGGCTTTCCGTTTCCCTTGCGGGAAACTGCGAGAAAAATGAAGAAGAGAAAAGTAAGGTAACAGGATTGTTATCACTTACGTTCTTGTTTATTAAGACGCTCTCGTTTAGAAAAGGTTCCCTGGGAAATACTTTTTTATTCAACCATATTTAAGTTGACAAGAACGAGAGGCCGGAGTATTTAAATGGTTTATTAACCTTAATAATAAGTAGAAGCATCTTCTTTTCTCGTCAATCTCCTCTTCCTGCGCTGCGTTCCTTAGCCTCGTTTGATGCCGTTGAAGTTTTTGCTGATCACTTATAGGAGTACCCGCATGAAACTTTATATCGGCAATCTTCCCTATAACATGAACGATAAAGAACTGAATGAGCTCTGTGTTCCTTTTGGCAGTGTGCTGAGCGCGAAAATAATAACCGACCATTTTTCAGGGCAGACCAAGGGTTTTGGTTTTGTTGAGATGTCCAGCCGTCCTGAAGGTCATAAGGTCATGGAAGGTCTGAACGGCGTGGAGGTCGCTCATCGGAAATTGATCTGCAACGAGGCGAAACCGCCAAAGAAAAAAGGTGCGCGCCGCAGATAACATGTTTTCCCAGAATCACTTCTCGTGCCTGAACAGCGGTGGGCAGGCAGCCTCAAGCAAATCCACCGTATAATCGCAGTTGTCATGCTGCCCGGATGGAACATTTTTTTTCCTTCCTTTTTGGTCAGGAACCCTGACCTTCGTTTTTAAATCAACATTTTTTAACCAGCAACGACATCGAAACCATTATCGCAGCCCCAGGCCAGGATTCATCTTGGCCAGAAGCTGTGAAGCAGAGGAGCAAAGCTGCCAGTCGCAGCGGAACTGGACTCCGTTCAGCACTTCTTAGCGCTGGGTAAGATGCTTGGTGTAGGTGTTTTGTGAATAATTTCAATCGTATATAAATCCGAGAATAATTTTTCGGACCAAAAGCATACTAATTAACGTAGTACCATAAAAAAAAGGAGTTTTAATGAGTTTCACTTCGTTTCATTTTCATGAAAAAATTGCCGCGGCGGTAACGAGCTGCGGTTACACTTCCCCCACCCCCATTCAGTATAAGGCGATCCCTCCTGTTCTTGAAGGCCGCGATCTGCTTGGGCTGGCCCAGACAGGCACCGGTAAAACCGCGGCCTTTGTCCTGCCCATTCTGCAGCGCCTCATGACAGGCCCCCGCAAAAAAGTCCGGGCCTTGATTGTTGCCCCGACGCGGGAGCTCGCCGAGCAGACCCATGAATATATCGGCAAGATGGCGGAGCAGACCGGTCTGTCCAGTGCCGTGGTTTATGGCGGCGTGGGGAAACAGGGCCAGATCGGCAAGATCCGCGGCGGGGCGGAAATCGTTGTCGCCTGTCCCGGCCGGTTGCTGGATCACCTGGATGCCGGGGCGTTTAACCTGAGCAAGCTTGAGATGCTGGTTCTCGATGAGGCGGATCATATGTTCGACAAGGGTTTTTTGCCGGCCATCCGCAGAATATTGAAATATGTCCCGAAACAGAGGCAGACGCTCATCTTTTCAGCTACCATGCCCAATGAAATCCGTCATCTGGCGGAAAATATCCTGCAATCGCCGGTCACCGTGCAGATCGATCACGACCTGCCGGCGCCAACCATATCCCATGTGCTTTTTCAGGTCGAGCAACCGGGCAAGACCGCTTTGTTGAAAAGGATCATCGAGCAGACCGAAATGGTTTCCGCCCTGATTTTTACCCGCACGAAACATAAGGCCAAGACTCTTGCCCTGCAACTGGAGAAGTTCGGTTACAGCGTCACGTCGCTGCAAGGCAATCTTTCCCAGCAGAAAAGGCAGCAGGCCCTGGACGGATTTAAAAGCGGAAAATACAAAATACTGGTGGCTACCGACATCGCGGCCCGCGGCATTGATGTGTCGCGAATTTCCCATGTGGTCAACTATGACATGCCGGATACAGCCGAGACATACACCCACCGTACCGGTCGTACGGGTCGCGCCTGCCGGACCGGCGAGGCCTTTACCTTTGCCGGCCGTGAAGACAGCAGGATGATCAGTCTCATTGAGCGAAATCTGGGCAAGAAAATGCAGCGGCCGACGCTGACCGATATTCCCCAGGAGAGCAAATCGTCAGCAGGAATACCCGCGGAAATGGAGTATGAACGTCCCCGGCAGGTCCAAAAAAAGAGAAATCCGGCTCCGGCTCGGGCTCGGACCGCGGGGGCGGGAGGAGATCGCGGTCGCAGGCGATCGGTTCCCTTTGATTTTGATGTGCGTAATCTTTCCACGGTCGCCGGAGGCAGGAGAAAATCCGTGGCAGAGTGATTTCTTGCCCCTTGCGGGCGTATCACGGTTACGATAGATAAGAGTAAGAGCCGTTTATGCCGCTGCCAGCGGCATAAACGGCTCTTATCTATTGGTGGCCTGCCGTCAGGACCAGACGGAGCATATTTGCCAGACTCGCCGGGGACAGTGGTTTATCAAGCAGGATGAAACCGTTTTTCAGCACCCCCTGATTCATGAGGACATCTTTCGCATAACCTGACATGAAAATAATCTTTGTTTCCGGCCTGGACTGCTGCAAACGCTGGGCCAGTTCCGGTCCATTCATCTTGGGCATGATGACGTCGGTCAAAAGCAGATTTACCGGTTCTTCCAGCCGGCTGCACAGTTCCAGGGCCTGCTTGCCGTTCGCCGCCTCGAATATCTTATAGCCCAGGGGCTGCAATGTGTCGGAAATCACCTGGCGCACCGACGCGCTGTCATCCACCACCAGAATGGTTGCATTGCCGGGCGGCATGTCGTCCTGCTGCAGGCGTACAGGCGGGTAGGCGCGGAATCGCTCCGTGACGGGAAAGAAGATTTTGAAGCTGGTCCCTCTGCCCGGACCGCTGTTGACATAAATATAGCCGTTGTGCTGCTTGACGATGCCGTAGATGGTTGCCAGGCCAAGTCCTGTACCTTTCCCCTCTTCCTTTGTGGTAAAAAAGGGTTCGAAAATTTGCTCCTGAACCTCTCTTGTCATCCCTTCGCCCGTGTCCGTCACGGAAAGCAGGGCATATTCCCCGGGTTTCATGCCTTTATGCAATTTCACATAATCATCGTCGACATGGATGCCAGCCGTTTCAATCAACAA
This sequence comes from Deltaproteobacteria bacterium, assembly GCA_016219175.1. Taxonomy (GTDB): domain Bacteria; phylum Desulfobacterota; class Desulfobulbia; order Desulfobulbales; family SURF-16; genus SURF-16. The sequence continues at coordinate 33,636 of JACRCD010000033.1, read as the reverse complement.
CTCGCCCCCGTTCGGCATCGCGTCTCTGCTGTTGACGGCCAGATTCATCAGGATCTGTTCCAGTTGGACCGGATCGGCCATGATAGCGCTGATTTCTTCTTCAAGACTGGATTTCAATTCCACATCCTCCCCCAGTAAGCGCTGCATCATCTTGCTCAAGTCCCGGATAACCTTGTTCAGGTTGACGGATTTCATTTCCAGCACCTGCTTGCGGCTGAAGGCCAGCAGTTGCCGGGTCAGAGCCGCCGATTTTTTTCCGGCACTGTTGATGGCCTCGATCTTGTCCCATAAAGGATGCATATCGGGGAGCTGTCGCAGGACGATATCGCTGTAGCCGATGATTGTGGTCAGCAGGTTATTGAAATCATGGGCCACTCCGCCGGCCAGGCGGCCGATGGCCTCCATTTTCTGCGATTGCAGGAATTGGGCTTCCAGTTTTTTCTGTTCCGTGACGTTACGGAAAATACAGCGGATGGATTGCGGCGTCCCTGCTTCGAATTTGCAGTTGGCCGAGCCTTCGAGAATGATCTTCCGGCCGTTTTTGGCAACGAATGTTGTCTTAATAGTATCAACTCTCCCTTCGCAGAGCACTTTCCGGAATGTTGCCTTGCAATACTCACCGCAATCCGGATCAATGAGAGAAAAGATGGAAAGGTTGGCAAGTTCCTCCGGGCTATAGCCGAGGGTTTCTTCCCATGATCTGTTGACAAACAGAAATCGGCCGTCCGGTTGCAGAATCTGGATGATGTCACTGGCGCTTTCGATCAGGTCCCGGAAGCGTTCTTCGTTCCGGCGGAGTTCTTTTTCCGCGCGATTTCGGATCAGGAGTTCCGTCCTCAGCTGGCCGAGCTCTTCCCTGGTTTGGCGGAAATCCTCCTTCTCCTGGCCCTCAATGATCTGCTGTAAAATAGTTGCCGTCCGCAACAGCTGTTTTTTGGCAAGATCGACGATGAAGGGCGGGCGGGATTTGCAGGCTGCTGATTCACGGGCGAGCTCGTCCGCGTCAACCTGGTATCGCTCGGCAATTTTTTGTAATTTGCGTGGAGAAGCGGGAGTCTCTCCATAGGCAAATGTCATGGCCCCGACCACTTCACCATTGGCCAGGACAGGTACGCCGTAGTGGCTGATGCCGCAATCACAGGCGATGTCCACCGGCCCCTGCTTGGCGATGGCGATTTTTGCCACGGAATGCCAGCAGGCTTCATGGCACAGCCACTTGCCGCTCCGCAGGGCAGCCGTATTGTCACCGGTTCCGCACAGATTGCGGGAAGCGTTGCTGAGAAGCCGGCACCAGCCGGTGGCTTGAAACTCCGAGGCATAGTCGCCGTTTGCCTCGTAGATGGCGGCGGAGCTCCCCAGGAGATCCAAAAAATTTTCAGTCAGGGCAGCCAAGGTTTTCTCGCCGACCGCATTCAGTATGCGGCGCGAGGTGTTCAACCCGGCCAGGGTACCGTAGGACGGGAGGGCGGCAGGGGAAGAAGCGGTTTGCCCGGCGCGTAACATCCATTCCAGCTTGTGCCGCGGTTGTTTGGTTTTTTTGCAGGTATGTTTGGCCGGCATGAGCTTTGTTCCTGAGTAAAAAAATCCAGGGGGATTGATTTTTTAATTTTTCCCCATGAAAGACTGTTGCGGATCATTACAGAGATCATTGGCGGAAAACATGAGAAAGTAATGCTGTTGCAACAGTGGGCATCAACCCTGCGCACTGAATTGTTTATGTAGTACTGCCGCCGCAAAATCAGGATCTTGACGTCAGACAGGAGGTGACCACGGCTGTACAGTAGTAATTATTATATGCTGAAATGGGGAAGAAATGTCAAGTCATGAGGGGGATTATGGTTAAAGGAAGGTCCGGGGCGTATTGATTGCGCCCCGCAAAAAAAAGGACAACGCATCGCTGAAACTACAGAAACAGCAGGTTGAGCAAGCCGATAAGGCAGCCGAGCAGGCCGCCGAAAAGGTTGATGTACTTGAACTGTTCCTGCATGATGCCCATGATCAGTTTCTCCAGGCGCAACAGATCCAGGGAGTCGACCTTTCTGGTCACAATATTTCTGATATGCAGCAAATCAACCAGCCTCGGCACCTCTTTAACCAGCAAGTCATTGACCTGCTGCAGGATATATTCCATAAAGGAAATCTGCACATCCCTGGGCAGAAGAGCGGTCAAGGGGCCGATCGGCTTTTGCAGCAGCTTTTTCTCCACCATTTCCACCACCAGATCATCAAGAAGCTGTTTTATCTTGGCGGAGCGAAAAATGGCCGTCACCTCTGTGGCCGTCCAATGCTGCCCCTTGCGCAGGGCGTCTGCTCCGAAAATATCAGTAATGATCCCGGCCACGGAACGTTCGTGGTGAGGGGCCAGGGCATCGCGCAGGATATTGGTCAGAGAGGCTGCCGTGCCGGGTTTGGCCAGGAGTTCGCTTATTTTGCCGCTGAAGTCCCGGTTCAGTTCATTAATCCTTTCCCGGCCGACATTTTTCAGGAGAATGGTCAGAGGGGTGTTGAGCAACTCATCGGCCTTATCCTTGAGCAGCCTGGCTACCTTTTTTTGCACTGCTTCGTCGGCCAGCCAGCTGGCGATATCCTCGCCCTTGTCATCCAGATAACCGTTCACCTTGCCGCGGATGGTCTCGGTACTGATAAAGCTGGTCAACATGGCGGCCATGGGTCCCAGGGAGGCGGTGAAGTTGCTGATAGCGGTGCAGATGGTGTCGGCAATCTTGGCCTGCATGGCCGGTTCCTGAAGCAGATGGGCCAGCTTTTCAAGCAGACCGGGCGCCTCCTGTTCCAGCCGGGTCAGAATGAGGGCGGAAAACTCCGGCGGGATGATGTCGCTCAGGGAGCGGTTGGCGCTGAGGGTGGCGTCTATTTTCTGCTGCAGCTGGGAGGCAATCCACTCCTTGACTCCGGGGCTGGCCAGCAGGTCGGTCACCGTTTGTTCCAGGAAGGCCGCCAGTTGTTCGCTGGTTTCCCGGGGAAAGGTGCCGGCGAGATTTCCAGCCAGCATTGGTTCAAGCTTATTGCGGACCGCCTTGTCAATCGTCCCGGCAAAGGCGTCGCTTTCCAGGTAAGCATGCATGTGGGTGATAAAGCGCAGCCGCACTATTTTAACCGTGGCCTGAAAATAGGTGCGGAACCGTTCCGGGATGACAGTGGTGATGGGCCCCAGGTCGCGGCCGAGCATATTTTCCACCCGGCTTTGGATAAGTTCCCGCAGTTCCTGCTGGAAGCGGCTGCCGGTAATGGCGCGGCTGACGTCCTGGCCCGTGAGCAGATGCTCGCCAACCATCTCGCCGATGTTTTCAGCGAGCTGATGTCGTTTGGCCGGGATGACACCCGGCGTCATCGGGACCCGCAGTCCGAGAATTTTCCAAGGATGCAGGGGCCTAAACAGCATCCTGATGGCCACATAGTTTGTTGTGTAGCCGATGAAGGCCCCCAGGAGCGGCGGCGTGGCAAGTTGCAGCAAAGTATTCATGTTGGTCTGATTCGTATTATTTGGACATTTTCCCCAGAACCTCATCAACCGCCAGGGCCTGCTTCATGGATGATTTAAGGAATTCCTCGGAGAGATAATTTTTATTTTCTTCTATGAAATCGCAGAGTTTGTCAATCTTTCCTTCTTCCGACAGGGTGATGAGCTTGAGTATGTTCTCCGCAAAACTCTTGACGATTTTTCTGCCGTCACCGCCGGTTGCCATGATTTCGGCATAGGTGCGCGGATTCTGCCGGTGGATTCTGGCCATGGCCAGGATGCCGTACAGTGATGTCAGGGTGGAATGGCTGCCGATATCCCCGGTATTGATCTGGTTTTCCGCCAGGGCTCGGGCCAGGGCGACGGATATGGTCGTGGGGAGCTTCTGGCCCACCCCCATGAGCAGGTCATGGCCGCTTGGCGTGTCATGGCGGATACCGGCGCCGTGCTTGTAGAGAAAGGCCTCGAATTCACCGCACAGCGCGCCACTGCGCGATGTCCTCACCACCGAGGCGTTCTTGTCCTTCATGGTGGCGGCGGCCGGGCCCCAGAGATTGTGGACCAGCATGAGTTCCACCCCCTGGCTGGTGCAGCTCAGGGCGGTATCAAGGGTTTTCTCCGCCTCGCCGGCCAGCAGGATGAGGGCCTGGCCGTCGGCAAGACAGGGGCCGTACTGTCTGATGGCTTCCGGGGTGTGGCTGATGGGTACGCAGATCATCACCACATCAACCTCCGGGATCATCTTCTCCGGGCGCAGGGGGGTGGAGCGGCCGGTAAGAATTGTCTGGTAACCTTCATGCTCAAGCTTGGCGGCAAACCATTTGCTCATGTCGCCGGTGCCGATGAAGCCGAAGGTTTTGATGCGCTTGACCCGCATGTCCACCCGCGGGTAACTGCCCAGGACCTTGATGGAATCCTCTTCCTGGATGATGTTTTTTTCAATGGTTTCCAGGGCAGCGGCAACGGCACGATCCTTGCGGTGTCCCTCCGCCTCGATATAGATCTGTAGTTTCTGGGTTCTGGCGTCCGACTCGGCCCGCATGTCAAGAATATTGATGCCGCGGTGGGTGAATTCTCCCAGGGTGTCATAGAGGATGCCCACCCGGTCCTTCAGCGGGACGGTGATGATCGAGGTGGCGTCATAACCGGTGCGGCCGGCCGGATGATGTCCCAGCACGGCAAAGCGGGTTATGTTGTGGGAGAGGATTTCCCGTTCCCGGACGATGAGGCCCTGATCCACCAGCAACCCTTCCGCCTCAATCACTCCCCGGTCCAGCTGGTTGTTTTCCCTGATCTCGGTGATGGCTGCTTCCAGGTCGGGCACGCTGAGCAGGGCTACATCGGGGAAGAGTCTGGCAAAGTGGTCCTCGCACTGGCGCAGCACGGATTTGGTGCCGAGCAGCACCTTCAGCTTCTGCTCTTTTTCCAGGGAGCCCAGGGAGAGGTGAATGGGCAGCACGATATTATCGACCCAGTAGGAGTTGGCCATTTTCTCCATGACCTGGAAGGAGCGGACGATGCCGCCGATTCTGCTGTTGTAAACCGGCAGGAGGAAAAAATCGGTTTCCCGGCTGCTGAACCCTTCCGCCGCGGCGCTGATGTGGGAATAACTTCTGATGGTGCTGTCCGGGGAAAATCGCGAGGCCGCCTCCCAGGCATGGGAGCCCCTGGGGCCGATTATTGCTATGGTTGTTTTTTTATTCATGGTATGTTTGGCATTCTTTGTAGCAGATAGTTATTCGTCTGGCTGCAGGGGTAACTGGAAAAATTTGCGTAAGCATTCTCATTTAGCCTTTTTCCGCTTTCCTTTCAACGGGAAATATGAATTCCAGGCGGATGAGCGGGATGGATGTTCCTTTTTTTTAATAAAATGCAAAGTCGCTCAGGTACAGTCACTGAATATATTGTTTCGCTGAAAGGTTCACCCCGTTTTGGCCCCCAGGTGGTGCACCACGAATTGATCAAGGGCGGGGACCCCTGTTTTGGCGCCCTTTCCCCGCCTTTGCCCGCGCCCCTGGCCGTTGCCTTGAAAAATCTGGGGATCGGCAGTCTTTACAGTCACCAGACAGCCGCCATTGCCATGATCCGCCAGGGCAGGGATGTGATGGTGGCGACGCCCACGGCCAGCGGCAAGAGCCTGATCTACAACCTGCCGGTTTTTGAAACGGTTATGGGCCAGCCAGCGGCCTCGGCCCTCTATCTTTTTCCCCTCAAGGCCCTGGCCCAGGACCAGCTGCGCACCTTAAGCGAGCTGGCCGCCGGGCTGCCTGAACAACAACGGCCGCGGGCCGCGGTTTTTGATGGCGATACCTCAAGCTACCACCGCCGCAAGCTGCGCGACAACCCGCCCAATATTCTTATCTCGAATCCGGACATGCTGCATCTCTCCATGCTTGCCTTTCATGGCCACTGGTCGCAATTCTGGGCGAATCTCAGCCATGTGGTCATTGATGAAGCGCATACCTACCGCGGGGTATTCGGCAGCCACATGGCCTGGGTGCTCCGGCGTCTCCAGCGGATCTGCCGCCTGCATGGCGGGGATCCCCGGTTTCTTCTCTTTTCGGCCACGGTGGGCAATCCGGCTCAGCTGGCCGGGGATTTGCTGGGACGCCGGGTTGAAGTAGTAAGCGAGACAGGAGCCCCGCGCGGTGACCAGCATTTTATTTTTTTCAACCCCTGGGACGGCGCGGCCCATACGGCGAGCCAGATGCTTGAGGCCGCCCTGAAACGGGGGCTGAGGACCATTGTCTACACCCAGTCCCGCAAGATGACTGAGCTTGTCGCCACCTGGACCCAGTCCCGGCTCGGTGATCTGCGCGGCAAGCTGGCCGCCTACCGGGCCGGATTTCTGCCGGAGGACAGGAGGGAGATCGAGGCCAAACTGGCGTCCGGCGAGCTGCTGGGCGTCGTCTCCACCAGCGCCCTTGAACTGGGGATCGACATCGGCAATCTGGACATCTGCATCCTGGCCGGTTATCCGGGCTCCGTCATGTCCACCTGGCAGCGGGGCGGCCGGGTCGGACGCAGGCAGCGTGAGTCTTTAGTCATTCTGGTGGCCCATGAAGACGCCCTTGATCAGTATTTCATGCGTCACCCCGAGGATTTTTTCAGCCGGCCGGTGGAGGATGCGGTTTTGAATCCTTACAATCAGGTCATCATGCGCCGTCACCTGGTCTGTGCCGCCGCGGAAGCGCCGCTGCAGGCCGCGGAACCGTTGCTTGCCGAGGCCAGGTGCCGGGCCGAGGTTGATGAACTTACCGGCTCCGGGGAGCTGCTGCTTGATGTGGAGGGCGCCACCTGGTTCACCGTGCGTAAATACCCCCACCGGGAGGTCGATCTGCGGGGCACGGGCAAAAATTATGTGATCAGGAAGAGCAATGATTTCGAGCTGCTGGGTGAAATTGACGGGCATCGCTGCTTCAGGGAATGCCACCCGGGGGCCATCTACCTGCATATGGGGAGAACCTGGCTGGTGCATGAGCTTGATCTTGACTCCCGCCTGGTCCTGGCCGGGGAGACACGGGTCAACTATTTCACCCGCGCCATGTCCAGCAAGGAGACCGAGATCATCAGCGTGCATGACGAGGTGGAGTTCGGCAACATCAAGGCCTGCCTCGGCTGTCTGCGGGTCACCGATCAGGTTACCGGTTTCCAGCGCCGGCTGATCAGGGGGCAGAAAATCATCGGCATGGAACACCTTGACCTGCCGCCCCAGGTTTTTGAAACGGAAGGCCTGTGGTTTGAGGCGCCCCCGTGGCTGCAGCAGCGGCTGGAGCGGCAACAGATGCACTTCATGGGCGGCATCCATGCCGTGGAACACGCGGCCATCGGCATCTTTCCACTGCTTGTTCTTTGTGACCGCAACGACGTGGGCGGCATCTCCTACCCCTTCCATCCCCAGTTGCAGAGCCCGGCGGTTTTTATCTATGACGGCCATGCCGGAGGCGTTGGTCTGGCCCGCCAGGTGTTTGGCCGCATCAGGGAACTGCTGGAGACCAGTCTCAAGACCATCGAACACTGCCCCTGCGCCACGGGTTGCCCGAGCTGTGTCCATTCCCCCAAATGCGGGTCCGGCAACAGGCCCATTGACAAGGCGGCGGCCGTGGCGGTGTTGCGGGGGCTGCTTGCCGGTCATGGGGCGGTAAGGGAGGCCGGTAAGGAAGGGCCGCCCGCCGCGCCGCCGCCGCGCCCTGTCCCGGCCCCGCGCCCGGAGCCGCGGCAGAGGATGGCGCTGCCCGAACGCTACGGCGTTTTTGATGTGGAAACCCGGCGGTCGGCGGAAGAGGTCGGCGGCTGGCACCGGGCGGAACGGATGGGGGTGAGCGTGGCGGTGCTCTATGACAACGCCGCCGCTAGTTTTTCCGTCTATCGCGAGCAGGAAATGGACCAATTGATTGCCCATCTGCGCCGGCTTGATCTGGTGGTGGGCTTTAACAACAGACGTTTTGACAACCGGGTGCTGTCGGCTTACACCGATTTTGATCTGGGCTCGCTGCCCACCCTGGATATCCTGGAAGAGGTGACCAACCGGCTTGGTTACCGGCTGAGCCTGGAGCGGCTGGCGGAAAAAACCCTGGGCATCAAGAAAAGCGGCAGCGGGCTGCTGGCCCTGCAATGGTATAAAGAAGGGCAGTTTGACAAGATCATCGAGTATTGCCGGAGGGATGTGGAGATCACCCGTGATCTTTTCCTTTTCGGGGCCGAGAAAGGCTATCTGCTCTTTCAGAACAAGGCGGGCCAGACGGTGCGCTGCCCGGTGGAGTTCGGAGCGAGGATAGCAGTTGATAATTGCTGATAACCACTCAAGTGTCAAGATTGAAGGATACCGGCCTGCCGGGAGTGTCGTGTCAAGTGGCATCCGGCGTTTCATTTTGCCGGGAAACCTTTCCCGACAGGCCCGTGCCGGCATGGGTACGCCGACTTACAGGACTTCCGTATCGCAGTGCAAAGGCAGCCAGGGTCATGTTCGTGGCGATCTCATCATGGGGGAGCAACAGATAACGCCACGGCTTACCGCCATAGCTTGCCGTATAATCCGTGGCATTGGCGCACCATTTCATGGCAGCCTCTTTTTTGGCAAGCACGACCGGATCGTTCATCTGATTACTGGCCTTGGGTTCCAGCATGAAAATTGTATCAGTGGTTTCGGCGACGAAGTCCGGCTGGTATTCAAAATGATCGGCTCCTTGCCAGTAAAAAATCTGGAACTGGCCCATGGCGGGCTTGAACCACTTGATGGTCTCGCGTTCGAGGATCACCGCCAGCTTGCGTTCCGCCTCGGAGGCGAATTTCTGCACCGGGTAGAGACAACGGCTAAAGCCCGCGAAAAGATATTTCGCCATGTTGCTTTTGTCTGCTGGTGACATCCTGTAATCGGTAATGGGTTCCGCTGTCGCGCAGGTATAGGCGCTTGATTTGAGTTCGGTGAAACCCTTGCTCACCTTGACCACCAACTCATTTTAAAGGTTTTACCCCGCCTCTTCGGCCCAGGCCAAAGGCGATCCGATACACATCAGGCATTTGGATTCGACCATTTTTCAGGCGTTGAATTAAACCGAGTTCGGCAATATCTTGAAGAACCCCTTCAGGTCCTTCGGCCAGATGCTGGGGCGGAAGTTTCACCTTTCCAGCTTCACTGGCAAGGTTTGCAAGATTACGTATGATGTCTTCCTGACGCCATAACTCCAGAATTTCCTCAGCTTCACATGGAACTGTGATCCGGTTTTTCAATGGCTTCATGAGCAGATTAACCCAGGGGTAATCTTCTCGGGCGATCTCTTCGACACGGATACGGGAGGCCTCCTGAACGCCGGATTGAATGGCTTTATAATGCAGGGGATAAAGCCACTCCTCGGGGTTTTCCTGATTAGCTGCATAGCGAAGCGCGGCAGAAAAACTTCTCGGGCTCACCTGTTCACGTCCATCCATGAGGTGGTTGACAAGCCATGTGTAGGGAAAGCCGCGCTTGTGACCACTGGGGCCGCTTGCCATGGCCGGTCCGGCAATGGCGTGAAAAATTTTTTTTTGTGTTTCCTCCTCAGTCCGCAAGGACTGGGGTACGATCCAGGCGTCACTTATCCGGTCCTGCTTCCAGTGGAGCTGAAATACCTCACAATGCTGGCGAAACTCGCCCCCCCCTGATGACGCATTCCCGAGACATTGGAAGAGCAGGGCATAGAGGTCCATTCGCCGCCAGAAAAGAGGTACTTTCCGCGCTAAAAGTTTAGAGGCATCGGGAAAGGCGAGAATCTCCCTGTCCTCCAGCATATCCGGTCGGACAAAAAGTTTTGCCCGGATGCTTTTGCATGAGCGCAGATCAAGCGCCACCTGCAGCAAAGCTTTCGCCAGGAGACGGATTCCCGGCCAATCGCCGGCTAAGCGGTCAAGGGCATCGAATAGGATCAAGCGAACCTTGCCGGCTTCAGCCAATGTTCTGTCGGTGTGATAAAGCAAATCATCGTATTCCTCCGGATGACCTTGTACCCACTGCACTTTTTCCTCCCATTTACCTTCAAAAGGAAAGGGGGAAGAAAAATCGAGGTGTACGGCTACCACCGCCCGCCAAATATGCCGAGGAGGAAAAGATGCGGTCAATTGCGCCAGTGTATCCGAGCTGGGAACTTTTGTTGGTGGTAAGTCTGTCCCGGTCCCGAACGCTTGAGATACCTCCACATCATCGCTAATCCTTGTCTCGGGAAACACTGAGGCAATGTACTTGCGGTGCCGTTCGGAGGCGAGAGTCATCCACCAGAAGCTTTTTCCAGCACCCCGTATACCCTCAACCAAGGTATTTTCTGGATCGAGAGCGCGGGCATGACTGGGTGGAACATAGGTAAAGGCGACATTCGTGGAAGGCGAAGAAATAGCCGGTTCAATTTCCGGCAGGGCCTCCATTGCCTGGCGTGTAGGTTCTTTCGGAAATGGTTTGGTCATGCAGCACCCCCCATCAGACGTTGTTTTACCCCATCCAGGAATTCGCCGAAGGTCACCGTGATATCGGCATCGGTCAGAATGCCTTGCGGAAGCAGCAGAGGATCAAACTCTTGAAGGCGGCTATTCCATTTAATCCGTAAAGGATAATGGGGAGCGGCGGCATCATGGATGTCAAAATTGAATACGTCCGGGTCCGCTTCCGCCCCCGGCTCGATTCGTTCGTAGATTGTCTCGGAAAATAGGGTGTAAGCGTGTTCCAGGAAACGTTCGGCCCGCTCTGCTTGGTCGAGTTCCGGGAAAAGGGCCTCAACCATGATCAGCCGATCTCGCACCGCCTGCAAGACAGCAGGGTAAGCCTGCCAATGCGAAAAGAGTAGTTGGTATCCTTGCCAGGTCTGGGCCGAGTCCGCTCCGAAAAGGAGAACATCCGTAGCCAGACCGACAATGCTCACCGCTGCCAGATCGTGCAGCCCTGCACGACTGTCGATGAGGACTATATCCGGTTTTTCCTGCTTCTCCAACTCTTCCAAAAAGCGGTGTGTCCGCTGGGAAAAACATTCGATTTTTTCCTGGCGCGTCACCTCGGCATAGACCCTCGACAATTTGGCGAGATAAAATTTTTCCGAAAGTCCCATAGCCGCCGCCACGCGGATTTCCCCTTGTGTGTGTTCCGACAACGGGCTCCCTGCTGTCATCCGATCAATCACCATGTTACCCTGTCCGACCGCATCCTCGACAAACCAGTCCACCACTCCAAAATCAGCAAGACGATCCGGAGGCATAAGAAGGCCGGAAAGGCCTGGAGATTCAAGATCGAAATCGATCAATAGAACCCGTTTGCCGGCTCGCGCCAGATCGTAGGCTAGGATAGCCAAAGCGGTGGAACGGCCGACGCCTCCTTTCAGACCAAAAAAGACCAGCCGTGGAATTATTGAATGGACCTTCTTGGTGGGACGCAGCCAATCTTGACCGACAACCTGGCGGTCAAGCAGGCGTAAAGGCGTATCTACTCCCGGATAATAAAAATCAAGGATGTCGGGGTTTTTGAACACGCTGTCCGGATCGAAAAAATCATCGGGGAAGAGTACAGCCTTTCCAGTGTCCCCAGTAAAGGCCGCTAGGTTTGTGATGCTAGCGACAAGACGCGCAGCTAGTTCCTTGTGTTTTTCTTTGTCGCCATGCTCCAACCCTATGCGAATACGTCCCTGTATGTCGCGAATCACCAAGGGTACAATGTCTTTCGGAAAGGTTTCCCGGGCCAGAAAATCCACCGTGGCCTGCAAAGCCATATTGAAATAGATCGTTTTCTTTGTCATAACGTTCCCCTGTCGAGCATGGCATGATCGAGCATCCGCATTATTTCTTGAGAAGCCTTTCGCCATTTGAGCAGCGAAGGCGGCAATGCTGAGTCGGTGTAATACCGGTGATCCGTTGTCCAATCGGATAAATCTTCGATGCTGGGGAGCATGGCAAGGTATTTTGCCGCCCCCCGCCCATCAAGATAGGCATGAAGCATATTAATATTATTGACAAGTTCATGGATGTGTTTTCTGAATTTTTTCTTTTTCTCAACGATCTCGCCGGATGTCGGGTCGGTCGGGTAACCGCTCCATACCAATAGAGTTTTTATGCCACATTCCGCGGCAAAACCGTAGAGCTGACCTGCTGTCGCGTTTCTCGTGTGTTTTAGCAACAATTCTGCGTCAGTGAAATGACGTTTGCCAGCATGGTGAAAGTCGACAGGTTTTGTGGTTGGCATAGCACTCCGTTTGCTGATAGTTCTTGTCATTCAAAAATGAAGTCAACTCGGTGATCATCTCTTTCTAAATTATATGGTTCCCAATGTCCATCGAATCATGAAAAGTCGCATCAGTCCGGGTCTCTGTTGCATCTTCCCCTCAATCCGTCAATCAATGCTTCCCGTTCCCGGTCAACCTCATCCTTGGCGTCGAAAAGGGTTCGCCGTTTTTGGTGGAAAAGATGAGCCTTGCCGGACCGGCGTGGCAATTCATAGAGGCCAAGTGGATTGCGCTCCGTCTCTTTCGGAAAGGGTTGGAATGCAAACGAAAGGAAGAGTCGTCAACCAGTGCGGCAGCCAGCTTCTCGACGCTGTCGGCCGGGCAGCGTTTGGTGAGTTCGTAGGCAAAGTATTTAGCGTGGTATTCTGTAAAAGACATTTTCGTCAATACGAGGAATTTTGGTAATGAACCAACATGTTTTGGAGAAGGGAAGGGGAGAACATAGGCAGGAGAGGCGTGGTTTCCGGGAGCCACGGCGGTGCGGCAAATCGGGTGGTGAGGGCGCGGCGGCCCATGAACAATGATCAACGAGCCGCCGCCTGTTCCCTTACGGCCAGATCAGCGATTTGTGAATCCAGCCCTTGGTGCCGTCGGAGTGGCTGATGTAGATCCATTCGCCCTCCGTCTTTTCCGGAGTGAAGACAACACCATAGAGGGCTGAGGCGGAAACTTCATAGTTTTCCCCGGCGCCGACCCGGATGTTGGCCTTTTTCACCTTGATGATGACTGTTTTTTTATCGTTCAGCAGAGGGGCGTAGACCCAGCCGGTATCACCCTCGAAATCCTCGATCTGGGCCCATTGCTCCTTGCGCTGCAGGACCTTCAGCGGGAAGTCCTTGAAAACCTCCCAGTAGACCTCGGCATTGTTGGCGGGGCCCGAACGGATGTTGACCCCATCTTTTGATACGCTGGCATATTCCGCGGCAACAACATTGGTGCTTAGGAAAAGGGTGAGCAGGGATACCCCGACCCCCCCGAGTAAGCTTTTATGCAGTGTCTTTTGTCTTTTCATCATAATCTTCAACCTCCACGGCAGGGTGATTTTCTTTTTTTACTATTTTAAAATAATGGACAACAAATTAGCACTATCAGCAAACCAAGTCAAATTCAAAGCTATATTATTTCGCAACATCTCAGGTCTTAGGGATTTGGCAATTGTTGATATACCGTTTATCACGTCTCGAAGGGTCCGTCATTCCGCCATGTTTTAAGCCGGAATCCAGATCATCACTGGATGCCAGCTAAAAACATGCTGGCATGACGACACAGATAAACGGTATTTTTAAAATTTCTAAGTCCCTTACGGCCTTGTCCGTCTCTCCAGCCGAACAGTTTATTCTTTCCCGGCAAAAAAGATAAGAAATTCCTTGTTGCCCTTGGGACCAAGGATAGGCGATTCGGTAATGCCGAGGCTTGTCAGATTCAGACTTTCGGCAAAGGTGCTGATCTCGCCGGTCACCTCATCATGGAGAAGCGAGTCCTTGACCACCCCTCCCTTGCCCACCTTGCCGCGGCCCACCTCGAATTGGGGTTTGATCAGGGCCAGAATGGCAACCTTGGACCTGAAAAAAGGGAGCAGGGGGGGAAGAAGCAGTTTCAGGGAGATAAAACTGGCGTCGATTACCGCCAGATCAAGCGGTTCGGGGAGGTCGCCTGGCTGAAGATGTCTGGCGTTGGTTCGTTCCATGACCACCACCCGCGGGTCCTGGCGCAGTTTCCAGTCCAGCTGGCCGTAGCCGACGTCGATGGCGTAGACCCGGGCCGCGCCGTTTTGCAGCAGGCAATCCGTAAATCCGCCGGTTGAGGCCCCCACGTCGGCGCAGATGAAGCCGGCCGGATTAATATGGAAAAAATCGAGTCCTTTTGCCAGTTTGTATCCGCCGCGGCTGACATAAGGGCAGCGCTCCTTGACCTCGATTGCGGCTTCATCCGGGATAAGCGTTCCCGCCTTGTCGATGATCCGGTCATTGACCAGCACCTGTCCGGCGCCGATCAGGGCCTGGGCCTGCTGGCGGCTTGTCGCCAAACCGCGGAGAAGGAGGGCTTTGTCGAGCCGGAGTTTCATCAACCATCCGCTTTGCGGATGAGCTGGCAGAGTTCGTCGGCCATGGCGTCAATGGTGTCATGGTGTCTGCCTTCCAGCATGACCCGGACAACCGGCTCGGTGCCGGAGAGTCTCACCAGGACGCGACCCTCGCTGCCCAGCTTTTCCTCCATATTTTTGACCGTATCATGGAAGTTCGGCACCAGATCCAGATCGATTTTTTTTGCCGTCCTGACGTTTTTCAGGACCTGTGGGAAGGATTCCATGATGGTGGCGAGTTCGGAAATCGGTTTACGTCTTTTGATCATGATGGCCAGCAGCTGCAGGGCGGCAAGAATACCGTCTCCCGTGGTGTTGTGCTCCAGAAAGATCAGATGCCCCGACTGTTCCCCGCCGAATGAGTAATGATGCTGGCGCATCATCTCCACCACATAGCGATCGCCGACCTGGGTGCGGACCAGTCTGCCTCCCATCTGCTCCATGGCGAGTTCGAGCCCCATGTTGCTCATCACCGTGGCCACCAGGGTTTTTTTCTTGAGTTTTTTCCGGCCCATGAGGTCCGCGGCGCAGATGGCCATGATATGGTCGCCGTTGACAATCTCTCCCTTTTCGTCGGCCACGATGACCCGGTCGCCGTCGCCGTCGAGGGCAATGCCGAGATTCGCCCCGAGCTTCTTGACCTTTTCCGCCATCAGCCGGGGGTAGAGGGCGCCGCATTCGTGATTGATGTTCTTGCCGTCCGGCTCAACGCCGATCTTCGTCACCTTGGCGCCCAGCTCTTCAAAGACATGGGGCGCCACCCCGTATGTCGCCCCGTTGGCGCAGTCAAGGACAATATGGAAACCGTCCAGGGTGTAATTCTTGGGGAAGGTGTTTTTGAGAAAGACGATGTAACGGCCCCGTGCATCCTCAATGCGGGCCGCCTTGCCGACCTCGTCGGCCACCGGGCGCAGGGCCGCCATCTTCTGGGAGAAAATGAGGTCCTCGATATCCGCCTCTTTTTCATCGGGCAGCTTGAAGCCGTCGCCTGAGAAAATTTTGATGCCGTTATCCTGAAAAGGGTTATGGGAAGCGGAGATCACCACCCCGGCATCCGCCCGCATGCTGGTGGTGATGAAGGCTATGCCCGGGGTGGGCAGGGGGCCGCAGAGCAGCACGTCCACGCCCATGGAGCATATGCCCGCCGCCAGGGCATTTTCCAGCATATAGCAGGAGAGCCGGGTATCCTTGCCGATAACGATGCGATGCCCGTGTTTAAAATCCTTGACCTGAAAGGCGATACCGCGGCCGACCTGCATGGCGATTTCAGTGGTCATCGGGTAGGTGTTGGCGACTCCGCGGATACCGTCCGTGCCGAATAGATCTCTCATTTGTTCCTCTCTGCTTTCTGGGACCAGGCCCTATTTCCCGCTGTCGGTTTCTTCTTCATCATTGATGTCCGCTACGATCATTTCCGGTTTTATGTCCAGAATTTCCACGTCCTGGGCCGGAGTGACCTCAACCGTCAGTTTGTGCGGTCCGGCGGAAAGCTCAACCCCCATGATACGGGCGCGGAAGAGTGTCTTCAGGTCCTTGGTCTTGCGCAGGGTATTATAGGGTATTTTGGCTTTTACCGTAATATTGTCAGGTTTGAGGGTGTAGGTCTTTTTGCCGCTGAGCAGAAGCTTGACCGGGATATCTTCCACGGTTTTTTCCACCTTTTTTTCTTGAATAACAATGGAGGCGGTAACAATAGGTTCGCCGACCAGATCCTTGATGTCCGTGGAAAGCTTGAGCGCCACGGGCCGGGTTGTCGGTTCGCTCAGTTTGGCCAGGTCCATCGGGGCGGTGGAAATCCCATTGATCTGTCCGACAAAGACCTCCGGTCCGGTTACGGGAATTGACGATGGATCAAGGGTGATGGAAACGAGCTCGAATCCCTCGGGCGGGGTTCCCGTGGTCACGGCGTGGACGGGTATATTTTTTGTTATCAGCTTGTCAAGCTGCAGAATGATGTCGGTGGGCTTGACCCGCAGCAGACGAACGCCGCGCGGCAGGGAGATCGAATCGCTGGTGTTTTGGAAAACCTTTGTCCCCGGTTCGGCCCTGGAGAGATCAATGGGCCGGGAGATATGCTGGGTGGCCAGATTGCGGATCAGTCCCCTTGGACCGTTGACCGTCAGTTCGAGTTCGTTCTTGAATTGATTGGATATTGTCAGGTCCGCCGGAAGATTCAGGATCTCCACGGGAATATTCATGATCGTGTCGACCTTATCCTCGCCCACCACAAAATACCAGAGAAAAAGGGCAAAGAAGAAAGAGATCAGCTTGAGCACCCAGTTTTTGGGCCAGGGCCTGTCCCGCCATGAATTTATTTTCTTTGAAGCCAGTTTTTCCATTTGGTTGTGTCAAATTCTTTCGGGGTTAAAATTGCTTCAAGCCGGTTGTTTAATGAAGGAATGTCCAGACCGCTGGTGATGCCGCCATGCAGGACCAGGGAGATCTGGCTCGTTTCCTCGGAAACAACCACGACGACGGCGTCCGTTTCCTCTGAAATGCCGATGGCGGCCCGATGGCGGGTTCCCAGTTTTTTACTGATAAAGGGGTTTCTGGTCAAGGGCAGAACGGAGCGCGCCGTGAGGATGCGATCCTTATGGACGATAACCCCGCCGTCGTGCAGGGGGGAACCCGTCTGAAAAAGACTGACCAGAAGTTCCATGCTGAGTTTGGCGTCTATAATGTGAGATGATTCCACATAATCCTTGAGTCCTGTTTCCCTCTCAATAACAATGAGTCCGCCGATCTTTTTATTGGCAAGATAGCTGGCGGCATGGACGATCTCATCGATTGAATCGGCTGTTTCCTCGGTATTTTTCGTAAAAGGGGTCTGGCCGACCTGGGTCAGGGCCCTGCGTATGTCGCGTTGAAAAACAATGATGATAACGAGGAAAATAGAGCTGAGGAACATCCCCAGCAGCCAGTAAAGCGTCATGAACTCGAGTTCCCTCGCGCCGAAATAGACCACGATCAGGATGCCGATGCCGATCAGCATCTGGGCTGCTCTTGTTCCCTTGATGATAAGAATTATCCGATAGATAATATAGGAAACAAGGAGGATATCGACAACATCCTGCCAGCGTAGGGTTTTAAGAACGTCAAGCATGAAATCTAAATTTTTCCCTTGCGGATATCTTGCGGTGAATGGAAAGTGATGGTCGGTGAATGTATCTCGTTTAACTATATATGAATATGAGTGATTATGCGAGGGGGGAGTGGCTGGGAAGGCTATTTTTTTTGAAAAAAGAAACAAAAGGTTGCTTCTTGACAGAGCACGCAAAGTAAATTATATATTCCCTTTTTTAATGTGGAACTGATTCATCTGTTTTGAATTCATAATGGAATCCCGCCAGAACGCTTTATTCGCGGGTTCCTATAAAGTATTAAGAGGAGAATTATTTTGGCTAACCACAAATCTGCTTTAAAAAGAAATCGGCAAAGTCTTGACCACAGGGCGCGGAACCGGTCAAACCGCAGCAAGGTGAAAACCGTAGTTCGGGCGGTGGACGCAGCCATTGAGCAACAGTCGGTTGAGCAGGCCCAGGAGGCCTTACAGGCGGCGATCCCCGCCATCCAGAAGGCCGCCTCAAAAGGCACCCTGCATAAAAGGACCGCATCCCGGAAAGTTTCCCGGCTGACCAAACGTGTTAACAGCTTGATTGCCGGCTCACAGCCCGCTGCTTAGCCCGGGAGTAGACCGGTACCCCTGTCCGCAGGGGTTATAAGCAATGACGGAGTCAACTGCTTGTAATCGGTAACGCACAAAATGGTACGCCATGGGCGCCTTGATGGTCCCCATGGCTTTTTTTTTGGGCGGCGCTCCTGGGGTGCGGTCTGTTACTGGCCATGGAGGTTTAAGTGTGATGTACCAACCTGCGCTGGTTGATTTTAAAAAACTGACGGAAAAAGCAAGGCTGATCCCCGTCTGCCGGGAGATTGTCGCTGATCTTGATACGCCGTTGACTGTTTTTGCCAAGGTAGCCGGGGATGAGTCCCATGCCTTCTTGCTGGAAAGTCTGGAAGGCGGAGAAAAATGGGGCCGTTATTCCTTTATCGGCCTTGATCCGCTCCTCACTTTTACAAGTCATGGGGAAAAAATTGTCATCCGGCGGGATGGGCGAACGGAGGAACGTTCGGGTGAGCCCCTGGCGGAGTTGCAGAATATCCTGGACTCTTTTGGCGCCTGCCGGGACAGTGATTTTCTGCCGCGATTTTTCGGGGGAGCGGTCGGTTATCTCGGCTATGACATGGTCAGGTTCATGGAGAGACTGCCTGACATCAACCCTCCCCTTGCTGATTTTCCCGACAGCTCGTTCATGGTTCCCCGCATGGTTCTCATCTATGATAATCTCAAACAGAATCTGACCGTGGTGAATTGTGTGGTGCTGGAGGAAGGCGCTGATCTGGATGACCAGTATCAGAAGGCCTGCCAGCGCATTGACGCCATGATCAAACGGCTCAGGCGCAGGCCGCTGCCCTATGATGTGGTTGATGCCGACGCCAATGGCGGCAAACATGTCTTTGAGTCCAACATGTCCGCGGAGTCCTTTAAGGAGATGGTGGCCCGGGCCAAGGAATATATCATGGCGGGCGACATCATCCAGGTCGTGCTCTCCCAGCGTTTTCATACCAAAACGGATCTGCCGCCCTTCATGCTGTACCGGGCGCTGCGCCATATCAACCCCAGTCCCTATCTGTTCTATCTCAAGCTCGGCAATACTATTCAGATCGGTTCGTCGCCGGAAATCCTGGTAAGGCTTGAGGACAATAAAATTGAGCTGCGGCCCATCGCCGGCACCAGGCCCAGGGGGAAAAACAGGGAAGAGGACCTGGCCCTGGAAAAGGAATTGCTGGCTGATCCGAAGGAACGGGCCGAACACCTGATGCTTGTTGATCTGGGCCGCAATGACGTGGGCCGGGTTGCCGAATACGGCTCGGTGGAAACCCATGACCTGCTGGTGATCGAGCGTTACAGTCATGTCATGCATATTGTCTCCGGGGTGCGGGGCAGGCTAGCTGCCGGCAAGGATCAGTTTGACGTGGTGCGGGCCTGTTTCCCGGCCGGCACCGTGACAGGCGCCCCCAAGATCCGGGCCATGGAGATTATTGAGGATCTGGAACCGGAAAGGCGCGGGCCCTATGCCGGGGCAGTGGGTTATTTCGGCTTTTCAGGGAACATGGATTTCTGTATCACCATCAGAACCTTTGTGCTGCAGGGTGATGATCTGTGGGTGCAGGCAGGGGCCGGCATTGTCGCTGATTCCGATCCGGAAATGGAGTTCCAGGAGACGCTTAACAAATCGCGGGGGCTGAGACGCGCGGTGGAGTTGGCCGAGAAAGGATTTTAACTGCTATGATTGTCATTATCGATAATTATGATTCGTTTACCTACAATATCGTGCAGACCATCGGCGGCTTTGGCGAGGAGCTCCTGGTCTTCCGCAATGACAAGATTGATATTGACGGTATTGAAAAAATAAAGCCGGATCGTCTCCTGATCTCGCCCGGCCCGTGCGATCCGATGCAGGCCGGCATATCCATTGAGGCAATCCGTCATTTTGCCGGCATCATCCCCGTGCTTGGCGTCTGTCTGGGCCATCAGGCCATAGGCGAGGCCTTTGGCGGGAAAACGGTGCGGGCGGGCCGCGTCATGCACGGCAAGACAAGTTCCATCCGTCATGACGGCAAGGGTGTTTTTAACGGCCTGCCGAACCCTTTTGACGCCATGCGCTACCATTCCCTGGTGGTTTCGGATGTTGATCTGCCCGATTGCCTCATCGTTACGGCCCGCACGGCCCAGGGCGAGCTGATGGGTGTGCGCCATAAGACCTTGATGGTGGAAGGGGTGCAGTTCCATCCGGAATCCATCATGACCCCCCATGGGGTGCGGCTGCTGAAAAATTTTGTCAGCCCCGACTATGAGAAGATGTTGTAAATAATTGATGGCGTCGTAAAAAATCCGATCTACTGCGTTGTAGCGTATTTTTGTTCGTTCGGCATACCGCATGTATAGCCTCACTCTCAAAAATACACTACGCCTTGTATATCGAATTTTGTTACTTAGCCATCCGGGCTTTGTCGCCGACTTTTTACGAGTTCATCAATAATTTGTTTGATTAGGCTGTAGCCTGAGGGCTGTTAGACCCTGTGCTTGGAGAGGATATAAACAATGATCAAGGAAGCCATTGGCAGAGTTGTGGCGGGGCAGGATCTTTCCGAAGAGGAAATGGTCGGGGTGATGAACGAAATCATGGGCGGCGAGGCTACTCCGGCCCAGATCGGCGCCTTTATCACCGCCCTGCGCATGAAGGGTGAAACCATTGATGAAATAACCGGCGCCGCCCGGGTCATGCGCGAGAAGGCTACCCATGTGGATGGCGCGGATCCCGGAGAAATCCTGGTCGATACCTGCGGCACGGGCGGCGATGCCTCCGGCACCTTCAATGTTTCCACCACCTCGGCCTTTGTGGTGGCCGGGGCCGGGTTGCGGGTCGCCAAGCACGGCAATCGTTCCGTTTCCAGTCACTGCGGCAGCGCCGATGTGCTGGAGGCCCTGGGCGTTGATCTCAGCCTGAATGCCGAGCAGATCGGCCGGTGTATCCGCACGGTGGGCATCGGTTTCATGTTTGCCCCCATGCTGCACGGCGCCATGAAGTATGCCATCGGTCCGCGCCGGGAGATCGGCATCAGGACCGTGTTCAATATGCTCGGTCCCCTTACCAATCCGGCCAACGCCAATGTCTATGTGCTCGGGGTCTATTCCGCCGCCCTTATTGAAAAACTTGCCCATGTCCTGGCCAGGTTCGCGGTCAAACGCGCCCTGGTTGTCTGCGGGGAAGGTAATATCGATGAGATAACCATTACCGGCAAGACTGCGGTGGCTGATCTGCATGACGGCAAGGTCAGCTGCTATGTCATCAGCCCGGAGGATGTCGGCCTGTCCCGGGCCACCCTGGCGGACATTCAAGGCGGCCTGACGGCGGAGATCTCCGCGGATCAGCTGCGCTCGGTGCTGCGCGGCGAACCGGGGTCCCGTCTTGACATGGTGCTGATGAACAGCGGCGCGGCCCTGATGGCTGCCGGCCGGGCGGCTGACCTGCGGGCCGGGGTGGAACTGGCCGGCAAGACCATTGCCTCGGGCGCGGCTCTGGCCAAACTTGAGGCCCTGGTGCAATTCTGCCGGGATGCGGGAGAAAAAGGTGATTCTTGATACCATCGTTGCCCACAAACGGGAGGAGGTCAAGGCGCTGTTGGCTAGGGGCCTAAGTGACCCTGACCAGGAAATAGCCCCGCCCCGCGGATTTCAGCGGGCCCTCACCGGTTATGGCGGCATGGCGCTTATTGCCGAGGCCAAAAAAGCCTCCCCTTCCAAGGGGGTCATCTGTGCTGATTTTGATCCCGTCCACATTGCCGGACAGTACCAGGCTGGCGGGGCCCAGGCCATGTCAGTGCTGACGGATGAGAAATTTTTCCAGGGCAGCCTCGCCTATATTCCCCTGGTGCGGGCGGCGGTGGCTCTGCCTGTTTTGCGGAAGGATTTTATCATTCATGAAGCCCAGATCAGGGAGGCCGCCCGCTTCGGCGCCGATGCCATCCTGCTCATCGCCGCCATCCTGGAAACAAACCAGATCAGGGAGTTCCTGGCCCAGAGCCGGGAGCTGGGGTTGGACGTGCTGGTTGAGGTGCATGACGAGCCGGAGCTGGAAAAGGCCCTGGCCGCAGGCAGCCCGCTGATCGGCATTAACAACCGCAACCTGCGGGATTTCTCCATGGATCTGGACACGACCTTCCGCCTGAAACGGCTGATACCGCCAGGGATTCCCGTGGTCAGCGAATCCGGTATCCGCAACGTGGAGGATATCAGGCGTCTGACCGGGGCGGGCGTCACTGCCGTGCTGGTCGGGGAAACCCTCATGCGGGCCGGGGGCAGGGAACTGGCGGCGCACGAGTTGATGGGCAGATAGAAGGGATGTTAATGAGAGCCAGGACACGGATCAAGATCTGCGGCATGACCGACCCGGATGAGGTGCGCTATGCCGTAGCCGCGGGAGTTGATGCCCTGGGTTTTATTTTTGCCAAGGAAAGCCCCAGATATATCGAGCCGGAACGGGCCAGGGCGCTTGTCGCCAGCTTGCCGCCCTTTGTCGCCGCGGTGGGGGTGTTCCGCAATGAGGATCCCGAGCGGGTGGCGGAGATTGTCCGCTCCTGCAATCTTACCGTTATCCAGCTGCACGGCGCTGAATCTCCTGATTATTGCCGCAGGTTCCAGACCAGGGTGGTAAAGGCCTTTCAGGTGCATGACATGCTCACCGCCCAGGACCTTCTCCCCTATGAGGAGGCGGTGTGCGGCTTTCTGCTGGATACCTATGACAAAAACCAAGGTGGCGGCACGGGCAAGACCTTTGACTGGTCACTTGTCCATAAGCTGCGGCCTGGGAAACCCTTGATCCTGGCCGGCGGCCTGGGGCCGGACAATGTGGCCCGGGCCATCGCCCAAGTCAAACCCTTTGCCGTGGACGTTAATTCCGCCATTGAAAGAGAACCGGGCCGCAAGGACCCGCAACTCATCAGCCGGCTGGTGGCAGCGGTCCGGGGTGCTTCCTGAATGTCTTCGACTACCACGTAACTTCCCGCTTGATCTCCTTCTGAGCCACCACCCCTCTCCACGGTCCACTGAAACTGACTCGGTACCCGGGTCTCCTCCCCCCCGAAAAAAGGAGGAAGGGGTCTCTGGTTCACAGCTTTTTTGTCTCAAACCAGCGGAAAAGCGCGATTCCCCCCGGCGATGCACAGGACGATGACGATCCAGTGGTTGATCTCGAGGAGCTGCGGCAGGGTGATTTTGCCGAAGTCCACCCCCCAGGTGAGAACGGTTTTCTTCGTCAGCAATGGACCCGGAACTCGGCAGCAGCTTGCAGGAAGCGGTTCGAGCCGTTTCCTGCAAGCAAGTTGTCGGCGGGCTACCTTCGGGGTTCCAGCACCACAAACCTGGAATGCCTGTCTCGCTTAACCAGCAGCAGCAAGCTTTCTTTCTTGTCGACTCCCGCGATGGCCTTGTTGTAGTCGGCCAGATTTTTTACTTCCTGGCGGTTGACTTCAAGAATGAGATCCCCGGCCCGCAGACCTACTTCGGCCGCCGTGGAGTTGGGCTCCACGTTCGCCACTATGACGCCTTCCTTTTCCTTCAGTTTGAGCGATTGAGCAAGTTCGGGGGTCAGCTCCTGCACCGTCAGACCCAGGAGGCTCTCCTGGGTTGCCGCGCCATGCAGCTCGTCCTCTTCTTCAAGTTTGCCGACGGTAATGGTGACGTTCTCTTTTTTGCCTTTTCTAACCAGGGTGATTTCAGCCTTCTCGCCGATAGGGGTCTGGGCAACCAGGGTAGGCAGCGTATTCATCTGGGAAATTTCCTTGCCTTTATAGGCGATGATGATGTCGCCGGGCAGGATACCCGCCTTTTCCGCCGGGCTGTCCGGGGTTACCTCGCCGACCAGGGCGCCGATCGGTTTATCAAGACCGAACTGCTTGGCCAGATCCTGGCTGACGCTTTGAATCATGACGCCCAGCCAGCCGCGGGTTACCTTGCCATGGGTTTTTAATTGTTCGATGACATTTTTGGTCATATTGACCGGGATGGCGAAGCCGATGCCGATGTTGCCGCCGCTGCGGCTGTAAATGGCGGAGTTGATGCCGACCATCTCGCCGTCGAGGTTGAAAAGGGGGCCTCCGGAGTTGCCCGGATTGATGGAGGCGTCGGTTTGAATGAAATTTTCGTAATTACCGCTGCCAAGCGAGCGGCCCTTGCCGCTGACAATACCGGCGGTAACAGTCTGCTCAAAACCAAAGGGATTGCCGATGGCGATGACCCAGTCCCCGACCCGTAGTTTGTCGGAATCACCGAAAGTCACAAACGGCAGTGGCTGCTTGGGTTCGATCTTGACCAGGGCTATATCCGTTTTCGGGTCGCGGCCGATGATCTTCGCCTCGTATTCTTCATGGTTGGCAAAACGGACGTTGATCTCATCAGCCTCTTCGATAACATGATTGTTGGTGATGATGTAGCCGTCCGCCGAGGTTATGACGCCCGAACCGAGACTGGTGCGTTTCTGCGGCTGAGGCACTGCCTGGCCATGATAGCCTTCGCCCTGCTGCTGCTGTTCAAAGAATTTTTTAAAAAATTCAGGGACATCGGGATGGTCCTGGAAAGGGAAATAAGGGATGGGCGGCGCCTTGACGGTCTGGGTGGTGTAAATATTGACCACCGTGTCCCCGTATTTTTCAACCAGAGGGGCGAAGGTGTCGGGCCGCTCCGCAAAAGCCGGCGCGGTCAGTAAAAAAAAGACCGCCCCCATAAGAAATGAAATAAGTGATGTTTTTTTGCGATGTGTCTTCATTGCCGTGATTCCTTATTATATTTTTATATTATACTATTTAATCGTTATGAAAATATCAATCAAGTTTGATCGCCACCGTTAAAAAACGTTTCAGCGAAACGTACCTGCTGTTGACGGCATAGTCGGGCGAAACGGATGTATTTCCCTGGCCGCAGATCTGGAGAAGCTGATCAAAGCTGCCGGAGGGAACGGAAAGCAACAGGGTGCTATGGTTGTACAATTCAGCCCGCCACAGAGGTGACTTGACGATTTGTTGCACAAGGGCCATCTGTTCACCTCCGGATGACGAATGGATGGTGATCAGCAGGTCCGGCTTAATTGACGGGGGTTGATTGCGTGCGGCAAGCGAGGTGAGCGGAGCGCCAAGATACGGGGAGGTCGCATGGCCCGTGGCGCCGGTTGAAACAAAATCGACCTGTGGGACAGGGTGTTCGCTTTTGGCGCGGGGGACCATGGCCAACTGCTGAAAGGAGGAGGGCTCATTCTTGTCATATTCGGAGAGAGGAGGAACCCCTGGATAATAGTCCTGCTGGTCGCTGTTGTCGGCCAGGAGAAGTGACGGTTTTTCCTGGGTGAGGGCGTTTTGCGCCATCTGTCCGGAGGGAACCGTCAGCGGCGTCTGGTTTTCTTTGCCGGAACGGGAAAAAGGGAACAGCTGAATCAATGAGGCGGTGACAAAACCGATGACGAGCATGGCAAAGGCGGTGGAGAATACCAGTTTTCTCTCTCCCTGGCCGAAAAATAATGCTTTAAATCTCGCCAGGAGAGAAGGTCTTTCCAGTTTTTCATGAATGCCGGCCAGGAAGCCTGGCGGGACTTTCTCCATGGGAATGTCCCGCAGGAAATTTACGGTATTTTTGAAGACGCGCCATTCCTCGACGCACTGGGGGCAGGCTTTGAAATGAGAGTCCACTTCGGACCTGCTGATCTGGTCGATCTCCCCGTCAAGATAGAGTGAGAATAGTTCCTGGCAATCGTCACATTTCATAAAGATGGCTCACAAATCCCGGTAAATTTTTTTTAATCGTTCTTTTAAAGAACTCCGCGCTCTGTTCAGTTTTGATTTGACCGTACCAAGTGGAATATCAAGGATAGCGCTTATCTCATCGTAAGCGAGCTCCTGGACGTCCCGTAAAAGAAGAATTTCTCTTTCCGCCTCACCCAGCGAATCAATCGTGGTGCGGACAAGATTGATCGTGTTTTTCCGCTGGAGTGATATTTCCGGCCCTTCATCTCCTGGAAGCTGCAGATGTGTGTCTTCATCATCCAGGGAAATATTGCTGAAATATCCGCGGCGGCTCAGTTTTTTATAGCGGTTCCGGCAGTGATTTATGGCAATCTGATACAGCCAGGGTGTAAATTTTTCCTTTTCCCTCAGTTTGGGCAGGGAACGGTAGACGGTGATAAAAACGTCCTGCGCCAGATCCTTTGCCTCTTCGGGGTTTTTGACATAGTTCAGGGCCAGATTATAAATCTTGGTCTGAAAAAGCAAAACCAAGCGGTTAAAAGCCTGTATATCGCCGTTCAGAAAATCCTGAACCAGTTTGTCCGTCTCCGCCTTCAGCCCGTCATTATTCATGAAACACCCGGATTAAGCACTTTGGCAGCCGAGTATTTCCTGTGCGGAACGGGGAACTCTGAAGCGGGGAAGACGCACGTAAATTTATTAAGGGCAGTAACAGCTTATCTCTGCTGACTGGACAAATCCGTATATGAAAAGGTTCCATGTTTTTTAGGGGTCGCTCTAGATGTCTTTATCCTCGCGCGGAGGCTGCATTGAATTGAGGGTCTTATTCATCAATTTTCATATTGTAAACATAAACAGATACCATTTTCTTGTAAAATATCAATGCGGGAATTAAGTTTGATGATCTCGTAAAAAGTCACCACGCAGCTCCCGGATGGCTAAGTGAAAAGTTTGATATACAAGGCGTAGTGTTTTTGACAGGGGCCCGACTATACATACGGTATGTAGAGCCCCTGTCAAAAACCTACAACGCAGTAGATCGGGTTTTTTACGACGCCATCAAGTTTGTCTGCGTGTTGCCTTTTTATCTTGTCCGTTGTAAGAGATATTTTGTCCAGACAAAATACGGGTCCGGCCCCTCTTTTCCTTCGGGTATTTTTTTTGCAGGCCTACTAACAACCACTATTACTTTAACATTGCCAATGGATAAAATCGTACAAGAACTTCATAAAATTTTTCGGTTGAAAGAGACCACGGACGTGGGGGATATTGTCATCATTGTCACGGAAAAGCCCCAGACGCTTACCTATGCCGTGATCACCGGCTTCGAGCGGGATTCCGGCAAGCGCGATGAATGGTGGCATGTCAGGATGCAGCTTCTTGCCGTCCCTCCGCAGAAAGTGGCCTGGACCCTGAGAACCGCCCAGTTTACCGGCATGGAAATTTTTACCATGGGCGGCGAGAAGAAATATATGAAAGCCGTCGACTTCTCGGAGCCTGACGCCGGTCCGAAAAAAGAGAAAAAAACGGTGGAAAAAGGGAAGCAGTCGGCTTTGCGGGTGGTGAAGTAGAGATGTCGGTCTGCGAGAAAGAATTGACAATCAGCAACACCTTCGGCCTGCATGGCCGCGCTTCCGCCCTGCTGGTGGAAACGGCCAAGCGGTTCAAGGCGGAAATCCGACTCGTCCGTGATGATATGGATGCGGACTGCAAGAGCATCCTTGATGTGATGTCCATGGCCTGTACCAAGGGGACGCCGGTATCCATCAAAGCTTCGGGAGAGGATGCCGAGGAGGCGCTGGCCGCCCTTGCCCAACTTATTGCCGATAAGTTTGGGGAGGAATGATGGCGGCGCAAATTCCTGACTTTTTGCGATGTAATCACGCATGACCAGCAGCGGACCTTACGAGAACGGTTCAACCATCATGGGGATCGGGGTCTCTCCCGGCATAGCCATTGGCAGGGCTTTCATGACGGAGCCCGGCATCTCCGCCAAAAAAATAATACTAAGCGATGATCAGCTTGGCTATGAGCAGGAACGTTTCCGCGCGGCCGTGGCGCGGACAGAAGAAAAGCTGCGCCATGTGCGGGAGCAGTTTGCCTCGGTGCTGGCCGACTACGCCACCCTGGTCGATGCCCATATCCTCATGCTGCGGGACGGCATGATCTTCGACCGGACCCTGGGAATTATCGGGGCGGAAAAGGTAAATGCTGAATGGGCGCTGGAAAAGGCCCTTCGCCTCGTGGAGGATCTTTTCGCCAAGGTTGATGACTCCTATATCCGCGAGCGTTTTACCGATGTCCGGCAGGTGGTGGACCGCATCTTCTGCGAGTTTGCCGGGGCGGATAAACTGCCGGAAGCGATCGATGAAAAGGTGATCCTGGTCTCGCGGGATTTTGCGCCGGAGGACATTCTGCGCATGCGCGGCAGGGCCGGATTCCTGACGGAAGTGGGCGGGGAAACCTCCCACACCTCCATCGTGGCCAGGACGTTGGGCATTCCGGCGGTGGTGGGTTTAAAGGATGTAACCGGCCGGGTGGCCGGCGGCGATCTGGTGATCCTGGACGGCAGCGCCGGCCGGGTTATCATCAATCCTGGCCCGGAGCTCCTGCGGCAATACGAGGAGAGGCAGCAGCAGCAGCAGCGCCATGTCCTGGAGGTGGCCCAATATGCCCATCTGCGTTCCGAGACCTCGGATGGCTTGCTGGTGCGGGTTGAGGCCAATCTGGAGGGCGTTGACGAGGTCAAACAGGCTCTCGAGTACGGCGCGGGCGGCATCGGGCTTTTCCGCAGTGAATATCTCTATCTGGGCTGCAAGGACAACCCCGGGGAAGAGCTGTTGTTTGATACCTATAAACAGCTGCTGTCCATGAACGCCCCTTTCCCGGTAACCATCAGAACATTTGATATCGGGGGAGACAAGCTGTCAGTTGACAAGACGGGCAAAGCCTCCGGTTTTCGCGGCAAAATGGAAAAGCAATGGTCCTCCGAGGCGAATCCCGCCCTGGGTCTCAGAGCCATCCGTTATTGTCTGCATGATCCCGCCATGTTCGCCACCCAGCTGCGCGCCATGTTGCGGGCCAGCTGTTTCGGTTGTCTGCGTATTCTGTTTCCCATGATCTCTTCCTGTTGTGAACTGCGGCAGGTGAAAGAGGTTGTCGCCGGGGTCCAGGAGAAACTGCGAGGCGACGGGATCCCCTTTGACGACAGGGTGCGGTTCGGGGTGATGATTGAGGTGCCCAGCGCGGTTGCCCTGGCCGATACCCTGGCCCGGGAAGTTGATTTCTTCAGTATCGGCACCAATGACCTGATCCAGTATTCCCTGGCCATCGACCGGGGAAACGAGCTGGTCGCCCATATGTATGATCCTCTGCATCCGGCGGTGCTGAGGATGATCGGCCAGGTGGTCGAGTCCGCCCACGGGGCGGGCATTGAGGTGGGGATATGCGGGGAAATGGCGGGCGAGGAGCGGTATCTTCCCGTGCTGCTGGGGCTTGGCCTGGATTCTTTCAGCATGCATCCCCTGGCCATTCCCGCCATTAAAAGAATGATACGGCAAAGCAATGCCGCCTCGGTGCAGAGGCTGGCCGAGCGCTTGCTGGATTGCGACTCTTCCCTGGAGATCAGAAAATCATTGCGGGATTATTATGTCCGCCATTATCCGGGATTGACTGTGTAAAGGCGGGACCGCATGATTTTTGTGAAAACCGCTAAAAAATCAGTCTTTTCATTCTGTTCAGCCTGCAGCCTATGGCCTACAGCCTAAACCCCTAACTTAATATGAACGACCTGTCCGAGCGAAAAATAATCCAGGGCATTGCCCGTCAAGCCACCCGCCGGCCGGCGGACCTTGTCAAGGGCATTGGCGATGATTGCGCCGTGGTGCGCAAAGGTCATGGCCTGGTGGAGCTGTGGACCATGGACACCCTGGTCGAGGGGGTGCATTTTGATCTGTCCTGGCATCCTCCGCGGCTGCTGGGCAGAAAAGCGGCCAATGTCAATATCAGCGATATCGGCGCCATGGGCGGCAGGCCGAGGTTCGCCCTGCTTTCCCTGGGGCTGCCCCGGGCCTGCGCCGCGCAGCTGATCGATCCGTTTCTGGCTGGATTTCAGGAGGCCCTTGGCGAATATGAGGTGGCCCTGGTCGGCGGGGATACGGTCTCTGCCGGCGAGCGTCTCCTGCTGTCGGTGACCGTGTGCGGGGAGATGCGGGAGGACCAGGTCTGTTACCGCTCCGCTGCCGCGGCCGGGGATCAGGTCTGGGTGAGCGGCTGTCTCGGCAATGCCGCCTGCGGTCTGGAGTTGTGCCGGCGGGGCGTGGCCGGCCAGGGGGAGTATGCCGCGCTCTTGCACGCCCATCTCGATCCGCACCCCCAGGTCGGGCTGGGCGCTTTGCTGGCCGAAAGCGGGCTGATCCATGCCATGATGGACATCTCCGATGGCTTGGCCACGGATCTGGCCCATATCTGCGCGGAAAGCGGGGTGGGGGCCGAGGTCATGGCCGGCGCGGTGCCGCTCGCGGACGAGCTGCTCCAGGCGGCGAACTTGCTGGGGCTTGCGCCGTTGCCCCTGGCCCTGCAGGGCGGGGAGGATTACCAGCTTGTTTTTACCGCGCCGGTGGAAAACAACGAATCACTGCAAACCCTCTGCCTCCAGGCGGGCATGAAAATTTTTTGTGTCGGCCGGATCGTTGCCGGCAACCGGGTCATGCTCCGGCAGGACACCGGCTGGCGGGACATCACCTTTGGCGGCTATGAACACCGGTTTTAAACTTCATTCCGCCTTTCTGCCCGCCGGCGATCAGCCCGGGGCCATCGAAGCCCTGAGCCGGGGCATTGAGCGGGGCGAACGCGAGCAGGTGCTGCTCGGCGTTACCGGCTCCGGTAAAACCTTCACCATGGCCCATGTCATTGCCAGGACCCAGCGTCCGGCCCTGGTCATGGCGCCGAACAAGACCCTGGCGGCCCAGCTTTATGCCGAATTCAAGGAGCTTTTCCCCGAGAACGCGGTGGAGTATTTTGTCAGCTATTATGACTATTACCAGCCGGAAGCCTACATCCCCCAGTCCGACACCTATATTGAAAAAGACTCCGCCATCAATGACGCCATTGACAAGATGCGTCATTCCGCCACCCGCTCGCTGCTCACCCGGAGGGATGTGGTGATTGTGGCCAGCGTCTCCTGCATTTACGGACTCGGCTCGCCGGATGAGTATAAGAACATGCATCTCCTGTTGAAAAAGGGGGAGGAATATCCCTTGCAGGAGATACAGCGGCGACTGGTCTACATGCTTTATGAACGCAATGATTTTTCCTTCCACCGCGGCACCTTCCGGGTGCGCGGGGATGTGATCGATATCTTCCCGGCCTACGAGGAGGAACATGCCGTGCGGGTCGGGTTTTTCGGGGACACAGTCGACAGCATCTCGCTGGTTGATCCTCTGCGGGGCGAGGTCTTGTCCTTCATGGAGGAGGTAACGATTTTTCCCGGCAGCCACTTCGTCACCTCCAGGGAAATCCTGGCCCGGGCCATGGAGACCATCAAGAGTGAGCTGAAGGAAAGGCTGGCTCTTTTTGAGCGGGAACGCCGCCTGGTGGAGGCGCAGCGCTTGGAGCAGCGCACCATGTTTGATCTGGAGATGATAGGCGAGCTGGGCTACTGTAACGGCATTGAAAATTACAGCCGCCATCTCACCGGCAGAAGTCCCGGCGAGCCGCCGCCTACCCTGCTCGATTATTTCCCCCCTGATTTTATCCTCTTTGCCGATGAGAGCCATATCACCATCCCGCAGATCGGCGGCATGTACCGGGGGGACCGTTCCCGTAAGCAGACCCTGGTGGAGTTCGGTTTCCGCCTGCCTTCCGCCCTGGATAACCGGCCTCTGCAATTCGACGAGTTCGACCACCGCATCAAGCAGGCCGTCTATGTCTCGGCCACCCCCGGCGACTTTGAGCTGGAACGGGCCCAGGGCAGGGTGGTGGAACAGATCATCCGGCCCACCGGGTTGCTTGATCCGGCCATTGAGGTGCGGCCCGCGACAAGCCAGGTGGATGATCTTTTGGCTGAGGTCAGGAAGCGCGCCGCCAGAAAGGAGGCGGTGCTGGTCACCACCCTTACCAAGCGCATGGCGGAGGATCTGACGGATTATTATGAGAAGCTGGAGGTAAGGGTGCGGTATCTGCATTCGGACATCAAGACCCTGGAACGCATCGAGCTGGTGCGCCGGCTGCGGCAGGGTGAATTTGACGTGCTGATCGGCATCAATCTGCTGCGCGAGGGGCTTGATATCCCGGAGGTGTCGCTGGTGGCCGTGCTCGACGCCGACAAGGAGGGGTTTCTGCGCAGTGAAAGGTCGCTCATTCAGACCTGCGGCCGGGCGGCCAGAAATGAGGCGGGCCTGGTCATTCTTTACGGGGACAAGGTGACCGGCTCCATGCAGCGCACCATTGATGAGACGAATAGAAGAAGGATTATCCAGCAGGAGCACAACAGCCGGCATGGCATTACCCCGCGGACTATCCGCTCCTCAATCAAAAATGTCATGGAAACGGTCTACGACCAAGGAGCAACAGCTCCACTGCTGCAGGCGGCTGAAGAAAAAATGGAGTTTATGAACTTAAAGGAGCTGCGTAAACAGATCAAGAAGCTGGAAAAAGAAATGCAGGTTAAGGCGAAGGCCTTGGCTTTTGAAGAGGCGGCCGGCTTGCGTGACCGCATCATCCGGCTGAAGGAGCAGGAGCTGCAATGGATGTAAGAGGCGGGGAACAGGAGCCGGAAGCCGGGATGCGGAAGTCAGGAGGCGGCAAGAAGGAAGGGCTGCTCTACCGGCTATCCCTGTGGGCTGCGCCGCTACTGTTTCGGGTGGTTTCCCTTGCGCTGTTTGCCACCTGCCGGGTGGAGCGGCGCGGCTACGGGCATTTTCAAGGATTGGCCGAGGCGGCTACCCCCTTTATTGTCTCCTTCTGGCATTACGGGGTCATTTACATTGTTTATCAGGCCAGGGATATTCCCTATGTGGCCATGGTCAGCGCCAGTAAAGACGGCGAATATGTGTCCCGCATCCTGCAGGGCAAGGGCTTTTCCACAGTGCGCGGTTCCCGCAATAAAGGGGCGGTGGGCGCCTTGAAGGGGCTGATCAGGGAGATGGCCAAGGGCAAAACCGCCGTGCTGGTGGCGGACGGCTCCCAGGGGCCAGCCCGCAAGGCCCAGGCCGGGACTATCCTGCTGGCCGCCAGAACAGGGGCGCCGATTGTGCCCCTTGGCTGGGCGGCTGATCGCTGCATATCATTCAGGAGCTGGGATAAGACCGCTCTTCCCCTGCCGTTTTCGAAGGTTGTTATGTGGTATGGGGAACCCATTGCCGTGCCGCGGGATTTAACCGGCGAGGTGCTGGAGGAGTATCGGCTCAGGCTGGAGCAGGCACTTGACCTGATCTATGAAAAATCGTGGGGGGAGTTCGGTAAAAGGGAGCATTAACTATAGTATGACGAGGTTTCGATTGAAGCTCCAGTCCTCTATCTGGAACCAGATTTGCTCTTTAAACGGTTATTGGATAAGGGGACGACAATGTTCGAACAATGACCAGAGAAGGAAAATTGAGATGGACAATAACGATGAAGTGCC
Organism: Deltaproteobacteria bacterium; assembly: GCA_016219175.1. Taxonomy (GTDB): domain Bacteria; phylum Desulfobacterota; class Desulfobulbia; order Desulfobulbales; family SURF-16; genus SURF-16. The sequence goes on along the minus strand of JACRCD010000033.1, from coordinate 364 downwards.
GGCACTCGGTATTCGTTTCGGCTACCTCGATGAGTCGCTAGACATCACCTGGTCCGCAGTTGATGATTTTCAACTAATTTACGAAAGAACGGATATTTTACAATCGCCAGCGACGGCAAAAAGGTTGAGGTATATTGTCCCCGACAGACTATGAAAGGCGATACTACGAAAAACAGCTTGCGGCGTGAATGGTTTAGTCTACACTTTTTCCAACCGACATCACCTTCAGATAACCTGATCTCGGCAAATTTTACTTTGATACCAGGATTGCGATTCGAGAAGAGTGCCTAAAGTACTTAAAATGCCTAAAGTACTTGAAGTTGCGGTACTTTCTGATCAGATAACTCCTTTAACTTTAGGCACT
>JACRCD010000031.1 GCA_016219175.1 Deltaproteobacteria bacterium | reverse complement strand
CTTGATGGCGTCGTAAAAAATCCGATCTACTGCGTTGTAGCGCATTTTTGTTCGTTCGGCATACCACATGTATAGCCTCGCTCTCAAAAATACACTACGCCTTGTATATCGAATTTTGTTACTTAGCCATCCGGGCTTTGTCGCCGACTTTTTACGAGTTCATCATCCTTACTTGCCCTCGCAAATAATTTGCCGCCCCGCGCCTGCGGATCTTTAGAGAACAATTTATATGACTTGCATATTCCCTTTCCGGAGAAGGCCTGACCATCCGGGAAGCGCTGTAAAAAAAAGCACAAATTCCCGCCAAACAATGCTATATAATGAAAAAAGCACTCCGTAACCAGTTGTTTATATTATTTAAAGAAAAATATATCGGGTGCTGCCGGCATTTACGGCTTATCCGCCACTCATTTCCCCATGTCTGTAAAACTTTATGAATAGAGCCAATATCCTTATCACCATAGCCATTGCCGTTATCTGCCTCAGTTTCTGGGCGGCTATCAACCTGCCTGAAACAGAGCCCCCCTGGCCGGAACGCATTCAGGGGTTTTCCTTTTCCCCCATGCGCGAGGGACAGAGCCCCATCGAGCATATCCTGCCCTCGGAAGAGGAGATCGACGCCGATCTTGCCTTGCTGGCGGATAAAACCCATGCCGTCCGTACCTACACCATGGAAGGAACGCTGGCGTCCATCCCCGCCCTGGCCCGCAAACACCGGCTCAATGTAACCCTGGGGGCCTGGATCGACGGCAATCCGGAAAAAAACGAGGCGGAGATAGAAAAACTCATTGAGGTGGCCCGGCAGAATTACCGCAACGTGGTGCGGGTCATTGTCGGCAACGAGGCCATTCTGCGCGGCGACCTCACCGTTGCCGAGCTCGGCGTTTATCTGGACAGGGTGCGGGAGGCGCTGGATGTGCCGGTGGGCACCGCCGAGACCTGGGATGTGTGGCTGGCCCACAAGGACCTGGCGCAACATGTCGACTTTGTCGCGGTCAATATGCTGCCCTACTGGGAAGGGGTGCATGTGGACCGTGCCGTTGACTATGTTGTCGATCATGTCAATCTGCTCAAAAACCTTTTTCCCGACAAACCGCTCATCGTCAGTGAGATAGGCTGGCCCAGCAACGGCCGCACCCGGCATGCGGCGGTAGCCTCCCCGGCCAGTGAGGCCACTTTCCTGCGCCGTTTTCTGGCCCGGGCCACCCAGGAACACTACATCTATTATGTAATAGAGGCCTTTGACCAGCCGTGGAAAAAGACTTCGGAGGGCGCGGTCGGGGCTTACTGGGGCGTTTATGACGTGTACCGGCAGCCCAAATTTCCCTTTTCCGAGCCCATTGTCGAAATCCCGGAATGGCGCGTGCTGGCCACCATTTCCATCGGCATTGCCATGATTACCTTCGCCTTTCTGCTGATCGACAGCACGACCTTGAAAACCCGCGGCCGCTCTTTTCTCGCCTCCATCGCCTTTGCCGCGGCCAGCGGGGCGGTGTGGATCGTCTACAATTATACCCGGCAGTATCTCTCTCTCACCACGATACTCGTCGGCATGCTGATGATTGTCGGCATGGTGGGCGTCACCGTGGTTCTGCTGGCGGAAGCCCATGAATGGGCCGAGGCCATGTGGGCGTCAAGCAGACGAAGGCCTTTCACGCCCGTGGCCCTGGATGACGATCAGTTGCCCATGGTTTCCGTCCACGTGCCGGCGTACAATGAGCCGCCGGAGATGCTGAACGAAACGCTTGACGCCTTGGCAAGACTTGATTACCCGCATTTCGAGGTCATCGTCATCGACAACAACACCAAGGACCCCGCGGTCTGGCAGCCGGTTGCCGAGCATTGCGCCAGGCTCGGCCCGCGTTTCCGCTTTTTCCATGAGGACCCCCTGGCCGGCTTCAAGGCGGGCGCCCTCAACTTTGCCCTGGCCCACACCGCCCCGGAGGCCACCGTCATCGCGGTTATTGACAGCGATTACACGGTCACTCCGAACTGGCTGCGCGATCTGGCCCCCCAGTTCAGCAATCCGAAAACCGCCATCGTCCAGGCGCCGCAGGACTATCGCGACGACCGGGAAAACCTTTTCAAGGCCATGTGTTATGCCGAGTACCGGGGCTTCTTCTATATCGGCATGATCACCCGCAATGAACGCAATGCCATCATCCAGCACGGCACCATGACCATGGTGCGCAAATCGGTGCTGGCGGAGGTGGACGGCTGGGCTGAATGGTGCATCACCGAGGATGCGGAGCTGGGACTGAAAATATTCGAAAAAGGCTACGAAGCCGCCTACATCGCCGACAGCTACGGCCAGGGGCTGATGCCGGACACCTTCATAGACTTCAAGAAGCAGCGCTTCCGCTGGGCCTACGGCGCGGTGCAGATCATGCGCCACCATGCCGGAACCCTGTTCCGCGGCGGGTCCAGTCTGACCCTGGGCCAGCGCTATCATTTCATCGCCGGCTGGCTGCCCTGGATGGCGGACAGCCTTAATCTCCTGTTCACCCTGGCGGCCCTGTTCTGGTCGGTGGGCATGACCATTTTCCCCAAGGTGGTGGACCCGCCGCTGGTGATCCTGTCCGCCATGCCGCTCACCCTCTTTATTTTCAAGATGGCCAAGATGTTCTATCTCTATCGCAGCCGGGTGGGGGCCACCGTTACCCAGACCTTTGCCTCGGCCCTGGCCGGTCTTTCCCTGTCCCACACCATTTCCCTGGCTATCATGACGGGTTTAGTGACGAAGAGCAAACCCTTCTTCCGCACCCCGAAAATGGCCAATGCCCATGCCCTGCTGCAGGCCCTGCTGTCGGCCCGCGAGGAGGTGCTTATCTTGACCGGTCTCTGGCTGGCCGCGGTCGCCGTCCATCTAACCCAGGGGACGGACAGCCCTGACCTGGTGGTCTGGATCATCGTGCTGCTGGTGCAGTCCATCCCCTATCTGGCCGCGGCGATCGTGGCCATTGTCAGCGGATTTTCCAGGCTGCCGAAAAAAATCATCGGCAACATGACTTCAACCCCGGCTATGGCGCCGGAGCCCGCATCCCTTGGCAACACGGAATAACCGGTTCGTGTTCTTTGAAAAAATTCAAAAAAATTTATATCGAAATCACCAACCGCTGCAATCTTTCCTGCGGTTTCTGCCATAAAAGCAAGCGGCCCGGGGACGTTATGAGTCCCGGGGCCTTTGCCGGGATTGTCTCGCGGATCAGAGACTATACCGGCCATCTCTCTCTGCATGTGCTGGGGGAACCCCTGCTCCACCCTGACCTGGATCAGCTGCTCGACATCTGCCACGGACAGGGGCTGCGGGTCAACCTGACCACCAACGGCACCCTGCTGACCCAGAAAGGGGCCATGCTGCTTGCCAGCCCCGCCCTGCGGCAGATCAACGTCTCCCTGCACAGCTACGCTGAGCGGGAAGCCGGCTCACTTGCCGGCGGCGACTATATGCCCGGACTCTTTGCCTTTATCCGCGAGGCAATCGCCAAAACGGAGCTGTTCATCAACCTGCGGCTCTGGAACATGCCACGGCCGGAAGAGGGTACCAGCGGGCGCGCCAATGATCGCATCCTTGCCCAGCTTGAAGCCTTTTTTCCCGCGGCCGGCCGGATTGCCGGCCTGCCCTTTGCGGGGCGCGGCATTACCTTGGCCCCCAGGGTCTTTCTCAGCCGCGGCCACCCCTTCACCTGGCCCCATGCCCAGGGTCCGGATTACGGCAGCCAAGGTTACTGCCTGGGGTTGCGGGATCATGTGGCCATTCTGGTGGACGGCACGGTCGCGCCCTGCTGTCTGGATGCCGAGGCGGATATCAATCTGGGCAACATTCATCGCCAGACCTTGGGGGAAATCCTGGCCACCCCACGGGCCACCGCCATCCGCCAGGGCTTCGCGCAACGCCTGGTGGTGGAACCCCTCTGCCGCCGCTGCTCTTTCCGGCAATTGTTCTCGCGCAAACAGAAAAAAACGGGGCAGCCCAGGGCCGGCAATGAACGCTGACCGGAAATCAGAATTCCACCGCCACCTGCATGGTGGCGGAATCACCATCATCTCCCGTGCCGCCCGCGGCGAGATCATAGTCCTCGTCATGCAGGTATTCCAACGCCACGCTGGTATTGCTCAGCAGAAACATCCTGACCGCCGCCATGTAACGATCCTCCGGCAAACCCAAGGCCAGCGCCTCGTCCGTGCCCTGCCAGGAGAGGGAAAAGATCGTCTGCCTCGTCAGCAGGTCAAAGGTCCAGCCTGCCTCCAGACTCCACGCCCGCGGCTCGGCGCCTGAACCGTTAAAAGCGATCTCAGCCGTGGTAAAGGCATCGAGCGCCCTGACATATTCGGCGACCACATCAAAAGGGCCGTACTGCAGAAGCAGATGGGCGGCAAAGCCCTGCACATACTCATCGGTCTCCTCATTCCCGGTGTTATCCTGCAGATAATCACCCAGACCGTCCGAATCGCCGATGCTGTTCAGCCAGTCAAGCGCCGCATCAAGGGAAAATTGCTCACCCTCATGGGCATAGCCCAGGCTTGCGCCCCAGGCGTCAATTCTGTCGTCTTCGCCCTGTTCCCGGATATCGCCGTTGAAGGCATAAAGCGAACCATAAAAACCAGAGACCTGAAAGCCGGTCAGCACTCCGGAGTCGCCGGTTTCACCAATCTCATGCGGCAGGGTGTCGGAAACCATGTTGGTCACGTAGGAACCGAAAGGCAGATACATCCTGCCCGCAGTCAGATAGGCGGGGAACTCCTCGGTATTGCCCACGGTGATCAAGGCCTCGTCAACAGTCACATGCTCATCTTCCTCCCCCTCTTCATGAAGCAGGACCACATGGGCCTGGGACCAGTCCGAGATTGTGGCATCAATTCCCAGTTCCACCGTGGCGAGATTGATATCGCTGCTCTCCTCGCCGGCAAAATTTTCCGAACTGTTGACCTCAACCTCAACCAGCCCGCTCAGCTCAACATGATCATTAATCCGGCGGGCAAGATTTTTTTCTACGTCACCACTTTCCGATTCTAGTTTGCCGTCCAGGGCCGCTTCAATCTGCCGCAGCCGTTTTTCAACACTCTCCTTCTCCTCATGAATGTTTGTTTTCTCAGCCAGCCCCTTGGCCGGAGGCTCCTGCCCGGCCACAATCCTTTCCAGCTCAACGACCCGTTCCAGCAACATCCTGTTCTGCCGGGCCAGCTCAAGCACCTGCTTTTCCAGATCAGCGTTGTCGGCTGCCCAACCTGTTGAGACGCCGGCCAGCAAGGCTATTGCCGTCATACTGATACGTTTCTTCATTCCCTCCCCCCTCCCGCAAAAAAATGTTGTCAGAATAGCTATACTATTGAAGCCTTAAAATCAACATCTTGTCCAGCCGGTTTTATTTGCGGCTGCCGCACACCGGACAGCCCTGCATGGAAAAAGGCTTCTCCAGCCGACACTCGGCAAGAAGGGCATCATCGCCGAAAATCCGCCGGGTGGGGCCATCCGCCTTGACCCTGCCCTGATGGAGAATGATTGTTCTTTCACAGAGCTCCAGCACCATGTCAAGGTCATGACTGGTGAAAATCCTGGTATGATGAAAATCCCTGAGCAACCCCAGCAGCTGCCTCCGGGCATAGGGATCCAGACCGCTGGTCGGCTCATCCATGACCAGGATATCAGGCGACATGGCCAGCACCGTGGCAATGGCCACCCGTTTTTTCTCCCCGCCGGACAGATGGTAGGGCGGCTTTCCCAGCAGATGGGTTGCGCCAACCTGCTCAAGAACATCCTTGACCCGCAGTTTCACCTCCTCACCGGACAGCCCGAGATTGAAGGGACCGAAGGCCACGTCATCGAAAACCGTGGGCATGAAGAGCTGATCGTCGGCATCCTGAAAAATCATGCCCACCGTGCGCCGTATTTCCGGCAGGGTCTTCCTGGTCAAAGGGAAATCACCAATGCGGATCTCGCCGGAAGTCGGGCTCAGATAGCCGTTTAAGTGCAGCAGCAGCGTCGATTTCCCGGCGCCGTTCGCCCCGATGACAGCCACGGACTCGCCGTGATGAATGGTAAACGACACATCCCGCAGGGCAACGGTGCCGTCAGGATAGACATGGTGCAGATGCTTGACCTCAACAATATGATGACTCATGTCAGCAATCCCGCAAGCAGCCTGCCCATGAAACTTGCAGCATTTTCCAGCCGCAGGATGACAAAAAGAGCGGACCAGCCGAGCACAAAAAACAGCTCCCTGGCGCCGAAGCGGGTTAGCTGCCCTGAGTGGAATTCACCGGTAAAACCCCGGGCCAGCATGGCCATGTGAATGCGCTCCGCCCGCAGCCAGGTGCGAATAAGCAGATGGCCGATCAGGGAGCCGAAGCTGCTCAACCCCAGCCCTTTGCGGCCGCATGAGCGCAGTTCCCGCGCCCGCGAGGCCCGGGCTCCCTCTTCGGTGAGCACAAAGATATAGCGGTAAAGGAAAAGCAGCTGGACGGTGAAGGGTTTAGGAGTGCCCAGACGCTCCAGGGCCTGGCAGACGGAGAGGAAGCCGGTCATCCCCACCAGAATGAAGGCGGCGCCGACAGTGAGAACAGCCCGGACGATGATGGAGGCGCAGGATATCCAGCCGCCGCTCACGGCAAGCGGCCCGAGCTGCGCCATGGGCTGCCGGTCAAACAGCGGGTTGAGCATGCCCACCACAAAGGCAAAGGGAATCACCATGGCAATCTTCTTGATGAGATAGCCCCCCGGCAGGTTGGCGAGGGAGGCGGCAACCACGGGGTAAATAAAAAAGGGAAACAGGGCGGTGAATTCATATCTGCCAAAGGAGACCACCGAGATGATGAAGACCAGGGTAGTCAGCACCTTGGCCCGGGCATCAAGACGATGCATGACGGAATCCCCCGTGGCCAGGAGATCCAAGCGTTTGAGGTCCGCCACCGCCCCGTCGATGGCTCTCATGCAACCTGATGGCGTCTTTTCAAGACAAAGCCCAGACAGAAGGCGATGGCCAAACTGAGCAAGGCGCCGACACCCCCGGCCACGCTGGTGCCGAGTCTGCTCGCCTTGTCCTGACCGGTTTCGCCAGCAGAGACTGTGGCACCATGGTCCGTTGCCACCCCCTGCCTGAAGGAATAATCAGGCAAGAAGGCTACTTTCTCCTGCAGATCGGCCAGCCCATGGTGCAGGGGGCTCTCCCCGGCCGCCACCTCTTCGGCGCCGGTCACCCTGGCAATGGCCCATTCCAGACCATCCGGATTTTCCGAGGCAAACCAGGAGACCACCCCGCCGGTGAGCAGGGCGGCGGCCAGAAAAGAAAAAAGGATACGCCGCAGCGGCGCGGTCCCCACGGGTTGCGAGGCCATGGCCCCGGCCACGATCTCCGGTCTGGCCTTATAGACAAAGGCAACAACGGTTGCGGTCACCAGCCCTTCGACAATGCCTATGGCAAGATGGATGGGCTGCATGAGCCCCACAAAGGTGGCAAAGGGCAAAGAGGAAATGCCCGAGGCCACTGTTTCCAGCACCACACCAAAGGCCCCCAGCTGCAAGCCGGCCACCGCGGCCACAATGGCTCCACCGGTCATGCGCCTCTGAGTCGCCTGGGCGCCGGCAATTTTGCGGTAGATCAGGGGATAGGCGATAAAGGCCGGGAAAAAGCCAAGGTTGAACATATTACAGCCCAGGGCCAGGACGCCGCCATCGGCAAAAAACAGCGATTGCACCACGAGGACCGAGGCGATGGTCAGAAAGGCGGCATGAGGACCCAGCAGGATGGTCAACAGCAGCCCCCCGCCGAGATGCCCGCTGGAGCCGGTGGCCGGAATGGTGAAATTGATCATCTGGGCGGCAAAGATAAAGGCCCCGAGCACCCCCATGAGGGGAATCCGGCGGTCATCAAGCTCTTTTTTCACCTTCATGGAACTGTAGGCGATGGTAGCGGCGGCGGCTCCCCACATGGCGGTCCCTACCGCGGGCGATAAAAGCGCATCTGCCATATGCATAACTCGTTTCTCCTGGGCGAATCCTGATGTTGACAGCAATCATCGTGTTATAAAATCTAAATTAGTAACACTTTTTATATACGATGTTCTTTTTCGTGTGTCAACCGCTTTATCCGGGCACCGGGGAATACGTTTATTTTTTTCCGGGAATCAGGTATACACAGCGACATAAGTTCGATTCATCCTGCCTTGCTGCGTCATTCGCTGCGGTGGCCTGCTCCCAGCGCTACCAGGCTGCTCCGCCGGCCTCCTCGCTCATTCCTTGCCAGCCAGGCGACCGGAACTTATGTCGCTATGTATAGTATTCATTGCATAAATTCTAACCGTTGCGGAGAGGAATGAACATGGGGAAAACCGTCAGATTCGGGATTTCGCTCGATGAAAAACTGCTGGTTGATTTTGATCAACTGATTGACCGGAAACGATACACCAATCGTTCCGAGGCGATTCGCGATCTCATCCGCGCCTCGCTGGTGGAGAACAAGTGCGAATCGGAAGAGAAGGCCATCGGCACCGTCACCCTCATTTACAACCACCACGTGCGGGATCTTTCCGACAAGCTGACGGAGCACCAGCACGGCCACCACGACCGGATCATTTCCTCCCTGCATGTGCATCTGGATGCCCATAACTGCCTCGAAGTCCTGGTGGTGCGCGGGGCGGCCCATGAAGTGAAACAGATAGCCGACGAACTGATCGGCGTCAAAGGGGTCAAACACGGCAAACTGGTCATGACCACCACCGGCGAGGATCTGGCCTGAAGGGTCCGAGCGAATGAGCCAGATGGCCATTATGCTGCTCCTCCCATCCGACAATTTTTGCCGGCAGCAAGGCAACTGTCGATGGTGCTTGCGGATCAGCACACTCTATCCACTCCTCATCTTCTTTCTTGCTGATTACCACTATGGGCTTTCTTTTACCCTGCGCCAGGCGGGAGGCTCGGACATGGACAGCCTTGTCACTATCTCTCGGTTTGATCAGGTATTCGACCTCGAACTGTAGATGTGAATTGCCTTCCACTCGTTCCTCGCGGCCAATGGTCTCATGCAGGATGGATTGAAACATCTCGGCCACCACTTGCAGAAATTGGGACTTACCAGCACCATTTGGTCCGATCAGGCAAAGCGGTTCAAACCCAGCGACCTCGACGGATGGACTCCTTAGCCAAATGTCCATGCCATCGAGCAGACCGCCACAGGTCTTCGCCGCGACAATATGCAACCGGAGCAGTTTCGTGGTCGCGTTCGCTGAAAACGCATTTCGCTCATTTGCACGTCAAAGACTTGCGTAATGCCAGACGTGGGGTCGGTGAGCAGGTTGAAAATGACGTCTTTCAACGTTTCATAGTCACCAGAGACCTGACTGCGCAGATCATCAAAGCTAAAGCTCGGTGTCGGCAGACGAGCAATGATCGCTTTGACCGCCTCTTCGGTGATTGTCGTCTTCACTTTGGCTCTCCTCAGTGTTTTGTGCTTTCTCGGTTTAGCCACTTCCTCGGCGCGGGCGGCCTGGAGGCGCGCCAGCAATTCGCTGGCCGGTTCATCGTTGGGGTCCTGTTCCACCAGCTCACCGCGAAAGGCCTTGGCGAGTAGGGCGGGGGTGAGACGGTCGACCTGGGCGCGGGCCGTGGCGTTGCGTGCTTCGAGACGGTCGGCATAGGTGAAAAGGGCTTCGACGCGGCGGACGATTTCGTGTTGTTCTTCGACTGTTGGCAGTACAAAGGTGAAGGCCGCCAGCTTTTTTGCGTTGATGTTGGACTGGCTGACGCCGTCCGATTTAACGCGCCAGCGGTAGTCCCGTCCCGCAGGACTGTTCAAACAGTAGTTCAAATAGTCAGGGAGTAGTCGATTCGTGCATCGAACCCGTATCAGATAGCCGGCATACACCGCAGGACGTTCGCCACGATAAATTGCTGTCTTGCCAACCAGTTCTGGGCTGTTAGTTCTGTTAAAAAGCACATCCCCAGGTGCTAGCGAGTATTTTGAAATTTCCGCAGCATCGGAAGTAAAGACCAAGTCCGTCCAGTCGAGAAGGCCATCTTGGATGTTACCCATACGCAGCACGGGAACTGTGCCAAGTTTGGCAGATTTTGCAGCAGAGCCGTAGGAAAAATCGTGTGCAACATCCCTGAGCGAAACTTCCGGCCAACTGTCCGGTAGCTGCTTCTTATTCCGCCACTCCTCGGTCAGCGTGCCGGAGGTAGCGGCGGCGAGGACGGCTTGGCGGAAGCGTTTGAGGATGGCGGGCATGTGGTCGAGTCGCTCGCGACAGGCATCCACCCGCGCCAAGACCGCGTCGAGCTTGTCGGCGATGCGCTTCTGTTCGTTTATGGGGGCGAGAGGAACCGCAACTTCCGCCAGTTTTGTAGCGTTCACATTTGAAAGGGCAATGCCGGCAGAAACTCCTGCGATCTGGTTCCAATAGCTCGGGCTGCGGAGGAAGTGGGCGAGATATTGAGGAACAACCTGCTCTGAGTCCGGTAAAAAGCGAATTAAATACGAAGCGAACACCGTTGGATATGGAATGGTTTCGAGTAAGACACTGAAGCCCACTGATCCGGCCCGTGAGATAAGGATGTCTCCACTATGTAGTCTGTATTTATCGTCGGCAGAGGGTGTTTCGTGGCAATAGGGCACACGATCCCATATAATCGAGCCCTTCGTGATGTCAGTGGTACGAAGGAATTTTGTCGTTCCGCTGTCGGTCGCTTTTGTGGTCCAACCGTACTGTCCACCCCCTGCAAGCTGCCCGAGCGTAGCTGGCGCCCAACCTTGAGGCAATTCACTCATCCCTCCCCCTCCCCAAGCTCATCACCCGCACGTCCCGGCGCCATCAGCACCCGACGGGCCGCCAACCTCTCCCGGGCCTCAATCAAGGCCTGATGGAGGTGGCGCTCCAACTCCTCCTTGGGCGGCAGTTCGGTCCAGTACTCGGCCACGGTGATGCCGTCCTGCTGCATCTGCAAGAGTTCCACCTGCTCGCGGCTGGCCTCGGCGCAGAGGATGAGGCCGATGGGGGCCTCCTCATTGGGCTGGCGCTCGTATTTGTCCAACCATTTCAGGTAGAGCTCCATCTGCCCCTTGTGGCCGGCCTTGAAGCGGCCAAGCTTCAGTTCCACCGCCACCAAACGGCGCAGGCGGCGGTGGAAAAAAAGCAAGTCGAGATAAAAGTCGTCACCGTCGATGACCATCCGTTTCTGGCGCTCGACAAAGGCAAAGCCCCGGCCCAACTCCAGGATGAAGGCCTCAAGCTGGCGCAGGATGGCGTTCTCCAGATCGGCCTCGTCATAGCCCTGGCGCAGGCCCAAAAAATCAAGAAAGTAGGGGTCTTTGAAGACCAGGCCAGGGCTCAGTTGGCCGCTGCTCTCGGTGTGGGCCAGGGCCTGGTCGATGCCCGTACCCTGACTGCTGGCGAGGGCGGTGCGCTCGAAGGTCTTTTGCTCAATGCGTCGGCGCAGTTCGCGCACACTCCAGCCTTCCGTGGCAATGGCCTGAGCATAGAAGCGACGCGCTTCGGAGTCTTTGAGGGGAAGCAGAGTAACAATGTGGCTCCAGTTCAATTGTCGTGACAGTGTCGCGACAATTTCCGCGTCCGGGAAGGCCTGGGCGAACTGAACCATGCGGTGCAGGTTCTTGGCCTCGAAACCCCGGCCGAACTCGGCGGCAAGACGAGTGCCCAGGTGATCAATGACCATGCTGCCGTAAGCGGCGCGTTCACCGCCCAGCACCTCGCGGTGTAACCGTTCGCCCACGGCCCAATAGAGGCGGGTAAGTTCGGCGTTGACCGCGCCAGCCAGGCGCTGGCGACTGGCGGAGATCAGGGAACGGAGTTCGCTGTGAAGCGAGTCGGCGCCAAGGGTGGCGGGAATGCCAAGCGGTGTTTTCATGGCGTATCCTCCCCGAGGCCGCGACTGGTCTGTGTTTCGCTGATTACGAGCAATTGTCGCATCAGTGTTGCGACAATTCGGCTGGGCAGGTCAAGCAGGGGTATCATATGCCCGACTCCTCTTCCAGCACATCTTCGCCCAACTCCTCCAGAATCCCCCGCAGTTCCTCCATGGCCGCGTCGAGTTCAATCAGCGCCTCGCGGGCCAGGATAGCGGGTTCGGGCAGTTCGTCGTTGTTCGTGTCGCTGTCGTCCTTGAGCCAGGCGATGTCGAGGGAGTCGCCACGGCTGGCGATCTCTTCCCGGGTGAAGCGGCGAAAACGGCCGGCCTCGCCGGTGTCCCGGCGTTTCCGCAAGCTCTTGGGCGAGCCGAGGGGGTCGTCGCCATAGGCCGCCTCGAACTCGGCAAAATGGGCGCGGGTAAGCACGGTGCGCTTACCATACTGCGGCATGTTAGCCCTGAGATCGTAAACCCATACCTCCTTGGTGTTGCCCTTGTCCGTCGCGCCCCGGCTGAAGAAGAGGACGTTGGTCTTGACCCCCTGGGCGTAGAAAATACCGGTTGGCAGCCGCAGAATGGTGTGCAGATTGCACTTGTCCATGAGGTCGGCGCGGATCTGGCGGCCGATATTGCCCTCGAAAAGCACGTTGCCGGGCAGGACCACGGCGGCGCGGCCGCCTGGTTTCAGGCCCCGGTAGATGTGCTGCAGAAAGCAGAACTGTTTGTTGCTGGTGGGAAAGGTGAAGTCGGTACGGCTGGGGAGCCCCCCGCCCTTCTTGGTGCCAAAGGGTGGGTTGGTGAGGATGAGGGTCGCCTTGGGCAAAGCCTCACCCTCGGGTGATAGGGTATCGCCGTAGCGGATACCGGCCCCGTTGGGATTGGAGTCCAGCCCGTGCAGCATCAAATTCATCAAGGCCAGGCGGTGAGTGTCCTGGACGTGTTCCATGCCGAAGAAGGTCTTGGTGTAAAAGCGTCTCTGCTTATCCTCGGTGAGCCCAGTAATGTCGTGGTGCTTGCGGAGATAGCGGCTGGCGGAGATGAGAAAGCCGCCGGTGCCGGCGGCCGGGTCCTGGATGATATCGGTAAGCTGGGGCTGCATCATCGCCACCATGCTGTCGATCAAGGGGCGCGGGGTGAAGTACTGGCCGGCGCCGGATTTCTTCTCGTTGGCGTTCTTCTCCAGCAAGCCTTCGTAGAGGTCGCCCAGGCCCTCTTGGCGGGCGCTGTACCAGTCGAGCTTGTCGATTTCGGCCACCAGGGTGGAGAGGGTGGCGGGCTTCTTGATAAAGGAGCTTGCGTTGGCAAAGATCTCCTGCACCAGGGTGGAGCCGTTGGTTCCCAGGTGGATCAGGGTAAATTTGTAATGCTCCAGCCGGTTGGGGGCGGCCTTGGCTTCGAGGTCGTCCCAGCGGTAGCCGGCGGGGATCTGCTCTTCGGTGCCGGTTTCTTTAGCCATTTTGAGGAAGAGCAGATAGGTCAGCTCGGTCACATACTGGTGGTAGGTGACTCCGTCGTCCTTCAGGACGTTGCAGAGGTTCCAGAGTTTGGCGACGATGTCGTGGGTGATGGTGCTCATGCGGTGGTGTTTTCCTTATCAGGCAGCCGTCTGCCAGAGAGATTCGTTGAAGGTGTCGAGCACCTGGGTCAGTTCGCCGTCGAAGATGCGGTCGAGCCGGGCAAAACCGCCGCCTTCGCGTTTGAAGACCAGATCGGGATCATCAAGGGCGGCCCGGTCGACAATGAGGTTGGCCTTGGTCTGTGCCCCGATCCGCTTCAACCACTGGCGCTGGGGGACGGTCCAGGCCCGTGAGGCAAGCATCTTGCGCAGGGCATTGTCCACCCTTTGCTCGTAAGGGAGCAGGACGTCCCCGATGGCGGCCTGGCGGATGTAGCCGACAATGCGGGCGGCAATGTCCTGGTTGGTCATCTCGCGCCAGGCCGTGGCGAGGTTGGCCTCGCTGAAACCGGCCCTGTCCAGTTCAAGTGCCAACTCGCGCAGTTGCTTGCGGGTCAGTTCGCGTGGCCGGGTGAGGACGGTGAGCAGCGCCGGGATGTCGTTGCGATGACTGTTGATGAAGTTGGTAAAGGCCTTGAGATAGTCCTCGGGCCGTTCGGCCTGCCCATAGCCGTGTTCGGTGCTGAGCAGGTGGTCCGGGTGGCCGGAGATGAACATGGGCTGGCCGCGCCCCTCTCCCTGGCGATCGAGGATCTCGCTCAAGTTCTGGTTCTCCGTGAACCAGGCCGCGACGTCGGTAAGCGGCATAGTGCGCAATTTCCGGATAAAGGCGTCCAGCGGCATGCCGGCGCAGGTCTCGAAGTCGCGGGCTGCGGTTTCGTCAAGATGGCGTTTCTTACGCTGGAGTTTGGCCACGAACTGGTCACGCACCAAGGCGCGTTCCTCGTCTCCGCATACCCCGATAAGCTCGGCGGCCAGCTGGCTGAAGGTGAACGAGGGGTTGACCACCACCGGCCGCATGGCAGTGATATCCTGCAGATCTTCATAGATCCGTACCGCGTCGAAGATGCGGAAGGTTTCCTTGCCGATCTCCTCGCACAGACGGGTGGCGCGGCCCAGCATCTGATCAAACAGGATGCGGCTGTTCACCCGGCGCAGGAAGACCAGGTTGCAGATCTCGGGCACATCAACGCCGGTGGTGAGCAGATCAACGGTGACGGCGACGTTGGGATTCCGTTCGTTCTTGTAACGGCGGATCAGTTGCAGCGGTTTGTCGGCGGTGCCGGTGATCTTGATGACCGCGTCATCCTCGACGCTGCCGTAGTGGTCACGGAAGTCCTGCTTCAAGAGATCGACAACCAGATCGGCATGAGCGTCGGTGGCGCAGAAAATCAGGGTCTTCTGGCGTGACGCCGGGTCAAGCTCACGGGCCAGGTAACCACAGATCACGCGGTTGAACGGTTCGGTAATGACCTTGCGGTTGAAGCCCTCGACTTCGATCTTGATCTCGTCCGGGGTGTTGAAGAGATCGACCTGGTTGCGGTGCGTGTCATAGACCTGCACCTCCTCGCCAACCTTCCAGGTGATGCCGTTTGTTGCGAGTTGCGTCTTGATCTGCACCGGCGGTTCGTGGTCGACCAGATAGCCGTCGATCACCGCCTCGCGGTAACTGTAGTTGTAAATCGGCGGCCCGAAGATCTGGGTGGTATGCAGGGCCGGGGTAGCGGTGAGGCCGACCTTGGCGGCGTCGAAGTAGTCCAGTACCCGCCGGTACTTGGAGATGTAATCCTCGAAGCTGCGGAAGGCGAGTTCCGTGTCTGAAAGTTCACGGTCGAGCAGATAGCCACGGTGGCACTCATCGACGACGATGCAGTCATAGCGGTCGACGGGCGGCGGCACGGCATCTTCACCCGCGTAGAGCACGCGCTGGACCATGCCCTGCACCGTGGCAATATGCACGGCGGTGTCGGTATCCGGGGCCTGCTCGTCCAGTTCCTTGATACCGAAAACGTCGGCGAAGGTTTGCAGGCTTTCCATGCGTGTATCCTTAAAGGCATTGACGGCCTGTTCGCCGAGGGCCGAGCGGTCGACCAGAAAGAGGACACGGCGGAAACGCCGGGTCTTGAGCAGGCGATAGATGAGGGCGATGCAGGTTTTGGTCTTGCCGGTGCCGGTGGCCATGGCGAGGAGCATCTCGCGTTGGCCCATAGCGATGGCGGTCTCCGCCGCCTGGATTGCGGCCTGTTGGTAATAACGGAGCGGAAAACCATAATTGAAGGGCTCTTTCTTGAGCTGTTCATCGGCAGCCGTCTCGTCACGCTTGAGCAGGGAGGTGAGCCCCTCCGGCGTGTACCAACCATCCAGCACATGGCCAAGGTTGTCCGGCCGGCGCAGATCGCAGAACCAGACGCCGCTCTTGGTGGCGAGCTGACGCAGATAGGGCCGGCCGTTCGAGGAAAAAATGAAGGGCAGGCGGTATTCATTCTCGTCTCCCCAATTCTCGGCGTGCAGAATGGTGTCTTCGCTCGCGGTAAAGCCACGGCTGTATCGTTTGGCCTGTTGCAGGGCACTGGAGACATCCGTGTTCTTGCGTTTGGCCTCCACTGTGGCCATGGGTGTAAGCCCCACGAACAGGACATAGTCGGCAGGACCGCTGGCGGTGGGCCATTCGGCGATGGCAAAATTCTTGCCCTTTTCGGGGCGAGTCCCGGCGGAATATTTGAAGGCCTCTGAATCAGCCTGCCAACCGGCCTGCCGCAATTGCGCATCGATCAGTTTGCGCGTCTCGGCCTCGTCCAGATGAACGGCCGCGGAGGCGGTGTTGGCTGCCGTCATAAGGGCGGCGATGTGCGCTTTGGGCTGGGAAGCTGATTGCGCCTGGAGCGTTGCCAGTTGGGCAGCAAGAGCGACCTTGGCGTTCTCGGCCTCTTGGGCCAACTGTTCCCAGAACGTCTGCTCGTCGTGTGCCTCGCGCAGCTTGGCGCCCATGGATTCCAGTTGCTGCGCCGCCTCGTGATGCGCCGCCCGGTAGGTTGCGAGTTCCAGGTTGAGGCGGCCGAGCTCACTGTGTAAATCGGCCGATTCTTCCACGGGTGGCTGGGGTGGAATGAACGGACCTGATTTGAATCCGGGATCCTTGAAGGTACGATGGAACCAGACGCCCAGTTGCCAGCTAATCTTTAAGGCAGCCAGCGCGGTGCGGTGGTTTCCGGCCAGGCCGTGGTTGGCGGCGTTGCCGGCCCGGCGAACTTCGCTAAAGAGTTGGGCGATGTCGCGAGACAGGATACCCTGGTCCTGCAGGCGGCGGATCAACTCGTATTGTGACTCCTCTGTCGAGACGTAGAGCCCGATCCTGCTCGCCACGTGTTGGGCCAGCAGTTCTGTCAGCTGGCGGAGCTTGAGCAGGGAGGTGTTGGGATCGTCCGCGAAATAGCGCTCCGCAAGCAGGCCTAAACGGACGAGCTGTTTATCGTGCTCTTCGAGATGGGCGAAGTTGCTGTGGAGGATGACGGTCATTCAGGCTGCCTTATTTTCATGGCTGCGGAGCGTTCGGCCGGAATCAGAGTAATCTCCGCTACCTGTTGATTAACTTGAATTATCAGCGTATGCTCGGATTCTGTCTAAGTATCCTATCCAACTAATCATGACAATAGTTTTCTTGGGGAGAGATAAAGCGGAGAGGAGCGGGAGCCTTTCGCGGGTTATCCTCACGACAAACGGTTGCGGTAATCCTCGTAGCCGAACTCGCGGACGATCTCAACCCGGTCCGCTTCCGGCTCGTAAAGAACGATGGACGGCAGCCTGACCCCGTTGAAGGTCGTGGTCTTGACCATGGTGTAGTGGCTCATGTCTTCCAGGATGAGCCGGTCGCCCACCCGCAGGGGACGGGCAAAGGAGTAGAACCCCAGCACATCGCCGGCCAGACAGGACACGCCGGCCAGCCGGTAGGTGTGGGGCAGCTCACCCGGCCCCCTTGCCCCCCGGATGTCGGGCCGGTAGGGCATTTCCAGCACATCCGGCATATGGCAGGTGACCGAGGTGTCGAGGATGGCGATGGGGCCGTCGTTTTCCACGATATCGAGCACCGTGGTGATTAAAGCGCCGGTATGGATGGCAATCGCCTCCCCCGGCTCCAGAAAAACGTCCAGATTGTATGTTGAACTGAAATGAGTGATGACCTGACAGAGCAGATCCAGGTCGTAGGAGGGTTTGGTGATGTGATGGCCGCCGCCCAGGTTAAGCCATTGCATGGCGGGCAGGATATCCTTGAACTGGGCTTCGAAGGCCTGGGCCGTTCGGGCCAGGGCGTCGGCGCCTTTTTCGCACAGGGTGTGGAGATGCAGGCCGCTGATGTTGTCCAGGGATTGCCCGGTAAACAGCTCCCTGGGGATGCCGAGCCGGGAGCCGGGCGCGCAGGGGTCATAAATGGCCACCTCGGTTTCCGAGTGGCGGGGATTGACCCGCAGCCCGAACTTGGGCGCGCTGGGGCAGCTGGCGATCAGGGGCTGGAAACGCTGCCACTGGCTGAAGCTGTTGAAGACGAGGTGATCGCACAGAATGAGCAGCTCATGCAGATCCGCCTCGCTGTAAGCCGGGGCGTGACCGTGCACCTCGCCCCGGAACTCCTCGCGGCCGAGCCGGGCCTCATGGGGAGAGCTGGCGCAGACCCCCTTGAGATAGCCGCGGATCAGCGGAAAAACCCGGAACATGGCAAAGCCCTTCAGGGCCAGCAGGATACGGCAGCCGGTGCGCTGCTGGACGGAATCCAGAATGCGCAGATTTCTCTCCAGCGCCCCGTTGTCAACCACATAGGACGGACTGGGAACCCGGTGCGGGTCAAAGTTTACAAGATAACTTCGGTCCATGGCAGCCCGTGCAGGTTCAATTTTTCCATGAACGGCGCCGGATCAAGCTCCTCCATATTGTAAACGCCCGTTCCTTTCCAGGCCCCGGTCAGCATCATCATGGCCCCGATCATGGCCGGCACGCCGGTGGTATAGGACACCGCCTGGGCCCCGACCTCCTCGTAACACTTGCCATGGTCGCAGATGTTATAGATGTAATATTTCTTCTCTTTACCGTTCTTGATCCCCTTGATCAGGCAGCCGATGCAGGTCCGCCCCTTGGTCAGCGGGCCAAGCGAGCCGGGGTCCGGCAGCACGGCCTTCAAAAACTGCAGGGGCACGATCTGCTGGCCGTTGTAATCGATGGGCTCGATACTGGTCATGCCCACATTCCGCAGAACCTCCAGATGGCGCAGATAATTGTCGGAAAAGGTCATCCAGAACCTGGCCTTTTTCAGGCCGGGGAAATGTTTGGTCAGCGACTCCAGCTCCTCGTGGTACATCAGATAGATTTTTCTGGGGCCGATCCCCTCCGGGAAATCGAACTCCTCGGCGGTGGACAGGGCCGGCGTCTCGATCCATTGTTTGTTCTCCCAGTGCCGGGCCGGGGCCGTCACCTCGCGTATATTGATCTCCGGATTGAAATTGGTGGCAAAGGGCTGCCCGTGATCCCCGGCATTGCAGTCGATGATGTCCAGCTCATGGATCTCGTCAAAATGATTTTTCATGGCCCAGGCGGTATAGACATTGGTCACGCCCGGATCGAAGCCCGAGCCGAGCAGGGCCATGAGCCCGGCCTTTTTGAACCTCTCCTGATAGGCCCACTGCCATTTATATTCGAATTTGGCCTCGTCCCGCGGTTCATAATTGGCCGTGTCAAGGTAATGCACGCCGCACTCCAGGCAGGCATCCATGATGGTCAGATCCTGATAGGGCAGGGCGACATTGATGCACAGCTCGGGCTTGAAGTCCCGCATGAGGGCGACCAGCTCAGCCACCTGGTCGGCATCCACCCTGGCCGTTTTAATCGGCCGGGGGAGGCTTGCCGCAATGGCATCGCATTTCGCCTTGGTGCGCGAAGCCAGCATGATATCGGAAAAGACCTCCGGCGCCTGGCAGCATTTATGAACAACAACCGAACCGACACCGCCGGCCCCAATAATGAGCACTCTTGACATGGCAAACTCCTTTCAACTGAATCGTTCAAGCGCTGCAACGTTCAAACGTTATTTCTTCTTCCTTATCCCTTCTGCCTTCTGCCTGTTGCCTGCATTTCAAAACTTCAAATACGTATATCCTTCCAGGCAGCTTTCGTAAAAATCGATCAGCTTGACCCCTTCGCGGGGCTGGATCTTGCCGCGGTGCACCTGCCGGTCGATCTTTCTTTTAATGGTGCGGGCCATGATCTCCGGGCTGTACTGCATGGTGGACAGCACGCTCTGGGCCGAAGCGCCCTTGATCACCTCTTCGATGTAAAAATCGGATGGATCATCATCATCGCAGTAAATATGCACCTCATTTAAGCGGCCGAAGAGATTGTGCATGTCCCCCATCACGTCCTGGTAGGCCCCGGTCAGAAACAGGCCGATATAGTATTCTTCATTTTTTTTCAACGAATGAAGCAGCAAACTCTGGTCATAGCCGTTCCTGGCAATAAAGCGGTCTATCTTGCCGTCGGAGTCGCAGGTGATGTCGGCAATGGAACATCTTTCGCCCGGCGGCTCATCAAGACGGGTCACCGGCATGATCGGCAGCAGCTGGTGAATGGCCCAGGTATCCGCGGCGGACTGGAATACCGAAAAATTGCACAGATACTGGCTGGCCCGCAGCTCGTCAATCTGCTGCAGCTCCTTGGGAATAAAATCGGCGCGCTTCATGACGTCACGGATCTGGCCGATGATCTTCCAGTACAGGGTGTCTATTTTGGCCCGCTCTTCCAGGGAAATCACGCCCAGCTTGAAGGCCTGGATGGAATCCAGCTTGATCTGCTGTACATCATTATATATCTCCTGGTAGTTCTCCATGGTCAGATCGCCGACCGACTCCCGCATGTTGCTGACCAGGATATGTTCACCGGCTGTCTTATCGGTATTGAAGCCGTTGGTGGTCTGATGGATAATATTGACCACATTGGTAATAACGCACGAATGATGGGCCGTGACGTAGCGGCCGCTTTCGCTGACAATGTTGGGATGATGAATGTTGACCTGCTCGCAGATCTGCTGCAGCACGGCGATGATGTCCGCGGCATACTCCTCCAGGGAGTAGTTCCGGGACGAGTGGGTGGAGGAGCGCGAGCCGTCGTAATCCACGCCCAGTCCGCCGCCCACGTCGAAATATTCGATATTGAGACCGGACAGGACAAGATCGGCGAAAATGCGGCCGGCCTCGTTGACCGCCTCCTTCAGCACCCTGATGTCCGGGATCTGGCTGCCCACATGGAAATGCAGCAGGGTGAGACAGTCGGTCATGTTGTGCCGCTTGAGCAGGGCGACCCCGTTTAAAATCTCGCTGCAGGTCAGGCCGAATTTGGCCCGGTCACCGCTGGATCCGGCCCAGCGGCCTTCGCCCTGCACGGTCAATTTGGCGCGCACGCCGATCAGCGGCGAAACGTTCATCTCCTCCGACAGCCTGATGATCATCTCAAACTCGGAAAAATTCTCGACAACAATGATGATCTTGCGGTCAAGCTTGCGGCCGAGCAGGGCCAATCGTATGTACTCCTCGTCCTTGTAACCGTTTAAAACGGTGAGGGAGTTCCTGTTTTCATTCAGGGTCAGGGCCGCCATGAGCTCGGATTTCGAGCCGGCCTCAAGCCCGTAATCAAACGGATCGCCCGCTTCCACTATTTCCTCGACCACTTCCCGTGTCTGGTTCACCTTGATGGGATAGACGCCGACAAACCGCCCCTGGTAGCCGCTTTCCTCCATGGCAGCGCGAAATGTCTGATTGAGCAGCCGCACCTGGGACCGGAGAATATCATGAAAACGGATGACGGTGGGAAAGGAGATGCCCTGGCTCCTGATCTCTTCGATCACCTCGAAAATATCAATGGCCGGGCCGTCATCCCGTTTTTCCGGCAGGACGCAGAGATGGCCGACCTCATTGATGGCAAAATAGCCGTTGCCCCAGCGTTCGACATTATATAATGTGTTGTTGGCGTTAATGATGTTTTTCCGTTTAGCCTGCATGACCAGTCTCCCCTCCATAAAAAGCCAGAATGAGTTCCCTGACCACCTTGGCAGCAAAAACATCACTGTTCCCGGTGGGATCGATGGCCGGGGCCAATTCAACCACATCGGCCCCGACCAGTCTTTTTGTCTTTAACAGTTTCACAATCCGGATGAAAGAAAGAAAATCCTCGCCCCCCGCCTCCGGAGTACCGGTGCCCGGCAGAAAGGCCGGATCAAAAAAATCCAGATCCAGGGTCAGGTAGACGGGCCGCTCCGCGCCAAGGTTCTCCACAAAGCCCGCAAACTCCGCCAGGCTGGCGTACAGGGTGTTGTTCTCCCTCATCCAGGCAAATTCCTCCCGTGTGCCGGAACGAATGCCGAACTGGGCCAGCCGATGTCCGGGACCGAAATGGTCGAGACACCTTCTGATGACCGCTGCGTGTGAATAATGGTAGCCCTGGTAGCCGTCACGCAGATCGGCATGGGCGTCCAGATGCAGCAGGACCAAATCGGGAAAGGTTTGCAGGTATTTTCGTATCATGGAGCAGGATACTGAATGCTCCCCTCCCAGGGCCAACACTTTTATCTCGTCTCCGGTAAAATCAAGACCAGCGGTCAAAGCGGCGAAGGAGTCATGGGCGACCAGCCAGTCGGCGTTGCCGTCGCCGCTGGCG
The DNA here is from genome assembly GCA_016219175.1 of Deltaproteobacteria bacterium. Taxonomy (GTDB): domain Bacteria; phylum Desulfobacterota; class Desulfobulbia; order Desulfobulbales; family SURF-16; genus SURF-16. The sequence continues at coordinate 14,210 of JACRCD010000031.1, read as the reverse complement.
CCGACCCGCAGGTTGCCGAGATCAAAGAGCGGGCCAACCTCGGCCAGATCCATGTCAAGATAGGGGGAATAGGTTTCGATATCTTCGGAGACGCGGCGAATCGCGTCGGGCCCGAGGCTTGCGCCCTTGCGAAAACAGGCGGTGCCGTCAAACCCGACACCGATGATGTTCACGCTGCGGGGCTGCGGACTGAGGGCCGGCACGGCGGGGTAATAAGGATTTTCGCTCCTGCTCAATAATTCATACTCCATATGCGCCATGCCTCCCCCCACAACTTAAACTTGCAAAAAATAAGCTTTTCGCTCAAACCGGCAGCAATTTTTAATGTTCACCTTTTCCGGACAAAAAAGAAGGCAAGCACTATACATGCAAAAAAAATTACGTCAATTTTTTTATCTTTTTTTCTTTTCCGGTTTTCGATAACGGGGCCTTGATTTTGACCGATTCCCAAGCCGCGCCGGCCAATTATAACCATTTCCGCGTTTTTATGGTATAATGCTAAAAATTGAAGGCCTTGCGGTACTGACTGGATAAAAATGCTTTCCCCAGCCATTGCCCGGCCTCTTTTACCAACAGCCCGCGGCCTATTCCCCCTGAACAGTTTTAACACAGTGTGATCACATGCTTTTCATTACATCTGCCCTGCGCATCCCCATGGGGGAAATCAGCTTTACCTTCATCCGGGCCTCGGGGCCAGGCGGACAGCACGTGAACCGGTCGGCCACCGCGGTGCAGCTCCGCTTCGACGTCATGGGCTCACCCTCATTGCCGGAGACGGTAAAAAACAGGGTGCGCCAGCTGGCCGGCTCAAGAATGAGCAAGGACGGCATTCTGACCATCGAGGCGCGCGAATATCGCAGCCAGAAAAGAAACAGGGAGGAGGCCCTGCTGCGGCTGGCGCGGTTGATACGCGAGGCCGGGGTGATAAAAGCCGCCCGCCATCCAACCAAACCTTCCCTTGGGGCAAAAATGCGCCGGCTCGAATCAAAAAAACAGAGAAGCTCCACCAAGCAGACCAGGCGACTGCGCCGGGACGAGGAATAGGGAGAAGAAAGGTCCCCCGAACAGGCCAGCGGCCGGGTCTCGATCAGGGACTACGGTCATCCCGCCCATCCTCGCTTCCTGCCGCCCCGGTTTTGCCTGGCGGATCACCATCCTCCCTTTCCACGGTAAGAACCCTCCCCAGCCAGTAAGGGCTGCTTTTTACCAGCTTGTCATAATTGGTCAGGTAGATGTCGGCCAGGGTCAGAAAGCCCGTGACAATAAGCGGTCCATAGATAATGCCCATGATGCCGAACAGCTGCAGCCCGCCGATAATGGCCAGTAAGACAAGCAGCATATGCATTTTCACCTGGCCGCCCACCAGTTTCGGCTTGAGAAAGTACTCCACGGAATAGGAAAGCAACATATAAATGATGACCATGGCCAGGCTCTGCTCCACATTGCCCTGCAGCAGAAGAAAAAACGCGGCCGGCAACATGACAAGACCGATGCCGACAATGGGCAAAAAGGCGAGAACGCCCATCAACACGCCCCAGATAACCGGCGAGGAAAACCCCCAGAAGGCGAAAACCACTCCACCCACCACCCCCTGAATCAAGCCGCATATCCCGTTCCCGATCAAAACGGCCCTGCTGATCTCTTCAAAGCGGCTGATCAGCTTTTTTTCATGCTCGTCGGGCAGCGGAGAAAGCAGCATCAGATAATGCAGCAATCTTGTCCTGTCTATGAGCAGAAAAAAAATGATGAGAACCATCATAAAGGATTTGAAGACAAAATTAAGGATATTGGCCGCCCAGGCGCTGGCCTGGTTATAAACAAAAAGCGCGAGCGTGCCGCCGAACTTTGACAGCTCGTTGCCAAAGGTCGCAAGCTCAATCCGTATCCCGTATCCGGCCAGCAATTCCTTGAACCTGGCCAGCAGGGCGCTGTTTTCAACATACTCATTGAATTTTGCCTCCAGATTCGTGCCCTTGGTCACTTGAAAAAGGGCATAGGCCTCCTGGGACAGGGTGCCGACAAAAAAAACCAGCGGCACGAAAATAAGCAGGACGATCAAGGTACAGGTGGCAAGTGCCGAAAATTGCGGCGAAAGTTTCTTGTTCAGGAATATGAAAACCGGATCAAAGATGGTGGCCAGCAGATAGGAAAGAATGATGATCGAGACAAAAGGCCACAATAGCCAGCCCATGAGCAAAGTGGCCAGAAGCATCAGACTTAGAAAATAGAGCAGGACAATGGGGCTTGGTTGTTGTGTTTTCATGGATGGTCTAATAGGGTGAATAGCAAAATAATTTGTTTCAAAGGGTGGAAGAATCAGCTATATTACCATTCTTTTTTTTGTTACGTTACAGAATGCTGGAGTCTGATAAATCCTTTTCCTGTTATTACGCACGATAAATTTTACCAGCAGAACATTTTTTTTGTACAGAGGAATATTTACGGGTGTGCCGCATCTCGTCTTTCCTCGGGAGTCATTATGGATCTTACGATTGAAAAAGTGCCGGAAACCCATCTTAAACCAAAACCTGATGGCAAATCCCTGGGGTTTGGCGCTATCTTCACCGACCATATGTTCGTCATGGAGTATGACGCCGGCCAGGGCTGGCATGCTGCCAGGATTACCGGATACCAGAACTTCTCCCTGGATCCCGCGGCCATGGTTCTCCATTACGGCCAGGCCATCTTCGAAGGGCTCAAGGCTTACCGGGGCGAAAATAATCAGATTTTTCTGTTCCGGCCCAAGGACAACCTGGAGCGCATGAATAAATCAGCCAGCCGCATGTGCATGCCGGCTTTTAATGTCGATGAGGTCTTTGCCGCCCTGCAGGCTCTCCTGCGCACCGAACAGGAGTGGGTTCCGGCCGCAAAGGGGGCATCGCTCTATATTCGTCCCACCATGGTGGCAACCGAGGCGGGGCTCGGGGTGCGGCCCGCTAAAAAATATCTTTTCTTTATCATTTTAACGCCGGTCGGCGCCTATTATCCCGAAGGCTTCAACCCGGTAAAAATTTTTGTGACCGACAAGTACGTGCGGGCCGTACCGGGCGGGGTGGGCACCGCCAAAACCGCCGGCAATTACGCGGCAAGCATCATGGCCGCGGTCGAAGCCCAGCAGCAGGGCTTCACCCAGGTGCTCTGGCTGGATGCGATTCACCGCAAATATGTTGAAGAAGTCGGCACCATGAACATCTTTTTTGTCATTGGCGACGAGATCATCACCCCGCCCCTCGGGGGCAGCATCCTGGCCGGCATTACCAGGGATTCCGTCATCCAGCTGCTCAAGGACTGGGGGCGCAAGGTTGTTGAAAGACAGATCTCCATCGATGAGGTTTTTGAGGCCAGTTCCGAGGGCCGGCTCCATGAGGTCGTCGGCACGGGCACCGCTGCCGTTATTTCACCGGTCGGCTCGCTTTTTTATAAAGGCAACACCTGCTCCGTGAATCACGGTCAAACAGGGGAACTTGCCATGCGGCTCTTCAATGAACTGCAAGACATCCAGCGCGGTCTGCTCGCCGAGTCCCACGGCTGGGTAGCCAGGCTGTAATTTTTTTTTTGTACCTCTCTTGATTTTTTAAATACCCATCCCTACTGTATGCCCAACTAGAAAATTGGACCTTTGTTTGCGACCCGATTTTCTAGTTTTTCATAAAAGTCCCCTACCGATCCTTTTTTACATCAGGATTTTCAGGTTGCGGGCAAGCAGCAAACCGCGCGACTGCTGTTGACAAGAGACTGACCGGCACTTTTTTCCCAGGCCGGTTTATCCGAAAAATAAAAATCTTTAAGCACGGAGGTTTTAGATGAAAATTCGTCCATTAAATGATCGTATTCTGGTCAAAAGACTTGAGAGCGAGACAAAAACCGCTGGCGGCATTATCATACCCGACAGCGCCAAGGAAAAACCGGCTGAAGGCGAGGTTATCGCCGTTGGCACCGGTAAATTAAACGACAAGGGCGAACGTATCGCCCTGGAAGTAAAAAAAGGCGACAATGTCCTGTTCAGCAAATACGGGGGAACCGACATTAAGGTTGATGGCGTTGATTATCTGATCATGCGCGAGGATGATATCCTTGGTGTGATTGAGAAGTAATAAAAACAGATTTATCTGCTGACAGTTTAAAGAACAAAAAAATAATCGCCTGTTAATGCGGATCATCTGATCCGGCATATTCCGGCAGGCGTGGAAAGGAGAAAAATCATGGCAAAAGATATAAAATATGGTTCAAAAGCCAGGGAAGAGATCCTGATTGGCGTTAACACCCTGGCTGATGCCGTTAAAGTGACACTTGGCCCCAAAGGCCGCAATGTTCTGCTGGAAAAATCCTTCGGCGCACCCACCATCACCAAGGACGGCGTCAGCGTTGCCAAGGAAATCGAGCTGAAAAACAAATTCCAGAACATGGGCGCTCAGATGGTTAAAGAGGTTGCCTCCAAGACCAGCGATGTGGCCGGTGACGGCACCACCACCGCAACCATTCTGGCCCAGTCCATCTACACCGAAGGTTCCAAGCTGGTTGCCGCCGGCCACAACCCCATGGAAATTAAACGGGGCATCGACAAGGCTGTTGAAGCCATAGTTGCCGAACTGGCCAATATCGCCAAACCGACCAAAGAGCAAAAAGAAATCGCCCAGGTCGGCACCATTTCCGCCAATAACGACGCCACCATCGGCAAAATTATTGCCGAGGCCATGGATAAGGTGGGAAAAGAGGGCGTCATCACCGTGGAAGAAGCAAAATCCATGGAGACCTCGCTGGACGTGGTGGAAGGTATGCAGTTTGACCGCGGCTACCTCTCCCCCTACTTTGTCACCGACCCGGAAAAAATGGAGGTCAACATTGAGGACGCCAGCATCCTGATCAACGAGAAAAAGGTCAGCAACATGAAGGATCTGCTGCCGGTTCTTGAGCAGGTTGCCAAAATGGGCAAGCCGCTGCTGATCATCGCCGAGGATGTGGACGGCGAGGCCCTGGCCACCCTGGTTGTCAACAAGCTGCGCGGCACCTTGAATGTTGCCGCTGTTAAAGCTCCAGGTTTTGGCGACAGAAGAAAATCCATGCTCGAGGATATCGCTATTCTCACCGGCGGCCAGGTCATCACCGAGGATCTCGGCATTAAGCTGGAGAACGTCACCATCAGTGACCTTGGCCACGCCAAACGCATCGTCATCGACAAGGATAACACCACCATTATCGATGGCGCCGGCGACAAGGAAAAACTGGCGGCCCGCGTCAAACAGATTCGCGCCCAGGCTGAGGAATCAACCTCTGACTATGACCGCGAGAAGCTGCAGGAACGGCTGGCCAAACTCATTGGCGGTGTTGCCGTCATCAATGTCGGCGCCGCCACCGAAGTGGAGATGAAAGAGAAGAAAGCCCGCGTCGAGGATGCGCTGAACGCCACGAGAGCAGCCGTTGAGGAAGGCATCGTGCCCGGCGGCGGTGTGGCATACATCCGTTGTATTCAGGCCCTTGATAAACTGAATTTGCCCGGCGAGCAGGCTTTGGGCATCAACATCATCAAACGCGCCCTGGAAGAACCCGTGCGCCAGATTGCCGCTAACGCCGGTTGCGAAGGCTCCGTTGTTGTCGAGCATGTAAAAAATCAGAAAGGCGCACATGGCTTCAACGCAGACAGCGAGCAGTATGAAGACCTGTTTGAAGCAGGCGTTATTGATCCGGCCAAGGTTACCCGTTTTGCCCTGCAGAATGCGGCCAGCGTCTCCGGACTGCTGCTGACCACCGAGTGCATGATCGCCGAGCATCCCGAGGAAAAGGCTGACGCCGGCCCCGGCGGTATGCCCGGCGGCATGGGCGGCATGGGCGGCATGGGCGGCATGATGTAATCCCGTCGCTGATTTTTTGTTGACAATGTGAAGAAAATTTACCATATACAGTTTCTTCACATTGTCCTGCCCTATCATGTTGCCGCCAAAACTTGGACCGGCAACATTTTTTATATAGTCCGCCAGCAATGGCGGACGCTGAATACGGCGATGTAGCTCAGATGGTTAGAGCATACGGCTCATATCCGTAGTGTCCGGGGTTCAATTCCCTGCATCGCCACCAAGTCATAGTCCGGAGAGATCCAGGACCACCCTAAAAGCCCTTAGCAATAAGGGCTTTTTCTTTTTCTGTTGTCCGACATAATCCACTAAGATATAATGAAATCCGAACGGTTTGGGGGTTGTTTTGAAGACAAACGACCCCCAAAGTAAAATGGCGACCCCCAAAACCGAGGAACCCACCATGCCTAAACGGATTGCACCGCTCACTGACACCAAAGTCAGAACAGTCAAGCCGACCGAAAAGCCTCAAAAACTTTTCGATGGCGGAGGCCTTTTCCTTCTGGTCACTCCGACCGGCGGAAAACTCTGGAATCTCAAATATCGAATTAACGGCAAAGAGAGCAGAATTGCTCTTGGCGCATACCCAGACGTTTCGCTTGCAGAGGCAAGACAGAAGCGCGACCAGGCCAGAGCGTTACTTGTTAATGGGGTTTCCCCCAGCGACACAAAGAAAGCTCAGAAGGCGGCGGACACCCAAGAGACTGAAACCTTCGAGGTAATAGCCAGGGAATGGCACGCCAAATTTGCCCCTTCCTGGAAGGCAAGCCATAGCGACAAAATCATCAGGCGTTTGGAACTTTATATTTTCCCGTGGATTGGCTCCAGACCAATCAAATCCATCACGGCCCCTGAACTGCTGGCGGCATTGCGGAGAATTGAAGCCAAAGGTACCCTTGAAACCGCGCACCGTGCGCAACAGAATTGCGGCCAGGTTTTCCGATATGCCGTGGCAACCGGCAGGGCCGAGCGCGACCCGTCCGGCGATCTACGCGGAGCCATCCCCCCGGCCTCTGAAAAACACATGGCCACCATCACCGATTCGAAAGGAATTGCCGGTCTGCTGCGCTCCATTGATGATTACAATGGCGGCATCGTTACCCGCTGCGCTTTGCAGCTTGCCCCCTTGGTCTTTGTCCGGCCCGGCGAACTTCGCCACGCGGAATGGTCTGAAATCAATTTTGAGACGGCGGAATGGCGCATACCGGCAGAGAAAATGAAGGCTGGCGTCTTGCACATCGTGCCGTTGTCCCGGCAGGCCTTGGCCGTGCTTCACGAAATCCAGCCATTGACCGGACAGGACCGCTATGTTTTCCCAAGCCCTCGCACAGGCTCACGGCCCATGAGCAGTAATGCTGTGTTGTCTGCCCTGCGGCGGATGGGATATGCAAAGGATGAAATGAGCGGCCACGGCTTCAGGAGCATGGCCAGCACCTTATTGAATGAAATGGGCTGGAACCGTGACGCCATAGAGCGGCAGCTTGCCCATGCCGAAAGAAACAGTGTGCGGGCGGCGTACAATTACGCTGAGTTTATGCCGGAACGGAAAAAGATGATGCAGGCCTGGGCGGAATTTCTGGAAAAACTGAAGGCGGGGGCGAAGATTATTCCTTTGCGAGCGACAAACGGGTAGCAACATTTTTCCGGGGGATAGGGTGGCCACCTGACAAGCTGGAAAACCCTGCCAGCTTCCCCCGGAGATTTTCAGGGCGTGTTAAGGGTGACGCGACTATGAATACTGTTAACAGCAAGCTTTTTGGTCTGAAAGATTGGTTTACTGTTTCTGAAGCGGCAAGACATCTTTCAAAAATGATTGAAGAGGAAGTAACAGAAGGCGATATATTCCAGTTTTTTCTTGAAAAGCGCTTGAAACTATCGGTAAATTTTGTGAACCCTGCTCGTGGAAGAAAAGCACGGCTTATGACACCGGAAGAGTTTCATTCTGGTAAAGTAAAAATGCGTGTAGTATTCCCGTATGTCATAGAAAAAGTTGAAACATTCTATAGTCTTTCTGGGATATTTGATTTGATTGGCGACTATTCGAAATCTGTAATCAAAGAAAAATTTTCTGAATTAATAGGCGGGCCACCCGTCACCGAACTAATCATTGGAGGAGCTTTCGTAGAAGATGAAAAAGGGGAAAAATACGAACTCGTTGATATTGACCATTTCCCGGACAACAAAACTCATCGTCCAGCAGGTTTGCCACTCAATAGTATTTGGGTTGTTCGTAAGAGTGCCTTGATCGACTTTCAAAAAAGTCTTGCGGAAAATGATCACGTTATTCAAACTTTAACAGAAATTTCCTCAGAGAAAAAATCTGGCAAACCCAAAGGCCCACTTAATGAAGCAATTGAATATGCCTATCGTCATTTTATAGAAAATGGAGATAAGGAAATTTTAAAACCAGGGCGCATCGGGGATTTTCTTAAAAGCCTGAAAGATCTCCATGAAAAAGGAAATGGGAATATTTCAGAGTACCTTTCAGAGCGTATTGAGAAAGTAAAAATTTCTAAGTCTGGCAATACCATAACAACACAAGATAAAGTTCTACTTAGTGGACAAAATAGAGAAATAACAATAAAACCAAGATGTTATAAACAAAATGCTGTTTCTAAAATTCTCACTTTACTCCGGAAAAATATTCCTCTCAACCCCTAATTTTCCCATTCCGTAATCTATGTTTTGGAATTCCGATACCGGGGTTTCAGAACATCACACAGCTTAGAATCACCTTGAAGCTCACGGATTTCCCGTGGACATAACTAATCAAAGGTGATTTTATGCAGCATTCGCTTCCTGAAACCGGCTATCTCCGGCTTCCTCAAATTGTCGGCAACCCGAAAGCCGAACCGCCGATTCCGGCAATCATCCCTGTATCAAAATCTACTTGGTGGGCTGGCGTAAAAGCTGGCCGTTACCCGCAATCTGTGAAATTGTCGGAGCGTTGCACTGCCTGGCGTGTCGAAGATATACGCGCTTTGATTGAACAGGTGGGGGAATAAGCTATGACGACAAAAGAAAACCCCCTCACCGAGCAGGGTTCAGGGGGCAAATACAACAAACAATCTTATTGTAATTCACTCCCCGCCCAACGTCAACGCCTTTTGAGCTATCTGCATAATCATGGCTCCATCACGACCATAGAGGCGCGCCGGGAAATTGATGTAATTCATCCAGCTGGCCGCATTATGGATTTACGCAAGGAAGGCTGGCAGATTGACACTGTTTGGGTTGAAGACATTACCGAACAGGGAAAAGCTCATAGAGTGGCAAAATATGTTTTGAGTGTCACGGGAGGTCAATAATGCATGGAATTTTCATGGAACCGGCTTTGTTAAATTCCGAGGCATTTAGGAGCCTATCCCGGTGCAGCATCCTCGTCTATATACATTTTCTTAGAAAGCGCCGCCTTAGCAAAGAAAAGGGCAAGGGGAAAAAGCGCTCATACAGGATTGCCAACAATGGTGAGATTGTTTTCACCTACCGTGAAGCCTGTTCACTTGGCATTAGCGAAAGGGCTTTTCGTGATTCAATTGATGAATTGCAAAGAAAGGGCTTTATCGACATTGCCCAATATGGGAAAGGTGGTCGTTCAGGTGAATCAACTCTCTATTTCATAGATAGCCGATGGAAATACTATAATAATGAAAATTTTCAGCCACCGAAAAAACCACGAATAAAGGACACCATTCAAGGGCGAGGGTGGGCCGCATATAATGCCAAGAAAAAATTAAAAGCCGGTGACAAAAATGACAGCGCAATCACTGACAAAAATGACAGCGGTTTAAGTAAAAATAGCAAAAAAACGCCTGTCAAAAATGACAGTAGTTGAAAATTCTAAAATTGGCGTAACTATTTGACATAGTGGGAGAAAAGTCAGTTACCCCCTCTTGCAGTGAACTTCTGGCATTTATGTCAGCATTCTAAAGATCTACAGGTATGTAACAAAGAAGAGCATGGTGAAAGAAACAAATTGAAAACAGCGCGGGGTTAAAGAGCCCGATTAATTGAGGTGAGGAAATGGCAGTAAATCACATAATCCGAGAAGCCAGCGGCGGCACCAGGTCAGTCAAATTGACAGCGCGCCGGGCGATTATTGAGCATTGCAAAGAATGCATGGGGTTCAATGCTCACGAGGTGAGAAGATGCACGGCAAAACTTTGCGCCTTGTTCCCATTCCGTACACACGACCCGGCAAAAGATTCGTGCTAAATATTGTTCTATGAGCGAATATTCAGGGCAAGATTGAACAGAAAACCTGATGGGGAGCGAATCGGATGGACGTGGTTCACTCCCCCATTCTATGTCATAAAATGCAGCCAATTTCCCCGCACTATAAAAAAAATCAGGCCCCACCGCCGCAAATCAATGCGCTAGGCCCTGAATTGAAATCACAGAAAGGTAACTTTCGGGAATGCAGAAAGTCTTTCTTTCCCTTGTTTCTGAAAAGGGCATTGAAAGGCAGATGGCATAAAGTACAGTAAAGGAAATTGGCAGATTTTAATTTTTTGAGAAGTTTATGGAATTGGTTATATCCTGCGCCAAGTAAGGTCTTGAAAGGACTTTGAGGCAAGTAATCGACTGTATTTCCTAATGATTTCGACAAAAATAAATGGTGAGTTATGGGTGGACAGGGTTCAGGACGTTGGCACAGGTGGAATTCAAAAACAACAACGGAAAGCCAGCGCCGTCTTGATATTCGTTGGTTGAAAAAACAGGGGTATATCCGGCCCGGCATATCCGGCACACTGTCATGGACATGCAACGGGAAAGATTCTGGCTGGATTAGTTACAGGATAGATCATGACCGAATGGTCCTTGTTTATAATTACAGGCGAAACGGTGGCGAGTGGGAACAAGTTGAACAGACGGTCACCATTACCCCGACACCATGCAATTACGGTGGGGAAAGATCGTGGTTCTTCTGTCCCCGATGCTGGAAGCGCGTGGCTGTCTTGTATGGCGCTGGAAAATATTTCCTCTGTAGACACTGTTATCAATTGACTTATGAGAGCCAACAAGAAGGCCCTGCTGTAAGAATACTGATTAAAAGCCAGAAAATAAGGAAACGCCTTGGTGGCTCAGGGGCTACCGGCGATTTATTCCCGGCAAAACCGAAGAACATGCATTGGAAAACTTACTGGCGCTTACGCAACGAGGCGGAACAAGCCGAAAATCTTAGCTGGGAAATAGCCATGCAGCGGTACGGGGTACAACTTTAAATTAGGGTCAATAATTCTCTATAATCTGCTCTGTTCGTTCACGAAAGCGAGGACTTCAGAGACGCCGACTTTCTCTGAGACTAAGGGCCAATCTATACCGGAAAGGTATATGAAATGGGCTTGGTGGAGCCTTGCACATGAACTTTGAGGCCAGCACGCAACAATTGCGGATATGAGGTGGTCAAGTAATGACCCTTTTGTCTTGCAAGATGCAAACGTCATTCTCTGGCGAGATTAGAAATAATTTTCTTCAGCCGGGTCGGGACAGTTGATTTCAGGACGAACTGCAGGACACTACGTATTTGATTGACTTCGAAGTCCAAACAAATATATTGCACAACCAAACGATGCCAGTTCTTGCCGAGAAGCCTTTTATTACAGTCAAAATGACATGAAAATGAATTCCGGGGAAACCAGCATGAAATCATGGATAGGGAATGTTCTTGCGGCAACGAGTATTCTGATCTGCACCGCCGAAGTGCAGGCCAAGAGCGCAAGCGAGGTGTTCGAGTCGGTTTCTCCCAGTATCGTGGTGGTGAAATCCTTTGACGCCAAGGGTACGGCTATTGCTTTTGGAAGCGGGGTTGTATTGGCAGATGGAGTGATAGCCACCAACTGCCATGTGATTGAAAACGCCGTTTCCTTTCATGTGGTATATCAGGGGGGCGAGTACCAGGCCTCATCGATCAAGAGCGACCGGGAGCGGGATGTCTGCACTCTGGCGGTAGAAGGTTTCCATGCCCCGGCGGTGACCCTGGGGGCCACCAACGGCCTCAAGGTGGGGGAACAGGTCTATGCTGTAGGCGCGCCCAAAGGGCTGGAGTTGACGCTTTCCAGCGGTATTATCTCCAGCCTGCGGCACGTAGTGGGCGGCCAGTATCTGCAGATTACCGCGCCCATCTCTCCCGGTCCAAGCGGCGGTGGCTTGTTTGACGACGAGGGCAGATTGATAGGGATGCCCACCTTTTTTCTTGAAGATGGGCAGCAGCTCAACTTCGCGGTGCCGGTGGAGTGGATCAAGGAACTGCCCAAGCGGCAGACCGAACAGGAGGCAAGCAAGCTGGTCACCGATTGGATGAACAAGGCCATAGCGCTGGGACAGAAAAAAGATTGGCAAGGCCTGCTGGAACATGCTCTCCGCTGGACCAAGGTGGAGGAAAAAAATATAGTGGCATGGTATGTCTTGGGTATTGCCTACGGGAAATCCAATCAAACCGACAAGGCCATTGATGCATACCAGCAGGCCATCCGCATTAATCCGGAATTTGCCGAAGCATGGAACAACCTTGGCATTGCCTACGGGATATCCAACCAAACCGACAAAGAGATTGAGTCTTACCGGCAGGCCATCCGCATTAGTCCCGAGGATGCTCAAGCGTGGTTCAACCTTGGCATTGCCTACGGGAAATCCAACCAAACCGACAAGGCCATTGATGCATTCCAGCAGGCCATCCGCATTAATCCCGAGGATGCCGAAGCCTGGTTCAACCTGGGCATTGCCTACGGGAAATCCAATCAAACCGACAAGGAGATTGAGTCTTACAGGCAGGCCATCCGCATTAATCCGGAATTTGCCGAAGCATGGAACAACCTTGGCATTGCCTATGCGAAATCCTCCAACCAGACCGAGAAAGTCATTGAGGCCTTACAGCAGGTCGTTCGTATTAATCCAGAGGATGCTAAAGCCTGGTTAAATTTGGGCATTGTCTACAAAATTTCCAATCAAACCGACAAAGAGATTGAGTCTTACCGGCAGGCCCTCCGCATTAATCCTGAATATGCCGAAGCGTGGTTCAACCTGGGTTTTGCCTACGGGGAATCCAATCAAACCGACAAGGAGATTGAGTCTTACAGGCAGGCCATCCGCATTAATCCTGAATATGCCGAAGCGTGGTTCAACCTGGGTATTGCCTACGGGAAATCCAATCAAACCGACAAGGCCATTGATGCATGCCAGCAGGTCATCCGCATTAGTCCCGAGGATGCTCAAGCGTGGTTCAACCTGGGTTTTGCCTACGGGAAATTCAATCAAACCGACAAGGCCATTGATGCATACCAGCAGGCCATCCGCATTAGTCCGGAATTTGCCAAAGCGTGGTTCAATTTGGGCATTAATTACAAGGTATCAAGCCAAACCGGAAAAGTCATGGAAGTATATAAGCGCCTTAAGACTCTTGATTCGGATTTAGCAGACAAATTCTTCAATGAAATTGTCATGCCGTAGAAAAGACCGATAGAGAAAAAATATTGAGAAGGGTATTCCGGCCCAAAAAATATGTCGAGTTTTTTAAGTGTATTAAAGTTGACAAAAATAATCCAGTGGCTAGAATATAATTAATCGTGCCCAGTCCCCTGATGCAGACTTGATCTACATTACGGCTGGGCCTTCTTGTTTCTAGGTCTTAGATTTTGATCTTATCTCCCCCAAAACCCCATAAAACATATTCAGAATTAGTTTCCCTTTTAAAACAAAGAGGAATGACTGTCCCTGATGAGGAAAGAGCAAAGAGAAAACTTGCTCAGATAGGATATTATAGACTCAGTGGGTTTTGGTACCCCTGCAGAAAAGGAAAGGTTGATGAGAGCGGTGAATATGTCAGGGACATGGTCACAAAGCACCCTGTCAGGGAAGATGATTTCCAGGATGGTACTAATTTCACTGACATAATTGAGATGTACTTATTTGATAAAAAACTCAGACAATTAATGCTTGATGCAATAGAAAGGGTCGAGATTCATGTTCGTTCGGTAATCGCGCATGAAGTAGGCCGCTTCGACCCGATGGCATATCAAAAAGAATCATTCATAAATCCAAAAATATTGAGAGACACAAAGGACAGGGAAGGTAACGTCATTAACTATTGGCAAGAATGGGCTAAAAAACAAAAAGATTTGTGATTACCACTAAGTTTCATTTTTTTAACTGGTAGGACGCTATTTGTCCTATCTGCCATGGCATACTCCTTCAAAAAACATTCATTTAATTGAAGGAGAGGGCCATGGCAAAAAATCCAATTCAGTTTCAAAAAGGTTTGAGTTTGACTCAGTTTTTTTCCAAATACGGCTGTGCCGAGAAATGTCGTCAGATTCTCTTTAACATGAGGTGGCCGCTGGGATTTGTCTGCCCTGAGTGTGG
>JACRCD010000032.1 GCA_016219175.1 Deltaproteobacteria bacterium | reverse complement strand
TGGTTACAGTAAGTTGTCAACTCTAGCATGATGTTTTTAGGAAATTTCTGTGTGAATGATATTTTGACATGAGCTTCCTCAACAAATTTATTTTTCCGCTCAACGAGCGTATTTTTACCACTATTCATGGATTTTCCTCAACCCAGCTTTATCAATAGATAAATCAAAAATTAGTTGATTTATATTTAGTAGATAATTTTTTATATCCTATATCTGTCACAAACTGAAACCATTCGAGAAAATCAACTTTGCTTCTGGGATATCCTGTTATATATTCCTTCAGAAACAATTCCCTTTTTCGACGCATTCCCTGCCATTTACGCAGCAATTCCCCACGAGGCACAGCGAGAAGTTGCAGTAATTTCTCTGCCCATTCACAACTGTCATATTTCACATCAACAACAAACAGGGCTTCTTCCATTCCGAAACGAACTTCTTCTTCGACCGGACTTTGCTCATGATTCATATATATTACAGGAACACCAGACAAGAGCGCCCAACTGAGAGTGCTTGTTGCTGTATCAACAATAATCACATCCGCAATTACCCTCGCAAACCGAAGATCTGGCCCTTGCTTGATTAGAACATTCTGCGGAAGATCTATAGCCTCAAACGGATACTCGCGTTGATCAATTGTCGACAGCAAGCCTTTTTTATGAATTTTTATGCAAACAGTGGACTTGAGGTGCGCAAACACCTTAAAAATCATTTTTTTCTGGTATTTCCAGTATGCAATATCCAACAATTCATAATATGGTCTAACGACCTTGCCGCGATATCTTGTCGGAACATAGAGAATTAATTGTTCTTTGCGGCTGATCTTCCATATTTTCCGGCCAATCATTCTGCCGATTTTGGGCAAAGGTGGCCTCATGATTTCTTCCGCGCCATAACTATAGAAAATTTTTGCGAAATTTAAACTTACTTTTTTGTAATAATTTTCTTCATGTGGGGCTAAAGAAACAAAGGCATCGCCCTCATTGATATACCCCAAAAGAGCCAACTTTTGAAAAAGTTTTAACAAACATGAGGTACCTTCTTGAAACTGGATTGTAGGTATCTCATAGTCCGCATAAATTGCTCTGATTATTGCTAACTCCATGCTACGAGATCCTGACAATAAAATATACTTACAGGTTACATCTATTTTTTCAAGATTAGTATCTATTTTTGAATATAGATAATGAGCAACCGGAATCAGATATGATGAAATAAAAGACACAGTTAACCCGGCAAGAAGCTGAAAAATTTCCTTTACCGCCGGAGATTCTCTTTTATTAAGCGAAAAAAGAATCTCTTTTTCCGCAACAGCTACCAGATTTTTTTCTAATTCAGCATCTGTAATTTCACCAGCATAAATTTCTTTTGGTATATTGGGTAATTCTAAATTTTTTACGTCGATACCGCTTCTCAAAAGGAATGAAGATATCTCAGAAATAACAAGACCTTTACTCAAAATAAAACATTTAATATTCCTATTATTTCCATGTAAAAAAATATTATTTAAAAATTTATTATACTTCAAAAAAAAGTCATGCTTTGTGGAAGACAAAGAGCACAAAGCGAGCAGATAATACAAAATGTTATTAATTTTTATTTCAGTCTCAACATTATAAAATTTATTTTTTTCGTATTTACTTGAATTTTTTTTATCAAAAAAAATACTCTCACTAAATGAATTAATAGATGCTATTTTTAAAAATAAGTTATTATCAATAATAGAAACAAGATTTTTTTTTGATTCAATTTTATCAATATATGGAAAGGTAATCTTCCCATAACAGGACAATATATTTATTATTTCAAAAAATCTATATATACAAGTACTATTCAAATTATACAAATGAACAGATAATATGCTGCCAATGTTAATTGGGAATTTAAAATAATCCTTATAGTAATCATTTATTATATCAATCCATTTTTCAGTTAAAATAAAAGATTTTTCTGAAATTTCATTAATTTTTTTATTATCTTTAAATAGCGTGTCTAATCCTACGACATCATATTTCTTTTTCTTCAGCACCTCATACACATATGGATTTTCTGTAAAAACCCTTTTACCTTCCAAATTTGGCAAACATAGTGATAATATTTCAGGATCCTCTATTAGTACATTCATGGTAACCGATTACATGGTATGATTTTTTGATTGCCGACATGGGCCCGTTTCTACTATGGCCTGAATCAGTGACGGAGGTACGGACCACAAAATAAAACGCAGCGGCTATGTCTGGCTGGTGCCAGGCATAGCCGTTTTTTTTACTCACCTCGGATGAAGTCGACCAAAAAGCACTAATTACAAACGTCAAATACACTCAGACACAACACGTTGTCGGTTTTTACACGATGAACGCTGGCAGACCAAACTGTTCGTTAAGCAGTTACGATTTTTCTGTTTGCACAGATGGGCACAATGTCATAAAGATTTTCTTGAGCGCAAAAAAGAACATCCTCTTTCTTGCCTAATGAAATCAAATTTTTCCCAGAGTCAGACTCAATAAATTCCCGGGCAATGTCTTGAACGGCTAACGGTTGTATATAGCCTTTGACAGTGCATTCCCCAAGATAACTGATAATTTTCGAAGCGGTAACTAAGTCTTCCCTGGCCAAAAGATTATTACGTCCGGCCATGACAATTGATATATCGGTTTTTTCTTCCTGAGCGCAGGCAAAGGCTTTCTTGGCTACGGCTCTTGCGTTTGCCATTGCCCCTATTAAGACCTTTGCCTTGCTCCCAAGGCTGGCATTTATACATTCAGTACCATTAGTCGTTGTCAGCACAAGCTCCCTTCCGCTACAACAACCAGTTACGAACGCCCTTGGTGAATTATCATAGTCAAGACCAGGTATTTTCGACCCGCCACGTTCACCGGCAGTTACCTCTCCCTTGCATTCCTCAACAGAACTTACCGCAACAACATGACGCGCACCATTCGCGAGGGCTGTAACAATAGTAGCCGTTGCCCGCAATGCATCAATGACTATAATAACGTTATTTCGGGAAACAGCGGCCAGAGCACCGGCTACGCCGTTTTCAATAAAAACTGAGGGGTTATTAATATGGAATTCCTCAAGCGTGGAAGCATTCAGTCCGCAACGATATGTCTCCAGAGTCATGCAATCACGGGGGGCAACATTACCTATATTGACCATATTGCCAAGATTGCGAATGAGCCATTCCTGCTGAGAAGGTAGCGGGGCTTCAAATATTATATCTTCCATATTGATATTATTAGTAAAATTCTCTACGATATCACGGACAACTTCATGTTCTTTGTTAAAAATGCCAAACGAACCGGATTCTCGTGCTTCAATGACTACTTTAAAAGAACCAGCACCCAGTTCAAGATGAACATCCTCTATTCTTTGCTCAATTGGATATTCACGGTCCCGTAATTCAAATTTATGCCCCACTTCCGATATGACGGAGAATCCAAAATCCCTGGCTTTTTTGATCATGTCGAGTTTTTTTTGCTTATCAATAACAATTGTACCATCCGAAATTTCCACACAGTTAAAACCTAAAAATTTTGCCTCCTGCAAAAAAGAATCAATTTTTTTTTGCAAAAATGCCAGCTCAAAAAGTGTCCCCCCGGGACAGACAAGAATTTCATGGGATTTATAGATGTCAATCTTTTCCGCCAGAACCTTGGGCGGATAAACTCTAGACGTTCCCCAGCCGAGTTTCAGAATATCAATAAATTGACCATTCACTTCCATCAGGTCGCTCGCCTCTCTTGTTCCGAGATATTTATCAAGAACCATGGTGAGGCCCAACTTTCTTGGTTTTGTCGTTCGCAAAGGAATGGCAATAGACTGAAATGGAATCATCTTGTAACCTCTACCCATTTAAAGTTGAAATGGCATTAATCCGCTGAACAACTTTGCTTCTTTGCACCTTTCCATTGTCTGTCATTGGCATTGATGCGATTTTAAATAAATCTTTGGGAATCATATAATCTTCAAGCATTGGCCGTAGATGACGGACAATATCTTCCAGCATAACCTTGGAATCTTCTTCAACACAGACAACCGGCACCTGCCCTAACCTTCCAACAGGGTCATTGATACCACAAATACAAAAATTTTGATGCCCAAAAAATTTTACCAAAAGATTCTCGACTTCGACGGGGTGAAACTTTTTCCCGCCACTGTTAATGACATCATCTTTACGTCCGGCAAAATAGAGATACCCTTCTTCATCCATAAAACCCAGATCGCCAGTTGTAAAATATCCATTTTTCATCTTTCCTGTAAACGCATCTTTCCTGTTCCAGTAGCCAGGCGTAAGATTGACACCCTTAACAGCGATTTCACCCTCAATACATGAGGATAGCGGAACACCTTCATCGTCAAGTATGCGCACCTCAACACCAGGTGATGCTTTCCCCACGGAAGCAATCTTCCTTGTCTCCTTGCGGAGATTAATGAAGGTCGAGCGCATAGCTTCAGTGAGCCCAAAATTGATAAAAACAGCTGCATTCGGTAAAATTTCCAATAATTTTTCTCGATAATTCAGCGCAAGAGGCAGACTGCCAATCTCTACCCATTTCAACAAAGGCCCCACTTTACGTAAATGCGTCTCGTAATAATCTATAAAAGCTGCAATCCCAGTGGAAACTGAAGATAATGCATTACATTTGTTTTTAGAGATACTGAGCAGAATGCGAGCAGGATTGAATTTCCCGTTATCGAAGACAAGTACCCCGCCAGCATAAAAAACCGCCCGGCAGCGGCCAAACCCAAACGCATGGGCGATCGGAGCTACCACGTACTCAACTATACCCTCTCCAATTCCCATGACTTTATTCATATACATGGTTGTTTCCAAAAGAATTCTGTAGGAAATTATAACTCCTTTTTTTTGTCCGGAGGTTGTGCCGGAACTATATATGATCATAGCCATATCATTACCACGGCATTTTTTGGGGAGGGTAAAATTTCGATCATACTCTCCAGAACAACTTGATAAATCATACAGCGGGATGGAGAAATGCAAAGCAGATTGCCGAATTCTATCAGCCACCTCTGCGTCACAGAGGAGAAGATCAGCTTTACAGTCATCAGCAATCCACTCCAGGGAATCAAAACTGTCAGGGGAATAAGGAATCGCTACCCATTGCAATGCAAAACAGGCAAAGACAGCCGACAAATTGTTGATTTTATCCTGACAGCAGATGAGAACCTTTTGGGGAGAAGAAGCGTTAGAGATAATATCTAAATGGAATGCCAGAGCGACAATTCGCTCCATGAAATCATGGTAAGAGAGTTTTTGATCGCCGCATATTAGAGCAGGACGGTCCGGTTTCTTTTGGGCATGAGAAGCTATGTGATGATAAGTATTAGTAATATATATTCCGTTCATGATATTTTTTGCCTTTAACAGTAAGCCGCCATCCTTTGTCCGGACATACAAACGACCCGTCCCACAAAGCTATGAGGCCAGACGAAAAATCCGCAGGAAGGCCTGAATGTCAATGAACCTCACCTGGCAGAGATTGCTCTTTTAACATCACCGAGTGTTGCAAAGTCGGCAATCTCTTCAAGTTCAAAGGTAATATGATAATACTTTTCAATTCTACTGATAAAATCGATACCTTCCAGCGAATCCCAACCGGGAATTTCGTCCAAAGGAGTATCGTCAGTTAAAGTCAAATGGGTGGATTCCGGGAATTTTGTTGCAAAAATTTCAGCAAACTCTTCCATACCTTTCTTCATCCAGGTCAATTCCTAAAGGGTTTTGTTGCTGGTATTTCGCGCAGCCAGCCATAGATATCTTCTCTGAGGTAACCGACCATGCTTTGATAGAAATCCCGCATGGAATACGAGAAAATATACCCTCTGCCGACTTTAACCTGGTTTAAACTGTAATTTTTTAAAAAATGCATAAAAATTTTCTTGTTTCTATCCCGCTTGATTTCACATTGCTTATACCAGACATAGAGATAAAAGGGTTCCATGATTCTTTTCCCTTCACGGACAACAGGATGCATAAACTCTTTCGTGTAACGATAAGGCACCCCCATCTGCATTTCTACATGGTGCACGATGCTTGATGATTCTTCAGGATGGAGTCCAATATGGATGCTCATGGTGTCTGCTTCAATCATTCGCGACATGGGCGTTTCCGGGCCGTAGCCATGCCTGGAGACATTCTCGCAAATGGCATTGGCCTCAATCCCCAAAGCACCATAAGAAATAAAGGGATGAAAGCTGCGAACAGTCCCGGGTTGCGTCCGAACATATTCCGAAAATACACCATTCGTGCAAGGAGTTGTCTCTGGGTCGAAGAGAATATCTGTATTGCATAGATTAAGGGTATGTGTCGGCACAACCAATGTGCCTTCAGAACCGAGATGGGTTGATAATGAACGCAAATGAGCCCTGAGCAAAGCGTCCCTTCCAGCTTCCTCATACTCCATTAAACACATGAGGTTTCCGGTAACATGCACAGTACGTCCCGGAGTAACACCCAAAAAACGGTATGCAGCTAATAGATCATGGTAAGAATATGACATAAATTGTGCTGTGAAATGTTTCGAATGTATGGATCAACACACCCAATATACTATTGCTGATCTTCGTTCCGGATATATAAATCGCTGCCGACCAAGATGTACTTGAGGGGAATGTCTTGGGGCAATAAAATTTCATTTATTATATCGATAGGTTTATTTACAATAGGTTTGCCGTGAATGTTTAAGGAGGTATTCAGCAAAGCGCCGATTCCGGTGATTTTCTTGAACTCATGAATCAACTCATAATAGATCGGGCACATAGCGGCAGTGATTTTCTGCGGCCGCACGGTATAATCGTAAGGATGGTTTGCCGCCTTTAAAGCCGATCTCCCCTCTTCCGTGCTGTCAAAGGTAATCGTCATATAAGGTGAGCCGATATGCTTGGGATCGACAACATATTCGTCGTAATTCTCATCCAGAATAGAAGGGGTAAAAGGCATCCAGAAATCTCTTTTCTTAATGAGATCGTTGATCTTGCGTACTATCTCAGGTTTTGAGGGATCGGCAACCAGAGAGCGATGGCCAAGAGCGCGGGAACCGAACTCCATCCTGCCGAAACAGAGAGCGACCACTTCACCTTGGGCGATTATTTCAGCCACTTGCCGCAGGCCACAGTTCAGAATGGCGCGAAAATGTTTTTTAACATAAGGATGATCACGAAATTTTGCACAGTCATCCTCAACTATATCAGGACCCCAGTAGGCATTATGTTTCGACTTGATGCGCTTCCCCGCCTCGTGGTGTCCGATCTTATCACAAATGACGCTGTACGCTGCACCGATGGCCAGAGACTCATCTCCTGGTCCGGGAGGGATAAAAAGTGTCTCAACTGCATCAAGTTCGCAAAGCTTTTTATTAGCTTTCACATTATTGGCAACCCCGCCTGAAAAAATAAAATGCCCTGTCCCCGCCTTTTTCCCAATATTGTTAAACCATTCATTTAATCGGATTTCCACGAAATCCTGGAGACCTCCGGCTATTCCATCAAACCGGTACGGTTTCAATTGGTCCCTGAAATAAAAGAAAAAGTCTTTCATGGCAGGATTTCTTTGAAAACCCAGCCCATCAACCTGCAGAGCGTTTAAGAAAACCTCCCGCGGGCCCTTCTTGTGAAACTCCGAAGCGTATGGAGCAAGGCCCATGACCTTGTACTCATGCTCATTGGGGCGCATCCCCAACTGCAGGGTAACAGCCGTATAAATCTTGCCGATCAAGCTGTCGTGATCCTCCCATATTTTCGTTATCCCCTTCTCATCCACTATGCTGATGCTGGTATAGGCACTGTCACCACCGGAGTCGGAGGTGACAATGGCCATCTTTGCCTGTTTTTCCGGGGTGATATAATAGCTGTAATATGCATGACTCTTATGGTGATTGACGAAGATGACCCTTTCTTTATCAATCCCGAAGTAATCCGCGGCAAAGTCGCTTCGCATCCGCTGGATCTCTTCCTCCTCATTACCTTG
The DNA here is from genome assembly GCA_016219175.1 of Deltaproteobacteria bacterium. Classification (GTDB taxonomy): domain Bacteria; phylum Desulfobacterota; class Desulfobulbia; order Desulfobulbales; family SURF-16; genus SURF-16. The sequence goes on along the minus strand of JACRCD010000032.1, from coordinate 82,889 downwards.
AAATTCTGCAGAGGTGATAAAAGGAACCTTATCTAACGGATAGAGTAGATCACCACAGGGTTTATACCCAGAAAAGACTTCAGCGAACTTTACCTCTACCCCCTTATATATACGGGGGTAGAAATATTCTTCATGCATGCGTAAAAAGTCTGCCACCGTAAAAGTGGCATTAACATTATAAATATTGTTCGGCACCAGCCTTTCGGTTGCCAAGGCGACATAATCAATATCTTTTCGCGTTATTCCCGCTTCATGCAGGCATGAACCGATGGCTCCATGGGGAAAACCTCCGGTACTTTTAATACGTTGCACCCGTTCTTCACTGAGGGCAACAAGGAGGTCTCCATCCTTGACAAGACATGCCGAAGCATCATGTGAATCATTTATCCCTAATACAATCATTGAAATCTCTTAAATTAACAGAATCAGAGTGGATGTTTAGTTTAAAGCCTTAAAAAGACCGGCTTGTGAGAAGATTATGCTTTCATCAAGGATATCATCGAAATGATAATCCCACTTATTGGCAATATCCAATAAAGAGTTATGCCCGTCTGTTTCCATTGTCAAAACCCGTTGAATATAGGCCAGAGATTTTCTGTCCGGCCGTTTCAGGTCCACTTGCCGATGAAGACCATGCTTTGACAAAAACGGTTCTCCCTTGTAGAGCGGTTCGTAAATCCTATTGGTATCAGCAATAAACAACGCCTTGAGCACCACGGACAAAATCTCCGCCAGTTGATCCTTTGAGATAAAAGATAAATTGTCTTTCGATGTATGATATTCTGGAAATTCGGAGTAAGGAGTCCGCATGAACGACCCGAAGGGCAAACGGACGCCCGGAGCATTGAACTTCTGTTCATCCGAGCCATTCAGCCAGAAATCCCGGATGCTGTAGTTTCCACGGTCTGCATACCGCAGGGCATGAAGTGCGGCCTGATCAATAAGGGTATTGCCAAAATATGATTTCTTGTAAGTGATTGGTCCTGCATCCCCGCAGCAGGTAAAGACGTAGCCCCCAACGACTTTCTCAAGAATCTGTTCATGGCTGGCCAGATAGGTCGTGGCTCCGATGGATTCCGGCCATAAAAGTAAACGATATGAATACTGTCGATCCGGCATGGAAGCCAAGGTTTTCATGACGGACACAGCCAGGGCGACCCCGGAAAGGTTGTCGTTAGCCAATGAGGGATGACAAAGGTAGGAAGTCAGCCAGATCTCCTTGTCCGTTTTCCCTGGCAGCACAAATTCTCCGACACACAGCTTGCCTGGTCTGAGATCGACATCAATGCAGACCTCATACTGATCATCGTCATTGAAAAGACTAAGTTCGTCGTGGGCCAGGCAGAATCGCCACTGGTTTTCCTTATAGTACAACGTGCGGTATGGAATGGCATCCGGTTGATCAGGAAGGGTCCAGATATGCTCCAGCAGTTCAGCCTTCGTCAAGCGCCCCTGAAAGGGACAGCTATAGGCGGCAAGATGAAGATTGTTGTTCCGGAAATCAACAAGTTTTCTACCTGACAAATCGGCTATATATGCCTGGTTGACATTCCACGCCTCAGGGATAATCCAGTCCCATACATGCATGCCAGATGGAAACTCGTGAATGGCGATGTCAAGAGAACTCCGAATCAACTCGAGTGAGTTCCGTATACCATCATTGACAAGGGTACGATGAATGGGAAAAAGCTCCTCAACCATCGCCCACATCGTGTCAACGACGCCGGCATTAACTGACCACTTCATATCCTGCCCACTCGGTGAATTAACACATCGTTTATCCATACTCCGTCAAGATCACAGCTTCTCATGGTGTGCAGAGCATCCTCGGCGGAGCAGACTATGGGTTCGCCATGAATGTTGAAACTCGTGTTAAGTATCCCGCCGACCCCGGTAATATCTTTAAATGAGGTGAGCATTTCCGTAACATCCTTGTTGAGATCGGCGGACATTGTTTGCGGCCGACCGGTTTTATCGGAAGGGTGAAGGCCTGCTGGTATGGTCTTGCGTCCTTCTGCGGTTGATGGAACGGCAACCATCATGTAACGAGTGTCAACTTCAGCCCCCAGATTAAAATATTCTTTCAGGTGTTCCGCCAGCACCATGGGAGCAAACGGCATCCAGAAGTCGCGATACTTAATCTTCGTGTTGATTTTATCAATGATCTCGGGAGAACGGGGATCAGCAAAGATTGAACGATTCCCCAAGGCCCTTTGGCCGAATTCCATTCTGCCTGCACAGCGAGCAATGATGTTTCCCTGGGCCAGAAAATTGGCAACCTGCCGCGGGCTAACATTTTCCAATACGGCGAAATCATTGTTTTGCAGGGCGTTGTGACAAGCATCACGGTATTGCGAATCGGGAATATCCGGGCCGAGATAAATTGATTGAATTGCCGGGATACCATCCATGGCCCTGCCGTTTTTAAGAAAAAATTCTTCCATAACCGCATAGGCGGCACCGAGCGAAACGGATTCATCACCTCCGGAAGGGGGGACATGTAATGCATCAACAAAAGACTGGGAGGCGAGCTGTCCGTTCAGCTTGACATTCATTGCCACTCCGCCGCTATAGACAAAATGTGATGTATCAAAGTTTTGGGCGACAGCCTGAAACCAGTCCCTCGTCACCTCCTCTACCATCCTCTGCGCGGCACCGGCAATGCCGTCAAAACGATGTCCCAACAAGGCATCCTTAAAATGAAAAAAAAGATCCTTGGTCCTTTGTTGGGGAACGATAAGATTATTTTCCACAGAGAACAAATCCTGGAAAATATGCCAGCTTTTGTCCACTTCTCGATCAGTGGCATAGGGAGCCAGACCCATCACCTTAAATTCATGCTCCCCTATCTTCATGCCGAGCAGAAGAGTAATATACCGGTAAATCCGTCCCAGGTTCGAACAATTATTCCGGGCGATTTCCTTCAGGGGTTGCCCCTTTTCTTTAAGCCAGACAGTGCCGTTTGTTGCATCCCCTCCTCCATCATTGGTCAAAACAGCTATCCTTTCCCCTTGCAGCGAGGAAGCATAGCAGGCATACATGGCATGACAGGTATGATGATCAATGACTTTGATTTTGTCGCTGTCTATCCCTAAGAAGGCTGCTGTAAAATCCTTGCGCACCTTACGAAACGCCTGGCACCGTTCCACGGCAGGAAGATCAGGAGCAATCCTGCCCAGAGGGTAGTATGTTTTCAAGTTGGAAAATTTTTTCTCCCGAGCTAATCTGCTATAGAAATCATCGACAACCCTGTTTTCATAAAACAGGGGATACCAGAATTCATTTTGTTCACGCAGCCAGTCATCGATAGAGAAACTTGTCTCTCGTTTTATTCTGTATACGGATGGATCAAAGGATCTCGTGGCAAGAGCCACCGCATCAAGGTCCTTGCCCTCTATGCCGGCAGCATCCAGGCAGTATTGTATGGCCTTGGCAGGAAAATCAATATCGTTTTTCTGACGGGTAAATCGTTCTTCCTGAACCCAGGCAACAAGCCTCTCATCACTGAGAAGACATGCAGACGAACAATGTCCATCATGTATCCCTAAAATATACATTACTTCACCATGGTCGCGGTTGAATGAGACGGTTGACGGGCGGGATTTAAAATCATTTTTCCATATCGTGTCATTTGCATAGCCAGTACCGCATCTCTCCTTCCCCATAAATGTAAGGGTCAATATGCGGTGCTTGGAAAATAATTTCATCCCAATCGTAACCGGTGCCGCGCGCAAGGCGTTTGTATGTATGGAATCCTGCCTGTTCCAACAAATCTTCGACCTCATAAGAAAAATATCTGCGATTTACAGGGACATACCAGAAATCAGCCCGATGAAAAATCCTGCCTGCCGGGTATCCCATTACCTTCATAAGATCCTGGCTATAGCCCTGTGGAACATCCGCTAATAACTCACGGCATAGATCGGCAATGTCCCAGAACAGAGACTCTTTACCACCATAGAGGTAGAGCCAGCAACAGCCTCCTGGCCGCAATACCCGGAAAATCTCAGTCAGCCCCTTTTCCGTACTGGCAGTATGATGAAGCACTCCGTTACTGAATACAAAGTCAAAGCTGCTGTCCGGAAAAGGAAGTTGCAGAACGGAGCCGGTCAGGAAACGAACTTCATCATCAGGATAGACGCTCATCTTCCGGGCAAACTGGATGGAATCAGGACTGACATCCAGAGCAGTCACCTTGGGGAGGCCTATTTTCCTGAGCGCCAGAGAATAGCGGCCTCCGCCGCACCCGGCATCAAGCGCGTTTTGAAAGGGTGAAAGATCAATTTGATTCCGAACGAACCTTTCCTGCAGGAGGGCCGTTGCCTGAGAAAAATACTCCTCCTTACTGAAATCCTTCCACAACTGAAAATAGACATTTCCCGTTTGTGCCTCAAAAGATGAAAAAGGGTGCTGCTCGGACCAGTCATTCAGATCATTGGGCGGGATATCGTAACAGTCCCGGATAAGATTTGATATTTCTCGAAGTTTGTCAACTTCTTTGCCCAGGATCTCAAGCCAGTTTTCAGGAAACCGCCTGACACGCAGGCGGTCGAGAAAATCAAAGAGATAAATCGCCGTTAATGTTTTTATAAAAGCGCTTTCCGGACGAAGAGCAGTCTTAATTTGCTCAAATAATAATAATGTGTCTTTTCTCATTGTCTCAATTTTTGATGGCAATAATATGTCGTTGATCAGAAAGGCCGTTTTTATCAAGAATGCTTTGCAGAGGGTTCTGCAAAGCGGCAAGTTGTTTATTCACTAATTCAAATAATTCACTTGGATATTTCTCTATCAGATTCTGATAGAGAAATCGGTGGAAATCCTCGGCATCCTGGCCGAAAATCCATTTTGCCACCATAGAGAAATTCGCCACCTTCAGCCCGTATGCAATGGACTCATCAGTAAAAATCTGCGTATGAAAAACTCCGTCGAGATTTCTGGCATAGTGCTTTTCAAAAACGTTTTCCAGCAAGCAGGAAAGGCCAAATACCGGCACGGAAAAGATAAAAATTGTCCCGGCCGGCAAAGAACCGAGCTGCAGAAAAAAATCATGGAGATCATGGATATGTTCCAGCACAAAAAAAGCTGTATAAATTTCCGCTGGATATTCCGATAAAGCCTCGGTCAAGGTGCCGGTATAATGATGAAAGATGCCGTTCGGCGTAAAACTCTGCCCAATTTCAACAAGATGTTGATCGGCATCAAGTCCTTGGCAATTTCTCATCCCCTCTTCATGAAGACAGGAAATGAAATACCCTGCCCCGCAGCCAAATTCCACCCAGGCAGCACTCCTTAAACTTTCATCGCGATAGCCTTTTTCATGCAAAGAATCTTGTATCCAGGTCAATTTTGGCCGGTAAACTCTTTTTTTCCTGTCTTCATACGCCTCTTGACTGAGTCTCTGATAAACGTGCCGGAACTCATGGTCCGACGAAATACAGCGAGGATAATCATCAGGAGGATGCCCAAGGGATTGGATATGACTGCAATACCTGCAACGGATGAAGGGAAGCGAACGGTGCGTAAACCGAGCACCGTCATCAAGCCCCCTGCCGCACAAAACACAGATCTTTCGCTGAGGTAGATTGAGGAGATAGCGGGCGGTATTGACTTGATTTAGGTACTTCTCAACTCCAGGCGCCAGCCTGCTCATCTTTTCAGGGGCAATATCATCAAGAGACTTAGAGTAATCAATTTTCATTTCTGCTTCTCTTCACCAGCTCCTCGGCAGACACATAAATATCATCTATTCCTCGCAAGAGGTTACGCATAGTGGCGTAATCATCCCGTGTGTCAAGAAGAAATTGAACATCCGGAGCCCTGAGATTTTCCGGTGGGGTTAAACGAACTACCCGAAACTTTGCTTCCCTGTTGTATACGTAATTTAAGATATGCTCTCTCTCCTCGGCTGTTATTTCGGGTTTCTTGTCAATTTCCCCAAGCAGGCGCCTTGCGTAAATCTCATAATCGATACCATGGGGATAGCGGGGTTTCGTGGTCGTCAGATCAAAGGATACCAATTCACGGCATTGCCTGAGAATTGGATCGAGCGTCTCCCCTCCGACAAAAGGGCAATCCGCCGTAATCCTGACGATATAATCAATCTCTGGCCCAAAAAAAGTTGCGGCCGCTGCGCTGAAACGCCCAAGCACATCATCCACCGAACCGCGGAAGACAAAGATTCCCTCTTCGCTGGCTATTTCTTCCAAGGCATCGTCTTCCGTATTCTCTGTGGTCGCAAGTATGAAGGACGAACTCAGACAAGACGCCTTAACCCTGCGGATAACCAGGCGTAGAACCTCGATTCCCAAAAGAGGAAGCAGGGCCTTTCCGGGCAGACGTTGCGAGGCCGCGCGGGCGGCAATGATAACCCCAAAATTCATACGTTCTCCGCAAGGATATTTGCTATCTGTAATTTCTGTTCCGAGCTGATGAAAAAACACTCATCACGGCTTACTGTAAAATATACAGCCGTTGCTCCTGTCAGCGAGCCACTGCGCAAATTGCTGTTGCGGGTGGCCAAAGCAATGTTTGCCTCCCGATAGACAACATCAAAGTCGGAAGACAAACCACGGGGGGGGTTGATGGGAAACAAGCCGTGGGAATTTCTTTTAAAAACACACTCTTTTACCTCTTCAACCCCCAAAGAAGACTGTGCTTCATTAAGAACCAGGGTTGTCACCGCCTCTTCCAGAGTGGCGGTTGTCACGAAAGGAGCCTGATTATACGAGAGCACGGTGAGTCCGGCCTGTTGCGGATCGAACGCAGCCGTAATTCTCTCAAGTGTAGCGACGATGCTCTTTGAACGAAGGGTATTCTCCGGTTTTCGTTCCAGAAAGGACAAACGCTGGTCTGAAAAAAGATTAAGAACCTCTTTTACCTGATGAGTATCCGAGGCCACCACCACATGATCAAAGAGAGGCGAAGCAATACATTTTTCAATATCCCACTGCAGGAGTGTTTTTCCCTTGACCTCCCGGCTCCAGACATTGGGGCAGAAATCGTAATTTTTCCGGCAGGGAATGACGGCGATAATCGGCCTGAATCTGTCCAGCTTAGCCGTGGTCATATCCAGCTTAATGCTTCTTCTGGCATGAAGAATATGCTGCAACTTATTTGTCAGGTTGTCCCCGTGACGCCGGTAATAGAAAAGCGGCAAATTCACATTGCTGCAGCGGTACCGCCCCATCAGTTTGTTCCACAGATCAAAACCGTCCTGCGCCCCCAGATCCTCCCGATAACCACCGATTTCACGTAACACACCGGTACGAATGAGACAGCAGGCGCCGTTAGCAGCCATATCTAATGCATGATTTCTTTCATAGATTCTTTCCCGCCTTTCATGGGCGTACACCTGCCCTCTCTCATCAATATAGAAAAAATCAGAGAACACCATCGCTTCATCGGGATGCCGCTCAAGCCAGTTACGCAAAACGAGCAGACAGTTTTCATCGAATATATCATCACCGTCAAGGCGGATGATGTATTTTCCCCGGGCCATCCTCATGGCAAGATTACAGACTGCCGGCAAACCTATGCCCTCGGTATCAACGAGGGTGATTCGTTCATCTCCCTGATAAAAGTTCATCACCTTTCTGGTGTTGTCTGTTGAATTATCATTGATTATAAGTAATTCCCAATCATCAACAGTCTGGCGGAGAACGCTTTCTATAGCTTCCTCGAGATATTTCCCATAATTGTGGGAAACGATATATACTGTAATCTCAGGGTGTTTCATGGGTAATTGCTGTAACCAAAATACATTTCAGAGGCATTCGTCAAGTTCAAGTCGATGGATGTGAAGCTGGTGTAACTCACCAGGGGTCATACTGCAGGTATGATCAGGTCCGACCATACCTTTATCCAGGGTGAAATGTTTTTCAATGATCCGACATCCGCGGGCAAAGGCGGCAAAAGCGGCGGTGATACCTATTGAATGATCACTAAATCCGATATATTTCTGGAAATCCACCAAAGACAGATGCAGCTCATTCAGAGGGACTGGATATTTTGAAATACAATACATATAGCCCACGTTCTTCGCGGCAATTGCCGGAAAACCGGTTTTGTCCCACATGCCCAGTGAAACAAGAAGCGGTTTGCCGGTCTGCACCAGAGCAGCAAGAAGCGCGGCATCGGCAATGGATCGGGAAGCTACCTTATATCGTTTTATCCCGGCTTTTTCAAGCCAGCTTACGCGCTCGATATCAAAGACTGAGGCAAGAAATTCTATATCCGCCTTCCGGCACTCTTCCTCGAGCAAAAAAAGCTGTTCCATGCTTAATTCAGTTTTGCAGTTATAATCAAACCATGGATTGTTTTCCCGGGGGAACAACGACCGGGCATCATAAAGCTGAAATTTAGCCGCATCCGCCCCGTTTTCCTTGGCTGCATGAATAAGTTCCTTGGCGAGAGACATGTCGCCGTTATGATTCTGTCCGATTTCAGCTATTATTTCCATAATCCACCTGTTGAAGCCACATATGCAATATAATGAAAGAAAATATGGTATGCCCATTGAGTCGCACCGGATCATGAATCATCTTCATGGCAGTAGCGCGACTTTTCGAATCTGTTATCCCCATTTTGTAAAGAGGGGAGGATAAACTGAATGTCTCCTCCACCAAATCCGACCAGTCACCCTTAAGCCAATGGTCTATCGGCACATTAAACCCGTGTTTGGGGCGATCGACAATTTCAGGCGGCAGGATATCCGCAAATGCCCGGCGCAGAACCCATTTCAGACTCCCGTCCCGGACGAGATGATGAAAACGAAGTTTATCCGCATGAGACAACACACTTGGGGCGGCAAAAGGGACTCTCCCCTCGACGGAAAAGGCCATGGTCATCCGGTCGACCTTCCTGAGCATTTCATAGGGAAAGTAAAACTGACGATCCTGGCGGATAAAATCTTCGGGGCCCCAGGTCCCTTTATTGGCTGCGGCGAAAGATACGAAATGCCGCAATGATGACTTGACTCCCCGGAAATACTCCTTATTAAAAAGCTCATCCTTCTCCTTTTCATCTGCATAATAATGCCAGGCCCAGGCTCTCTTCGCGGGCGCATAGCCGACAAGGATCTTTCTGATCTCGGCAGCCGAAAGGGCTGTGTTCTGCATGGAAACAGGTTTACCAGCAGAAACACCTGCTGAAACATCGTCCCCGTCAAAATGATCATCGAGATAAGGATACCAGGAATAGCCGCCAAAAGACTCGTCGGCGCCATCCCCTGAAAGCAGCACCTTTATCCCGTTTTCCCGGGCAGCTCGGGCAACCGACAGAATACCGAGCCCGGACGACACGGCAAAGGGCTGATCTCCGTACTTACAGAATATCATGAGATCATTACGAAAATCCTTGGCGGTAACAGCTATTGTCCGGTGTTTCGTCCCGATTTTTCTGGCATATTCTTCGGCAAGAGCTGACTCATCAGCCCGACCGTGGTATGGATCGGAGACGTCTTCGAAGCCGATACAGAACGTATGAAGGCTTGGCAAAGCCCGGGCGGCTAGAGTGGCGACAATGGAACTGTCAAGGCCACTGCTCAGAAAGCTTCCCACCGGCACGTCGGAAAGAAGTCTGCTGAAAACAGCCTGTTCAACGATCTTCCTTGTTTCCGCAATAACATCCCCATCTTCCAGGGAAATAGCCCCCCTATTGAATCGGTTCTGATAGCGATGGATCGTTATGCCCTTTTCATCGGCAACCAGGAAATGGCTTCTAGGAAGGGCATAAATTTCCGTAAAAATTGTTTCAGGCTCCGGAATCCAGAGAAAGGTGGGAAGGTCCCAAATGGCCTGGGGATTAACGGATAGATCAAGCCCTGGAAATTTAATAAGCGCTTTAATTTCAGAGGCATAAACAAGCTCTTTCTCGTTAAGGCAGGTATAATAGAGAGGTTTTTCTCCGGGGATATCACGGGCGAGAATCAATCTTCTTAGTTTTGCGTCCCACAAGGCAACGGCAAACATGCCATCAAGTTTTTCAAAAACGTTCGTCCCCTCTTCCTCATAAAGATGACAGATAACCTCACCGTCACATCTTGTTGAAAATGAGTGGCCATTTCCAATCAGCATATTTCGCAGCTGAGGAGAATTGTAAATTTCTCCATTGTAAAAAAGCACTACACTTTTATCTTCATTGCAAAGCGGTTGCTCTCCTCCCGCAAGATCATTAATCTTCAGCCGTCGCATCCCGCCGGTAAAAGACCCTGCAGAGTAGTAACCGGCTGAGTCGGGCCCACGGTGAATCAGTGCCCCGACCATATCGTTAATTATTTGCGGGCTAACAGCATGGCTTATTTTAAATCCTGCAATTCCACACATTTATCTTCATTCACAAGTTGATCTAAATTGCTTGCGGAGATATAAAAACATTGAATGTCCCTCATATCTGTATTCTACGGACATTCAATCTCCACTAATTGGGCAGGCTTCGGTAGCTTTCAAAAAGAGAAAGATCGGTTTGATGATTAAGAAGTTTATTAAACTGATTAATTCCTGGTTCTCGATGAATTAAGCCCTGCAGCGCAAGGGTTAGTTCTTCCTCATTTTTTGCCACAATAGTCCCGAATTCAGCAAAAAGTGATCCTTCCGGAAATATCTCATAGGTGCGTTGCTGCATTAACCCATACTCGATATAAGGTGTACCCATACTCATAACATGCATAAATGTTGTCGACTGGGCTATACTGATAACATACTTCGAAGCTAAAGCCATGATGCTCGGATGGAGATAGGTAATAATTATATCTTTCTCATTGTATTTAGCGAATATTTCATTGAGTTTTTCTTCTGACAGCGTTGGATGTGGTCGGACGAGAATTAGCGCGGAAGGATTCTGTATCTTTATGCATTTTATCGCCGATGTGAGAGTTTCGCGCAACCAATCCATATCACGTCCTGCCCATCGACCCCAAAATTTATTAATAAATATTGATATATATATATTTTTATCCTGCTTGCCGTATTTATGAATCTCATTTTTTAAATATTTACTATAATTTTCTCTTAGAAACTGTCTGAAATTGTCATAGAGAAGCGGATAACCAATAATTTTAAAATTATAATATCCAATAGTTTTTAAGTATTGAATATTATCTTTATTATAAATAAGCAACCCATCAGCAGCATTTATCTCATGTCTCTTCTTTCTTTCCAAAAATTCTTGACGCGGAGACCCATCATCATAAAAATATCTCCGATAACATTCCCGATGAGAACTTATCGTTGCCATGTAGGTATAAGTTTTTCCTCCATTTATTTTATTTAAATAATGAATGAACTTACATCTAAAACCTTCAACGGAATTGCTACATAGATAAATACTTCTCCGGTTGAACGCCAGAGGAAGTAGCGAGGGCAACAAAAAAATAAAAAAAATTTTGGACAGGATCGCTTTAATAAATTTACTATTAATCTTATTCGGCAATGAAACAAAAGAAACTTTCCCCAAAGATTGGGCTATATCAAAAAGAATTTCATTCTTCTTGAGCAAGTCGTATTGATCCCTGCATGTATAAACGATATGAAGACTGATTTTAGCATTTCTTGATTTCAGCTCGTAAACAAGCGGCAAAATAACATCCAAATGCCCTAGCCTATTCGGGTCCATGACAAAAAAAAGCATGATTATTTTTTATTTGTATTGGAAGAAATTTTATTGAAGTTAAAAGGTGTATAAAGCTGATCATTCAACGGGAGGATATCAGATGTACTTCCATTCACGCAGGTGTCACATAAAGTGCCAGAAACATCACCTCGCAAATGCCTAACCCGCAAATTATTAAAAACATCTCCTTTCCAGACATTTTCAATAGTCGCAAAATGCAGATCGGAAATAGCAAGATAATTCTGGTAATCTTCGCAGCAGGCAGAAATATAGCCCTCGCTTTGAATATGAATCCTATTAAAAATCATGGGGCACGGCAGAGCTTGGGGACGAGACTTGAGACTGCCCCGTATTGAGTCGTTATTTTTATGACCTGTTTGATTATTCATCCCGTAAGCGACAAATTCATCAATATACGGCCTCAGTATCTCCTGCAATTTTTCAATTTCCCGATCATTTTTTATCGAATTGACACAACTTACTGAAAGAATAACTCGCCCATTCAACTTTTCCTTATTATAGGTGCTGGCAAATCTGACACGATCCAATACCTTCTCAAAGTCATCTTTTCCATGAACCTCCTTATATGTAGCGACAGTCCCCGCATTGATTGAAAATTTTAGACTGTCTAGCCCAGAGTCCAGAACCTCCCGCAGACGTTCTTTGGTAGCTAGACCGCCATTTGTAGTGACATAGACGTAAGTAAAACCGATTTTCTTTGCTAATACCACCCGACGGGCAAGGTCAGGAACAATGAAGGGCTCGCCGCATCCATACATGCCTACACTGCGGATACCCATTAAAAATGCTTGTCGGAGCAATTTTTCCATCAACGAAAAGTCTAGAATATGAGCTTTTCGCGTCGAATCAGCAAGTGCACAAAAAAAACATCTGTGATTACAAGCATTCGCAAGCTCAAACATTATATCATGCGGGACTGCATCAATGAGGGAACTAAAGGTCTGATTATATTGTTCCTCTCTCCTTGATTTTATTTGATTATTTGCAAACTCGTACCTATACCCATGCAGAGACATGTAGCACCCTCAAATAAACATATAGAGTCATAACCACAGACAGAACCGGTGGCTTGATTAACGCCCTTTCTAAGAAGTCAAATACTGCTCTTTCAAGCAACTCGTTTTTTTAATATAAAAATAACTTCCTGCTATGCTGGTTTGGAATTCCGTAATTTTTTCACCAAAAAATTCTCTAAGTGCCTTTCTTGCTCCTGGAAACTTTTCGCTAAATTCATCAATGCCGTCGACAACATCATCAAAAATAATTACCCCGTTTGGAACCACAAGATTATACAAACTATTCAACACATCCATGTATGATTGGTAAAGGTCACAATCAACATGCAATATGGCAATTGGCCGCGCGGGATGGTTTCTCAGTGAATCGCAGAAAAACCCTTTATTAATGGTCAAGTTCATATCATCCAAAGGGATGCCACTGCTACGCAATACCTGAGCGATGAATTCTGGGGAATATTGGTACTCCCCGCTGGGAGAATGACTCCATTCACCTTTTTTTGGTTGCCTCATCGACTCGTCTTCCTTCGTGGGGGCAGGAAAACCTGCAAAACTGTCATATGCATAAATAGAACGCTGCCCCCCCTCTTCCTCATCTAGTAGATAATTTAAAGCGGACATAATGAGCAGGGAGCGCCCACGGCCAACACCACACTCGACGATATCGCCTGGAACTTTTTTTGCCAAATCTAAAAAGTGTTTCCAATATACCACCCGGCCAATCGAACCTAAGGTCAACTGGTGAAATTTTTCATTAATTTCACTATTATGTTTGCCCTCAAACGCTCTAATACATTTCATAAATACTCCTTAACGATATCATGTTGCTATCTGGTGCAGAATTAATTCCATAAAGGGCCTTGAGAATCTGTGATCGCATTGCCATAGAAAGCATCTCTAGTCGCCGCATGCTGCCGATTTTAGTTTTTCAGCCATAAATATTTCCGTTTGGTGCATACTTTCCCATGTGGCGCCCCCAATATGTGGCGTTAAGAGCAGGTTTGCATGTTTCCCCGCATATTGAACAAGAGGATCACTGGCAGGCCAACTTTCTCTTCCAGAACGAAAATTTTCTTCTCCAGCCATAACATCAAGAGCCGCCCCCGCTATATTTTGTTTCTCGAGGGAAGCAAGCAGCGCTCGCTCATCAACAATCTTTCCCCTAGAAGTATTTATAATTACAGAAGATTTCTTCATAAGAGAGAGTTTATCGCTATTTATAAGATTCTCTGTTTCTGGGGTCAAGGGGACGTGGATGGTAAGAATGTCCGAACTGCTCAAAAGTTCATTCACCGGCACATTTTTAATATCGCTGCAACCGGTATTCACGATATATGGATCATGAATGAGAATATGCATTTTAAATGAACGACCATAGCTTGCGACCATTTTTCCTAGGCGGCCATAACCGAGGATGCCGAGCACTTTCCCTTTTAATTCATTACCCCTGTATCTGTCGCGCTGCCATGTACCCTGCAGAACATCCTGATGGGCACTACAAGTTCGTCTATACAGACTAAGAAGCAGTCCCCATGTATGTTCAGCAGTCGCCGTGATATTTTCTAGGAATGAGCGCTCTCCCTTAAGGCTGAGCACCTGAATTCCTTTTTTATTAGCATAGTTAACATCTATATGGTCTAAACCTGTAGTAGCGCTAACAATATACCTTAGGTTAACACCTGCATCAATCACCTCTCTGTCTATTTTATTTGCCAATCTCGTAATTAAAATATGATACTTGGGGATTATAGTTAACAGTTTTTTTCTCGACAACTCATCCTCATAAACATGAGCAAATGAAGCAAGAATATCACGTGCAATATGACTGTAGTCTTTAGGCTCAATATTAAGTAACTGTAACATGGAGAACAATTCTTTTAAAAATTCTTCAGTAAAAATTCCGCAAGGAGCAGATCAAACTCTTCGTCAACGTTAATTGATCTTTCTCTTTCCATCAAATAGAGCAATGGTTCATCATTGACCATTTTACCGCTTTGGACAAAATAATCCCGTTCCACGATATAGATTGCTCCATTTCTAACAAATACCTTATCGAAATCCTGCCGCCTTTGAAATGTATGATTTTCCAGATAAGGATGCAATGCTTCTCCATCATATCTATACATGATTGAAGGATGAACATGGCTGGCATCGTAGCAAGATATAAGAGAGGTAGGCTTACAAGATTGCTTCATCTGCTCTATGGCATTATCAATATCCTTTGCTGTACGAAAAGGTGTAGTGGGCTGAAGCAAAACAATATAGTCAACCTTGATACCAGAATCATTTTCAAACCACAGTAACGCATGCTTCACAGTGTCGCTCATTGGTGCCTTATCCGTAGAATATTCATCAGGACGCAAAAAGGGTACTGGAGCACCAGCGGCACGAGCAACGTCGCAAATCTCCTCCGAGTCAGTAGAAACGAAAAAGCTGTTCAAATTTTTCGACAGAAGGGCCGCGTTAATGGTGTGATTTATAAGAGGTTTGCCATCAAGATGTCGTATATTTTTTCGCACGACCCCTTTTGATCCCCCCCTTGCAGGAATCAGTCCCCAGAAGTAGCTCATCATCCCTCCCTTTTCCTGCAAACGACCAGGAAGGCCTGCCCTGTTTTTTCTTGGCAGATCCAGGGATTTCTTCCGGACAAAGATCGTCTAATTGTGAGCGAAATTGAAAAAACTTTTGTTAAAAGCTTTTCCCAGAAAGCAGGTAATAGCGAGAAAGGAAATTCTGGCGAATGGGAAATCATGGGAAGCGGATACACTCCCATTGCTTCAATTGAAACTACTTTTTCTTTAATGAGGATTGGAAGATATCTTTCTGAGCCAAAATCATTTCTGTAGATGGGTGTTTTGGTAACCGATGAAGCTGAAATACCAAAAGCCTGGCTAATAATTTTCAGGAAAAAATTCAGCCAGCGAAAATATTTTTGTATATTATCCGGCTGCTCCGGAACAATATACCCAAGAAATATTCCAGACGGTCTGAGTACCCTGATCTGCTCATGAATCGGTTGAACGACATTTTTAAAATGTTCCAACAATCCAATACTGACAACCACATCAAATGTATTGCTCGGAAAAGGTAAATGGTTGGCATCGCCTGTGACGAAACGCCCAATATGACCAGAATTATGAAAAATCTGTCTGGCGATCTGCAGAACGTTGCTTGAAGTATCTAACAATGTACAGTCACAGCCATTTGCGGCAAAGTAGCTGGAAATTGATCCTCTGCCACAGCCAACTTCAAGACACCTCTTAGCATTCACCCCTCCTATCAACTCAGAAAAAAGATGCCAATGCATCCTGAAAGCCAGCTGTATCTGATTAACCGGCTCTTGAGCTATCCAATAATTGTTGTATGACTCAGGCCTATTACGCCAGTTTGCGTCAAATTCTAGTGAAGAACCGCTTTTCTCTGTAGTATTCATGCTTAATCTTTATGGTTGCCGCTGAGAAATGCTCTGATCTCATCTATGGTATCTTTCTCATAAACCGACCGTCGGGCCAAACGAAACAAGTCAGCCGAAGGAGAATTCAATGAAACTTCTGTGGTGTAGGAAAAGTCTACCCCCTCTTGCTTCAGAACCCTGTCTACTTCACCTCCTCCAGGCCTGCCATAGGGAAAAGAAAAGTGCCTAATTTGGGTCTGAGAAATCGCTGACAATTTCTGCAGACTGTCGACTATTTCTTTCTTAAGTAATCCTTGAGGAGTAGGTCGGCCCAAAAAAATATGACTTCTGGTATGCCCACCAATCTGATGACCCGCGCTGAGCAAGGCTGGAATATCATCTCGAGTGAGGAAAATTTCAGAAAAAAGCCCCTGAAAATCTTTTCCCAAAGTCTGCTGATAGAAAAAAAGCAATATCTTTTTGGCGAGTTCATGGTCCAATTGTTCTCTAAAAAATCTTTTCACAAGGGAGATGTTGCGAATTATTTCTCCATGAAATTCAATAGGCAATTCACCCTCTCTGCCAAATTCAGCTAGCAACTTTTCAAGCAGTGCAAAAACTTTTTGAGCAGGATATAATGCAAAAGCATAATGAAGTATCTGAGGAACAACAGGAAGATTTTCTAAAATGTCAGTGTTAATAAAAAAAAGCGCTTCCACACCCTCACTTTCCAAAAATGGGCTTACGTAGTTGACGTGTTCGGCTAAACCATCATCAAAAGTAAATAAAACATAAGTCCCTTGGGCAAATTTATTTTTGTCATTAAAAAAAGCGTCAATATCACTCGGTGATATGACTGGGAATTGTTTTTTTATATACCTTACTTGATCCTCGAAAGATTCACGAAGGGGCCCCAAAATCCTTCTTTGCAGGATATTCTCTAATGTGCGAATATAATGGTAGGTTAAAATTGCCAGTTTCGGCATATCTATCGCATCCGTCTGCCAAAAATTCGCAATCGAAGTCCTAGATTGTTCTTCAAAATCCAATCTTCAAGCAATAGCTGTCCCTGAGGTTGGCAGAAATGACGGATACCCTCAGGCAGAAAATGACACCCTTGATTCTCTCCGTACGGGTCAAAGAACTGCATATATTTCATAATGTTATGAATACCCGTCAACACAGTGTCGCAATGGAGCACCTCAAGTCCAACCTTTTGAAAAATCTTTTGTAGCGTATCCGCTGAAAAAAAAATCATGTGCTCCCTTCCGTCAAAAGTTACGGCTTTTTCTCGCAATATCATGGCCAACAGACTATAAACATTGGGAACAACAACACTGATGACCCCTCCCGGCTTCATCACACGAACAGCATTAGCCAAAGTTCTTTTGGGGTCAACCATATGCTCAAGAACCCCAAGAAGCGTCACCACATCAAACGTGTCAGCACTTAAGGCAACCTCCTCAATTGTTTTCTGAAAAACAGTAAGACCATTTTTTTTACAATGCGCAGAGCCCTTTTCGCTCAATTCAAGTCCTGTTGTCTGCCATCCATTTTGGCGGGCTATACTCAAAAAATGTCCCACCCCACAACCTATATCCAGTAGATGACTTTTTTGTGGCTGAAACTTTTCAATGAAACTCAGGATGGATGAAAAATATTCACTTCTCCATGCCGCTTCTTTTTCATTTAACAAAATTTCCATCCACAAATCTGTCGAGGTTGAGGCTGGTATCCCTTTCTGCCCGCTATAAGCACCCTCAACAATATCAGGTAATACCTGAGGATTTACAAAAACAAGCTCGCATTCCTCGCAACGAACAAAGGTATATCCACGCTTTATAAAAACAACTGAATGTCTGTTTGACTCACAAATTGGGCATGGAATCAACTGGGAATAGCGACTACTCAACATACCTGTATCTGGATCAACCAACTCTAAAAGCTCTTTCTCCTGTTGCACGAAATAAACATCACGCAAAGTATCTTTTTCAAAGCTCATTCTGCATCCTCAATTATCATGCCATCATGTCGTATGATATTAATTTGACGTTTTTTTAACTTCTAATAAGTTCAATGAAAAAATTGTCTACTTAATAATAGAGTACTTTCTGCGCTTTACAATCTATAGATGCAAGCACCTCGGCAATCCGCTCACCAGCATTTCCGCTTCCATAGAGGTATTCTGGATCATATGGGCCATGCTTTAGTTGTTTGCGAATGGCATCTTCAATTTCTTTAATATCATGTTTAACATCAATGGTATTTTTCCCTCTTTCCCTGCTATTTTGTCTTGTTCCGATATTAACAGCGGGCACACCTAAAAAAGAACCCTCTCGGATCCCCGAACTGGAATTTCCGATAATACAGGCTGCATTTGCAAGTATTTTTGCATAATCTTCAGGCGTAAAATTAAGAAAAAATAAAATTTTTCCATCACGGTCTTCGTCTTTAAAGACCCGTAACCCCTTTGCAATTTCATCAGTGCCCGCGTCAGCATTAGGCCAAAGCCAAATCGTCTGCATATCGATATTTTTTACAGCCTGTAAAGTCTGATTAATTTGCTTAAGCCCCTGACCATATTCTGTTGTTACAGGATGCTGCAGGACAAGAAGATAAGGTTTTTCAAGATCAATTTTTTTCTGCGAACCCGAATATTTATCTAAAAAATCAGCCTTTAATCTTAAATTTTCTTCAACTAGAATGTCCATTGATGGGCATCCTGTAAGAAAAATAGTGTCCGGGTCTTCACCCATTTTTACAAGTCTATTTTTTGCCAATTCCGTAGCTGGGAAATGAATATGTGACAGTTTGGTTATTGAATGCCGAACTGACTCATCGATAGAACCTGTTATTTCACCTCCCTGCGTATGAGCAAGTGTTATATTCATATAAGAAGCTGTTATGGCTGTCGCCATTGTCTCATAACGGTCAGCGACTGTTAATACTATATCGGGTTTCAAATTTTCAAAAGTTGTTGCAAGCTCAATAATGCTCAAACCGGTGGACTTAGCCATAGTCGCAGGTGTGCCACCATCAACCACGGAATGGACGGTACGGGCTATCTCAAATCCATCTTTTTTCACTGTCTCCAGAATATTACCATATCGCCAAAGGAGAGCTGAAGCCCCAACGACAAGAAGGAGTTCAAGATCAGAATGTTTTTGAACAGATCGCAATACCGTTTTAATACGGGCGTAGTTTGCCCTACTAAAAACTACAATGCATACTTTACGAGGTGTCAGAGAACTCATCTGTTATCTCCCCATTTCCCTATATAGATTTCCCGCAGCTTTTTCTCATCATCACTTAAACCCGGATGAGTGGATCCCCGCATCAAGGCGATCAAATTTTTCCAATCCACCAGTTCCTTAAATTCACTGATTTCGGTGGACATGGCCTGATCTTTTCCGGGCAGATAGCGGGACAGGGTAAAATGTTTTTCAAGAATTTCCGCGCCCATGGCAAGAGCAAGCTTGCCCGCTTCCGTGCCCAGACTGTGGTCGGAAAAACCAACCCGCACCCCTAAGGATTTCAGCCATTGCATTCTTTCCAAATTCACTTTCTCCAAAGGGGTGGGATAGATTGACACGCAATGGAGAATGATCACGTCATGGCCTCTGACATGTTCCACCATTTTGCTTATTTCCTCATCAGTGGACATGCCGGTGGAAATAATCAGCCGGGGAAACCTTGACATCAACGTATCAAGCATGGAAAATGAAGCGCAGTCAGGGCTTGCCACCTTTATAGCCGACAAGCCCAGTGAAGCTAAAAAATCGACCCGATTAATATCAAAGCACGTCGTCAAAAATTTGATACCGCACTCATTACATTTCTCGATAAGCATTACATGGTCTTTATCGGAAAGTTGGGCCTTGCGATGCCGGGCAAAGGTCGCATCGTAATCAGGGAAATCCCCGCGCAACCTGTCGGCTTGCCATGACTGAAATTTTATCGTATCAATACCTGCTTCGGCAGCAAGTTCTATCATACGTCCGGCAATATTCATATCGCCCATATGATTGCTCGAACAATCCGCAATAATTTCCATATCCGATTTTTGCATCCCTTTCTCACTCTCCAGCAGGTCGGTTGAGACAAGCTTCAATAATCCAAGCAAGCCGATAACTATATCAAAAAAAACATTATTTGACCAACGAGACCTTCCCGTCCCTCAGCACATATCTATCTTCCGTGAAAGGGCAGTCACACATGGCTTCTCCCGCAAGCGGCAGTTCAAGCCTTTTGCCGAATCTGCTCATCCAGCCGACCTGCCGGGCGGGGTTGCCGACGACAAGGGCGTAGTCAGGCACATCCCTGATCACAACGGCGCCGGCGCCGATGAAGGCATACTCGCCGATGACGATACCGCCAACGATGGTGCAGTTGGCGCCCAGGGTCGCGCCCCGGCGGACCAGGGTCTTACAGAATTCGTTTTTGCGGGAGATGGCGGCCCGGGGATTCATGACATTGGTAAAAACCATGCTTGGCCCGCAGAACACCTCATCCTCCAGGGTTACCCCCTCGTACACCGAGACATTATTCTGAATCTTGCAGCCATTGCCGATGATCACCCGGGGACCGGCCACCACATTCTGGCCGATATTGCACTTTCTGCCGATACTCGTGCCGCGCAACAGGTGGGAAAAATGCCAGATGCTTGTTCCCTCCCCTATCTCCACATCATCCTCAACCACCGCGGATTCGTGGACAAAAAAATCATCCTGGGCCACTCTTGCCGCTCTGACCCGTATTTTTTTCTCTTTTTCCAGCGATTCCTGACAGCAGTTCAGGACCCGCAACACCCGCAACCCCTCTTCCCCATCCGTGCGGGGCGACCGGCGTGAGTCGATGCAGTCAAGGAAGTGAGCGCATTCAGCCCGGAGCGGTTCATCCTGGCCAACGTCAACCCGCTCCGCCGCCGCCTTGTTTGCCACCGGGATATTGTCATTCCAGGCGATGACATGGGGATAAAGCTGCAGCTTTTCCGGCCAGGGAAGGGTGTCATCAAAGACCGCCATCTGCCGGTCACCCACCACCACGAGTTTTTGTTCCTTGAACGGATGCAGCCAGGAGACAAAGATATGAGCCCTGATGCCGCTGGCAAAATTAAGCAAGGTCAGAGTGGTATCGGCAATCTTCTGGTGCAGAAAATTACCGCCCTGAGCGCGGATGGATTCGGGCATCTCATCGACCAAGCCCAGGATGACCGAGATGTCATGGGGAGCAAACGACCAGAGGACATTCTCCTCCCGCCTGAGCTTGCCGAGATTGAGCCTGTTTGAATAAATATACTGGATGCGCCCCAGCGCCCCCCCATCCACCAATTCCTTTAACTTCAGAACGGCGGGATGATACCAGAGCAGATGTCCCACCATGAGGATCCGTCCCTTATCCCGGGCCAGCTCATTAAGCTCCGCTCCCTCCTTTTCAGAAAGACACAGGGGCTTTTCAACATAGACATCCTTGCCGGCGAGAATCGCCTCCCTGGCCAGCAGGGCATGAGTGGGGGCGGGAGTGGCGATGGCCACCCCCTTTATTTCCGGGGACTTCAGCACCTCCGTATAGGCGCTGACCGTCCGCACATCAGGATACTGGGCGGCAAACAACCGCAGGGTATCAAGGTTTTTTTCGCAGATGGTATGCAGCGCACCCAAACCATGAAAATTACGGGCAAGATTTTTGCCCCAGTACCCGGTCCCTATTACCGCGATATTTTTTTCTTTATCATTTTTTTCCAAGTTATTTTGGCCACATTTATTATTTTTGTTAATAATCCTGTAAAGATCCAAACAGGAACAATCCGGACATGCTACCGCCATTCGGGTGCAAAATACCCGTCAAGGCGTCATTTAAACAGTTATAAATTCCCCGTCGATAAAAAAAAATCAGGCAGCAATCAAAGAAGAAATCGGCACAGCCATCGGCACCTGCCGCCGCAGGATTTCCACCAGCACCAGGGCCCTGTTCTCGCCGGTGACCTGCTGGAAAATGCCTTCAATATCGTCAAGGTTACCATGTTTGACCCTGACCTTAAGCCCCGGCGTCATCCAACCATTGGCCAAGGTACTGTTCATGAAACCTTTTTCATCCTCCTGCGCCTGCAATGACAGGATAATTTCGTCGGGCACCGGAGGGAAACAGCCGCCGAACTGCACAGGGGCAAGCACGCCTCTGGTCGAGGCGATGGTCGGCCACACCCGCTCTGCCGGGGCGAGATGCAGAAAAAGATAGCCCGGGAAAAAAGGGCGGCAGACCTTTTCAACACGCCGGGCATGACTCCTGGTTTTCATGACCTGGGGCAGATAAACAGTAAAATTCTGCCGGACAAAGTTCTGCTGCGCGACAAATTCTTTATGGGGTTTTGTCCTGACGGCAAACCATTCCCTTTTCATCTTATTGCCCCTTTTCCCAGATAAGAAGGTGCGGCCGGTTCTTAAAGGTGGGCCACATCTTTACGTACTCATGCGTGCCGAGAATGATTGTTCTTATTTTCCGCTCAACATACCGTTCCGCCTTAGCGACAAGATCGGTCAGATTGGCCTGATCAATGTCGCCGACAAGAAGCAGATCAATCAGCCCGCCATCCTTTCCTTCCGCATACTCGTCAAGCAGATAGACCTTTTCAAGGCTGCCCAGCCTGCTGATGATACTATCAAAAATATGATCCATGCCCATGGCTTTTTTCACCATGGAGTGCAGTTCCGGAAAAAGGGGATGCTGGGTGTTGGCCTGGTAATGAATCTTCCGGCCATATCGCTGATCGGCGAGAAGCCCGGACTCTTTCAACTGCTGCAGTTCTTCCCGGACCTGACTGGGAGAAACGCCGAACTCATTGGACAGCTCACGGAGATAGGCCTGGCGGCTGGGATTGAGAAAGAGCCGCATCAGGATACGTATCCTGAGCTTTGACGTTATGAGGCCATTAAACAGGGAGGTCATGAAAATAGGTGGCGCAGTTCGCTGAAGTATATGCATTCACATTTTTTGTATTTTGTACTGATTTTCAGAACATAATACAAAATTTTTTCGGGCTGATCAAGCACAAATGGAGGCATTTTCAACTTGCCGGCCCTTTTTTTACCAGCCATTCCTTATTGCAGCACACGCCTATACCGGTCAACAATCGTGTCAAGGGCATAATCCCGGGCCCGCAGAGCTGCCTGACTGGCCAGATGCATCCTGGTGGGTTCCCGAAACAGGCTGAGGCAAGCGGCCACGAGCTCGGCCGGGTCATCCTGGCCGACCAAAAGGCCGTAGCGGCTGTTGCCGATAATCTCCCGTGGTCCGGTTGG
The DNA here is from genome assembly GCA_016219175.1 of Deltaproteobacteria bacterium. Lineage (GTDB taxonomy): Bacteria > Desulfobacterota > Desulfobulbia > Desulfobulbales > SURF-16 > SURF-16. Next base: position 59,550 of record JACRCD010000032.1, on the reverse strand, counting down.
GCAATCGGTGGCCACAACCGGACAACCCACACTCATGGCCTCAACCAGGACATTGGGCCACCCTTCATAACGGGAGCAGAGGACCGTGGCCAGCGCCCGGCTCATGAAACCGGCAACGTTCTCCTGCCACCCGGCAAAAATAACCTTGGGGGCTATGCCAAGTTCACAACACCTGGCTTGCAAAAACTCCCTGTCAGGACCGACGCCGACAAAAACAAGGCTCAAATCAGCTATTTCGTGCAGCATTTCCTTAAAAGCCGAGAGCAGATAGTCCTGCCTTTTGGTCGCGATGTCCAGCCGGCCCACATGCAGCAAAAATCTTGCGGGAAGCCGCAGGGGCGGCTCCTCCCCGGCCATGGCCCGCATCTTCTCGATGTCTACCGGGTTGGCAATAACCGCAACCTGTTCCGGCCGCAAACCATAATCCTCCACTACGACCTCGCCGACCCTATGGGACACGGCAATCAGGCGGTGACAGCGAGGGTAAAGAGAGGCGCAGCTCCGCACAATGGCAGCTCCGAGCACCCCCTTGCCCAAGTATTGCTCCTTGGGGTTGGTCCGTTGCGAAAGGATAGCCCTGTGCCCAGTCATTTGCGCGGCAAGGACATTGATGATATTGGCCTGCTCCATGAAACTCAGCACGGTCAGTGCCCTGCTCCGCCGCACCAGCTTAACCAGGGAAAAAACATGATACGGAAAACGGACAAGATTTGCAGGTGCTGAAAGAAGGGGCCCGGAAAAAAAAGTCTTTCTGACAGAGCCGGGCAGGGGAAAATCACATCTGTTCTGCAGCAAGGCCAGGGTCAGGTCAAAATGCAGATCAAGGCGAGGGGCAAGCGTTGCGGCGACACGCTCTGCCCCGCCCCCGGCCAGGGACGGCAGGAGAAAAATTAAAGGGGCGCGTTCCGTCTGCATGCTATTATTGCTCACGCCACCACTGTTGCCAGACATGCAGAAAAAGCAGGAGCCAGAGACGATGGCCGTGGTCTGTTTTTCCTGACTGATGCTCGGCCAGCAGACGCTCGGCAAGGTTTCTATTAACGAATTGATCCGTATTTCCGGATAGCACCTGATCACGGAAAAGCTCCCGCAACGTTCCCTGAAACCAGTCGCCCACCGGCACGGCAAAACCATGTTTTGCCCGGGAAAGAGACCTCGGCGGCAAAGAACCGGCAAAGGCTTTCCTCAGGATATACTTTGAGGTGCTCCCCTGCAATTTGAAAGCAAGGGGCAGGCGGCAGGCAAACTCGACAAGACGATAATCCATAAACGGCGACCGCACCTCAAGCCCATGGGCCATACTGGCCCTGTCCACCTTGGCCAGGATATCGTCCGGCAGATAATGCAGCAGGTCGGAATGCATCATCATCTCCACCACGCCTTCCGCGTCGTTGGGCAGCGTCAGTTGCCCGATTCCGCCTGGCTGTTGTCCTGTTTTTTCATTCAGAATCCCGGGCAAGTCATCCGCGGTAAAATAAGCGGGGTAGATATCCGCTGGATCCTTGCGCACCCTTTGCTCAAGTGCCGCAAAAAGCCGCAGCTTCTTGATGATGCTGCTGTCGTAATAGCCTGTTCCCTCAGGCAGCTTTTCCAGCAATGTCCAGACCTTGTCGCGTAGCAGCAACGGGATCCTCTGATAGTAGGCAAGCAGCCTCCGGGCGTAATACCTGCGGTAGCCGCAAAAAAGTTCATCCGCCCCGTCTCCCGACAGGGCAACGACGACATGTTTTCGTGTTTCACGGCACAGATACCAGGTGGGAATAGCGGATGAGTCCCCATAGGGTTGGCCGTAATGTTTTACCAGATCAAAAATGAGTTCTTCCGGTCGCAGATCCTCATGTCCTTCATGGTGCTCGGTCCGGAGATATTCGGCAACCTCCCGGGCAAAGGGGCTTTCATCAAATGTCCCTTGGGCAAAACCAATGGAAAAAGTATGAATGTCTGTTTTGCTCCGCGCACTCATGGCCGAGACGACAATACTGGAGTCAAGCCCTCCCGACAGAAATGCCCCGACAGGGACATCGCTGCGCAACCGGAGATTGACGGATGAACCGATAAGATCCCGCAGTTCCGCCGCCACCTCCTGCTCCGGCTTTTTCAGCCAGTCGGGCCGGGTCGCCGGCAGAGTCCAGTATTGATGAAGGGCAAAACCTTGCCGGTTCCACAGGAGATAATGGGCGGGCCGCAGTTCTTTAACGCCCTGGAAAATTGTTTCGGGCGACCAGATAAATCCGTGGCGGAGGTATTGCCGCAACGACAGGGTATTAATCGAGAAATCAAGAGGCAGGCCTTTCAAGGCCTGCAGCTCCGAGGCAAAGGCAAATAACCCGCCCTCCCCCTGGCCGTAATAAAAAGGCTTCACCCCCATCCGGTCCCGGGCGGCAAAGAGAACCTGCTCCTTGCGATCCCAGACCGCAAAGGCGAACATGCCGTTCAAGCGCTGCAGACATTCAGGACCATGGGCGATATAGGCGGCAAGAAGCACCTCCGTATCCCCGTTGGTTTTAAAGGTAACCCCCTGATCCTCAAGATCCCGGCGCAATTCAACATAGTTGTAAATCTCGCCGTTGAATGTGATGACATATCGCTCCAGCCCGTCCAGCATGGGCTGCACGCTGCCGGCCAGGTCAATGATGGACAGCCGGGCATGCCCCAGGGCAATGCCCCGGTCAAGCCAGTAGCCGTCGGCATCCGGGCCCCGGTGTTTCAGCCGGCCTATCATGTCCCGGATGACGGCTGACAGCTCCTTGCCTTGCCTGCCGTCAAAATCGATCACTCCGCAGATACCGCACATCTCAGCTACCGGTGACCTTCACGTCTTGCATAATCATACAGTTCCGCATACCTTGCCGCCGCCTTTTCCCAGGTCAGACCTTGATCAGTCACCCACCTGCGCGCGGCCCGCCCGGCCGCGGCAATGTCCCTTTCACCGGCAAATACCGAGTTCAGTATAACAGCCAAGGGTTCCTCCTTCCCGGGCTCAAAAAGCCAGCCGTTCCTGCCGTCTTCAATGAGTTCACGGCAGCCGGCATTGGCAGCGACGACAATCCCCCGTCCCGCGGCCATGGCCTCAAGGACAACATTCGGCCGTCCTTCCCACAGACTTGGCAAAACAAAAAGATGATGCTCAGCCATAAGATTGACGATCTCCTTGGGGGCAACTCCGCCAAGGAAACTGACTCTTTCAGCAACACCCAGACCTTTAGCAAGAGCGCGAAGGGAATCCCCTTCCTTCCCCTCGCCGGCAACGGTTAACTGCCAGGTATGATGGGATAACCGGCCAAGGGCGCGCAGGAGAATATCCACGCCCTTCATGGGAATAAGGCTGCCCACATACAAGAGCTTCCAGGGACAATCCGGGCTCGGCGGCTCAGCCACGGGAAGACGGAAGAAAACATCATCAACCCCGTTGGGGACAAAACGGATCTCCTGCCGGTTAAACGCGCCGCGCAGAGTGTCGGCCATATTTTCACTCACCGCCGTCGTGACCGCGGATCCATTGACAGCCTGAGCCAGAAGCAGACGGTGCGGTGCTTTTTCTTGCGAAAAATGAAAATCAGAGCCGCGCAGGGTGGTGATGACCGGCAGTTTATGAAACGGCTGGGTCAGAACGGCCATGGCCCCGCAGACTGCCCAGTGGGCATGGATAACATCATATTGGCTGGATTGACGGATAATATTTGTTGCCATGGACGCCAGAAAGGGCAAAAGCAAACCATAAAAAAAAGGGTTATCAGCCAAAGCCGCGGGGATCCCTCCAGGCTGCTGGGCAATTTTCTGCATGGACCACGGGGCGTAGCGGAAACGGCGGACCGGATATTCAGCAGGCCATTCGGTTGGCCTTAGGGCGGCCGGAGTCAGTACCGTGCAGGATATCCCCTGCGCAACCTCATTTCTGACCAGATGATGAATAAAGGAGCCGGCAAAACTTCCGGCATCAAAAGGGAATGAAGTGGCGAGATGCAGAACCCGCACATCCGTCACCGTAAATTTTTATTGTAGTCCATGTCAAACCACATGGCGAAAAAGAGAGACTGCAAACCGGAGATATAGAGAAAAGCGGCAAACAGCGCACTGGTCGTCTCGACACCGCCCAGGAGCAGACGGTAAAAGACAAGGTAAAGCCCGAAAAAAAAGCCGAAAGGGGCCAGGAGAATCCCCATCATGTAAAAAAAGACCAGGGGATGAAAATCTTCAATGACGTATTTAAACCACATACGCCGGAAGAAACCCTTTATCAGCAGCCAGGATATGGTAAACAGCACCCTGCGCAACCGGATGCCGGATTTCTCCCCGACATTATAGACCGGCCGGATCGGCACATCCTTTACCCGCATATTCAGGGTATTGAGGCGGATGAGGATATCATTGGGCATGCCGTACCGTTTATAGATACTGTCCAGGTCAAGCAGATAGAGAGCCTCAAGCGAAATCGCCGTGTAGCCGGTCTGGGAGTCGGCAATATGCCAGTAGCCCGAGGCAATCTTGGTAAACAGCGACAGAAAGGAATTGCCGAGATAGCGGTATTTGGGCATCACCTTCCAGGCCTCGCCATGGAAAAGTCGGTTTCCCTTCGTGTAGTCAGCCTTGCCCTCGGACACGGGTCGGACGATATTCGGCAGATCGGCCGGATCCATCTGGGCATCCCCGGCCATGACCACCGTGACTTCGATATCCCTGTTCATCGCCCATTTATAGCCGGTGACAATGGCGCCGCCAACCCCCTGATTTTTTTCATGTTCGAGCAAGACAACCCTTTCATCTTTCTCGCAATATTTTTTTACCACTGCAACGGTGTTATCCTTGCTGCAATCGTCAACGATAACGATATGGTCGACATAACCGGGAAGCGTTTCAATCACCGTGCCGATAAGATGCTCTTCGTTGTAGGCCGGAACAACCACGGCCAGCTGATTATCATGAAACATCCTTACCTTTCCTTTGCTGATCATTATTTTTGGGCAACTGATCGCCCTTGACCACCCAGAGCTGATAAGCGGGGGTCAACAGGTTAACCGGACGGAAATACTCTTCCTTGGGCCCGATATGGCGCAGATAAAGTTTATTAAACACCGATTCGGCAATATCAAGATCAGACAGGACCGCATAATTTACCGGGAGAAAAACTTCAAAATTGATCCCCTTGTCATGAAAATTATGTCTTTTAAACTGATCGCCCTGGCCCCGCAATATGACGTCCTTGAGCTGAAATTTCTTGCCCTCAATGGTGGCGAATCCCTCAACCAGATCAACATCCAACCCTTTAGCGTTGCGGGCGTATTTGTCAGTAATCTCGACATTGGTGTAGGGCTTATAGAAACGATGCAAGCCCTCCTGTTTGGCGATATCCCAGGTGCCGAGCCAGTACCACCAATAATCCGTAACGATGAGACGGGACTCAAGAAAAAGATAGAGCGGCTTGGGGTCGGGAGGGAAGAAAAACCTGAGCCAGTCATCGGTATTCCGCCATTCGCCTTGGGCAAGCAAGGACTCGGCTGTAATTATTTCTCGGCCTTTTTCCGGGCCCGCGGCCAGAACCTCCTTGATAAAAGTCAGGCTTCTCGGTTTATTGCCCCCTAAAGCCGTGATCAACTGGCTTATACCGTTACTGCCGCGGGCCACGTAAAACTGCATGAAGTTGGCGGCTAGCCGGAAATCATTAGTGGCGAACGGGATGGCGTTGTAAACAGCCAACTCCCCGCCATGGTAGGTGCCGTCGGAAATCGTGCCCCGCTGGGACCAGTAGCGCAGCGGATAGCCCATATCCCACCAGGCCCAGACCACGGCGTCATCAGGGGTTTGCTTCCCGGCCAGATCCATGCCGGTAACCGTCAGGGGATGAAATTTCGGCCAGTTCACCTTGGACATGGCCGTGACAAAAGGCGGCACCGTGAAAAAAAGAAAAAGGGCCGGGGCGATGTATCCGCAGATCTTCCACTTCTGGCGCGTGCCCCAGACTTGAGCCACGACGAAACCGAGTCCAAGGGCATTGACCGGGGCCATGAAAATAAGAAAGCGCCTGGCGTAAAAAATGGAAAGCAGGCTTAACACGAAGGGGATGAGGAGGAAAATACTGTGCTTGGGTTTGCGGATAGCCAACCAGAAAAACCCAACCCAGGCCAAAATAAACGAGACCAGATTCGTCGTGGTGCCTCTGACAATCTCCATCAGCCCGGTCCGTTCCTGCTCTGAGACCGTAATGCTCATATTAGGAAAAGCCCCGGCCTCCTGAAAGCTGATATAGCCGAACTGCCCCATAACCTGATTAAAAATCCTGATGGGATAATCAAAGCCCAGCCGATACAGGACCGCAAGAATACAAACCGAAAGAACGGCGAAAAAATACAGCCCCTCACGACGGGATGGCCGGTAGAAAAAAACCAGGGCCAGAAACAGGGGGCCAAGACAGATGCCGGCGACAATTTCCGGAGCCGAGTCCCACCACCAGATGAAAAAAACAAAATTGACCAGCCCGGCCAGCAGATACCAATAGCGCTTCATGCCTTCCACAACTCCGAAAGAGAGAAAACAATAGGCGCAGGCCATGGGAAAGGTGACATTGAGGCTATCCGTATCATACCAGCCGAGGGTGCTTCTTCCCATGTAATATTCGGAAAGAAGCGCGGTAGCGGCGGCAGTCATCCCCATGACAGGTCCGCCGTAAAATCGCCCCAGCAGATACATCGGCAGTGCCAGCAGGATGCCCAGGACAGGAGGAAGAAGAACCCCGATCCAGTTATAGGAAAAATTAAATACTTTGTGCAAACCCGCGGTCATGACCGAAAGCAAAGGCGGGATGGGGGGACGCACAGCGGTATCGGGCACCGCCCGTTTTTTATCAACCGGATCATAGGTTCCATCAACCAGATCCCGGGCCAGGGAGAGATAGAAAAAACCATCGTGGGTCGTTACCAGCGGTTCCCCTTGATAAAAAGCCCTTTCCGGTTCGGACTTCCAGGCGGCGAGATCTTCAAGACGCAAAAATAACCCCAGCGCCATAACAAGCAGGAGCCCTGCTATTTCCAGTGATTTTCTATTTTCACGAAACCATGCTGCATCAGGCATGGATACCTCCTTTCCAACAATCTTCAGCCATTCTTTTTTGCAAAAACCAGAACAAAATAATAGAGACTATACTCAATACAGGCAACATGCAAGATTAAATACGTCATGCTTGTTTTTTGTTGTTCTATTTTCTTATTTCGTTTAATAATTCCGGGTTGGACATTTCTGATTTTTTTCTTAAGGAGGAAACATGACGCTTATGATCCGCAAAGTAACCGTTTTCGTTCTTTTTTTTGTCGCCCTGTTTGCTGCGAGCGCTCCGGCTGATGAAAACAAGGCTCTCACCATCATATACACAGGCAATATCAACGGCAAGCTCATGCCCACCCAGATGTGCGGAGGCGTCCATGCCGGCGGTTTTTCGCGCCGGGCGAAAATGCTTGAGGATATAAAGGAAACGAACAAGAACGTTCTCATGGTTGACAGCGGCGGGCTTTTTGCCGTCCCGGCCCGCCAGGACCAGGAACTTCGAGCCCGGCAGGCTTTTGAGATCTACGACTTTCTCGGGCTCGACGCCCTGAACCTCGGGCAACGCGAATTCTACTTCGGCGCCCAGTATCTCGCCGATGCCAGCCAGAAGGTCTCTTTTTCTTTTATTTCATCTAATATTAAAAGCGAAACACCGCAGACATGGCTCAAACCCTATGTGATCAAGGAAATAGGCGGCTTCAGGGCCGCTATAGTCGGCGTGCTCCCGGAGAATTCATTTGATTTCTATGTGGACCCGGAAAAGGTAAAAGGATTTACCATCATTTCCGCCCAGGACGCCCTCAAGGAGCTTGTTCCCCAGCTGAAGGAAAAATCCGATATTATTGTTCTCCTGTCGCAATTCGACATGGAAGAAACCGCGGCCCTGGTTAACGGGGTGCCGGGCATCAACCTTGCCGTGACAACAAGCGATCAGAGTATCAACGAAGCCCCTCTGGAGCAGGATAAGGTTATTGTTCCCACCGGAGTCAAGGGACAATTTTTCCTGTCCGTCAACGTTACAAAAGAGGACGGCAAGCTGGTCATCAGGCAGAATGATCCCGTGGCCCTTGACAAGGCTGACCAGCATAACGTCATGGTCGATCAGATGATCGCCGATTCAAACCGTGAAAACATGCAGGCGATCCGGGCCCAAAAAAAGCAGGAAGCGAGCGCGGTCAAAGCCACGGTGCCGGTCTACAACTCTGTTGAGGAGTTCAACCAGAAGATCAAGGAGCAACGCCAGGATCTCATAAAACAGAGCGGGGAACCGGAAGGGGAAGAAATCAAAGCCAAATTGAAATACAATGGCCAGGAGATCCCGGCAAAAATCACCGTTATCCATAAAAAGGACCAGACGACGAAGACGGACGACACATCAGCAAGTGAGCAACCGGCCGATGGCAGCGAAAAACCGGCTGATGCCCCGGCAACGGAAGGGGATCTCAAGTGAATTTCTGTGCCAGGTATTTCGCCATACTCATCATTACCTTATTACCAGGTTGCGCAACCCTGCAGCTTGCTGCCGGGAATCCCGAAGAGGCGCTCAGGGCAAGGGTGACGGAACTCAGCCAAGCCAAAACCGAGGATGACTGGGGCAAGGTGTACGATCTCTATGATGCCAAGTATCGAGCCCAGATAAGCAGGGATGACTTCATTCGCAGAAAACATTCCATAAGTTTTATCACTTCGACAATTGATCAGGTCAAAATTCTGCCTTCCGGCACGGAAGCGGAGGTGATGGTGAAATATGATGTGCTGATGATGGGCTTTGTCTTCAAGGACTCGCCGACCATGCAATACTGGGTCAAGGAAAAAGGCAAGTGGTATATTCAAATGAAGGAGGGAGAACATCCCTTTGCCCCGGCCAAATAACCGCAGGAACCATCCCGCTCTAACGGATGGTTCCGCGGCGACCCTCATATAAGAAAACAACCTCCTTCAGGATCCGTTCCATCAGACGTGGACGCATCCCTGCCTCGCTCACAACGTCTAACCGGCAGCGGAGCAGATCGCGCAAATCCATGATCATCCGCCATGATCGAGAAGGCTCCGTTCAGGTGCGAATGTTACCAGAAAATCAGCATCACTCTGGGCTGCTAACCTCTCCGCTCGCTACGGAACCAAAGATTCGGACATTGTCGGCTCCGTGCCGACGCGCGCAATCTATGATTTCTTTTCGGTGCCTTTTTCAGTATCTCCAAGGTAATGGCGCCCATACATACGCCTCCTTCCTTGTTCCTCTTGCGGAATATTCGCGTTTCGAGAAACACGCGACGACAAACAACAATCCGGGAAAACGCATTACATGACAGCCCCGCCCAGCATCTTTTCGCCATTCCCGCCATACAGATAAAATCCGCCGATGGTGTCATTATCTCCCAGAGGACGGCATTTGATAAAGGAAATGTCAGCGGCAATGTCCCCGAAAAGCCCGTTGAGAGTAAAGACCTTGTACTCTCCGCCGGCAAGCTGGAAGTTTTTTTTCTGAGCGGCCAGCAGTTGTCCCTGTTTGCCATAGGGCAGCACCTCTATGTTCCGGATTGACCCCATGGGATTAAAAACCCCCACCCCGGTCCACCAGTAGCCGTTTGCCCCTGGATTATGGGGCATGACCAGCTCAGAGTCAAGCATTGCCGTGGAAATCAGGGGATATTTGGCCTTGTCTGTCTTTGAGGCGCTCTGATAGGTGTAAAACCCGGCAAAGTCCTTTTCCGCATAGATTTCCACGATGGAGTGATAAAGGGGATTACCCGGCGCAAAGCCGAAGAGATCCTGCAACTCAATATTTTTTTTCTCAAAGGGTTTCAAGTTGACAACCAGATCGTGCGTCTGATCCCCTCCGCCCTTAACCGGATGCAGGACGATCCTGTTTGCACTGCCATTGGGGTTGATCAGCGTGACCGTGGTAAACCAGTTTCCCGGCGGCGGGATGTGCGGAATGACCTTGGTCTCACTGTCCGCCGGCAGGGTAAACATTCCTTCCGCCTGATCAGGCCCGTTCAGATAATAAAAACCGCACAGAATATTGCCTGAAGGGGTGGTGGCCTTGAGCCATCCTCCGTCCGGCAGTGAGTAGAAAGGGGCGACGCCTGGTTTAATGTTGAGCTGCTCCCTGCCTTCCAGGTTGACGGAACGCTGACTCAGCAAAATGCCGCTGGCGCTGAAAACAGCGATGTCGACCTGGGCTCCGGTAAAGGACTCATTGATAATGGTAGCGGCCAGACTTCTCCTGGGGTCAAGCTCCGGTATTGTTTCCGGAAAGATCAGTTGACTGCTCCCGTTAATTTTCTGGACCTGGCTGGCCAGCTGGGTGGTTGACCCGAAAAGATTGAGAACCTCCACCTCGCCGTCGGCCCGGAGGGTCAGACTGGAGGTTTGCGCCAGTTCATGCTGCCGCCAGGGCAGAGCGGAAAAAAGAAAGACCTTTTTCTCCCCGCCATTCAGCGTTTCCGGGCCTAAAAGCGTGTGCAGCGGCCTGCCGCTTTCGTCATTGGTGGTCAGCATCACCTGTTCCACCGGAGAATCAGAGGGGTTGGTCAGGGCAAAGCCTGACCACATGCCGTTTTTGGGCAGAAAAGGGAAATGATAATTAGCCGTCTTATCCAGATCCACTGCCAGGGAGTAAATATTGGGCGCCGAATAATCAGCCTGGCTCAGCTCCAGTTCGTAGGGGGGATTGGCCGCTGCAAACTGCCAGACAACTGATCCTTCCCCGGCAAATTCAACATTGTCAACCACAGCGCCGGAACCGTCAATCAAAACGGCAGTCATGGCAAGCGGGCTACCTACAACCTTCTCAACTGCCAACTCTACAGTATCACCTGCATTGCAGACAAGCTGATACCGGTCAACATCCAGCAATGTCAGATTGTATTTTCCCGGTGGAAGAGAAACAAGCTGATCTCCGTTTTCAAGATGATCATCCCGCGACTGGGCGATACGCAGCACCTCCTGATAATCAAGCAGAGGGGAAACCGACAGGAAGGCCTTGGGAAACATCAGTCGGTCCGGATGATCGATTATACTGTCATTGGTCCACGCCCCACTGATAATATTGTCCTGGGAGTCAAGCTGCAGGGTATAGGTGTAGGTCTTCTGAATTTTTTTCGCCCCGATAAAATCGGGATGAACATTGTCGGTGGCATAATAGATGGTGGCGCTGATTTCCTCGGTGCCGCCAACGCGATTGCTCTGGATAGCAACCTGATAGATGGGATAATTCCAGCGCTCCTCTCCGGGGTCGAGATCAGCGACAAAGCCCTGCTGCCGGTCCTTCAGGTAATAAAGAAGCCAGTAGTGGAACACAGCCGCGCTCGCTCCGTCGCCGAGCTCGACAAGATCCTTTTCATGGGCCAGGGTCAGAAGCCCCTTCTTGTCTCCCACCCTGAAGACGATATTTTCTTCCGAGGAGGGCATAATATCCAGATGTTCGGAGATCGCGGCCAGCGCCCAGGAATTGCAGTGGCCATACCAGTCCGGCGCCGCGGGATCATAATAGTAGTCCCGGTAATATCGGGACAGCTCACCCGGATAAGAACTCTCCTCCAGCAATTCGTATTTCTCAATGGGGGCCGGTGAACCATAGTAGCCTGCACCCGTGACAAGGCCGCCCGAGCTGTACGGCCACCAGTACCCGGACCACGGAATATGGTGAGCAGTGTAGGTTTCAGCCGTTACGGGGCTGGCGGAAAAACACGGCAAGGCTATAAAGGCTGCGCTAAGGCAAAAAAAAGTCTTCAAATTCATGATTAAAATCGATTGCTGATAAAAAGTTATTGGACAAGCCAGGAACGGCGGTAGGGTGTTTCCTCATAAAGCCACCACTCGCCGCCGACAGGCCAGACCTGCAAAGCCACCAGTTGATTACGGTCATCGTAAACCGTAACAGACTGCAAACGCTCGTCCGCCGGGGGAATCTTGCGCAGCCACCCTTTTTTTACGGCCTCTGGAGCGGAAACCTCTGTCTCCACCACGCGATAGGTATGCAGAAAATTACGTCCGCCGGCCTTCTCCTCTACCTGGTAGGTCTTTTCCCGTTCCGTCTGCATAATTGGCAGTATATCGGCCGGCACCGGGGAACCGGAGTTCAAAAGAAGATGAACAGGGGCGTCAGTGGTCTGACCGCTTTGTTCCTTCCTGGTAACACCTCCCGCGAATAAAATCGTCACAGCTGTCACTGGGACGGAAAGCTGACGGTTTAAAAAAAATTGCAGAGAGACGCTCTGTTCATCAGCAGCCGCGGGGGAGACAAGCCAGCTGATTTTCGTAGGCGCGGCCTCACCTTTGCGGGTCGGTAAATCCTGCAAAAACTCTGTCTCTATTTCAAGATTGCGGCTGGGAACATACGGCCCGGCCAGAGAGGGGTAAACACCCCCTGCCAGAAAAACAGTGAAAATCAGAAATGATATGAGATGTGTGTAACGCATAGGGAAAGACAAAAAGTTAAGAAAACCAGGAAAAAAAAGGGGGAGGCCTGAGCCTCCCCCTTAGCACTTCATCAGTAAATCTCGGGTAATAAAAACAGGTTACTAAAAATTAGTTACCTGAGGTATAACCCATGGACTCACCGGTTGCCGTGTTGGCAATCATGGCAAAACCCGAAGCTGCGAAATCAGTGGATACACTGAGGAAGCATCTTGAATCGCCGATGGTGCCTGCGTTGCCTGAAGAAGCTGTAAACACACCGCCTGAAATCATGGCTGTCAGGGTGTTGACGTACATGCTGCGGGCTGCAACAGCGATGGAAGCGGTAGCCGAGTCGCCATCCTGCTCATACAGGGTAACGGTAGCAGTACCTGCAGTGGCGCTTTCGTTGGTGATAGCCACGCCATCCCACCATGCATCAGTTGCGGCGGGGCTGGTGAAGTACGGGAAGATCATGGTCTCAGAACCAGCTGAAGTGGGACATTCCTCAAGGAAGGTACCGACACACAGGGTCTGGGTGGTTACCTCGCCGCATGGAGCCTTGGTCAGGGTAATGCGAACGGATACCTGATCGCCGTCCTCAACCTCGCCCAGATCATAATGCATCTCCGGAATATTGATGAAGAGGAAATCATCGTTAGCTGCAAGGTTCAGGTTGTGACCCAGGGTGGTCAGCTCAACGGCGCGGGCGGAACCGGCGATGTCGCAGTCGGTATCAGCGGCAACCGGGGTTGCCGTGGTGCCGTCAGCCTGGAAGTAGCTTGCTGCGCCGATTGCTGAACCGGAGGCGTTGGTGAATGCACAGGCGGCGGTTGAGGTGGAAGCGCCGTCGGTTAAGATGGCGTCACTGGTGAAGTACACACCGTTGTCGCCTTCCACGCCGTTAACCAGGATGGTGGCGGTGACGATGTAGTCAACCAGATCAAAGGTACCGTTGGTCTTCTGGATGATAAACTGGTTGTTGGCGTGATCGTCAACCGTTGCGCAGGAGTTCATGTAAGCGGTGCCGGCAGCGCCCGGATCCTCGTTGTCAAAGGCGCCACAGCTTGAACCGGCCTGTGAGGTCGCACCGAGTGCCAGATTGCCGCAATTGGCCTTGGCGCATTCATACAGGGCGTATTCAGCAGCTGAGACCACATGGGCGATCTGCGGGTTGGACGGAATGAAGGTGTACTTGTCATTGCGGGAGTCCATGTTGCCCTTGACGGTTGACTCGCTCCAGGAAGAGACGTTGATACACAGGGTGTTGTCTTCCAGATCGGCAGGCTGGTCATAGGTGTCGTCCGTAGTTGTATTGTTGTCAACAAAGATGCCGCCGGTGGTGAAATTCACATCCTGATCCAGGAAGCGGACGATGATCTTGTCATTCACGCCAGGGCCGACGATCAAGCTACCAGCAACTGCATTCACAGCACGGCCATCAGCGCCAGTTGTTGTATCAATACCGACAACATCAACGGTGATACGCTGTGAGCCGGAGTTGCCGACCACATGGAAGATAATACCTTCTTCCACGTCGGTCGGAGCGGTTCCGGAATAGACAACCGGTGAGTCAACCAGCTCATCAGGGGTTGAGCCGTTGGTCCAACCAGCGTTGGTGGAGTTACCACCGTCTGCTTGGCTGGTGATGTTGGCGCCGGAGCCCGGGGCGATTACCAGGTCGATGTCGCGGCACAGGGCGGTGAAATTGGTGGCATTGACGAAGTCGGTATCAATGGTGATCTGGTCACCGTCCAGCAGAGCTGTAGACGTATCAAACTCGAGAGAGAAACCACCGGCTTTGTCGCAGGAGGCGCCTGAAGCGATGGGCTCTGATGTTACCTTGACCTCAACACGGTTTACGGCCAGGGCGGCGCCGGACAGTACGAGAGAGAGCATTGCGGTAGAGGCTGCTGCTGCGAGTATTCTTTTCTTAAACATTCCTTACTCCTTTCTTCTTATTGATTTAGTTTTTTGGTTACATTGACTGCTTGTTAAGCTTATAAAATTGCGCAATTTTATAACTGCTTTTTACTACTATTTATCTTCCCCCCTTTACACCTCCTTTTATTAATAAATGATGAGACACCGAACAAAAACAGGTTTTACCCGAGCCTCTTGAAAAATGAACTTGCGTGTCATTCCGAACGTAGTGAGGAATCTTTAATTGCCTTGCTTTTATAAGATTTCTCCCTTCGGTCGAAATGACAGGAGATACTTTTTTCGAAATGACCGGAGGTTCTCTTTTGCTTATTTTGCAAGGGCCTCACCTGTAATTTTCTTAATTTTAATTAATCGATTCTAGCAAGTTCCGCACGCAAGGTCAATTTTTTTAAATAAATATTTTCTCATGCAAAATCAGAGGGTTTCAGTCAGCAACATGGGCAAACAGCAGAACCAGCATGACATTATAATGACCGCTGGGATTATTACTATCGCTGTACCATTCACCAGGGCTACTGCTGATGACCCGCAGCCCAATCCTGTTCACCCCGGGATTCAGCATGGTTCTTTCCGATGCAGCCACCCCCAGTTCCCGGGCGAAAATCCTGCCGAGGTGCGCTTGGGCCGCGGCCATGACATCCACTGCCTCAACAGTCACCATCATGCGGTATGTCCCGACAACACTGTCATATTTTTTGCCGCTGGCGGCTAGCATTGCCTCGATACGTTCCTTAGCTAACCCGACATCCGGGGCCGCCGAGCCGGAAAGAATCTCCTCACCCACTACCTGGGCCGTTTCAACAAGAACTTCATCCTCCAAGACGGCGGGATAAGAAGTATTCAGCAGCTCTCCATACTGAGGGTTTTCCGCCAGCAGCTCCTCAACATCAATTTCCGCTTCTTGTGCAAAGGCTACCGGCTCCCGGCGGGCAACGCTCACCTGCCGAACCACTTCTGTTTCCACAACACTGAGAAGATTTGCGGCAATATCACAGACAGCGGCATAATAATTATAGACAAATTGGCCGTTGCGGATTGTGCCCGTGCCAAAGGAAATACCTATGTCGGACAAACCGGGTTGCAATATCTTTAACTCGGCCATGTCGGTTTGGGCCCATTCGTCGCGGAGCATGTTGGAAAATATGATGCGCGCGGCTTGACAGGGCTCAACAAAATTGCGAAAACCCAGCATGGCCAAAGACTCCTCAACCGCCACCGGCAGATACCCCTGAGCCGCCAGCCGGTCATAGGGCAGCCTGCCGTCAAGGGACTCGCTTGCGTAATAATTGTTGGCCTTCATATCCGCCAGATGCGCTTCGGCTGCCATGTTAAGCTTTTCCACCAGATACAGGGGAGCCATGCCGTTTTTTATGTTATCCGCCATTGCCGGAATTCTTTTGACCATCTGCTTCGGATCAAGCCCGTAAAGCTTCAGCGTCGCCTCCGGATTTTCCCTGGCGTCGTTGATCATCTGCAGCAGCAGGGCTTGCGGATTACACGCTTCTTCTTCCGCCCGGGCAATTCCCGCACTCAGCCCGACAACAACAAACAAGGAAATGATGAGGATGACTCTGCCAATGTTTTTCATGTTTCAAAATACTTAGCAAATAATGGGCCACACTCACTCAACGACAATCAACTTTGTTTTTTCTCTCGCTTCTCCATTTAGCAAACAGCAACAATAACACACAATATCAGAATGTTAGAATACAAGAAGACCTTTCACTGGACAGCAGGGAGAAATTTCACACATGGAATTTCCCATGCGTTCCGGACAGGGAATTCAGACTATGCTGGCTGAAACAAACCAGGGCAGTTCAAATACGACCAACCCCCCCCGGCTTATTCTTTTGAAAATGAGGCTCTTGCGAAATGAACTTGCGTGTCATTCCGAACGCAGTGAGAAATCTTTAATTGCCATGATTTTATTAGATTTCTCCCTTCGGTCGAAATGACAGGATTTTGGTCGAAATGACAGGAGGCGCTCTTTTGCTTATTTTGCAAGAGCCTCAAATGTTCAAGATTGGTTGTTGAGCAAAAGTCTGCAATTGTCATTCCTAACGCAGGTGAGGAATCTATCACTATGCCGATATTTTATAAAGATTTCTCCCTGCGGTCGAAATGACAGAGTAGGCGGTCGAAATGACAGAGGCGCGGATGGCGGAAATGACAAAGTGGGCGATGGTCGAAATGGCAGAGCAGGCGGTCGAAATGACGGCGCTGATGGTTGTAATTACGGCGTAGATGGTTAGAATAATCGTGTAATGGCCGAAATGAATGCCCAAGTTCTAGTGGTCCGTTTTGCTAAAAGCTTTACCGTCCATGCTGAGCTTGCCGAACCGTGAAAACCGCTCCACTAGTCGCTTTTGGCAGACTCAACCGAATAGGAAAATGTAAATATTTATATGAAACGAACTACTAGTTTTTGTCATTTCGACCGCAGGGAGAAATCTTCCCCGCGGAACCACCAGACCACGTTGCGCTTAAATCTTGCCAGTCGGGATTCATCTTTACCACCAGATTGTTCTTTTTTTCACGCCGCCACCTCTTGATCTCCTTTTCCCTGGCTATGGCGGCCGCAACATCGCTGGTTTCTTCAAAATATACTAATTTATCGACCTTGTACTTTTTTGTGAACCCATCAAACAATTTATTTTTATGCTCGTAAATGCGACGTATAAGGTTGCTTGTAACGCCGACATACATGACTTTGTGATTCCAGTTGGTGATCAGGTAAACAAAGTATTGTTTTGTTAAAGGCATCAGATTTCTCCCTGCGGTCGAAATGACAGGATTCTGGTCGAAATGACATGATTATGGTTGAAATGACAGGATTCTGGTTACAATAGAGCCTCTTGCAAAATGAACTTGTGTGTCATTCCGAACGTAGTGAGGAATCTTTAATCGCCTTGATTTTATTAGATTTCTCCCTGTGGTCGAAATGACAGGATTTCGGTCGAAATGACTGGAGGCACTCTTTTGCTTATTTTGCAAGAACCTCAATATCATAATTATTGTTTAAATAACATGATTGCGGTCGAAACGATAAAGCCACAACGACCGAAACGACGGAACCAAAGTCAAAAGTAACTATTCAAGACGGATAGGCTGAAGGCTTCAACCTTAATACCTGATGAGTTATATTCTTTTTTTAAAAAAAATCTAGCTCATAACGACATAAATGCTGTAAATTCAGGCCGACTGAATTCGGCATATTTTACCTTGACACCAAAATTTGCGTTCAAGTTTGATGGCCCGGAAAAAAAAATCAAATTCGTCATTCCGAACGAATGTGAGGAATCATTCCCCCCTGTTAATTTCTTTACGATTTCTCCCTCCGGTCGAAATGACAGGTGTGTGGTGATCTCGAAATGACAGATTTGTGGCTATGGCGGAATAAACTTGAGTGTCATTCCGAACGTAGTGAGGAATCTTTAATTGCCTTGATTTTATTAGATTTCTCCCTTCGGTCGAAATGACAGGATGCACTCTTATGCTTATTCTGCAATAGGCTCACCTTGGACACTTTTTAAGAGCCTTAGGCACTTCACCAAATAACGATTCAACTATGACCCTATTATCATTTAATGATTATCCCCGCGAAGCGGTGACCCTGGAAAATCTCACTGTTAAATTCATGAAACAGGGCAAATTCGTGCCCCTGCACCTCATGGATAACACATTACAGATCGCTATTGCCGATCCTGAAGATTACGCGACCATAAAGACCATTGAATTCGCTTACGGCTATCGCGTGGTGGCCCAGCCCGGTCGTATTGATGATATCATGGAGGCCGTTGACCGGCTTTACGGCATCAACAGCCAGTCCATTGATACGATCATTGAGGAGGCGGGCAAGGACATCTCTGAGATCGTTGCCGAGGTGGATGATGATGTCAATCATCTGCGGGACATGGCCCAGGAGGCCCCGATTATCCGGTTGGTAAACAGGCTCATCCTGCAGGCGGTTGAAGAAAAAGCGAGCGATATCCACTTCGAGCCCTTTGAGCACCGTTTCCGGGTCCGCTATCGTCTGGACGGGCTGCTGCGCGAGGTGGAATCCCCGCCCCCGCGCCTCCAGGCCGCCATCATCTCCCGTATCAAGATCATGGCCAAGCTTGACATCTCCGAACGCCGCCGTCCCCAGGACGGGCGCATCAAGCTTAAAATCGGTGAACGGGAGATTGATTTCCGCGTGTCCACCATCCCGACCCACCATGGGGAAAGCCTGGTCATGCGTATTCTCGACCGTGAGTCGCTGATACTTGACCTGCGCCAGCTCGGTTTTCCCGAGGATCTGCTGGATGAGTACTACGCCCTTATCTCCCAGCCCTACGGCATGATCCTGGTCACCGGCCCCACGGGCAGCGGCAAGACATCCACCCTCTATACCACGCTGGACAAGATCAATTCGCCCGAATACAAAATCATGACCCTGGAAGACCCCATCGAATATCAGCTGGAGGGCATCAACCAGATCCAGGTCAACCCCAAGATCGGTTTCACCTTTGCCAACGGCCTCCGCTCCATCGTCCGCCAGGACCCCGATATTATCCTGGTGGGCGAAATCCGGGACCGGGAGACCGCCGATATCGCCATCCAGTCGGCTCTTACCGGGCACCTGCTCTTCAGCACCCTGCATACTAACGACGCGCCCGGGGCCATTACCAGGCTGCTGGACATGGGCGTTGAAAATTTCCTGCTCAGCTCCACCCTGCTTGGCGTGCTGGCCCAGCGCCTTGTCCGCAAGATATGCCCCTACTGCAAGGAGGAAAGAGTTCCTGAGGAAAAACTGGTGCGCTCCATGCAGCTTCCGCCGCAGGAGGCCGCGACAACCGTCTTTTATGCCGGGGCCGGCTGCGATGAATGCAGGCACACCGGCTTTAAGGGCAGAACAGCCATTTTTGAATACCTGCCGGTAAGTGATAAAATCCGGCAGGAAATCCACCTGAGATCAAGCACGGAAAAAATCAGACAGACCGCCCTGGAAAAAGGCATGCTGAATTTGCGCCAGGATGGCTGGCGTAAGGTAAAAGACGGCATTACCACCATTTCCGAAGTGCTGCGGGTTACCCTGGCGGGTTGATATATGCCTTATTTTGCTTATAAAGCCACCGATGCCGGCGGACGAATCATCAAGGGCGGGCTGGAAGCCGCCGATGACCATGGTGTGGTGGCCGAACTTGACAAGCTCGGCTACATCCCCATCAGGATCCAGCGCACGGAGAAAAAACAGGTCCTGAAAGAAAATAAAAGCGCGTCCGCATTCTCTTTTAAACTGCCTGAGCGCTTGACCTTCCAGAGCGGCAAGGAAACCATGGTTTTCACCCAGGACCTGTCGTCACTGCTGGCCGCCGGTCTGCCGCTGGACAGGGCCCTGGAAATTCTCATTGAAACAAGCGGCAGCGCACCATTCCGCCGGATTATCCGCGATATCCTCCATTCGGTGCAGAAGGGCCATTATCTCTCCGATGCCCTGATCCAGCACCCGCGGATATTTTCCGTATTTTACATTAATATGGTCCGGGCCGGGGAAGCAGGCGGCATACTCGAAGACGTCCTGAGCAGGCTGGCCACCTTTCTCGAAACAGTCCAGGAACTCAAAGAATATATCAAGTCGGCCATGCTCTATCCCGCCTTTCTGGTCGGGGTCGGGGGCATTTCCATCTTTCTGCTGCTGACTTTTGTTATTCCGAGATTTTCCATGATCTTTGACACCATGGGCCGTTCAATCCCCCTGGCCACCCAACTTCTGCTCTCCTTCAGCGAAATCTTGAAAACCTGGTGGTGGCTGATCGGCATCGTCCTTGCCGGCTGCTTCATGGGCTTTCACCATTATGCCCGCACGGAGACGGGCCGCTTGCGGCTGGACACCCTGAAGCTCAAAATCCCGATCATGCATGACCTGATAAAAAAAATAGAAATCGCCCGTTTCAGCAGAACGCTCGGCACCTTGATCCACAGCGGGGTGCCCATCCTGAAATCGTTGGAACTGGTCAAGGAGATCATCTCCAACCGGGTTATCGCCTCCTCCCTTGACCAAGTGCACAGCCGCATCAAGGAAGGTGAAAAGCTGGCCGGACCCTTGGCGGCAATCGGCATCTTCCCATCGCTGGCCATCCAGATGATAACCGTGGGGGAGGAGACGGGACGCCTGGACGAGATGCTGCTCCGGGTTGCCGAGAATTATGAAAAAATCGTGCGGGACCTGATCAAAAGATACATCGGCATGCTTGAACCCGTCATGATTCTGGTCATGGGTGTGGTGATCGGCTTTATCGTTATCAGCATGCTCATGGCGATTTTCAGCATGAATGATCTGCCTTTTTAGCGAGCACCCCGGCAAACCGTGAAAAAAAAGGCTTCGCACCCGCTTCATCGGAAATCTGCTTGCCCGGACAGGACATTGTTCCGGCAAGGGTTTACCCTTCTCGAACTGCTTATTGTCCTGGTGCTCGTCGGCCTGATGAGCGGCCTGACCCTGCCCCGTTTCAGCGGTTCTCTGACCTCCATCCAGGCCAAAAGCGCGGTCAATAAAGTTGCCGCCATGCTGCGTCATGCCCGCAACCAGGCCGTCTCCTCCCAGACTGCCCAGCTGGTCCTGTTTGATTTTTCCGGCAGCAGGGTCATCTCATGCCCGCCCGAAGCATTTCCGCAAGCGGGAATCAAGAGTGTGGATGCATGGCTGGCGGATGCAGGCAAGGATGTGCGCTCCTACCAATTGCCTGAAAACGTCCGGATCCAGCCTGATGAGGCCCAGGAAAAAAACGACACCAGCGCCATGATGAAGATGGTTTTCTTCCCCTCGGGCAACTGCACCGGCGGCAAAATCATTTTTACCGGCAAACAGGGCCGCTTTTATCGGGTCAGTGTCGATTTTATCACCGCCATAGTCGAGATACAGTAATTCATGGTTTCCGCGGAAAAAACAAACAGATCCCTTTACTTGTCAGTGACCCCCCTAGACCGCAAAGGATTTACCCTGATGGAAGTTCTGGTGGCCATGATGGTCCTGGCCCTTTCCCTTACGGTCATCATGCAGCTCTTTTCCGGGGGGTTGCGGGCCGAGAGGATGTCCGGAGATTATCTGCAGGCCATTTATCTGGCCCGGGAAAAAATGGAGGAAATTCTCCTTGAAAAACGCATGAGGGCAGGGGTTGCCCAGGGCAAACTGCCGAATGGCTATGAATGGAAGACCGAAATCTCCCTTGCTGAACCCGAGGTGAAAACAGATGAAAACCGGTTTTTTACTCCAGCCGAGAAGAAAGACCTTGTTTTATTCCGTATCGACATGGACATCAGCTGGCCGCAGGGGCGCGAGAAAAAACATTATACCCTGTCAACCCTCCATCTGGCCGGAAGGATAGAAGAAGACCATGTCGAATAAAGGATTCACCCTGCTCGAGCTTCTCCTGGCACTCACTATCCTGGCGATTATCGTTGCTTTGAGTTTCGGTGTGTTTCAAACGGGGGTCCGGGCCTGGGAAAAAGTCGAGGGAAAGGTTGCCATCAACCAGCGATTGCGGATCGTGCCGGAATTGCTCAGAAGACAGATCGCCTCTATCTGCCTGCCGCAGGTCCTGAAAAGAAACGGCAGGGATTTCTATTTCCAGGGGGACGAGAAGTCCCTTGAATTCTTTTCACGCATTCCCTTATTGCCGGAAAATGGTGCGGCAATTGTTTACCTTAAATATATCGTGCAGGAGTCGGACCGGCCAGGGCAGGAGGAAATGGCCTTTTTTGAAAAAAACATTCTCAACCTCAAGGCCGAGGAGCTGGTTGAATTGCCGAAAGAGGCCTTCGAAAAAATTTTGTCCGGACAGCGGTCAATCAGCTTCGCCTATCTTTCTGATCCTCCCGTGGAAACTCAAAGCCGGCAATGGCTGACCTCCTGGAACAAGGAGGAGCCGGACGGCGGGCAGCCGAAAAATTTACCGGATGCGTTACCCAGGGCCGTCAGGATTACCCTTATTACAAAAGAAACCGATCCGCCTCTTGTGGTCATTATCCCTTTGTTAGCAAGGCAACTACAGGAGCTGGCCAAAAGCAAATGATACGAAACGAAAAAGGCATAGCGCTGATCCTGGTGCTCTGGGTTTTAACCCTGCTCACTGTTATCGTTGGCCAATTCTGTTACACGACGCGCACGGAAACAAATATCACCAGAAATTTCCGGGACGAAACAACAGGCTATTACCTGGCAAGGGGCGGCATGAACCAGGCAATTCTGAAAATTATCGAGCAGATTAACAATCCCAGGCCTGTGGAACCTGAAAAAGAGACAGCAACCGATGACAACCTAACCTCCTCGGGAAAGGAGCTCAACCGGCCCTGGCGGGTAAACGCCGACATCCCCGCTGTCCCGCTCCCCGGCGGCTGGTTCAAGGTGCGCATTGACAATGAAAGCGGGAAATTCAACATCAACACGGCGGATACCGCCCTTCTCTATATGATGCTCGACAAATTCGAACTGCCCGTTGAACAGCGCGGCATCATTGTCGATTCCATTGCCGACTGGCGGGACAAGGACAGTCTGCACCGGGCGAACGGCGCGGAAAACGACTACTACATGTCGCTTCCCGAGCCATACCAATGCAGCAACAGCCCTTTTCGCACCGTCAACGAACTGCTCCTGGTCCGGGGAGTGACCAGGGAACTTTTTGACAGGGGACTCAAAAACATGGTTTCCATTTACAGCGATCCCGAGGAAAAGGACAAAAGCGGGGGAAAAAATCTTTCAACCTGGGAATCCAATCAGAAAGCAGAAAAGGAAAAACAGAAAATCAATGTCAATGCGGCGCCGCCCCAGGTATTGTTCTCCCTGCCGAAGATGACCGGCGAATGCCTGCAGGCCATCATGACCTTCCGCGAAAAAAAAGATATCCGCTCCCACGCTGAACTGGTAAAAATTACCGGCCCGGAAATATTCAATGGTATCTTTCCCTATATCACCTACGATTATTCCTCCTACTATAAAATCCAGGCGGCAGGAGCGGCTGACGGTTTTGAAGTCCGGCCGGCAATTGAGGCCTTAGTGCGGTTTGACAAAAAAAAAGAAGGGTACCATTTCATTCAATGGCTTGATTATGTCACGCAAACCCAGTAAATGTGTGCTGACAAACCCGCTGGAAATTTTTCCCCGGCCGCGGGGTGTGTTTTGCGGAATTTTTAATCAGCCATACACCTGAGCAGTATTAGAGAAACGAGTATTTCCCAATGTTATTAGACAGAAACAGCATCGGCATCGATATCAGCGACAGCAGGCTGGCGCTTGTCTGGACCCAGACAAGAATCAGGAGCTGCAAGCTCATCCGGCACGGCGAGCTTGCCCTGGCAGAGGGAGAAGAAAAACCGTCCCAGGAAAAACTTAAGCAAATCGCAGACTTCGTCAATGCCTTTATAGACGAAAACAATATTGCCTCGCCTGAGATATATATCTCCATCCCGGCTGGACGCACCATTGTCCGCACCATTTCCTTCCCCTTGACGGTAAAGGAAAATTTCCGGGAAACCATCCGTTTTGAGATGGAAAAATATGTGCCTTTCCCTGAAAACCAGCTCTATTACGATTGTCAGATCGTTGATGAAGATAAAAACAGTAAGCTGCTCACCATCCTGCTCATTGTCATAAAAAAGGAGGACCTTGATCCCTATCTGCAGATGGGCAAGGAACTGAAATCCGGGGTTTCGGGCATTGAAATTACCCCGACAGCCCTGACCAATGCCCTTTCCTGTCTGGCGCACCTTGCCGCGGACACGCCCTGCGCCTATTTTCACCCGCGGGGCGAAAACAGCATGCTCTGCCTGATCAACCGCAACAAACTTTTATCGACTCGGACAATCCCGGGGCGGATTGACGCTCCCCTCTCCGAGCTTCTCTCTCCCGAAATAAAATTGTGCCAGAATTACAACCTGCTCGTTGGCAGGCGTCTGCAGGTTCTGGCCGGCTCCGATACAGTTACCCTGCCGCCAAAAAAAGAAAATGACCAGGTAGGCGATATCCAGCATTTGAAACTTGATGGTTCCGTGCCGTCCGTCACCTTTCTTGCGGCATACGGTCTGGCGGTAAGAGGTCTGCGCCGGCTACCCGGACAGATCAACCTCATGCCCCCCTCTTTGCGAAAACGCCCGGACAGAAAAAGCGCCTATATCCTTTCCGCCCTGATCATCCTCAACATATTGCTGCTGATCACCTGGACCGGCAGTCTGATGATGCACAGAAGAATGACCGGGGAGCGGCTCGACGGAGAAATCGCCAGGATGTCCGCCATGGTTGCCGATCTGGATGAGATCGAAAAAAATGTTACTGAATCGGAAAAGAAAATTGACTCCGTAAACAATTTCCAGCATGTCCGGCCATACACCCTTGATATTCTCCTGGAACTGGCCAGGACAATACCGGAAACAGCCTGGGTGGAGAATTTTCATTTAGCAAACACCTCGGTGGAAATAGGCGGATTTGCCGATTCAGCCTCGGAGCTCATCCCCTTGCTTGAGGGTTCGGAGATATTCCACGACGTGGCATTTTTATCGACAATTTCCAAAAGCAACACCGGCAAGGAAAATTTTAAGATACAGTTCTCCATTAAAACGGTTGGACAATGACAATAGACAGCAAAAAAAAGCGGCAGTATATTCTGATAGCCGTGGCGGTTATTCTTTTCATCGGTGTAATAATCCGCTATTTTACCGCGCTTCCCGGTTTATCGGACGGTAGTGGGGATATTTCCCTCAAAGAGAAAAAAATAGCCAAACTGCAGGAAAGGGTTGAAAACAAAGAAAATCTGCAGAAACAGCTTATCCGACTCAGCAAGGAGGTCGCCCAGGCGGAAAACGGCCTGTTGAACGGAAAAACTCCTCCCCTTGCCGCGGTTGACCTGCAGAACAGACTGACTGACATTGCCGTCAAAGCAGGCGCGGTAATCTCTTCGCAGCGTGTGCTCACCCCTGCCACCCCGAAAGAGAATGAAGATTTGCCCTACCTGGAAATTCCGGTGCAGATCTCCATGACGCTCTCGATGCGGCAACTGCAAGAGATGCTTTACAACATAGCCGCCGCTCCTGTTTTTCTGCAGGTTACCGATGCCACCGTGAAAATCAAAAACAAGACGGAAGGCGCCCTGCAGGCCGATCTCACGGTGGCGGGCATGATGCACAATACCGGGGCGCGGCAGGAGGGGAATAAATGAGCAGATTCACCATGCAGATTGTTCTGGTTATCACTGCCCTGTTCCTCATCGTCAAGACTTATAGTGTGTGGACGGTAAGCGATTCGGAGGATATCTCCCCGCCACCCGCGGCAAAGGGTTCCCCGCAGCAGCAGGTCAAGCAATTCAGCCGTAAAACGCCGGGACCCAAGGCAACCTATGAACTGGTGGTCAAGCAGAACATACTCTCCGAGGAACGGAAGGAATTCATTCCCCAGGCCAAGGAAGCAGAGCCTGAAATGAAAGCTCACGAGCCCGAACCGGAGGTGCAGAATGTCAAGATTGGTGACCAGGAGATCACCCTTTACGGCATTCTCTATCTTGACGATTTCAAATCCGCCCTGATCAACAACCCGCTCAAAAGCGAGGAAGACAAACGGCAGAACAGATGGGTGAAGATCGGCGATAAACTGGCCAATATGGAAGTGGACGACATCCAGAAAGACAAAGTGATTCTGCACGACAAGGACAAGAATCAAAAATTTGTCATTTTACTGCGCGACGAAGCCAAGGCGAAAAAAGCGGCACAGGAAAAGGAAGAGGAAGGGCCTAAAGGCCATACCGTCCCCGCGGATAAAAAGGAAACCAAACCCACGGTCTACTCGACCTCTCCAAGTTCCAAGGCCGCGGGTAAACAAGAGAAAAAAGCCGAAGAGGGCGATTACACCATCGTCGAGACCCCCTTCGGCCCTGTGAAACAACTTAAAACAACGAAATAAAACACGATATCATGAATACAAAACCTCTGCTGCACCGTTTCCCCCCCCTGCTGGCGGCCCTTGTTTTTTTCTTTTTTACCGGCTGCACCGCCACCCATTCATCTCCCCAACAGGGGAATCCTTTCGAGGCAACGGACCCGACGCCGACCAAGGCCGAGCAGACAAAAAAGCTGCCGCAGGACAAAACAAAGGCGGACATAACGGCACAGGAAATTGACAGACAGCCATCGCCCTCTACCCCTGAACCACAGCCTCCGGCCGCGGATCAGGCCCCCGCGGGGACGGAGGCAAAACCCGCCCCGCCGGTCAAGGCCCAACCTGCCCCGGAACAGCCAAAAATTTCTCCCGAGCCGGCCAAGAAGGAGGCAAAGGCTCCAGAGCCCAAGGAAATCAATCCCAACCCCTCGCTTGATCCGGCAGCTGCCCCCAAGGGCATCCAGCAAAACGACGGCGGGCTTGTGCTGAATTTTGAACATGCCGAGCTCTCCGAGGTCATCATGGCCTTCGCCGGGCTGCTCAATTTAAACTACATGGTGGTCGCGGACCTGAAAGGCCATGTGACGATCCAGACAAGCGGCGCCTTAAATAAAGCCGACCTCTTTCCCCTCTTTTACCAGATCCTTGAGGCAAACGGCCTGACCGCGGTGCAGGAAGGTAATCTCTACAAAATCGTGGCACTCAAGGACGCCCCCCGCGCCCTGTCCAATATCCGCAAGGATTCAATCCAGTCAATCCCGGTGGCCGAGCGCGGCGTGCAGATCCAGATTGTCCCCTTGAAATATATCAGCACCACGGAAATGATCAAGCTGATCACCCCGTTTATTTCCGCGGAAGGCAGCATCATCTCCCATGACGCCTCGCGCACCCTGCTCATCGTGGACCAGCGCGCCAACCTGCAAAAAGCCTTGCGCCTTATCGAAACCTTTGACGTCGACCTCTTCGCCAACATCAAGCACCATTTTTTCCAGCTGCAATACATGGAAAGCAAGGACATAATCGGCCCGCTCTCCAAACTGATCGAACTTTACAACAAGAATGCCCTGGAAGAATTTCAGGTATTCAGCCTGGATAAAATCAACAGCCTGCTGGTCATCACCCCCAGCGAGCGCCTTTTCGCCAAAACCGAGGAGGTGATCGCCGATCTTGACAAACCAAGCCAGGAAGCGGAACCGCACATCTACATCTACTTCCTGAAAAACAGCCAGGCCAAAGACATGTACGGCCTGCTGACTTCCATTTTCACCACGGCAAAACAGGAAGAACTGTCAACATTGAATGAACAGAGAGAAGGGGGGGGCAAGGACAAAGACAGCACTGTGAAAGCGGGGCCCAACCCCTTTGCCCAGAAAACCGAGCCGCCGGCCCCGGTTGCCGCTACCAAAATAGTGACCCCTGATTTCGGCACGGGAACCCTGCGGGGCGAAATCAAAATCAATCAGGATGAGATCCGCAACGCCCTGATCATCGAGGCGACGCCCAGCGATTACCGGATCATCGAGAAGGTGCTGGAGCGCCTCGATATCCTGCCCCGGCAGGTTCTCATCTCGCTGAGCATTGTGGAGGTGCAGCTTGGTGACGACCTCGATCTCGGGGTAGAATGGGAATGGCAAAAGGTCAACAACGCCCAGGAAGATAACCCCTCGTCCTGGGAAGCGGCCACGGGCTCCACCGGTTTGTCTTACATTATCGGCCAGGCTGATAAGTGGAAGGCTACGCTCAACGCCCTGGCGTCAAAGAAAAAGATCAATATTCTTTCCTCACCCTCGGTACTCGCCTCGGACAACAAAAAGGCCCAGATCGCCATCGCCACGGAAATACCAGTGGCCAGCTCCCAGATTCAATATGACAATACCGTATCGGATAAGACCCAGACCGATATTCAGTACCGCAACACCGGCGTGCTGCTCGGCGTGACCCCGCATATCAATGAATACGGCCTGGTCAGCATGGATATCAACCAGGAGGTCAGCGAGGTGGCCGATGCTGTTGACGTGGGGGGCAAAAAATTCCCCTCTTTTTTCAAACGCTCGGTCAACACCAGCCTGACGGTTGACGACGGACAGACCATCGTCATCGGCGGGCTTATCCGGGAAAATATCTCTAATACCTCCTCCGGCGTGCCGTTCCTGTCGGATATCCCCGGACTCGGCTGGCTCTTCAGCAACAAAGGAGACCACGACACAAAATCCGAGTTGATCATCCTCATCACCCCGCGGGTCGTGGCCAGCCTGGAGGATGTCGATGCGGTCACCAGTGAATTTTCTAAAAAAGTTGGGTATGATCCGAAAAAATAGTTATTGTCCGTCAGTTCAGAAGACAAGAGGTAGACCCTGCGATTTACGATGCGCCATCTTGATAAATTCCTGAGCATAGCGCTGACCGCCATCATCTTCTTTTTGCTGCCGCTTGCCGCGCCGCGCCATGCCGGGGCAGGCCCGGAAAGCTGGCTGCAACGAAGCGATACGGCTATCGTGGTCTCCCAGAAGATACGGCCTTATCTGGCCGCCCTGGACGGCGCCACTAAGCATCTGCAAACCGCGGGCAATGTAAAAACCGATTTTTTCACCCTCTCTGATTACCCTCAGTCAAAATACCCCTCTCTGCTGCAGGATATTGCCGCCCATAACTATAAAGCCATCATTGCCATCGGCCCCGAGGCCGCCCTGTTTCTCACCGAAACAGATCAGGGTCTCGGGTTGCCGCCGATCGTCTTTACCATGCTGTTAAATCCGGAAAAAATCATCGGCAGCAACGGCTGCGGCATTTTTTTAAATATCCCCATCGCCATGCAGATTGAAAAAATCGGGCAGGTTCTTCCCTGTGTTAAAAAAATTGCCATCCTGTATGATCCGGCTTTCAATGGAGGATACGTCAAAACGGCAGCGGCGGCAGCGGCCGGCATTGGGCTTGAGATCGTGCCGCTTGAAATTTCCTCCAAACAGGAGCTGCCGCGGGTGCTTGACAGACACTGGTCCGAGATGGACGCCATCTGGTTTATCCCCGATCAGACGGTTATTTCCGAGAGCATCGTCAGCTATATCATCAAGGAGGCCTTTATCCATAACATCCCGACCATCGGCTATAACAGCTTTTTTTCCGAATCCGGAGCGCTGCTCTCCTTTGTCTTTGATTATGAACAACTGGGAGCCCAGGCCGCCTCCCTGTCCTTGCAGCTCATGAAGGGAGAGGCATGTCCCGACGAGCCCCCCCGTTTCCGGCTCCATCTGAATCCCGAAGTAATGCGCAAATTATCCGTGCCGGTTTCCGCACCTCCGCAGGCCAAGGGGGATCTCCCATGAAACACATCGGCATCCATGTCTGGCTGATCCTGGCCGCGGTGATCCTGATGAGCGCCAGTACGGTTGCTTTTTTCGCCGGCACCAATCTCCTCTCGACCTTTGTCCACAAACGGTTTGAGGAACGGACCGCCTTTCTGGCTAAATACCTTGCCTTGAATTCCGAACTGGGCATTCTCATAGGCGACCGGTTGATGCTCAAAGGTCTGGCGGAAAACCTGCTGACCCAGGAAGATGTGATCAAGGTCGTCATTACCAGCAAGGCAGGGGAAGAACTGGCCAATGTCACCCTGGACACGCATAACGAAAAAGGCAGGGCGGACAGGTTGCGGCAGGTTGCGGCCCCTGTCATGATCAAGGGCAACAAGGATGAGAGCCACCCCTTTTTCCTGCGCAAGAGCACCCCGGAGGAGGACACCATCGGGGAGGTAAAAATCTATTATACCGTTGACGGCATTAACAATCTGCTGGCGGTAATCAAGGAAAGATTTTATCTTCTTTCCGCGGGACTGGTGACGATTTCCCTGTTTTTGTTTCTTCTGCTCTCCCGCTTTCTGGTCAACCCCGTCAGACAGCTTGTCAGCGCGGCCAGGGAGGTGGCCCGCGGCAATCTGGACCTGCGGGTTAGGCCAGGCAACCTGCCCGAAACAAGGGAACTGGCGGAGGCCTTCAATGCCATGCTTGATTCCCTGCAGAAAAGCAACAGTGCCCTGGAAAAAGCCAGCCAGGAGATGGTCCGCCAGAAAACCCTGGCCGAGATGGGCAAATTTTCGCTGATGATTGCCCATGAGGTCAAAAATCCCCTGGGGATTATAAAAAGTTCGCTGGATCTGTTAAAACAGGACATGGACCTCTCCTCGGAAAACATCATGGTGAGCTACATGGAGGATGAAATACAGCGGCTGAACAGGCTTATCGAGGATTTTCTTGAATTTGCCCGGCCGGCATCTCCCAACTGCCGGGAAACCGACATGAATATGCTCATCAGGGAATGCGTCACGCGTTTTGAATTGCAGCTCAAGGGAGTACCGGCGTCTTTCCAGCTCACTCTTCCCGACGACTCCTGTTACTTAAACATTGACCCTGATCTCATGACCCGGGTTTTGAGCAACATTATTAAAAATGCACTGGAAATTACCCGGGGGAAAGGTACAATCAACATTGTCGCCGAGACCTGCGACAACGCATGGCGATGCCGGATTTCCGATCAGGGTCCGGGCATATCACCTGCTGATCTGGATAAAATTTTTGAACCGTTCCATACCACGCGGGCCAAGGGCACAGGGCTGGGACTGGCGTTTGCCTCCCAGGTTGTCGGTGGCCACAACGGCTTGATTACCGCGGGTAACCTTAACAGCGGAGGCGCCTGTTTCACCATCACACTCCCGACAACCTGGCAATGAGCATCACGTTGTACAGCGATGCCTTTATTAACCGATAATTTTATGAAATGTAAACAATGGCACATATTTTAGTTGTTGATGATGAAGAAAAGATGCGTCAGCTGCTGGCGATCATGCTCACCAGATCGGGCTATACCGTGGATCAGGCCGGAAATGGGCTTGAGGCCCTGGAAAAGGTCCGGACATTTCCTTACGACATGGTCATTTCCGATATCAAGATGCCGGAAATGGACGGCATCACCCTGCTTGAAAAAATAGGGGAAGAAAACATTCTCTGTCCCGTGGTCTTTATTACCGCCTTCGCCACCATAGATTCAGCGGTCAATGCCATGAAAAAGGGGGCCATTGATTACATCACCAAGCCCTTTGACGATAAAAGAATCCATCTGACCATCGAGAGAGGCTTGCATCTTTCCCGGATCATGGCCGAAAACAGGGAGCTCAAACAGAAACTTGAAAAGAGCCAGGGTTCGGGAGAAATTATATACGCCTCCAAGGAGATGGACGCTGTCATGAACCTGGCGGCCAAGGTGGCCGTCAGCGACTCCGCTGTCATGATCCATGGAGAATCCGGGACGGGCACGGAGCTGCTGGCCAAGTTCATTCACAAGAAGAGCCAGTACCGAGACGGCAGGTTCGTGCCGGTCAACTGCGCCGCCATCTCGGCAAGTCTGGTCGAGTCGGAGCTGTTTGGCCATGAGAAGGGGGCCTTCACCGGTGCTGATCGCATGGCTATCGGCAAATTTGAATATGCCGACGGCGGCACCCTGTTTCTTGACGAAATCGGCGATCTGCCGACCGAGGCCCAGGCCAAACTCCTGCGGGTGCTCCAGGAAAAAAAGATCCAGCGGGTCGGCGGCCATGAAGAAATTCAGGTGAACGTGCGAATCATTTGCGCAACGAACCGCAATCTTGATCTTTTTGTCCAGAAAGGCCAATTCCGGCAGGATCTGTTTTTCCGCATCAATGTCTTTCCCATTCTCCCTCCACCCTTACGGGAACGGAAAGATGATATCATTCCCCTGGCCAGCCATTTTATCGCCCGTTTAGCCGGGGGAGAAAAATTTGAACTGACGGACGGCGCCAAACGCATTCTGCTGGGGCACAGTTGGCCGGGCAACGTGCGTGAACTGGCCAATGCCATGGAAAGGGCGTTTATCCTTGACCGGGAGCAGGGATGCATCACCGCGTCCACCCTTTCCTTTCTGCGCCCTGAAAGATCGGCCCCCGAGGAATGTTCCAATTTCAAACTTCCTCCGGAAGGAATTCAACTCGATGAGGTGGAAAAAAATTTCGTACAACAGGCCCTGCTGCTCTCCGGCAATAATCAAACGGCAGCGGCCGGGCTGCTCGGTTTGAGCCGGGCGAAATTCAGGGTGCTCTTAAGCCGCTTAAAAGAAGAACAGATTGACGACGAAGACAGTGGCGCCATCAGGAGATAGCTTATCAAGCTGAGACTGCAAGAAATGTTCAGACCTTTATTATCAATATTTTTTCTGCTCTTTTCCCTTCTGCCCGCGCGCGCGGGCTATGGGGCCGACAGCGCCGCAAGCAACGGCAGCGAAGAGACCATGCTGATGTTTGTCGGCGAAAATATTGAAGCGCTGACCATCGCCTCTCGCCGGGAAGAGAGCGCCTGGCAGGCCCCGGCCGTGGCGCAGGTTATCTCCAGGGAACAGCTTCTCGAACATGGCTCCACCACCTTAAGCGAAGCGCTGGCCACCCTGCCCGGTTTTCATATGGCGGAAAAACCATGGGGAACCAGCCCCTATCTGCGGGGCATCTCCAACTCCACCCTCTTTCTCTATGATACCGTGCCCCTGGATGCGGACAGTGACAAATCCCTGCACCAGCTTGACTACAACCTGTCAACCGCGCCGATCAAGCGCATTGAAATTGTCCGGGGCCCGGGGTCGGTCCTTTGGGGGCCCGATGCCTTCGCGGGTATTGTCAATGTCGTGCCCATGACCGGCCGGGACCTGGACGGGATCGAAACGGGCGTTTCCTCCCATTATCAGGACCAGGGACAAGATTTTTATCTGAATATGGGGCAGGGAGATGCGCTCTGGGACGGTTTTCTGTCAGTCAGCGGCAGAAACGGCAGAGAGGATGAGACAAGCGCCAACCTGACGCGATTCTGGGGAGATGATCCGCAAGTGCCGGTTGCACCGCTTGAACGCTACGGCGATGATGAGCCCGGCAGAAGCGGCTATCTTGATGCCACCGGCCTGCTCAGTTACCGCGACCTGCTGAAACTGAGCGGCAGGATAAGCGACAGCCACCATCCCTATGCCGTTTCCGATGAGATTAACGGCACCTGGCTGGAGGAGCGAAACACCTCTTCCTCCTTTCTGAAGCTTGAGGCCAACAAACCGCTCACCACCACCTCATCCCTGCGTTTTACCGGCTTCTATAACGCACTCAGTCCTGAGTACCAGATTATTGACCGGGAATTGGAGGTCAAGGAAAGGACCTCATACGGGGAGCTCATTTATGACCATTCCTTTTTTACCGGGCGGGGACTGTTAACCGGCGGGCTTTCCTTCAGGAGCAAGCATGTTACCGACGCGCCGGTGTGGGAAAGTTATCTGCCTGATTTCATCGGGCCGGGCAACGAAGACCTCCTGCCCATCCTGCTGCAGGAAGATTACAGCGACACTCTGCGCTCTGGTTTTGGCCAGTACACCCATCAGGCTGGCAATCTGAAGGCCTGGCTCGGCACCCGCTTTGACGACCATGACGAATACCAGGATAATGCCAGCTTCAGCAGCGGCGTCGGCTATTCGCCCACGACAGATCTCATCATGAAACTGCTGTATGGCACGGCCTACCGCACCCCCTCTTCCCGCCAGCTTCTTACCGCCGAAAAACCGGATCAGGAGAAAATCGAGACCGTCGAGGCGCAGCTGGCCTATAACCCGACAAAAAAGGTAAACTTTTCCGTGGTGGCTTTTACCAGCGGCATTGCCGACCATATCAAGGAAGATCCCTATGCCCAGCTGTCCCTGCCGAACAGCCAGGACATCCATGGCCTTGAGCTGGAGGGCAATTACACCATCTTGGATCAGTTCACCCTCGGCGCCAACCTGACCCTGCTGGACAACAAGGGCCCCGACGAAACCTACCACCTGCTCACCGCCATCTTTATCAGGCCGGACGGCTCGGTTGAATACATCTATGAAGATGTCATCTCCCCTTATGACCCCGGCCCGAAAAAGATGTTCAACCTGAGCGGGACCTGGAAACCCGCCGATAAGCTTTCATTGGTGGCGGATCTCCGGTATTTTTCCGAAAGGGACCTCATCAATGCCCGCACCGGGGTCATCGATACCGCCGAATCGGTTTGGCAGCTTGATGCCACCCTGCGTTATAAGGATATCATGGCCCCGGGGATTGACCTGACCTTGATAGCGAAAAACATCTTTGACGCCGACTATGAAACCCCGTCCATCTATGAGATGATGGACGGCCAACCGTTCACAATGGAGATTCTGCTGCAGAAAAGATGGTGAGAGGGAAAAGGCAGACGCCAATCGGCCGTTATATCGGACTCACGCCGGTGAGCCCTCCATGAACGTTTGGAATTCAGTAAGGTATCCCCCGAATTCCTTAATTTAACAACTTCAGATTGCCCACTTTGGCGATCTGCTCTCCTTTCCGCACGGCCTTGCTAACCGCTGGCCGGGAAATGCCGAAATATTGCGCTAATTCCGCGCCACTTATGCCAAGCATCTCTCTCCCCCAATAGCAAATCAGACTCTTTGCCGTTGAAATCGCGTTGGCGCGTCCTTTTTTCTGCAAATCAGCCCGCTCCACCGGCAACATACGGCATGTTTCCTCAACCAGCCGTGACAGATTCCAGCCCTGCTTCACTAAATTTTCCTTGCGTGTCAGATTTTCCTCGGCCAGCCGCAGAATCCGGTCAACAAAGGCGCTGTCCCCCAGAATCCGTTCGTCCCCGCGCAGGACTTCACCCGCTTCCTTGTGTTCCAATACGGCTTCCCAGCCACCGGCGCTCCTTCGTAGCCCGCCGCCGGTCAAACGCGGCTGTTTGCCCATTGCAACCCCATCCGCCACAAAATTTCTATAACGCCGGACCGCTTCGCGCTTCGTGGCGGCAAACAGGGAGAGAATTTCGTTTCGTTCCTGCCAGGGTCTTCGTTTTCTGTTCAATAAAACGGCATGTCCGGACCATGGATAGCGGTCCAGTTCATCAAAGTTGCCAGCCAGCTTCGCTCTGAGTGGGTTAAGATGGATGTAGCGCAGCAGTTCCAGAAGATATTCATCCTCTTGGCACAAAATGGACTTATAACGGTTTTGGAAGAGATAGCCGCTTCGCTTGTGCCGGCGGTTAAAGTAAAGTGCATAGCCGGTGAGGAGTTTCCGCATCAGTTCGCTTAATGACTTTTCTCCGGTGCGGATTAACAGGTGAAAATGGTTCGGAATCAACGCCCAGGCATAACACCTGGCCCCAGCGAGGGACAAATTCCGCTCCAGACGGCTCAAAAAAGCCTGCCGGTCTGCGTCATCCAGAAAAATTTCCTGCCGGCCCACACCCCGGGTAATCACATGGTGAACCGCTCCGGCTATGTCTATTCGTTTATGACGAGGCATGGTATCATGATGCACGCTCATCAAGGCGGTGTCAATTAAGTTATTAAGTAATCTCCGTCCCTAATGTCCTACTAATGTCCTAATGTCTCACTAATGTCTCATACAAGGCGGGATCAAGCTCATCGGTTTTAACCATCTAAGAAAAAAATCCGTCCCCCTTTTTTGTCTTTCACAGGGAATGATACAGGGCCAGTTTCTGCGTGATGACCCGGTGCTGGTCAAAGACCTCTTCCACCAACCGTCTTCCCCGCAGGCCGAATTCTCTGCGCAGCCCCGGGTCACCCAGGAGTCTTTCCAGGGCCAGGGCCACCTGCTCAGGCTTGCCTGGCTCCACCAGCAGCCCGTTTTCTTCATGAAGGACGATATCCCTGCAGCCGCTGACGCCGGTTGTCACGATCGCCCGCCCCACTGCCGCCGCTTCGATCAGCACCCGCGGCACCCCCTCGCCATAGCAGCTCGGCAGAACAACGATATTGGCCTCGGCCAGCACACGGGGCATGTCATGCCGCTCCCCCAGCCAATTGATCAGCCCTTGCTCATGCCAACCCCGCACCTGCGCAAGGGGGATAGCATTTTGCGACCGGCTGTCGACAATCCCCGCCACGTTGAGCCGAAACCGCTGCCCCTGCTTGCGCAACAAACCGGCGGCAGCCACCACATCACCAAGCCCTTTGTCCCACAGCAGGCGTCCGGCAAAGAGGATGACGGGTTCTTCACTTACCATTTCGGGGGTATAGGCAAAAAGATCGACATCCACCCCGCTGCCGGGGATGAGGATGTAATTTTCCGGGAAGCCGATACCAAGACGGGTAAACACCGCCCGGTCATCGCCATTCTCAAAGACGATCTTGCATGAGGGGTGGTTGGCGGCGGCACGGTAGAGTTGCTTGATGATCTGGCGAGAGATGAATGTTCTGAACGTCCTGCCGGAAAAGGCCAGGCCAAGCCCGGTGACATTCAGTATGGTCTTCAGGCCCAGCAGTCGGCCGGCAAGCCCCCCGTAGAGATTGGGTTTGACGGTGATGCAGTGCACGATGTCAGGCCGCACGCTCCTTAGGGCCGCATGGATCTGCAGGAAACTCCACACATCTTTGAGCGGATTCATACTCTTACGGTCCACGGAAATCCGCCGGCAGATAAAACCCTCATCCTCCATGGTTTGCTGGTGGGTGGGATCGGTGAAATCGGCGAAGACGTGGACCGCATAGCCAGCATCGCGGGCAGCCCTGGCCCGGTCGAGCCAGTGCAGCACAAAATACCAGTCAACGTTGATGATATAGGCGATTTTTTTCCGGGAGGGTGGCATGGTGGGCGACCTCAATATCTGCCCCAGCAGATAAGAAGACGCAGAAGCATATCATCAACAAAGCGCTGACGATAGACCTCTTTGTTCAGGCCGTATCGGAGGCGCGCGCCAACACTCCGTTTCGAGTCCAGAAAGGTGTTGACCAGCCGCAGGTCCGCTTCGTCCAGCATCGCCCCGCACTGCCTGACAAACTCGGTTGCCTGCCGGTGCACCTTAAAGGTCTGCCGGTCTTCGCCCGCAAAACGGCGGATGCGCCG
This sequence comes from Deltaproteobacteria bacterium, assembly GCA_016219175.1. Lineage (GTDB taxonomy): Bacteria > Desulfobacterota > Desulfobulbia > Desulfobulbales > SURF-16 > SURF-16. The sequence continues at coordinate 22,366 of JACRCD010000032.1, read as the reverse complement.
TTGCATGCCGTCAAGAAAAGAGACCGGCGCCCCGGTATCATTAGCGCCATGCAGCCTGTACTTGATAAACGGCCTCTCGTCGTAAATGATGCGCCCCACGGCCGAAATCAACAGATAACACCACCAGTCATGGAAAAGACACCAACCGGGCAGCGTCTGCACGAGAAGGCGGCGGGCCGCCCGGTTGATGACGATGGTACAGCCGCTGGCTACATTTTCCACCAGGGCGTTGGCCAAGGCCAAAGGACGGGTGGGCAGAGGGGAAAGAGAAACGGGTTGCAGGCTCCGGTCCACGCAGGCCAGACGGCCACAATAGAGGGCCGGCACGGAATCGCTCACCTGCCGCAGGGCAGCCACGGCAGCCTGTAGCTTGCCGGGATGCCACCAGTCATCCTGGTCGGCAAAGGCAAAATAGCGGCACGCATCATCCGAAGAGGCAAGCAGCCGGAAAAAACTGGGGGCAAAGCCGATGTTGTCACCCCGCTCCACCTCATGGACAATATCCTTGTTGCGGTATCCGCCGATGATATCGCAGGTGCTGTCCACGGAGCCGTCATCCCGGACATGCAGGCGAATTTCCACCCCTGTCTGTCCGGCGATACTATCGAGTTGCTCAGACAGATAGCGCTCCCCATTGAATGTCGACATCAGGACGTTAATTTTCATGAACCTGCAATTGGCGCCGGACCAGCATGGCTGAACCAGACTTGCCAGCCACAACCCAACATAAAAGTTCGGAGCTTCGGCATGGACAGACCGCCACGCCGCCAGAAATTTTCGGATAAACAATCCGGCCGGTCGCGTCGATAAAGAGGCATGCGCCGGTCAGCGGCAGGTATACTGGGTATCGATCCACTTCTTATACTCGCCGCTGATCACCTGCCGCCACCACTCCTCCTGTTGCAGATACCAGGCCACGGTTTTGCGGATTCCGCTGGCAAAAGTCTCTTGGGGTTCATAACCCAGTTCGTTGCGGCACTTGGTAGCATCGATGGCATAACGAAGATCATGGCCGGGACGGTCCTTGACAAAGGTGATCAGGCTTTCAGCCTTTTCTCCCCGGGCGCAAGGGGAAGCGGCGAAATGCTCGCGCAATTCCCGGGAATCGGCAAACAACTCATCCAGCAGTCCGCAGATATGACGGACAATATCAATATTGGTCCACTCGTTATTGCCGCCGATGTTATAAACACCGCCCACCCTGCCCCTGTGCAGAATCAGATCAATGCCCCGGCAATGATCGTCCACATGCAGCCAATCGCGGATATTGAGACCGGCGCCGTAAATCGGCAACGCCCTCCCCTCCAGGATATTGATAATCACCATGGGTATCAGCTTTTCCGGAAACTGATAGGGCCCGTAGTTATTGGAGCAGTTGCTGGTCGTCACCTGCAGGCCATAGGTATGCAGGTAGGCGCGCACCAGATGGTCCGAACCGGCCTTGCTGGCTGAATAAGGTGAATTGGGGGCATAGGGCGTGGTTTCCGTAAAGGGAGGATCAGCGGCTTGCAGCGAACCATAGACCTCGTCGGTGGAGACATGATGGAAACGATGGGCCAAGGGCGTGGCCCGGTTATCCAGCCACACCTTCTTTGCCGCCTGCAGCAGGTTATGGGTGCCGACGATATTGGTCTCAATAAAGGCGTCAGGACCGAGTATGGACCGATCGACATGGGATTCGGCGGCAAAATGGACGATGGTGTCAATCCCATGGCTAACAAGCAGCTGTTCCGTCAGCTGCCGGTCACGGATATCGCCATGGACAAAGTGAAAATGCTTGTTCTCCTTGGCGGCGGCCAGGTTGGCGAGGTTGCCGGCATAGGTCAGGGCATCAAGCACCACGACCCTGTCCCCTGGGTAGCTGCCCAACCAGTAATGCACAAAATTGGCCCCGATAAAACCGGCGCCTCCGGTAACAAGAATATTACGCATCTTTTTCATCCCGTATTTCTCGTAACATCAGCCGCAGCTGTTTGCGCCAATGCGGCGGACTCTGGTTCAGGGCGGCAATGGTGCTGCTCCGGTCCAGCACACTGTAAAAAGGGCGGCTGGCCGGGGCTGGGTAATCCTTGGCCCCGATGGGGAAAACCGCAACCTCCTTATTGACCAGCCCAAGCTGGCTGGCCTCCTCATGAATGGCCACGGCAAAGTCATACCAGCTGGCCACCCCGCTATCCGTCCAATGATGGATGCCGTGCAGGCCGGTCGCGCTCAGTTGCCAGAGGGTGCGGGCCAGGCCATTGGCCCAGGTCGGGCTGCCTGTCTGATCCGCCACCACCCCGATTGTTTCACGATCGTTCATGAGGCGCAGCATGGTTTTGACGAAATTAGCGCCATGGGAGGAGTAAACCCAGGCCGTGCGGACAATGAGCACATCCGGCAGGATGGCCAGGGCCAGTTCCTCACCCTCTCTTTTACTGGTCCCATAGACACTTAAGGGATTGGTTTCATCCGTGGGCAGATAGGGGCGGGATTTGCGTCCGTCAAAGACGAAATCGGTGGAGATATGAATGAGCCTGGCGCCACATTGAAGGGCCGCCTCGGCAAGATTGGCGACCCCGCGGCCGTTAACGGCAAAGGCCGTGTCCCTTTCCTGCTCCGCTCTGTCCACCGCGGTATAGGCCGCAGCATTGATGATCAGCGCAGGCCGGATTCCGGCCACCGTGTCCGCCACCTGCTCCTGGCGGCTAATATCCAGCTGCCGCGAGGTAAAAGGAAAAAGATCGATATCCGGCGGGGCGGTACGCTGGAGTTCCCAGCCAAGCTGTCCGCCGGCGCCACAGATCATCACCTTCATGGATAACACTCGGCGTCCGCCAGCAAGGCGCCCTGCCTGTCCTTGGCGGAAAGAAGCGGCTGCCGTCCGTCCCGCAGGGGCCAATCGATGGCAAGCAAAGGGTCATCCCAGCGGATGGCGCGTTCATGCTCAGGGGCATAGTATTCCGTGCACTTGTAGACAAATTCGGCCATGTCGCTCATGACATAAAAGCCATGGGCAAAACCAGCGGGGACCCAGAGCATCTTTTTGTTGTCACCGGAGAGGATCTCCCCCACCCATCTGCCGAAAAAGGGGGAGGATTTCCGTAAATCCACCGCCACGTCATAGACCGCGCCGCTTATCACCCGCACCAGCTTGCCCTGGGGTTGTTTGATCTGGTAATGCAGACCCCGCAGAATGTTTTGCCCGGACCTGCTGTGGTTATCCTGGACAAAATGGGCGTCAATGCCGTTTTCCTTAAATTTCCGGGCCTGCCAGGTTTCCATGAAAAACCCGCGCTCATCACCGAAAACATCAGGTTCTATGACCATGACCTCAGGTATTGTTGTTTGAAGAAATTTCACGGGATGCTCTGCTCCTGCAGCAATTGCAGTAAATACTGGCCATAGCCGTTTTTCCCCAGGGGTTCCGCGATCTCTTGCAATTGCTGACTAGCAATGAATCCCTTCCTGAAGGCGATTTCCTTGGGACAGCCCCAATTATCCGGCCCATTCTACAACAATAGAGCTCATTTACAATATTTTTCCTTGCCGCCAGATCGGAACACGGCTCACAGACCGGACCTTTTGAGCTGAAAAAAGAGCTTCAAACCCTTTTGCACCGTACTGGAAAAAATCTTGAGGGAGAGATAGCCAGCGGCCACCTTTTTATTGATCCCGGCCAGGGTCGGAAGGGATGCACTGCCCCGGCCAGGGTGGCAAGCCCCGAGCCTTGCCGCGCCGGTTGCGACCGTCAGCCCCGCCACCGGTCACGCCGAGAGCAAAATCAAACTTGCTCATCTTTTTTATCCTTCCGGCCTTTCACCCAGCCCATGATTTTCTTGACCGTCAGCGGGAACAGCCCCAGCAGGGCAAAGGAAACAAGCAGGCTGGGAGAGAGGATGGAGGACAGGGAATCAATTCGGCCCAGCTCCTTGCCGGCATTGACATAGACGATGGTGGCCGGCAGCATGCCGACCTGGGAGATCCAGTAATACTGCAAAAGAGGGATCCTGGTGACCCCCATGGCCAGGTTGATGAGAAAAAAGGGGAAGACGGGCACCAGCCGCATGGTAAAGAGATAGAGGCCGCCCTCCCGTTCAATGCCGCTGTTGATGGGACCGAGCCGCTCGCCGAATTTTTTCTGCACCCAGTCCCTGAGCAGAAAACGGGCAACGGCGCAGGCCAGCGTGGCCCCGATGGTGCTGGCAAAGGAGATGATGACGGTGCCCATGACCAGCCCGAACAGGGCGCCGCCGGCCAGGGTCATGATCACCGCGCCCGGCAGGGACAGGGCCGTGGCCACAATGTAGATCAGCATATAGACGGCAATGACCGGCAGGGGCCTGGCCGCATACAGTTCGGCGAAATGGGCCTGGGACTGCTTCAGGTATTCCAGGGTGAGGTACTGCCCCAGGCCGAGATATTTGAAGGTTGCGATACAAAAGATGACCAGCAGGACGATGACCGTCTTTTCAACTGTTTTTTTAGTTATGCGCATGCGCTTTCAACCCGTAAGCAGCGGCGCCGATCAAGGCAGCCTTGGGATTTTTAATGACATAGACAGGGATATCACCAAGCAGGGTGGACATCTTCCCCTTCTGTCTGAAGCGCGCGAGAAAATCCGCCTCCCGCAGAAAGGGCAGAATTTTGGCCGGCATGCCGCCGCCCAGATAGATACCGCCGGTGGCCAGCACCGTGACGGCCAGATTCCCGCAGACCTCGGCCAGAATCCGGACAAAAATCCGCAGGGTCTCCCGGCAGACATCACAGGCTTTTCCCGGATGCAAGGCCCACTGCACGATAACCGGGGTGGGATCAGCAGACCGGGCGAGCTCAATCGCCAGCCGCTCTGGTTCGGTAAATCCGCCGCCGGCAATGAGAAAGCGGTAAATATTCGGCAGTCCCGAGCCGGAACAGAGCGCTTCAAAACTCGGGCTGATGCCCTGGTCGAGCAGGAAGCCCAGCAAGGCCATTTCCTGAGCATTGCCCGGTGAAAATCCGGCATGCCCCCCTTCGGAGGGGCAGACATGATAAGCCCCGTCATCCCGGACACAGAAGGCAATACCCAGTCCCGTGCCGGGCGCCACCACCCCGATCGCCCCTTCTTGCCGGGGCTTGCCTTCGCCGAGAGGGAGCAGATCATCAGCCGCCAGATGGGGAATGGAGCTGGCCACGGCCACCAGGTCGTTAATAATATCAACCCTGTTGATGGCAAATTCCCGCCCGATATCACTGCCGTCTATTTCCCAGGGAAGATTGGTCAGCTTGACCCTGTTGTTTAAGACCGGTCCGGCGACGCCGAAACAGGCGCGCTCGATCCCCAGCCTGTTTTTGTCGAGAAAGGCGCGCAACAGCAGCGAAAAGGAACGGTAGTCCCGGCTGGCCAGGGTCGCCTCCGTCACGGGACGGCTGAGCCCCTGGCCGGGATCATAGACGGCCAGATCGGTTTTGGTGCCGCCGACGTCAGCGGCCAGCAGGAGGGACATGGGTTTTAATCCTGATTTTATCAATCCACGGCCTGGCCGTTTCAGGCCCCCAGCTGCCGGCCGGATAAATAATAAGTTTCTGCTCCCGCCCCCGGCACATCTCGCATTCATTGAGAACAGGGGTCAGGACGCGCCAGGCCTCTTCAACGGCGTCCTGCCGCCAGAACAACATGTGGTCTCCCAGAATGCAGTCAAGCAGCACCTTTTCATAGGCGTCCAGTACGGAGGTTGTGTCATACCGGAAATCCATGGTCATGGAACGCAGGCAGATCCGCGCCCCGGGATTTTTTGTCTGAAAGGTGAGGCTGATCCCCTCCTCCGGATAAATACCCAGAATGAGACGGTTGGCGACGATCCTCTCTCCCAGCACATCCCTGAACAAGGAGTGGGGCACATCCTTGAACTGGATGACGACCCGGGTTTCCTTTGCCGACAGGCGCTTGCCGGAAACAAGATAAAAAGGCACGCCCTGCCAGCGCCAGTTTTCAACGGCAAAACGCATCAGCGCAAAGGTGGGGATCAATGAACCAGCGGCAACCCCCGGTTCCTGCAGGTAGCCCGGCACCTCCCGGCCGTCAATGACGCCCGGCCCGTACTGGCCGAGAACAACCTCGGCCTCCTGGCGATGAAAGGGGCGGATGGCCCGGAACACCTTGACCTTCTCGTCCCGCACCCGTTCCGATTCAAAAACGGAAGGCGGTTCCATGGCGACAAGAGAGAGAAGCTGCAGCATATGATTCTGGAACATGTCCCGGATCACCCCGGCCTGCTCATAATAGCCGGCCCGGTTCTCCACCCCGAGTTTTTCAGCGGCCATGATGCCCACATAGTCGACATATTCACGCTTCCAGAGCGGTTCAAAAATGGTATTGGCAAAGCGGAACATGAGGATGTTCTGCACGGTTTCCTTGGCCAGGTAATGGTCAATACGGAAAATCTGCTCCTCCTGGAAATGAGTGCGCAGGGTCCGGTCAAGTTCGCCTGAACTCTCCAGGTCACTGCCGAAGGGCTTTTCCACCACGATGCGGGACCAGCCCCGGCCATCCCGGCTCCCGGCGGCAAGCCCTGCCCCGCCGATCATGGTCGCCACAACCGGGTAGAGGGAGGGCGGCAGGGCCAGGTAAAAAACCAGATTGCCCAGCAACCCTCTCTGAAGGTCAAGATCCCGCAGACAGGAGGCCAGCCCTTGAAACGATTCCCGTGAATCGTAGGTCAGCTGTTGGTAAAAAAGCAGGGCGGCAAATTCAGGCCATCTGGACATATCCGCCTGGCCATGGTCTTGGCAGGCCTCCTTCATGCGGAGACGAAAGGCGTCAGCGCTGAACTCCGTGCGGGCGCAGCCCACGATGGACACGGGATCCGGGAGAGAGGAGGTTAGATACATATGATACAGGGCGGGGATCAGTTTGCGGGCCGCCAGATCTCCGGAAGCGCCGAAGATAACGATGGCGCAGGGATCAAGATCGGTGGCAGGCAGGCAATCACAGCCCCCTTCCCGATGACAATTCGATTCTCTGCTTACAGATGATTCCATAGTCTTTCACTCTCAACACAATGAAAAAACGTAACTATCCAGCTGTTTAGACTGTAGACTGAAGGCTATAGGGCTGTCGGTACTGTCGTATTACATTTTTTAGGCGCTTTTTCCTTCAGTCTACAGCCTTCAGCCTATCTACCTGGATAGTTACGAAAAAACAATACTCATCCCTTCTTCACGGCATGGCCGCCGAATTGCTGCCGCAGGGCCGCCAGCACCCTGTTTTCAAAAGCATTTTCCTTACGGGACTGAAAACGCTGGAAAAGGGCCATGGTGATGACCGGCGCCGCAACCCCGCTGGCAACAGCCTCTTCCACGGTCCAGCGTCCTTCGCCCGAGTCATCCACGTAGCCGCGCAACCCCTCAAGCCGGGGATCATCAGCAAAGGCCTGTTCCAGCAATTCAAGCAGCCAGGAGCGGATGACGCTGCCCTGATTCCACAGGCGGGAAATCTTGCCGAAATCAAGGCCCTGGCCATAGGGCGAGGCCTCAAGCAGGGCGAACCCTTCGCCATAGGCCTGCATCATGCCGTATTCGATGCCGTTATGGATCATCTTGACAAAATGGCCGGCCCCGGTCGATCCGCAGTAAAGATAGCCTTCCGGCGGGGCCAGCGTTTTGAACACGGGTTCGAGAGAGCGAAATATTTTCTCCTCGCCCCCCACCATGGTGCAGTAGCCGACCGTAAGCCCCCAGATACCGCCGCTCACCCCGGCATCAAGGTAATGAATGCCGGCCCCTTTCAGATAGGCGCCCCTGCGGAGATCATCACGGTAGCGGCTGTTGCCGCCATCAACGATGATGTCGCCCGGGGCCAGGATGTTTCGCAATTTTTCCAGATGCTCGTCCACCGCTTTGCCGGCGGGCAGCATGAGCCAGACCACCCTGGGACTGTCGAGCTTGTCCGCCAGTTCCTGCAGGGAAAAACTTCCCTCGGCCCCTTCCTGCATGATCTCTTCCGTCTTGTCCGGACTGCGGTTATAAGCCACCACCTGGTGGCCGCCCCGCAGCAGCCGGCGCGCCATGTTCATGCCCATGCGGCCCAAGCCGACCATGCCTATCTTCATAACGGTTCCCCTCCGCAAGTTACGGGTTCGGATTCCAACCTGACAACCTTCCTGGCCAGTCAATATCCTATCATAAAACATTGCTGATGGGAAATAAATGGTCTATCCCCCCGGGCAGTCACGACAAAAAAAAGCTTTGCCGGCCAAGAGCCCGAAAAACATCAGCGCCAGTCCCGCCACGATAGCCGGCGAAGCGGGAATGTCCAGGGTAAACGATAAAAAAATCCCCCCCATGCTGGCCACGACCCCGATCAGCCAGCCGGCCAGGAGCGTCTTAACCGGCTCCCGGAAAAACAGCCGGCCGATCAGGGCGGGGATGATGAGAAACGAAAAAACCTGCAGAATTCCCGCCATGGCCACCGATTTCACCAGGACAACGGCAAAGCTGGCAAAAAAAAGAAATTCCAGCCAGAGTCCGCCCTTCCCTTCAAAGGAAAGGGCGAAAAATTGCTTCCGCAGGAAAAAATGCAAAAGGCCGACTCCCCCGTAGACGAGAAAGGTGGAAGACACCTCTCGCGGCGTGACCCAGATGATATTGCCGTTCATGATGGCCTTGAACTCTTCCGGACCATGGGGGCTCTTATCGAGGATCAGAATGCACGTTGCCACGGCGAAAATGTAAAGGATGCCGATAAAGGCCTCGATGTTCACATGACGGGCCACTTTTTTTGAGAGCGAAAGAATGAAGGCCCCCAGGAAGGCGAAGAACAGGGAGAGGAGAATACTTTTCTCCTCGCCGAACAAAAACGAAAGCGCGATGCCAATGCCGATAAACTGGGCCAGGGCGAGATCGACGAAGATGATGCCCCTCTCCAGGATATGGATGCCGAAATAGGCATGGATAAGGATCAGGAGCAGACAGGCCAGGAACGGATAGAGTAGAAAAATGAGGGTCTCCACTGCGTCATTCTCATGGCAGGGAAGTGAGGGTTTTGTCCATGAAGGCGAACCAGTCTTCCGTCCCCTCCATGGCGCCGACATCCGCGGGCAGGATGATGACCTTGACCCCGGTCTTGCCGCCGAGCGATTCCGCCTCCTTTCTGCCGTAATAACCGGTGGTCAGAATGCCCGCTGGATTGGAGCTCTTCATGATGTCAATTAACCCCTCGACATGCGCGGCTGACGGCGGGATGCCGGGTTTGGGCTCGACGTAGGCCATGATCCGCAACCCGAATTCCGCCGCCAGATACTCAAACAGCTTATGGTAGGCCACGAACTTCTTGCCCCGCGGGTTAAGCGCTTGCCAATCTTTCAGCCGCTGCTCGAGTTTGCGCGAAAAAATCTTGAAATTCTCCCGGTAAAAATCCCCATTGTTCCTGTCCAAACCAGCCAGAACATCGGTCATCCCCGAAGCCACGCGCAGCATATTGGGTGGGGAAAAATGATAGTGGGGATTTCCCAGCGGATGCACGTCCCCCATGCTCCGGTCGACCGAGGTCGATTTTTCGATGACCTGCGCGTACCGGGAGCAGTCGAGGTTGCCGGGTTGGCCCGGTACGATGCGCGGGTTTCTGGACGATTCCAGAATGAGGGGAAGATAACCGATTTCCAGATCAAGGCCGTTATACATCAGGATATCGGCCTTACGGCCGGCAAGGATCATGCTTGGTTTTGCCTCGACCAGGTGCGGATCCTGGCTTGGCTTGACCAGGGTGGTCACCGTGATTTTGTCTTGGCCGATCTCCTTGGCCAGGCTGCCGATCCAGGGCAGAGTGGCAACCACGTTGAGTTCGGCCCAGGCAGGGCTCGCGCCGGTGAATGTCAGCAATACAACGAGAACTATTTTCCACATGGTGATTATCTCCTAAAATGAATGAGCGGCGTGGGCGCCGATGCCGAAGAGAAGCTGCAGGACACCTTCGTTGTTGCTCCTGTCATCCCGGCCGGAGCGATCATGGGTGAACTGGAAGCGCAGGCGGGTGAATTCGCTGAGATTGAACTCAAGAGCGGTGCTGGCCCGCCAGGGAGTTTCTCCCAGCTCCTGTTCTTCACCGGCCAGCTCGAAACGATCGGCAAACAGTTCCAGCATGTCGTAGCGGGCGCCAAAGCGCCAGCGCCCCAGTTGATACATGCCCTGCACATAAAAACCATCCTGACCCCGGCGCAATGAGTCGCTAAGGGCGGTGGTTTCGTCGGTCAAATCGCCGTGCTGGTCGAGATAAAGGTATTCACTTTGCAGGGTGAACCCCTGCCGGCTGTCCGGTTTCCATTTCCACACCCCTTCCAGTCCGTAGAGGGCGCTGTCGCCGGCAAACTCCTCCCCGTCAACAATGCCCGTGGTTCGGGTCTTGCCAAACAGGACGGACGGCCCGAAATAGAGGGTTGAGTTGTCCGTGATATCCATGGAGTTTTTCACGAAAAGAGAATAGGCGTGGGGGCCGGAAGCACCATCCGCGCCGAAGAGCAGATCATTTTCACCCTGGAGAACCTCAACGCCGAACTGGGTATAGACGGGCCAGGCGGGCAGACAGGTGAGCTGCACTCCCTTTTCTCCTCCCAGCCCCTCATCCCCCAGAAAGGCGCGGTAGGGCAAGGCTATATCGTAAAAATCCCAGACATGGGGATGCTGCGCATCCAACCTGCTGAAATTACTCTTGAACTTGCCGCCCTTCACTTGCAGTCCCGCCGGGAGAGCGGTGGTCACGGCATAGACCTCTTCCAGTTCCACCCCATCCTCGGTGATGGGCAGGTTGGCGTAGAGATTGAAATAGGGGTCGACCGGCGCAAAGATGAAAAGCTCGGCGGCCCGCAGGTTAAAGCCTTGGCGCGGTTCCAGCCCGCTGGTGGTGAAACCGGCAATACCCCGGTTTTCCAGCTCATCGTCTTCCAGATTGGAGGTGTAGGCAAAGGTATCCAACACCAGCCCCACATTCGGGTTGGTGAGAACGTTGCCGCCAAAAAAACCGGTTGCCTTTGCCGTGGCAGCCGGGGCTTGAGTTTCCTGCTTCGGCTGCGTGAGCTCCCGGGTTTGCTGCCTGTTGAGCTCTTCCTTCAGGGCCTGGATAATCTTTTGCTGCTCCCTGATGATCTCCCCTTGCTGCCTGAGCTCGGCATCAAGCCTGTCCAGACGTGAATGCAGATCGTCCCCCGCCCGGCTGACGGAAGAGGGCATAAGAGCGGCCAGACAAACGGCCGCGGAAAGTATACGTATACGCATGCGCTTCTCCTTTGTCGCGTGAATCGCGAAAATCGGTATCGAAAAAAAATGATGTTAAATGATACGGCAAGGAGAATGAAAAGGAGGAGCACGCTCACGGATGGTGCTGGCCGACCGGGTGATGATGGCCGCCAGAATCAGGATGGTTACGAGTTGTTGCGATGGGAGGGGGGGTAGGGGCGGAAGAAACGGTGCCCCCGGTTCGGCCGGGGAGTGGTGGAGGAACACACAGATGACGCAATCACCATGTTCCGCAATGTCGTGGTGGTGGTGCAAATTCCCGGCAAGGAGGGAAACAAAAAGCAGCATTGCCAGGCACAGCGAAAACAGATGCGGACGACCCCGCATAACCCTTCGCTGTAATCGCAGATAACCGCTGTCTCTTCCCATGGCCAAGAAATAATAAACATCGGAGGGGAAATCAATGTTTTTTTGCGATCCGCCGCAGCCCCTTACTGGAGTTTAGAGTTTCGCATTATCTCAGCTGGAAGGGGACTGATTTAACGGATTTTTAATGGGAAGATGATCCAAAACTAACAACCTCATGTTTTCATAAGCCATAGAAATCAGACGGGGGATGTCGCTGACTTTATTCAAAGTGGCTCCAAGCCGCTGTCACAAAATATCATCGTCATTAAATTCCCATGAGCGGCATAAGGAGCCGTAAGGGAATAGATATAAATGTTCAAGTTATTTCGTAACGGCTCCTAAATGGAACTTTGGCAACGTTCATGATCTTGAATCCTAACGCCCCGGCCTGGCCGGTGGAAAACCTAAATCAGAAAATGAAAAAGAGGAGAACAACATGAAAAAATGCATTAAAAAAATTCTAGCCACCGCAGCCTTGACGGCCATGACCGCCACCCCTGCCCTGGCCCTGGAGGGCAAGTGGATTGCCGGCGATTTCCACAATCACACCTGGCTCACCGACGGCGGCAACAACTTCGACACGGTTTACGAAAATGGCTTCAGCTTCGGTCTGGATTGGCTGGCCAACTCCGAGCACGGCGGCACCTCCGACCAGAACGACGTGGGCACTCTCTGGAAGAACGTGACGCCCGCGGTCATTCGCCTGGGCAGCCCGCTGCCCAGCGGCGACAACAACCTGTGGCGCTGGCAGACCCTGGCCGATGACGACAAGGCGCCCGCCTATCTGCAGCGCAACCGTGACGCCTTTCCGGATAAAATCCTCATTAACGGTATGGAGTTGAACATGCCAGGCGCCGAGCACTGCTCCACCGCCATCGTTGACCCAACCGGTTTCGCCATCGCCCAGTTCGAGTACCTGTGGGACAGAGGCGACTCCGACGCCGGCGGCGGTTACGGCTTCGAGGACCCCGCCAATAACGGCGTGGCCAAGAACTTCACGAACAACCTGGCCAAGGCCGCCCAGGCCGCCGCCTGGATGCAGGCCAATTACGCGGGCCAGGGCTGGATGGTGCCGGCCCACGTCGAGCGCGCCGCTGACAAGGACTGGTCCGACGGCAACCCCTCGGGCTACGGCCCCAATTTCTTCCGCACCTTAAACGACGCCGGCCCGGATGTGGTCTTCGGCTTTGAATCCGCCCCCGGCCACCAAAAGGAGAGCGGCCGCGGCGGCTATGGTTCCGGCGCATACGGCGGCGGCACTTACGGCGGGGTGGGCTACTTCGCCGCCACCGTGGGCAGCATTTGGGACGCGCTGCTGGGTGAAGGCCGCGAATTCTGGCTGTTCGCCAGCTCCGACTTCCATTCCACCAGCGGCGACTTCTGGCCCGGGGAATATCAGAGAACCTACTCCTACGTGACTGATGTGAATGACAACGGCGAGTACGACGGCGAGGACGTTGTGGCCTCCCTGCGCTCCGGCAACTCCTTCATCGTCTACGGCGACCTGATCAACGAACTGCAATTCACCGTCAAGGATCGTATCCGCGGCGCCTCCGCCACCATGGGCGAGACCCTGAACCTGCGCCGCAACGGCATGATCGAGGTCACCATCCGCTTCAAGAGCCCGGACGTGAACAACCACGGCGACATACCCAGTGTGCGGCACGTGCAGCTCATCGCCGGCGAGGTGACCGGCAAACTCGCCCCGGGCACGGTGGAGTACACCAGCCAGGGCACAAATCCCACCGCCCGGGTCGTAGCCACCTACGACCCCACCACCTGGACCGTGACCGAGGACGGCTACACAGAGTGTACCTATCAGCTGCGGAGGGTGAACAAGGACATGTACTTCCGCGTGCGCGGCAACAACCTGAACCCCAATACCCCGTTTGAGACCGACGACATGGGTAATCCGCTGTTCGACAACCTGGTTCACGCCGGGCTGGGCATCGACGGCGAGGTGGAAGCCTGGGCCGACCTGTGGTTCTACTCCAACCCCATCTTTGTGGACGTAAAATAGTCCCGCCCGGAATCAATATGTAAACAAAAATCGTTCCGGCCTGGATTGCCGGAACGGTCCGCTTATGGAGGCGCGCTTAATTCCCGCCTCCAGGTCCAGCAAAAAAATAAAAAGAGGATATGACCATGCACATAAAACGCTTTCTAACCGCCCTGGTCCCGGCTGCCATCCTGACCCTGAACGTCACTCCGGCCATGGCGGACTTCGGCACCGCCGACGCCGTCATCCACTGGGACAGCCTTACCTTCTCCAGCCCCATCACCTGGGATCTGCGGGAAAGCTTCGTGGAAACCGGCCTGGCCGGCGGCTACACCAGCCAGCAGGCCGACGGTTTCGCGCCCCTGTTCCAGGCTGATTATAACGCCAACTCCGAGGTGCTGGCCAACACCATGGGCAGCATGGACGGCGCCTTCGCCAACGTGGGTGACCATGGCTATGGTTACGCCTACGCCGAACTCTACGGCGCCTTTACCCCGGACCACGACATGAATCTAACCATCAGCTTTGACTATGAATTATTCGGCGAGGTGGGCGGGAATCACGCTTCCAGCGACAGCTACGTCTTCCTCCTGCTGGGAGAGGCGGCCTTTAACGACCTGCTGACCCTCAAGTCGCTTGGCGGCTACGACTCGGGCGACATCTTCGGCACAGCAAGTGTCACCGCCAACCTGCTGGCCAACCAGACCTATGACTTCTCCATGGGGGCCGCGGCCCAGGCTGCCGCCGTGCCCTTGCCGGGCGCCGCGTGGCTGCTCGGCTCCTGCCTGTCCGGCCTCGTGGTCATGCGCCGCAAGGCTTAACCATGCGCTGCTAGGGGCTGGCTTGCGTTATTGCCGATGCTGCGCAACGCAAGCCTGCCCCTCTCTTCTGGCAATTTCCGCGGATGGTTCCCAGGAATGGACTCCCCTCCCGCGCCTGAAGACAGCCGATTCAAGATGCGAAAAACACGACGCGCTAGCCGCGGTTGCCCTTGGGCGGATTCTTGCGCGGCCGGCGCGGTTCGCCGCCGCCGGGGGGCAGGTTAAGCTTGTTCTCCGAGGCGACCCAGACAAACCGCGACTGCGATTTACTGCCCTTGTAAGCAGGGACCTGGTAACGGCGCACATGGAAGCCGCAACTCAGCAAAAGCTGCTCAAACTGCTTACTCGGCCCGGCCGACCACACCGCCAGACACCCCTGTTCCCGCAACGCCCGGCGGCAGGCCTGAATTCCATCGCGGCCGTACAATCTGCGGTTCCCGGCATCGGTTATCGCGCCTGGGCCATTATCGATATCCAGCAGGATCGCATCGAATCCGCCCTTGGAGCTGGAGATGAGCTTGACCACATCCCCTATCCTGAGGTCAACCCGTTTATCCCCCAGCGGCTGGCCGTTAAGCACCCCGAGAAAATCACGATTCCATCCGGCCACGGCAGCGAGCAGTTCGCCCACCACCACCTGGGCATCGGGGCTGAGCATATCGAGGGCCTGGCGCAGGGTATAGCCCATGCCCAAACCGCCGATTAGGATGCAGGCCCCCTTGCGGCCGGCCAGATGGACGCAGCCCAGCCGCGCCAGCTCCAGTTCCGACTCGTGGTGGCGGCTGTTCATCAGATCCAGACCGTTGACCGTGATAAAGAAATCACGGTCATGCTGATAAAGCCCCATCTCGCCGCCGTCCGGGGTCCGGGCCGCGGCTATTTTAACTCTCGGTTTCATGATGCCATCCTCATACTGACCCAGCGGCGGGGTTTGTCCTATGTATTTCTTGCATACCTGGTTAATATTTTGTCCAGATTATTGGCAAAGGATTGCCGGTCACTTTGACTTAAGACTGCCGGACCGCCTGTCTCGATTCCGCAACTGCGCAGACTATCCATGAAATCCCGCACATCCAGACGATCACGAATGTTGTCAACGGAATACAGTTCGCCTCGAGGATTGAGGGCATGACCTCCCTTGTCAATCACCTCCGCGGCAAAAGGGATATCAGCGGTGATGACCAGATCACCAGCGTCAAGTCTTTTTACTATCTCCTTGTCCGCGACATCAAAACCCGATGTGACGCGCAACATTTTAATACACGGCGAGGGCGGGATACGCAAAGGCTTATTTGCCACAAGCGTCAGCTCTATGCCGGTTCGCATGGCCGCCCTGAACAAAATATCCTTGATCACCACCGGGCATGCATCCGCGTCGACCCATATTTTCATGTTACGCCGTTTCCCTTATGCGGCCGGTTCATAATATAACCTCCCGTTTTTCGTTGTGACGGAAACTGGCCGCCTGTATGGCGGTGCGGCGCATGATCTTTTGCAGCGCCGCCCTGGTCAGGCCGGAAATCTCCGCGGCGCGGCTCACATTGCCTCCGGTGTCCTGCAGCAGACGCATTACATACTGACTCATGAATTTCCGCAGCAAATCCTCCTTGGCCTCCTTGTAGGTCACCGCCCTTTCGTTTCCGGCTACAGCAGAGAGCCAGGAGGCGGTCTCGTCATGAACCATGGTTGCCGAGGGGATGAGAGACTGAAGATCACCGGCGGATATGACAGACTCGGCGCTGAACAGCACAGCCTGCCGGACCACATTCTGCAACTCCCGAACATTACCGGGCCAAGCTCTCCCCATGAGGGCGGTGATGGCGTCCCCGGAAAAATGTTTCCCGCCGATGCCGAGTTCACAGCAAACCTGCCGGCAGAAATGCTCCACCAGCAGGGGGATATCCCCCCGGATCTGAAACAGCCGGGGAGGGGTGAGGGGCACCACGTTCAGACGGTAAAAAAGATCCTCACGGAAAGAACGGTCGATGATCTTCTTTTCCAGGTCCTGGTTGGTTATGGCGATGATCCGGACATTGATCTTTCTGGTTTTGGTGTCCCCCAGCGGCTTGATCTCCTGTTCCTGCAAAACCCTGAGCAATTTGGTCTGGACCGAAACCGGGATATCACCGATCTCGTCCAGACACAGGCTCCCGCCGTCCGCCTCCACGAAAAGCCCCGGATAATCCCGCTCCGCCCCGGTGAAAGCGCCACGCTTATGACCAAACAACTCGCTCTCCAGGAGATGCTCCGGGATGGCCGGACAATTGACCATGACCAGCGGCCGGTTACGCCGTCTACTCAGGCTGTGCACCGCCCGGGCCGCAAGCTCCTTGCCCGTGCCGGATTCACCGCGAACCAGCACCGTGTAATCGGACAGGGCCACGGTCTTGAGACGCTCGTAAAACTGCATCATAGCCGGTGTCTGCCCGATAAAGGAGGCAAAGGCCTCCTTCTGACAGACCTGTTCCTTCAGGGTAACATTCTCGCGGACCAAGCGGTTTCTTTCCAGCCCCTTGAGGAGCACCCGCAGGATGGTATCTTTCTCGAAAGTCTTGGTGATAAAATCATAAGCCCCCTACTAGATCGCGTCAACCGCCAAATCAATGCTGGCAAAGGCTGTCATCATCACCACCGTGAGCTCCGGATCCATGGCCCGCAGTTTCTCAAGCAGGGCGATGCCGTTCATCTCCGGCATCATCACATCAAGCAAGGCGAGGTCGAAGGATTGGCCGGCCATCAGCCGCAAGGCCGCGACGGGGCTGGTGGAGGTGACCACCTCAAGCCCTGGCGCATTCCGCTCAATAGTTCTTTGCAGACCAGTGAGCATGTCCTCTTCGTCATCAACAATCAAAAGCCGTTCAACCGGCATAGTCCCTCCCTCCTGTCGCGCAGTTCTTTTCATGCTCCAGGGAGCGGCAGAATAATGATAAAGGCCGCGCCTTTCCCCGGTTTGCTCCGGACATAAATCTCCCCGCCATGGTCACGGACGATCCCATAGCTCAAGGAAAGACCGAGACCGGTACCGTCCCTCGGTCCCTTGGTGGTAAAAAACGGCTCAAAGATCTTGTGCTGGATCTCCGGGGCAATGCCGGGACCCGTATCACGAACAACGATCCTCACCTGTCCCTTGGTCCGCAGACAGTTCGACTCAATGCTGATTTCTCCCTTTTCGCCGATGGCCTGGGCGGCGTTGATGAACAGGTTCATGAAAACCTGCTTCATTTTTTCACCATCCATGTCAAGGAAGGGAATATCGGGGTCCAATTTCCGCGCCACGGTTATTCCCTGCTTGGCAAGTTGACCGGCAACCATGGAAATCACCTGTTCGATGATAGCATTCAGTGAGCCGGGCGCCCTCGTGGTCTGCTGGTTCCTGGCGAAGCTCAACAGGTCGTGGACAATACGCTGGCAGTTTTTCGCATGCTTTTCAATAACGCCCAAGTCTTCGATTTTATCCGGCAAGCCGGCAAAATCTTCTTTCAACAAGTCGGTATAGCAGAGGATAATCCCGAGGGGATTGTTGATTTCGTGGGCGACTCCGGCAGCCAGCTGCCCAAGGGCGACCAGCTTTTCCGCCTGCTGCATGCGGTGCTCCACCTGTTTTTGCTGGGTCACGTCCTTGGCGTAACAGACTACATTTTTCAGCTCGCCCTGATCATCAAGGGCCGGGTAAAAGTGGGTCTCGAAAATCTGGCCGTTGGGGAGTTTGCTGAAATCGGAAACAGGCTCCAGCAGCTTAATCTGGAAAATATGGCTGAACAGCTCGAAGGGGACCGGTTGCATCCTGGCCAGCTCTTCTATGTGCCGGTTGAGGACGGTGTCCGGACTAAAACCATATCTGGCCAGAAAGGCCTTGTTCACCATGCGGAGAAATCCGTCCGGCGAAACCAGCATGACGAGGTCCGCGATCGCATCAAAAACCGACTGGAGAAGCTCCTTGCTCTGCATGAGGCTGGCCATGTTCTGCAGGCTTTCCATGGTAACGCCGACCTGACGGCCGATGGAGAGAAGAAGCTCCCGGTGCCTGGGGTCAATTTCGCCTACATCATACCCCGTGAAGGTCATGATGCCGAGAATCCTCTTCCGGCAGCAGAGCGGGATGTTGAGGCATTTCCCCCCGACTGAATCGGAGGTGAAGAAGTTCAGCTCCCCACAGGCAGCCTCACAGATCGTCGAGGAGGCGGAAGCATTGCCCTCCACCTCGGTAAGAATCCGATGGGAAATCACATCGCAGGAAAGGGAGGCGGCAAGTTCGGGGGCGTTATCATGGCACTGCAGGGAAAGCCCCTGGCGATCCGGGTGAAACAGGTATATCCCCGCCCCTCTTGCCGGGATCACCTCCAGGGTTTGCCGCAAAACCTTGGGGAGAATGGCGCGAAGATCCACGGACTGGGTGATGAGTTCGGCGATGATATTCAAGGTCCGGAGCTCACGATTCCGTTCCTGCATCTGCCTGCGCAGCTGGTCCTGGGACTCCTGGAGCGCCCTGGTTCGTTCCTCGACCTTTCCCTCCAGGTTTTCCGCGTAATCGGTGAGTTGCAGCCGGTTTTCCTGCAAGTGCCGGGCAATGAGGGTTGCGGTCGCATTCAGCTCCCCGATTTCATCCAGGCTCCGTGCCTGGCGAAAGAGCTGTTCGCCTTTCTGGTCGGTGAGATTCAGACGGAAGATATCCAGCAACGCACGGATGTTCTGGATGATGAGCCGGTTGAAGAAAAAAGCGATGAGGGCGTACATGCAAAAAAAGGAGAGGAACACGGTGCTGAACACGGAAAAGGCGAATTTACCGATGCGGCGCAAGCCTTCGCCCACGGGGATGGCGACACTGACCACGCTGCTGACCCGGTCTGTCTTCATGAAAAACCCCCGGGTCCCGCCATATGTTGCGACAATGCTCCGCGGCGCGTCCTCGGGTCTGCCGTGGCAATGAAGACAAGATTGGTCATAGCGGACCGGGCTGAATTTCATGAAATACTGTTCGCCGGCAACCGTGCGGATGCCTTGCCATGACAGGGCCTGGGGGTGATCATTAAAATAGCGGATCATCTCCTTTTCCCGCTGGTCCGCCTCGAATTTCGGGTTCTTGGCATTGATGGCAACCCGGCGGTAGGAAATATCCGGCAGGTCTTCCTTGAAGTTATCCATGACAACGCGGGTTACGTAGGAGGTGGACATGGCCTCGATGACAAAGCTGTCCTGGCCCAGCAAGGCATACATCCGGGGCCGCAAAATTTTCTGAACATAGGCGCGATTGGCGTCTACCGCCGCCATAACCAGCTCGGCCTTGTTCAGAGCCTCCTCCTGCAGACGTTTTTTCTGCTGCGTAAAAATAATAACGGACCAGAAAAGGCAAAAGAGAAAAAGAATGAAAGCAAGGCCGATCAAGAATTTCCCCTGCACCCCTGGTGGTTTGATGTGACTCAGCAGTTCCTTTGCCTTCTTGCCAAGCACCATTTTTTATCCCCTGTAAAAACCATTTTTTCCACAACCAGTTGAGTCTCGTGCAAAATAAACAAAAGAGTGGTTCCTGTCATTTCGACCGAAGGGAGAAATCTAATAAATTCATGGTAATTAAAGATTCCTCACTGCGTTCGGAATGACACTCAGGACCATTTTGCAAAAGCCTCCAGTTGTCGGCATGATTTCATGTAATCATGTAACCATGCCGAGTGTCAACTAAAGGCGGCACTGGATACCAAAAAATACAGTTTACCGACTTATTCTCCCCTTCTTCGCTGAACTCAAAACGCAACGCATCATTTAACTTATTGTTTTCATGATTTTTTTATTTTCTATTACCTCATCCATGCCACTCGGCACCTTCCTTGCTATGCAGGTCATCAGGCGTGCGTGTTGGATAACAGCAGGGCATCCGTGCCAGGGGAGAGGGAGAGCCGTTTCCCGCTCCCCCCGGTCACGGCGTGCATGGTCAAAAAAGGAGGAGATATGGCCGAGAAAATAATTGATGAAGATAAGCTGACGGAAGCACATTGCGATTCGGAAGAAAGCTGCAAAATCGAGGGAAAAAAGGGCTGGCTGAGCGAAGATTGGCTTTCGCTCTGGCTGGGGTTGTTTATTTTCATGCTGTCCCTTGGGTCATTTCAAGGGACCGACATTCTGGGCTGGGGCGCATCAACGAGCATCTGGAACGAAATCGCTAAATCCACCAAGCCCGTGTCAATCGCCTACCAGACGGTTAAGGGTGAAATCACCAAAATCGACGGCGTCAAGGTAACGCTCAAGAAAGCCGACGGCAAAGAGGCCGGCATCACCGTAAAGGGGGACACTTCCACCCTGGCGGTGGGGCAAACATACGAGCAGAAGGGCCTTTCAGCCATGGCTTCGCTGTTTCTCACCTATCTGGTGATGATGGTGATCATGGGGGTGGGCTCGATGTTGATCGGGGCAAATTTTAAGAAATTCGCCATCGGGTTCACCCTGATTTTCTGGCTCAGTTATCTCTGTTGGCTTATGGGGCACTTCGCCAACATCGCCGCGACCAAAAACGAGATGGCGAAGTTCGGCCTCAACTGGTCGCTCAGCATGACCGGCGAGTTCGGTTTCATCATCGCCTTGGTTGCAGGGCTGATAGTCGGCAATCTCTTTCCCGGTCTGGCGTCGACCATGAAGGAAGCGGCCAGGCCCGAGCTGTATATCAAGACCGCCATCGTCATCATGGGCGCGGGGCTTGGGGTTAAGGCCGCCGAGTCGTTCGGACTGGCGAGTAACATCATGTTCCGGGGGTTCTGCGCCATTGTCGAGGCCTATCTGATCTACTGGGCAACAGTCTACTGGATTTCGCGAAGATACTTCAAATTCAGCCGTGAGTGGTCGGCCCCCTTGGCCTCGGGGATCTCCATCTGCGGTGTTTCCGCGGCAATCGCCACCGGCGGGGCCATCCGCGCCCGGCCGATCATTCCCATCATGG
This sequence comes from Deltaproteobacteria bacterium, assembly GCA_016219175.1. Classification (GTDB taxonomy): domain Bacteria; phylum Desulfobacterota; class Desulfobulbia; order Desulfobulbales; family SURF-16; genus SURF-16. The sequence continues at coordinate 1,026 of JACRCD010000032.1, read as the reverse complement.
TTTCCTCGCTTGTCGTCATCTTTGTGGCGGTGGAAATGGTCATTCTCCCCTTTGCGGCAAAGATTTTTCTCTGGCAGGAACCGCTGGTCGCCGGGGCCTGGATGGGCCTGGCCGTCAAATCAGACGGCGGGGCTATTGCCAGCGGCGCGGTTACCGACGCCTTGATCAGGGCGCAGGCCATGGACATGGAAGGCATCAACTACGCCGAGGGCTGGATCACCATGACCGCCACCACGGTGAAGATGTTCATCGATATCTTCATCGGCGTCTGGGCTGTCATCCTTGCCTACATCTGGTGCGCCAAGATCGAATGCAAACCTGGCCAGAAGGTTCGCCTCATTGAAATCTGGAACCGTTTCCCGAAATTCGTCCTCGGCTATATTCTCACCTTTATTATTCTGCTGCTCATCTGCTGGCCCTCTGTCAGGGCGATTGCCCCGGCGGAACACGAACTTACGGATCTCAAGGTCCAGATCACCTCGCTGGAAAAACAGATCACCGACAGCAAGGATCCGGCAGCCACCGCCTCCTTGCAGGCACAGCTGAAGGAGTCCAAGGACCGTGAAAAACAACTGAAAGACTCGACCAAGGAACCCAAGAAAATGATCTCCAAGGCCAAATCGGCAACGAGTCAAGGCGATGTGTTCAGGAAGATCTTCTTTCTCCTCTGTTTCTTCACCATCGGGGTGGTTTCAAACTTCAAGAAGCTGGCACAGGAGGGGATCGGCAAACTCGCCGCCGTGTACGCCATTTCCCTGTTCGGCTTTATAATCTGGGTCGGACTCGCTATTTCGTGGTTATTTTTCCACGGGGTCAAACCGCCAACTCTCTAATGGAGATTCCACATGACTGACGACAAATCAAAGATTGCCGATGAAATGAAAAAAATGGAGTACGAGCCGATTTTGCCGGCGGAAAAAGCCCTGGTCAAATGGAGTATCTCTCTTGGGGTCGGGCTGCTGGTCGTGTTCTACTTTCTGAGTCAGCTGCTCTTTCCCGGCGGCCATTAACTCTCTGGCGCATTGC
>JACRCD010000029.1 GCA_016219175.1 Deltaproteobacteria bacterium | reverse complement strand
TTCCTTCAGAGTATTTGCATCGAGGTGTCTATCAGCATCATTTGGCGGGAGAATTCTATTGCGTTGATGATCCAGACTACCTAGACTCGTGTCCTTATTTAGGGTCTGAAAGAAACAATTTTCTGGACATGAATCCTTTTTGCTGGGCAACCCCTTAATGATGACGGCTGGCATGGAACAAAGCCGGTTTATTGACTATTTCCTGTTGGAGCGGAGCAGCGGAACAAGAGAGGTTGAATCAAAAAAACAGCTCAAAAGGCCATGCCGCCCAGCTTAACGTTGCCCCCCTCCATTCAGCCCTTGAACAGCTCCGGCAGGGCACCCCGCAGGACATCGTCGATATGCTCGGCAAAGATGAATTGCATTTCCTGGCGGACATTGTCCGGCAGCTCATGCAGATCCTTTTCGTTTTCCCGGGGCATAATGACGCGATGTACGCTGGCGCGGCGGGCAGCCAGCACCTTTTCCTTGATGCCGCCCACCGGCAGGACCAGCCCGCTTAGGGTGATTTCACCGGTCATGGCCGTATCGCCGCGCACGGCCAGTCCGCTGTAGAGCGAGGCCAGGGCCGTCGCCATGGTTACCCCGGCCGACGGACCGTCCTTGGGGATGGCCCCGGCCGGCACATGGATGTGCACGGCGCCCCTGGGCTTTTTGATCCCGATTTTTTCCCCGTAGGAAAGGATGTAGCTGTTGGCGGTCATGGCCGATTCCTTCATGACGTCGCCCAGATGGCCGGTGATGGTGAATTTCTCTCCTTCCGGCAGTTCGATGGCCTCAATGTAAAGCACGTCGCCGCCGGACTCGGTCCAGGCCAACCCTGTCGCCACGCCGGGGGGCAACTCCCGGCGCAGCTTTTCCACAAAGAAGCGCTCCGGTCCCAGCATGTCCTGCAGATCTCCACGCTGCACGGTAACCGGTTCGTTTTTGCCCTCGGCAAAGCGGATGGCCACCTTGCGGGCCAGCCGGCCCAGCATCCGCTCCAGTTCCCGGACGCCCGCCTCCCTGGTATAGCGCCGGATGACCGCGGCCAGGGTATCGTCCGGCACGGCGAAGTGGTTTTCCGCCAACCCCGCCTCCCTCCGCTGCCGGGGGAAGAGATAATGGTGGGCGATCTCCATCTTCTCCTCGTCGCTGTAGCCGGAGAGATGCAGGAGCTCCATGCGGTCCAGCAGCGGCTTGGGAATGGTGTCCACCGTGTTGGCCGTGGTGATGAAAAAAACCTTGGAAAGATCAAAGGGCAGATCAAGATAGTTGTCCCGGAAGGCGTAATTCTGGGCGGGGTCCAGGACCTCCATCAGGGCCGCCGCCGGATCGCCGCGGAAATCACGGCCCAGCTTGTCGATCTCGTCCAGCATGACCAGCGGGTTCCGCACCCCGGCCCGGCGCAGGGCCTGAATAATCCGGCCGGGCATGGCGCCGATATAGGTGCGCCGGTGGCCGCGCAGTTCCGCCTCATCCGACATGCCGCCCAGACTGAACCTTTCAAATTTCCTGCCCAGGGCCCGGGCGATGGATTGGCCCAGGGAGGTCTTGCCCACCCCGGGCGGACCGGTAAAACAGAGAATCGGGGCCTTGGCCTCGGGATTGAGCTTCATGACGGCCAGCTGTTCAATGATGCGCTCCTTCACCTCTTTAAGGCCGTAGTGATCCTCATCCAGAACCTGCCGGGCATTGGCAAGGTTGAGATTGTCCGTGGTGTGCTTGTGCCACGGCATTTCCAGGACCAGGTCCAGATGGGACCGGGCGACCTGGTATTCGGCGGACACGGCCGGAATCTGCTCAAGACGGGACAATTCCTTTTTCACTTCCTCGCGGATGTTTTCCGGCAGTTCCGCCTCCGCCAGCTTTTTATGCAGCTCGGCGAGTTCCGAGTTGCCCTGGCCTTTTTCCCCCAACTCCTTCTGGATGGCCTGCAGCTGCTGGCGCAGGATGTAGTTGCGCTGCTCCTTGCCCATCTCGGACTGGGCTTCATCCGCTATCTTCTGGCGGATTTCCAGGATCTGGGTTTCATGGTTCAGGTGGCCGCGGATAATCTTCATGGCCGCGGTGGGGGTTGGTGCTTCAAGCAGGGCCTGGGCGCTGTTGATGTCAAGGGCGAGCAGCTGTCCCAGGGGGTAGACGAGTTGCATGAAATCCTCGCCCGGCGCCACGAATTGCGGGAAATTCAACTGCACCTCCGGATGCCCCAGGGCAAAGTAGCGGCCGGTCAGCTCCATGATCTCCCGCTGCAGGGCTTCAACCTCCAAGCCCTGTTCAAGAGGCATGGGCAGGGTTCTGACCCGGGCTTTGAGAAATGGGGTTGACTGTTCCATCTCGCTGAGTTCCACCCGCTCCACAGCGTTAATGATGATCTGCACCATGGATTCCGAGCGGGAAATGAGTTTTATGACGGCGGATGTGCCGATCGCATGCAGATCCTTGATGAGGGGCGCTTCAACCGTGGCATCGAGCTGGGTAAAAACCGCCAGCAGCCTGTTTTTGCTGGACAGGGCATCTTCCACCGCCGCAACGGAACCGGGACGGTTTATGGAAATTGGCATGGCCACGTATGGAAACACCACGGTATTTTTCAGGGGCAGTATCGGTAGGACATAGGTGCGGTTTGATTCGGTCACGATGGGCTTTCCCTTGCCTGTTCAGATGGTTTATCTTGCTGCGCATAAGGTCGTTTTATCATAACACAGGAGGTGCGGGAAAACCAAGAGAAGCTATGATGACAGGCTGGGGGAAATTTAAAAAAAGAATTGAAAGCAGGTGACAGGACGGAGAGGGATGGCGGGAAGGCCGACAGACCCGGACCTTGACTTGCTCTTTAAGCGCAGGTATTGCCCTCGGACTGCGCCCGGTTCCGTTTTTCCGGGCAATCATTCCAAAAAAATGGAATTCCGGGGGAGGGTGTTATCAGGGTACTGTTTAAGAAAAATTTATAAGTGGCTGAAATTGCGTATGTTTTATAACAAGCGGCAACGCGGTTTAAAATTTGCAGAGAAATGCCCAAATAATGTTTTTTTATAGGAGTGCGGCAACATCTTGACCATTGCCGGCGCTCGCGTCTTTGCTGCCAAAGGAAGAAGCAGGAGGAGAAGCATGAGTGGCATGGTAAGAAAACAAGGGTTTTGGGGATTGTCAATGCTTGCCTGTTTCCTGGCGGGAGTCTGGGGCGGGTGTTCCTTGGCGCTTGCCGGGACGGTTACCCTGACTGCTCCCACAGTCTATCCCGGCTATGGGCCTTCGCTTGCGCCGGAATTCAATTACGGCGATGCCTTGCAAAAGGCGTGGTATTTTTATGAGGCCCAGCGTTCCGGGCCGTTGCCGCAATTTGACGGGGATCTGCCGTTTTATGATCCGCGAACCGGGGTGAAGCTGCATAACGGGTTCAGGGCCAATCGCATTCCCTGGCGGGGTGCATCGGATCCGGCTGATGGGGCGGATGTGGGCGTGGATTTGACCGGCGGCTGGCATGATGCCGGGGATCAGGTCAAATTTGGCCTGCCGATGGCTTTTTCCGCCGCTTTTCTGGCCTGGGGCGTTGTGGAATTTCACGACGGTTTGCAGGCAACCGGTCAGCTGGAATGGGCCAAAGAGAACCTGCGCTGGGTGGCCGACTATTTCATCCGGGCCCATGTCTCCGCCAATGAGCTTTACGGTCAGGTGGGGTGTGGCGCGGATGATCATTCCATCTGGGCGCCTCCCGAGGTCCTGCCTCATGTCAGGCCGGCCTGGAAAATCGACATGAATTGTCAGGGAGCCGACTTGGCCGCCCAGACCTCCGCTGCCATGACCTTTATTTCCATGGTTTTCCGGGAAAGCGAGCCGGCCTATGCCGATGTGCTGCTCCAGCATGGGGTCGAGCTGTATGATTTTGCCCGCGCGACACGATATTCCAAATATTCCGATTGCATAACCGATGCGCAAAGTTATTATCGCTCGACCGCCGGCGACAAGGACGATTTTGTTTTTGCCGGGGCCGCTCTTTATATCGCCACCAAGGACCCCCGTTTCCTGCATGACGCCGAAGCCGATTATCTGCCGATCTCCGACCGCGAGGGGCATCACGGCTGGACCGCGGTTTGGGATGACGTCCGCTACGGGGTTTATGTGTTGCTGGCCAAGATTTATGCCGACCCCGATTATGGCGCGGATTCCTTGATTACCGGCGCGGAACGGCATGACGGCTACTATGATTACAACCTGCACGCCCAGAATTTTCTGAATTACTGGACCCATGGCATTGCCCATACCCCGGGCGGCATGGCCTGGTTGTCCCAATGGGGTTCCGCCCGCTATCCGGCTGCCACCGCTTTTCTGGCCCTGGTTTACCGCAAACATCTGCTGGCGGTAAATCTTGGCCCGCAACTGCGGGAGAATTATCTGAAGTTCGCCACCGAGCAGGTGAATTACGTGCTGGGCGATAACCCGCTGCATATGAGTTATATGGTAGGCTTTGGCGCGCAGGCCTCGCAAGTGGCGCATCATAGGGCGGCCCACGGCTCCAGCACCAACGACATCCACAATCCGGAATTGCCCCGGCATGTGCTGTACGGCGGCCTGGCCGGCGGCCCCGCCAGTGACGACTCCTATACCGATGACCGCAACGCTTTCACCATGACCGAGGTTGCCTGCGATATCAATGCGGGGATTACAGGGGCGCTGGCCGGCCTGGTCGAGGCCTACGGCATTGCAGGAAATGAGCCGGATCCCGGTTTTCCGCCTGCCTCCCCCCATGACGATGAACTGTACGTGAAGGCCAGGTTGAAAACCAAACAGAATGCTGGCGTGGGCACCGGGGTTGAGGTGAGCGTGGTCAATGAATCAGCCTATCCGCCCCGCCAGTCAGACGGCCTGATGTTCCGTTATTTCATGGATCTCTCTGAAGTGCTGGATCAGGGGCTGCATACCCTGGATGAGGTCAATGTTGACGTGTACCGGGACGAAGGCAGCGGCGTCACCTTGAAACGCTGGCATGATTCGGAATGTATCTGTTACCTGGAATGGTCCTTTGCCGGCGTCAATATTGCGCCGATCGGCACGGTGGAAAAACAAAAATTCACGGAGTTTCTGGTGCGGCTTTCCTGGACCGATGCCGACTGGGATGGTGCAAACGATCCCTCCTATGCCGGTCTGGTGGCTGACACCTGGGTGGTAACCGACAAGATCGCGCTCTATGACACGAATTTGCCGGAAGGGAGCCAATTGATATGGGGCGAGGAACCGGTTGATCCCGGGTGCCGGCTGAGCCCGCCGCCTCAGCCCGGAGGTGAACCGGCCGGCAGTTTCGAGGTTGTGCCCGAGGTGTATTCCTCCTGGACCAGCGGTTACTGCGCTAAATTCAACATCACCAACACCGGCGATACCCCGCAACAGCCAACCGGTTTTCAATTTATCCTGCCCGGGACCGTGCAATTCACCAACATCTGGAACGGCACGATCAGCCGGGACGGCGATCTTGCGGAAATGACCCTCAGTCAGTATTTCCCGGTGCTTGAACCGGGGCAGTCATCCAACAATGTCGGCTACTGCGCCAGCGGCACGGTATTTCCGGTCATGATCGAAAATAGCCCCGACGAACCGGATGCGGATACCGACCGCGACGATGATGTGGACGGGGTTGATCTGCGCAGCTGGGCCAAGGCGTATGAGAATGGCGGGAACTGCACCGCGCCGGATACCTGTGCTTGCGACCTCAATCGGGACGGGGCGGTGGATGGCGCCGATCTCCAGCTTTTCAGCGGACATTTCGGCCGGCGGAACTGAGACTGGGTTTGGCTCGCATGCGCTATCTTTTCAGACGAAGATCCTGGCAAAACGTTCATCGAGAACCTTGAGGTATTTGTCCTTCATTTCGCCGGACAAAAAGCTGACCCCGACCAATGCCCGCCACTCTGGCCGCATTATGCGAAACTCTGTCAGCATTTTGCCGATGACCCGTTCCGTCAGCCCCAGCCGGGCCTTGGCGAAATAGTCCAGAAAATCCTCGCGCGTGAGCTTATTCTTCCTGGCATTCAGGGGCAGGGCCAGTTCCTCTTCGGCCCGCGGCAGGACGATAGTGGTGTTCAGGAGATCAAAGGACGGCGTCAGGGAGATGACATCCTTTTTCGAGTTCATACACCATGTTCTTGCCGACACCGGCCAGCTCGGCCAGTTCCTGCTGGGACAAGGCCACTGCGCTTGCGATGAAATAAAATGATATCGGCCAGTCTATTTTGCATAAATATCCCTCAATGGCGGGAATTTTCCTTGAATTATAGCCAACAATACCCCCACCTCGCAGAGTTAATCAAGCAATTTTCCCTTTTTAGAGGGGAAAATCGTAGGGGAGCGAATTAAGCTTGGATCACATAAAACCACGGCTCGCTATTCCCTGAGTATAGGGAATAGCGAGCCGTTAATACTATACCAGCCATTCGAGATGGAAAAAAGGAGATATCTTATTTGATTTGGCAATATTAATAACGGGTAGTAGCCTAAAAGGTTGTGTTTGTCGGCAGACCGTTGAGGAGCGGTGGCTGCTCACTCCTTGCCGCCATCCCGGACAAAATCCATTATTTCCTTCCACTTGGTCGGGTCAATATAAAAAAGCACATCGTTGTGTCCGGCCTTTTCGATAAGCCACATGCGTTTGGTCGGATTTGTAAGTGCTCGATACAAGTTGTTGGCATGACTAACTGGCACAACTTTGTCACGCTCTGCTGCAACCACAGAGATTCTGCCCTGAAACGATTTGAGGTTATTAATGTTGTCATAGGTGTCGGTAAGAAAAAGCCGGACCGGCAGCAAGGGGAATTTCGACTGAGAGATGGCGGTCAGTGTGTCCCAAGGCGTTACGAGGACTATCCCTTCGATCTTGACTGGTGGATTGTTAGCCACACCGGTTGCAACTCCGCAGCCCAATGATTCGCCTAAAAGGAAAAGAGGTTCGCCGAATTGGGCAAAGGCCAGCTTCACAGTCTCCAAGGCGTCACTGACAAAGGCCTTCTCACCTAAATCACCCTTGCGCCCCCCATACCTAGGATATTCGGCCAGGATGACTCGATACCCTAGGGTAGCAAAGGTCTTCACATACAACACCCTATTGGCAGCAGTGCCGCCATTCCCGTGAAAAACGACTATCGTGCCTTTTTCGTACTTTCCCTCTAGGTTGGAGATTAAGCCGCGATAATCTGCCGTAGATGATGGGGCTGGCCAGGTTTTGAGCTGCGCCGCCTTGAGCGTCTCTTCCTTCGGCAGGTCAGGATTGGGGAAATAGAGCAAGCTGTTTTGGATGCTGCAACCCGAGAAAATCATTGCCGCTACTGTCATTAACAAAAAATAAACGTACACGGTGGGCTGTATAGTTACGCCATGGCTATAGCTATTTAACAATGCCATAAGTGCCTTTATATTCTTAAGTGATCTTGCGAACCGAGAAGGGATGCCGCTGATCTTTAACTTGGTCGCATCCTCGTCTCTAGGCAATCGCACACCATTGTATACCTAATACAAGTTAGCAGAGACTCCGCTTTAAATCAAATGGTTACCAGTAGAAACCCATGGAAAGGCCAACCTCATCGCCAAGATGACTAGAGAAATAAAGCCGCAGATCGGTCTGGGGACCCAAGGTCGTGCGGGCCTGAATCTGGTAGAGTTGCTCATCCTGGGAAACTCCAACAAACTCTCGGTGTTCGGCTTCTGCGCGCAAGCCCAGTTTGTCTGTCAAATTAATATTGAGCTTGAGCGAGGCCGAGGTATACAAGGCATCTGATTGCAGCAAAGCACCACAATAACCCGCGCCGGCGAAAGCACCCAGCACAATCATGTCGCCCAAAGCGGTTGCTGCATAGCCTATACCGGTATTTGCTTTTGCTGCCAAGCAATCGGTGCAAGCCAAGGATCGCTGTTGAGCTCCTACCGTGAGATACCACGAATGGGACTGATCACCTGGTAGACCGATTAAGTTTCGGCTTAAGCTTTCAATCTTCACCAGATCAAGCGATTTGATCCGCACTCGTGAATCATTAACCATTAACATTAGTTCTCCCATCGATAATGAGGTGTTTTTGACATGGCCATAGCCTGCATCAAGAGAGTCATAGTAGGCGGGTCTCAGCCAAAGCAATAGACTCTCACCCAAATCTTTATTGTGCACAACCCCGGCGTTAGCATAGCTAGGCCTGCGACCGAGATGTGGCTGATTAGCGCTACTAAACAGTTTTTTAGTATCACCAGGGGGTAATCGATAACGGTGATTTAAAACCAGGCGATAGTGACTATTGTTGATGTCCCGCTCTTGCTCCTCATCGTCACGTATAAACTGATAGTAGTCCATTAACGTATCTAGCACTCTATACTGGGAAGAAAGGGACAGTGCTGAAAAGTCCTTCTGTTTCAACTTCTGAATATCACGGCTTATTTCTCCCAGCGTAGACTTTTCGTCTGCATTCAATTGAGCATATCGTTGGTAGAGACGGCTCTGTCTGGAGGGCAGGAAGCGGATACCTTTTACCAAAGGCTGCCCATTATGTTGAATTTGACTCAAACGCTGTATAATAGCTTGCGGTGTATCCCATGGACGCAGGGGATTGACGATATCCTGCCCAATAACAATTTGCAGTAACTCTCCCATACGGTAGGCGCAGTTACGATTAAAAAAATAGTAGGGATAGCGCTGCCCCATCACCTCCCAAATGTGAGCGATCAATAATGCATTTTCTTCAGGGGTGAGATTTAACTGATACTCCCACAGGTCGCGGAGTTCGATCTCTCCATAATTGTGGGTATGGAAATAGTATTGCTGGTGGGTAAAGCTAGAATCATAGCCGCCAAATATTCCCTTGATGATATAAACTAACATATTTTCATCTGGTGGAATCAACGCGCCAAAATTTATGGACAAATTCTCGAGTTCACTTGCCGTAATCCGATCAGAATTATTTATTTTTAGTAATAAATGACCATAAAAGGATGCGGGATTACCTAAGAAACCTGTTGCCAGAATCAAACTCACGGAGGTGGCTTGGTCATGAGCAGAAAATTCATCGTACTGAGGGCAAAACACCGGCGAGATACCCATATCGGCAAATGGTAGTTGCCGCTCCAGCCAAACATAGCGCCCACGGAATCGGCACTGCGGGTGCTCATCCGGCTGATTTTGGTATTGGCGGAATGAAGCCAATGTGGCGTTTAGTTCTTGCAGGGCGTCGCTATTCCCTGCCGAGGCAAGAAAGAAACTGGGTGATGTGATGGCACTGATTTGATTATTGCTGTAGCCTAACAAGGCGCGCCAAGTTGGGCTATGACTGATCTCCAGTAATCGCGTTTCTGAAATAGCAACAGGTTGTATTGTCTGCTCTTGCCCTGCAGACACCAAGCGAGAGTGAGTCCCTCCCCACAAAAACAGGAAAACGACAAGGCAATAAATTCTCATGGAGAAGTAAGTTTTCCCAATAAAGTAAAAGCATATACGCCGCTACTTTACTGGGAAAGGACTTAAGCAGCGATATTATTAAGGGCACCAATAACAATGGTGTAATAAATATTAGCTTTTTTAACTTTATCGGCGGTGAGATAGGTATCACTGCTGACTGTGTTGGCCATTTGCGCACGGATGTTGTTAACTACCGCATCACGCTCAATTTTGTCAACTTCAAGAATATTCAACAACGCGGCCAAATGCTCACCATCTCCACGAGCAGTTTCTTCGGCAAGACTCTCGTAGCTATTAAGAATGAAAACTGCGGCAACAACATCCTTCCCTGTACAGGTTTCAGGGCTGGCAGTTGCAGAGGTCACCGCAGTAGTGCCGATATCCCAAATGACATTCGAGCTGACGGCAAGAGGCTTAATGGTGGGAAATAATGCCGCACCAATACCACAATCTGAGAAGGGGTTGGGGCCTGATCCCGGAGTTTTGTTTTTAGGTGCTGGAGTCATATCTTTAGATGCCGAAGTCATGTCTTCCTGTGACGAAGTCATGTCTTCGGCAGAAAAACAAACAGTAGGAAAGGTCAACGCAAATAACAGACTAGCTATCATAACTTTTTTTTTCATCAAAACCTCCGTGGTGATGTTAATTTCCCCTCCCCGGCTTACAAAGTCATCTTCGCAAGAGACAAGGGGTATGATATGCCATTTATTTAGGTCAAGAGACCAGCTAAAAAAGTTTGTAGAATGTCGTTGAAAAGACGTTAGCGAGCGGTGTGTTTTTTTCTTGTTTGTCGTTACATTAATATGCTAGGTAATCCTGTTGTCAATTCCACCGCCACAGGACATCAAGAAGAGACCCACCTTTGTTAATGTCAATAATCTTAGTCTTCTTGCGGCAAACAAGGGAAAGGGTTTCCTCGGGAATTTGAAGCTTGAGAGGGGGCGGTTTTTTTATCAATTTACGCTCTGTTTATTTGTTCGTTCGGCCTATTTTTTTACACCATGATTCAGATAAACTTACGTCTATGACATGAAAAAGGGTGTGGTGTTTGGGTTAAATAAGCATAACTAAGCAATATTAATACCAAAAAGCATATATATATGCCTCAGTGCAAATTTTATGTAATGTATTGTAATAACAAGAGAATAAAACAAAAATATTGCGAGGCTTGCACTAATAACAACAGTTAGCCCTCCGCAATATTTATTGCCTACAAAATGGGATTAGCACAAAAAATGCTACTGCCCCCTTCTGGACCAAGGGCGGGTGTGGTTGTCAGTTTCTGTTGACAATGCAATTTTTCTTGCGGGGGTATATTCTTCATCTTTGACATAGTTCTCAAACACACAAGAACTTACGACATATGCAAAGGCTGGTTAATCAATTGACACGAAAGCTACAAATTGACCTTCTTTCTGAGTGTACAAAACCGGGCGACCCAAACATTCCCCCAAATCCCTCCACGCCTAGATCTCTGTTCACCAACCTCCGCAGATGTTGACGAAACACGTCACTCCTGCCCCTGCATCAACCTAACCCTTTCGCAACAATTTTCCTATTCTGCCCAGGAAATAAATGACAATGCCGGTAATGGCGGTGATTTTGCCGAATTTAAGGAGGGCAGGATTATTGCTCTGGTCTGCCCAGAGCACGCAGAGGGTGCCGACAGCGAGCATGATTGCCCCGATAATCCTTCGCGTTTTTTCTTTTTCGTTCAGTTCCATCATCAGAAAATCCATCCTTGAAGGCCAGGGGGAGGCGGGATCGTGCCGGAGCAGGCAGGGTTTCCCTCTCCGTCATGCCGCTTCTACAAAAGACGTTACAGTGTACCGGGATGATAGATGATAAGTGATCGCTTGGCAAGGGAGGTGTGGAGGGGCATTGAGCCAGGCAGGCCGGCGGGGAAACTCTCGCGCCAAAACATGACATGCTGAATTACGGCTTAAAACATGCCGGAATGACGGCGCGCCGATGATGCCGGACCGGAATGACGACTCGCTCGGTTTGGGCGAGGAAAATTTGTTGGCAACAGGCTGAGCCATGCCTGCCAAGGGCGGGGAAAATTCCCGGCCCGCCCCGGATGGAGGCGGGCGGGCCGGAGAGAGAATTGCGGTTTTTGCTTTACTTAGCGGCGGGTTCCACGGTCACCAGTTTGTCCTGCACGCCGAAGGGGTCCTTGAATTCCACGTCCTTCTGCAGCATGAGCTTTTTCTTGCCCCGTTCATTGAGGTACTTGTCAAGTTCGAGGTCCACGTTCATCGCCACCTCTTCGCCGGCCTTGGTCAGGGCCTGGCGCAGCAGCGCTTCCGCCTTCATGGCAAAGGCGGTGGAATCGCCCAGGATCCGCATGGCCTCGGTGGGATTGTGGAAGCCCACCGAATTCTCGGCCCCGATGTACAGACTGCGCAAAAAAGCCTCCATGTAGAAATCCTTGGCCTGCTCATAGAGTTTCTGGTCGATCTCTTTGCCTGCCGTCCGCAGGCTATGCGCCTTTTCGATGAGCTTGGCCACCGTGGCCGTGGCGTAGCCGGAACGGAGCATCATGGAGGCGACGCGATCCTGGATGGCGGTCACCTGATTGCGCAGCCACTCCGGCGTTTCGGTGTGGCACTGCTGGCAGGCCTTCAGGTCGTTTTTAAGGGGACTTGTCACCCTGTGGTCGGATACCTTGTTGGAGCCCACCTTGGTATAGGGCATATGGCAGTCGGCGCAGGCCACTCCGGCCATCCAGTGCACACTGTTTCTGGAAAAGAATTCGAATTCGGGATGGCGCATGAAGGGCATCTTGTAGCCGGTCACCGTCTGGGTCCATTCACCCACCGACTGGTCGTTGCGGATCTGCCTGATGACGTTCTCAACCGAGATGTCGCCCCAGGAGCTGCCCTGCCACGGGAAGTAGACGCCTACCGACTTGCCGTCCGCCTTGGGGATATTGTAAGTCACATGACACTGGGCGCAGACCAGGGAGCGCAAATCCTGGTGGCTGAGTTTGGCGCGGTCCACCTGCATGGCGTCAAGGGCCTTGCCCAGGGTGAACTCGCGGGAAAGTTTGAGCGACATATCGTTGCTGTCGTGGCAGTCGATGCAGGCCACACCCAGCTCCTGATGCTTCTCCGGGATCATGGCGCGCACCTCGGCCCAGGTCTTGCTGTAGAAATCCACGCCCATTTCCTTCTCCAGCTTGGGAGCGTAAGGGGTCTTGCAGGTGAGGCAGACGCCGCCCGCCTTCACCCGGGACGGGTCGATATCCACCTGGTCTTTCAGCATATAGGCGTGGCCGCGCGGCTCGTTGTATTCGACGCCGAAACCCCAGCCGTTGAAGAGCAGGGCCATGTAAGGGAACTCGGAAAGCTTGTCGTAGGTGATGCCGTCGGCGTCAAAGCCTCTCTTGTATTTGCTCTTGCCGGGCTCGGTGGGGTCGGCGGTTTTTTTCCACAGATCGTAGTGAACGGGGTAGGCCTTGCCCCATTCCCCCGGGTCCATCTCGCCTTCGGCAATCTTTACCGGCCGGACAGCCTCGACCTTCTCGGGGGCGTTGCAGCCTGTCAGCATCACACTGCCTGCTGCCAGCAGAACCAGGGGCAATAATAATCTCTTCTTCATGTTCTTCTCCTTCTTTTCTTTTTGTGTGCGTTACAGTGTTTGCATCTGACCCGCGCCCCTGTGGGCAACCCGGCGATGGCAATGCCAGCAGAGCCGTTCCTGGTTGATGTGGGCCACGGTGCTCTCGTGACAGCGGATGCAGTTGGCCTGCACCACTTCCTGGCCGTGACTGCTGATCCCAATCCGCTCGGGCACCCGGCCGGAATAAAAGGCCAGGGTATCCTTCATGCCGTCGATACTCTTCCAGACATAATGCACAGCCTTGTTCTGGTTCGGCAGATGGCAGTCCACGCAGACCTTGCGCCGATGGGCGCCGACATGGGACCAGGCATCATATTCCGCCTCCATCACATGGCAGCCGGCGCAGAAATCGGGGGTTTCCGATTTGGCCAGCAGCCGGGGCGGACCCAGTGCCAAGAAAATCGCGGCAAGGGCGCCGGCTCCGAGGATGGCCAGCCCGGACAGGCCGATCACCTTCCTCTTCTTCGTTGTCATGGATGTACCTCCTTGATTTTAAAAATAATTTGTCATTGCACGGATGCCGGGCGGGATGCTGAAGGCTGTTGCCGCCCGGTGAGCGCAGCTTCCTCTTCTTCGTTTTTCTCCTCGGTTGTAGTTTTTCGCATGGATTTGGCCTATGCCAAAAAACTACCGGAAGAGATCCGGACTGTCCTTGACTTAAATCAAGAAAGGAATTTTTTTTGTTTGGTGTTTATGGCAGAGGCCGGCCTCAAGCCGCAACAAGGACGACTGAGGATGCGGATGGGATGGAAAGGGGATTTTGGTTCATGATGGAGTCCCTGGCGGTTATCCGCCATCTCCCCCCATCCGCTCAGCTTTTGGTTTGCCGAGAAATCCCCCGATCCAGCCGGCGAGCAGCTTTTCCGCCTCGGCCGGGTGGGTGTAGCTCTGCACCCGCAGGGTTGGGTTGCCCATGATCATGGCCGAGAGGCGTTTATCTTCTCGTGGCCGGTACAGACAGAAAATCTCCTTGCCCAGAACCTGGGCCAGGCCGATTTCATAGCCGACCCCCAGGGAGGGGGTTGAGACCTCGGCGATAACCAGATCGGCAGACTTGAGCCACTGCATGTCGCGCGCAAAGATCTCCTGTTCGGTTAAGGATTTTTCCTGCCGCAGCAGCCCTTCATCGCCCACATGCTCGGTAAGCACGGTGCCGAAGGTTTGCAGGCAGGAGATCAGCTGGGCATAGAGCTGACCATCCTCGCGCCCGCCCCGTATGGACCCGGCAAAATAGATGTTGAGCATTTTTGTCCTCAGTTTGTCCGTGAATTATAACCATGGATTCCGGGTCGCGCTGTGCTTGCCCGGAATGGCGGCTTGCTTGTTTGAATCAATTTTCCATAAGCCGGTTCAAGGTCTGCCGCAGAAGAATGCGCCTGGCCTCCCAGGGCATGTCATGAAAAGGCATGGGTTTTCCGGGTGTCCTGTTTTCCAGCCGGAAACACCAGAAACCGTTGTCCACCTCAAACACCGGGCTGATCTCCTGGGGCTGCAAGCGGGCAAGCTGTTGATCAAGTTCGTCAAGGGGATCGAGAAAACGGGGACCAAGGCGGCCAGCCAGTTCCTTTGTCGCCCCCTGGGACATCCCGGCGGCCACCTGAGCGAAATCCTCACCTGCCAGCAGACGTTTCCTGGCCTCGTCGCAGCTTTTTTCCTGCTCCTGCCAGCGCGCTAAACTGTCCAGCCGGTGGGCGAAACGGAAGATGCCGCTCAGCTCAACCCTTTCCGGCAGCTGTTGTGGTTTGCGGTCCAGCCGGGCCAGGGCCTGGGGAATGGCCTCTCTAAAGGCCGCGTCAAATTCCTGTTGCCGTTCGTTCAGGGATTTGTCAAGGTCCGCCACCGGCAAGGGAGGCAGTCTGCCGCCCAGTGCCTTGGCCAGAATGATCTTGAGACGATCGTTTCCGTTCACATCCTTTTCCCGGAGCCCGCCCGGGGAACAGTAAATTCAGAGGGGGATGAGCTGGTTGCTGGAAAAAGAGACGAGGCCCCTTGAAACCCCGGTGTAGGCCGCTAGCGGCTCGGCGCCGTGCAGCAGATGGCCGAGACTGAAGAGGGCTATGCCGTTATAGCCGTTACTAGCTGCGATCTTGGCCTCTTCGCCAATCCGTCGGGAGTCTTTGATATAGGCGCCGAGTCCGGCCCAGATCTTGACCGGCGAACCCGAGAGCTGTCCCGCGGCCACCTCGCGCAGCTGCGCCGCCACCCGCTCGTTGTTGCCGAAATAGGCCATGGGATACAGGGCATCTATCTCCTCATCGGCCACCCAGCTCCGCCAGTCCTGGCCGTTTTCCAGATAGGCCGGCCCCGGGTCGGGAAAGACGGCGGCCGAGAGTTTGAGGTCATTCCCGCCATGCTTCTTGATGGCCCCCCGCACCTCTTTGAGGAGTTCGGTGACCTGTCGGGCGCGCATCTCCTTCCAGTACAGGGCCGCCAGGGTGAGCACCCGGTCCGCCGGGGACTGGCGGCCGTGCAGCCAGGCAAAGAGCAGATCCGGGGTGAGGTGGTCGGGCAGCAGCCGGGGATCGATGCCCGTCTCGCCGGCAAACTCCCGCCCCAGGCTACCGCCGCGGCCAAAGGAATCGCCCGGGTAGCGGATAAAGTCAAGGTGGATGCCGCTGACCGGGTAATGGCTGACCAACTCCCGCACGACCTCGGCAAAAAGCTGCCGGTATTCCGGGGAGGCCGGATCAGCGTACACCCCTTCCAGCCAGTTGCGTTTTTTGTCGAATTCACTGTAGGCGGTAAGGGGCCTGCCCTCGTCATCGCGCAAAATCCACGGCTGCTGCGGCGAGCCGGGGTGGGCCGGACTGCGCGGCGGGGTTGTGCCGCCCCACAGGTAATAGACATTGAGCCAGGCCTGTACCGGCAGGGGGGCGCAGCGGGCCAGGGTTTCGGCCAGGGGATCAAAGCCGGGCGGAGCACCGGCCAGGCTTTCCGGCCAGGGCGCGATTTCGCTGTGGTAAAAGGCATCGGCCCGGCCCCGCACCTGGACCAGCAGTTCATCAAGGTCCGCCTCCTTGGCCGCGGCGCAGATGTTGTCAATCTTTTCTGCCGAATCCACGTCATGACGGATGACCCAGGCGGCGGCGCCGGTGCGGGGGGTGCAGGAGGCGCAGCCGAGCAGGACGAGAAGGAGCAGCAGCAGGCCATGGCTGATGTCAATACGGCGCGCGGCATGCGTGGCCGGTTTTTTCTGGTCCTGGCGGGAGATCATGGCTGTTGACTCTCAAGGGTGATGATGAGTGGGCACTCTGTTTTCTCTACCCTTTGTTGCGCTATTCCTCAAGAAAATTACCCGGAAAATTTGTCAATATGTCTTTGTTTTGTTATGGTGCGATTGATTGCCCGGAAGCGGCGGGCAGCAACGAGATCCTTCAACAACCGTATGCCCCCTTGCCCACGGAAAGATTTGCTGGAATGAAAATGAAAAACATCGCACGCCTGATCGCCGTCTGTTTCCTGCTCACCTCGGCAATTGCCAGGGCCGGTGACCATGACCTTGACGAGCGGATCGAACAATACAATTACAGCGCCACCCAGCAGTACTATTCGGAATTGATCTCAGGCGAGACGCCGGACGTGGCCGAGCTGAATCTGCTCATGAACATGCTGCCCAAGGGCGGTGATATCCATCATCATTATTCCGGGGCGATTTACGCCGAAACCTATCTGGACTGGGTCGAGAAACAGAAATATTGTATCTACCGGGAAAGCAACCCCGCGCTGCAGGCTGAGAAATACCGGATCGAAACCAGGACCCAGCTGGCGAAAGGGGCCCGCCAGATCTGCATTGATGTTGATACCGTCCGCAAGGACGATGTCTTATACCGGGAACTGCTCCAGGTCTGGTCGGACAAGGACTTCGACAACCATTATCACGAGCAGCCCGCCCCGGACCAGCAGTTCTTCAACACCTTCGGCTACTTCGGTCCCGTGTCGAGCTCTGACTATAATGAAGGGTTGAAAGGTCTCAAGGCGCGGGCCAAGGCGGAAAACCTGCAATATCTGGAAACGATGCTGAAAAGCGCACCCGAGGTCGACAACCCCGAGCTGGCCAAAAGGATCAACGGCTTGAGCCCGGAGGCCGGGGAGGGCGAAATCCGCCAGGCCCTGACCGCCTATGCCGACTTCCTTGGCAGTGACGGGGAGGCGCAAAAAAAGATTGGCGACTACGTTAAAAACCTGGAGGCAGCGGCCGCCGGCATTGGTGACAACGACTTCAAACTGCGCTTTCTGAGTTATGTGTCACGCAACAACGCTCCGGCCAAGGTCTTTGCCGGTTTGTATTCCGCCTTTGCCGCCGCCGCCCAGGGAGGCGGGCTCATCGTCGGCGTCAATCTGGTGGGTCCGGAGAACGGTCATGTGGCCATGCGTGACTACCGGCTGCACATGCGGATGTTCCGCTTTCTCAGGCAGCGATTTCCCGGAGTCAGGCTGACGCTCCATGCCGGCGAGCTGGTGCTCGGCATGGTCCCGCCCGAGGGTCTGCAAAGCCATATCCGTGAGGCCGTGGAGATTGCCGGGGCGGAACGCATCGGCCATGGGGTCGATATCCCCCACGAATTCAAGGCCGCCGAGCTGCTCGATATACTGAAAGAGCGGCAGATCGCCATTGAGGTCAATCTCACCAGCAACGCTTTTATCCTCGGGGTGCAAAATGAGGCGCATCCGGTGAATGTCTATCGCCGCCATAATGTGCCCATAGTCATTGCCACAGATGACGCCGGGGTGTCCCGCACCAATCTGAGCGGCGAATATCTGCTGTTTGTCCGCCGCTATAAACCCTCCTACCCGGAACTCAAGGAGATCGTCTATAACTCCATTCGCTACTCCTTTTTAGGCGAGGAGGAGAAGATCGCCGAGTTGCGGCTTCTGACCGAGCGCTTTGATGATTTCGAGGCCGCGGTGGAGAAGCTGGCGCGGACGTCCGCCTGGGGAGAGGGGGCGCCCGGGGGCAGACCTGTAGCCCCCGGGAAATGAGTTGCCTTCGATTTCAGTCAGCAGGTTCATTTAAGGGGAAACGGACTTATGGTCCGCTCCGTCCCCGCAGAGATGTCATACATCAGGACATGTAATGGGAAACAACATCCAGTCGATTATTGCCAAAATAACAAAACTCGAGAATGAACTGGCCGAGGAAATCCAACAAAAAGAGGCTGAGTTCTTTTATAAAATTCAGGAGGAAAAAATACTCTTTCAGGAAGAGATAAAAAAGAAACACAAACTGCTGGCCAAGACAGTTTTCCGTTATTTTTCCGATGCCGCCCTGTTGAATATTCTCACCGCGCCGTTTATCTGGGTCTGCATCATTCCAGCTCTGTTCCTGGATGCGGTTGTCACCCTCTATCAGTTGATCTGCTTTCGCATCTACAACATCCCGAAGGTCAAACGCGGCCAGTATATCGTCTTTGACCGTCAATCCCTGCGATACCTGAATGTGATAGAAAAAATTAACTGCACCTACTGCGGTTATTTTAACGGGCTGATCGCCTATGTGCAGGAAATAGCGGCCCGCACCGAACAGTACTGGTGCCCGATAAAGCATGCCGCAAAGGTCGCCGCCATTCACAGCCGCTATAAAAATTTCATGGAGTTCGGCGACGGCGACGGCTATCGCCACAATATTGAAGAGATCCGCAGAAATTTTGACGATCTCAAGTAGTTGTCTGCAACAACACGCATTGCCCATTCATTTCTCCGCCTCTTTATCCCAGGGGTTACAGGAGGTGTTGCTGATGTTCGGCAGAAGGACCTTTTTACATGTTTGTGCCGCAGATGCTCCAGGGCCGGAATCCCAAATGGGTGGCGCACCCTTTTTTTGCCGCTTATGACGGAAAGTCTACCTGGTTTGATGAACTGCGTCCTGCTTTTGAAGAAGGCCGCTTCTTTTTTGAAGAAGAACCGGACCAGTTGGGAGAAAGGGGTTTTTCACCCACCTTGCCTTGACCAGAAAATCAATACGCCATCCGGGAGCTTCGAGGTGACTTTTTACGAGATTAGCAAAATGGTACTGACCTTAAAAAAGCGCCGTTTAGTTCCGGTAGTGCAGGATTTTCCTGCCGGGCAAGACACTTTCTCGCTCCTTGAGCGTAAAGAAAAAATCCTCATTGCCGGAGAAAGATTTGACCGTGGCGGTATGAATGGCTGCCGCGCTTGTCTCTGAGTGATCACCCCCGGTTTTGATTCGTTGGCATTTATCTTGTATGCAATACAGGAAAAAGAGGTATCCGTAACGCGAAGCTCCCTATTGCAGAGGGTATTTCGTGACGGCTTTTCATCATCCCAGGAGTGATCACCATGACGGAGATAAAGCATTCAGGCGGCTTTGCGCAGCGACTTTGCTTCGGTTTCATTGCCGGTTTTCTGGCAACCCTGATTTTTCATCAACTGACCCTCACCCTGTTGTGGGCTGTAAATTTGGCGCCGTTTGGCCCCTTTTCCATGATGGCGACCAAACCGTTGGGCATGCCGGCTGTTTTTTCCCTGGCCTTCTGGGGCGGCATCTGGGGCATGGTTTTCGCCCTGATCGATTGCCGCTTTCCGGCCCATGCCGCTTACTGGCTGACCGCCTTTCTTTTTGGCGCTATCTTTCCCTCCCTGGTCGCCTTGCTGGTGGTGCTGCCCCTTAAAGGTAAACCCATGGGCGGCGGCTGGCATCCTCCCTTGCTGGTTACCGCTTTTCTGATTAACGGGGCCTGGGGGGTGGGTACGGGTTTGATTCTCAAGCTTTTGTCGCGCAGGGCGGCCAACCATCAGTGAGCAAGCTTTGGCAATACCGTAAAAAAACAAAGGAGAATTCGGCATGAAAGTAAAAGAAGTTAAAAAACTGCTGTCAGGCATCAGCGTCCTGAGTCTGCTGGCCGGCGCGGGATGCGCCGGGACAGCGGCTCCCGACGCCGCGGACACCAAACACCCCACTCCCGGCAGCATCCCCATCAATGTGACCAGCTGAGGCGGCAGCGGCTGAGGCGGCCAGCCCGGTGCAGTTGGCACCGATCAAAAGAGTGAGGAAAAAGGCAACACCGGCGAGAAGACGGACCCGCAAAAAGGTGAGCAGGGCAAAGGAGGGGGGGACAGCGGTCCCTAATCAGGGCGTGGGGCGCCGTGCATTTTGGCCATTGCCCGCGATTGGCGGCCGGAACACGGCGCCTTTTTTGCGCTCTCCTTACCTGATAAAGCCGCAAAAAGCCGGTGATACAGCCCAGATGGCTAAGTAACAAAATTCGATATACAAGGCGTAGTGTATTTTTGAGAGTGAGGCTATACATGTGGTATGCCGAACGAACAAAAATGCGCTACAACGCAGTAGATCGAATTTTTTACGACGCCATCTTACCTGGTCAACTTCAACCTGGTGGTAATTCTACCTTTGACATCTTCGTTTTTTTCTGCTTTGTTGGTACGGTTGTATAATTGACAAGCAAAAAAGCGTAAACAGGGAAGGTAGTTACCACATGCTGCTGCAATGCCGGAACATAACCTATCGCTATCCGCACGGCGAGGCGCTGGTTTTTAACCAGCTCAACTGCCGTCTGGCCGATCCCGGTTTCCATGGGCTCTTCGGCCCGTCGGGCGTGGGCAAGAGCACCCTGGCCAGGATTATCGCCGGCGAGATCATCGGCTTTGCGGGCGAGATTACGCGTCCTGATAACGCTGTCATGCTCTATTCCTGCAATACCGAGCGGCTGCCAGGCTGGTCCAGCGTCGGCGATCATCTGGCCAAGGTAACACCCGCATCACAACTGCCCCTGTTGCGGGAACTGATCACGGCCTTTGATCTCAACTCCTGCCTTGACTCCCGTTTCTCCCAGCTCTCCCTGGGCCAGAAAAACCGGGCCAACCTCACCCGCTACCTGCTGCAGGACTTCGACCTGCTCATCATGGATGAAAGCCTGGCCAATGTGGATGAGGCCACCCGGAAACAGATCATTGCCACCATCAAAAAGATGTTTCCGGACAAATATTTCCTCTATATCTCCCACAGCGTGGCGGAGGTCTCCACCTTCTGCGCCCGCATTCTCGTGCTGCGCGATGTCCTGAAGTCGCCGCAGATCATCGAGGTTGCCGGCCGGGATCAGCATGGGGATACAGCCATGGACAGAGCCGTCCTGGAGCGGACCATGCTGGAGATCGTCCATGCTGCCTAAACGGATTTCCCAGTTCCTGATCATCTATTTTCTCGGCCTGGGTCTGCTCTTGGCAATCAAGTACTGCTTCTCCCTGTCCGACTATGTGATTCCGGGCTTCACTGATATTGAAAATACCGCGGCCGATGTCTTTGGCCGCTATCTCCGGGCGGTGCTCGATACCCTTGGCGTGGCCGTCATCGGCCACCTGCTGGCCATCGCCCTCGCCACCGTGGTGGCCATCGCCGGCAGGGGCGACAACCTGGTCGGCGCCATGATCAAAACAGCGGCCTACAATCTGCAAGCCTATCCTATCGTGGCGGTGGCGCCGATTATTTTCATTCTCCTGGGGGACGGGCTGCCGAGCCGGCTGCTGATCGCCGCCATCATCTGCTATTTTCCCCTGCTCCTTTCCTTCATCGGCATTCTGACCGAACCGGTGGCCAGTATCGAGCATTTCTATGTTGTGACAGGCCGGATGCGCTGGCAGCTTGAGGTGAAGATCCGCGCCTTTGAAAACATCCACAAGCTGATGACCGTGGTTACCGGCAGCGCCACCCTGGCCATGGTCGGCACCATTGTCGCCGAGTTCATCGGCGCCGACAGCGGCATCGGCTACAGCCTGCGCATCGCCCTCTACCAGAGCGATATGGCCAAGGTGCTGGCGGCCCTCTTCCTGATCGGCGTTTTCAATTCGCTCTACCTGGTCTCGCTTGAACTGCTCGGCCTGGTCATTCAGAAAAATATGGGAGTCGAGCCAAGGATGAATTAATGAATGCCGCAGCGGTCCGGTCCATATTCCTTTTATGTCTGATTTGCCTTGGCGCCCTGCTGAGCGGCTGTGAGCGGCAAAGCCCGGAGCCGGGGGAAGAAGTGGTTTACCGGCTCAAGTGGCTGTACAACATCAATACGGCCGGTGACCTTTACGGACTGGAGCACGGCGTGTTCACCGCCCACAACCTCAAGGTGGCCGTTAAGCCCGGGGGGCCGGAGCGCGATGCCATCCGGGAAGTGGAACTGGGGAGGGCCCAGTTCGGGGTCGCCTCGGCGGACCAGGTCATCCGCGCCCTGGCCAAGGGTGCGCCCATTGTGGTCATTGCCCAGCTTTTCCAAGGCAATCCCCTGCAGTGGATTTATCGCGGCGGCAACGCCGATTACGCCGGCCCCGATGACCTGCGCGGAAAAACCGTGGGCATCACCTACGGCGGCAATGATGAAACCATCATGCGCAGCCTGCTGGCCAAATACAGCATTCCCCCAAGCGAAGTCAACCTCTTCAGCGTGCGCTACGACTACACCCCCTTTTACAGCGGGGAGGTTGACCTGTGGCCCATCTACCGCAATGCCGAGGGCATTGTCATCGGCGAAAAAATGGCCCGGGCAGGGGAGAAAACCTCCTTTTTCGTGCCTGATCTCCTGGATGTGCGTTTTGTCGCTAATTCGCTCATCACCACCAGAAAGATGGTCGAAGAGCATCCCGACCTGGTGCAAAGCTTCCGCAGCGCCTTGCTGACCGCCTGGCAGGAGGCCCTGGCCCCGGCCAATACGGAAAAGACCATTGCCCTGGTGCACGCCTATGATCAGAACACGCCGCAAGAGATCATCGCCAAACAGCTCGCCGCCACCCGGGAATTGATGCTGCCGGAAAACGGCCGGTTCGGACAGATCGATGTCGCCGCCTGGCAACAGACGGAAAGGATCATGCTGGAGCAGGGGGTCATTGAGGCTCCGGTGCATGTTGACAAGGTTCTGCTTCTTGATGGGCGATAAACGGAGCAGCGCGTAAAACTGTTTCAGCCTTAGGGGGTGTATTAAAGAAGCGACATAAAAAAAACCGCCCTGCGAGGCGGTTTTTTTTATGGCAAAATGCGGAGAGGTCTACCTCATGCTTCCCGGCGTTTGCGCCTCATGGCGGCAAGCCCGGCAACGGCGCTGCCGAAGAGCCACAGGGCGGCGGGCACGGGAACGGGGGCGGATGTTACTTCCACCGCGGCATAGGTTTTCATGACCGTGGCGGAAGAAAGGTCACCAAAGGCGAAGGCCAGGATGTCATTGGTGATGCTGACATCCACATCGTTCTCCAGGCCGGGAATATCGAAGCTGGTTCCCAGGGAAAAAGAGGTCCCACCTGTTGGGGTCAACTGGTAAAAAGATCCCAGGCCATAGCTGACATTATTCACCACGGCGGACCCTGTGGATGCGGTATAGCTGAAGCCGGCGGGGTCCTGGGTGACAACGGTTTGCAGACTCTCCGAATAGCTGACTTTGGTTATGCGCTCATTCGGTCCGGCGAGGAGTGCAAATGAAATGGTATCAAATTTTCTGTCAAGAAAGGGGGTTGGGGTTGGGTTTGCCGACGGGAACTGCGCCACAAAGGCGCTGACATCCAAGAGGATTGTCGTCGTGGAGGTCAGTGCGTCATAGCTGCTGGCTCCCATATCAAAAAGACCGTAGGCCGTGGTGACCGGTCCGACTGTGACGGGTGCAGCGGTTGCCGCCTGGGCCGTAAAGAGACAAATGGCCGCCCCCACGGTTAACACTGCTAATTTTTTCTTCATCGCGATTTTCTCCTGATTCATCACTTTTTTTCTAAACCGCTCAGGATGCAGCGCATTCTGGCGGAACACTTTTTACTTGCAGGCCTTTCCCTGCCAGAAGGCCAGGGCCGCGCCGGTCGGGTCCGTGATCACGCTGAACCAGCCATAGCCCGGGATCTCGGTTGGTTCCTTGCAGACAGTGGCGCCGAGACTCTTCGCCTTACTGGTCGCGGCGGCCACATCGTCAACCTGGACGTAGGCCAGCCAATGGGAAGGGGCGTCCGGCACGGGGTTTTTCATCATGCCGCCGCCGGTTCCCTCTCCCACGTTGATCATGGTGTAGTCCATGCCCGGCACCTCTTCCAGTTTCCAGTCAAACAGCTTCTGGTAGAAATCCTTGGCCCGGGCCAAGTCGTTTGTCTCCAGTTCGATATGCACGAAAGGATTTGCCATTTTTACCTCCATAGTTTTTTTACATAAAGTTAAGAAAGCGCTCCGGTAAATGGAGCACTTGTCCATGATAAAATTGCCGATCAGGCCGCTCTAGCCGCGACTGACGGGCGGGAAGATGCTATTTATGTTTGATGAATGTGCCTTTCTCGTATTCCTCGAAGGCAATCCGCAGCTCCTCCTGGGTATTCATGACAATGGGGCCGTACCAGGCGATTGGTTCGCCGATCGGCTGTCCGGAGACCAGAAGAAAACGAACCGGCCGCTCCCGGGTGGTGATGGATACCGCCTCGCCGTCACCAAAAAGTACGAGATTCTCGGCGTTGCAGGTGCATTGCCGCTGCAAATCGAAGTAGTTGCTGCCCACCGCCTCGTGGGCGTAAGCGTTCCGTTCCGGGTCGAAATAGCCTTCCCCGTCCACCACGTAGGCGAAGGCCTTGTGCCCGCGCCTGACCGGGTGTGTGAAGGTCGTTTCCGGCGGCACGGTCAAATCCAGATACTCGGGATTGATGACCACGTCCTGCACCGGCCCCTTCACCCCGGCCAGCTCGCCGCAGATGACCCTGGCCCGGATGTTCCCCGGCAGGCTCACCTCCGGGATCTCGCCGGCCGTGATGCCGCGGTAGCGGGGCGCCATCATCTTGCGGGGGGCGGGGAGGTTCGCCCAGAACTGGAAGCCCCAGAGGAGCCCGTCATTGTCGCCTCGCGGCATCTCCTGATGGATGATGCCGCTGCCGGCGGTCATCCACTGCACGTCCCCCGACTCGATGACCCCCTTGTTGCCCATGCTGTCGCCGTGTTCCACCCGGCCGTTCAGGACATAGGTGATGGTCTCGATGCCCCGATGGGGGTGCCAGGGAAACCCTTTGAGATAGTCCGGCGGGTAGGTGGAATGAAAATCGTCGAGCATGAGAAAAGGGTCGAACAGGGGGACCTGATTGTAGCCGAAGGCCCGTTTCAGACGGACCCCGGCCCCTTCGATGGTCGGTTTGCTCTTCCAGACCTTGCTGATCTTGCGCACGGTTGTCATTTTTTTTTCCAATCAGACCTGATGGCGTCGTAAAAAATCCGATCTACTGCGTTGTAGCGCATTTTTGTTCGTTCGGCATACCACCTGTATTGCCTCGCTCTCAAAAATACACTACGCCTTGTATATCGAATTTTGTTACTTAGCCATCCGGGCTTTGTCG
>JACRCD010000002.1 GCA_016219175.1 Deltaproteobacteria bacterium | reverse complement strand
TTCAATATTGAAAACTGTATGACTCCCATACCTATATTCCATAAGAACCCCCTTGTTGGGAGCCATTATACACCATTCATTGTGAGTGATAAATCTACCCGCCTAAAGGCGGGGGTTTAAACCTTATTTGGGACTAATTATAGCTTGCGTCCTACCTGAAAAACCATTTTTTTATCTCGGAGTCAGTGAAAATTTTCACCACGGGCCGGCCGTGGGGACAATGGGAAAAGATGTCAGCCGCCGCCATTTTTTCGAGAAGCGCCTGGCCTTCCTCGGGACCCAGTATGTCATGGGCCTTCACCGCCGCCTTGCAGGCCATGACGGAGAGCATATCATCCATGCGCATGGCCGCCCCTTTTCCCTTGCTGTCATTGCTCAGGAAATGATCAAAAATTCCTTGAACGACTTCCCGGGGCCCAACCTGGCTGAGGATTGCCGGTACCGCCTTGATGACATAGCTTTCCCCGCCGAATTCCTGGATGATTACCCCGATCCTTGCAAACTCGTCGCCATGCTTTGCCAACACATCGATCTGCTCCGGGGTGCACTCGATCATTTCAGGAAAAAGCAGGGGTTGGGCAGGCACCGCCAGTTCCATATACTGTTTCTTCAGGCGCTCAAAGAGGAGCCTTTCGTGGGCGGCGTGCTGGTCGATCACGGCGATTCCTTCCTCGCTTTCACAGAGCAGATAGGAGTTTCTGAACTGACCGATATATTGGAAGCCGCCCCCCCTCTTCTTGCCGGAAAAGTCCGGCAGAAAAGGAACTTTTTCCAGCCCCCCGGCAGGCCGGGGTTCGTAATGCTCTTCCCTGGAAAGGGGTATCACCCTTTCGTCTTGATACGTCTTGACTCCCGCGTCATTGCCATGCTCCCTGAGAGAGGGGATTTTGGGCTTTTCCATGTACGCGGCAGAGGGAGGGGGCTCATTGACCTGCCATGCCTCCCCGGCAGGAAAGGCCAAGGCTTCCCCCTGGGCGGATTGCGAAGAATGACCTTCCCGGGCAGGGGCGCCGAACACCGCGTATTGAATATCTTTCTGATAGCGCTGCATGGCCGCCCGGACAGCCGCGACGATCAGCTGATGAATCTCGGCTGACTGACGGAAGCGGATTTCCTGCTTGGTGGGGTGAACATTCACGTCTATCATCTCCGGATCAAGTTCGAGAAAAAGGGCTCCCGACGGACCGCAACCTTTCATCAGAAAACCATGGAGTCCTTCCGCCACGGCGTGGGTGACCATACGGTCACGCACTGCCCGCCTGTTGACGAAAATCCGCAGTCTGGCGGAGGGCCCACAAGATGCGTCAGGGGGCAAAAGAAAGCCGGTGACCGACACCTCATGGTGTTCTTGACCGCCAACCTCAATCAGAGCGGACTGATGACCCGTTATCTGATGTACCCGGGCGGCAAGCGTATCAACACCCGCGGCAAACGACCAGATAGTCCGGCCATCCACCGCATAGGTCAGTCCCAGTTGCGGAAAGG
Organism: Deltaproteobacteria bacterium; assembly: GCA_016219175.1. Taxonomy (GTDB): domain Bacteria; phylum Desulfobacterota; class Desulfobulbia; order Desulfobulbales; family SURF-16; genus SURF-16. The sequence continues at coordinate 62,858 of JACRCD010000002.1, read as the reverse complement.
CCAGTGCACTGTTGACAATAATCCCGTCAACATGGGCCAGTTCCGTTCGCACGCTTTTCAAAAATTTTTTGCGGGCCGGGACGTTGCCGAACAGATCACGGATCTCCATCACCGTGCCCTGGCCGCACCCCATCTCATGAACCTTGCGCAGTTCGCCGAAGCGGATCTCGGCCCGGCTGCCCAGGGTTGCCCCTCCAACCCTTGAGGTAATGGTCAACCGGGAAACCGAAGCAATGCTCGGCAATGCTTCCCCCCGAAAACCAAGGGTGAGAATACGGGACATCTGCTCGGAACTTTGCAGTTTGCTGGTGGCGTGCCGCTCAAGGGAGAGAAGCATGTCATCCTGGTCCATGCCCTCGCCATCATCAATAACCCGGATCAGCCGGCTTCCCCCTCCTTCTATCTGGACGGTTATCCGCCCTGCCCCGGCATCAATGCTGTTCTCGACAAGCTCCTTGACCACGGAGGCCGGTCTTTCGACAACCTCGCCAGCGGCGATCTGGTTGGCCAGATTTTCAGGGAGAATTTTAATTTTTGACATTGACGCTATCAACCGGAGTTTGATCCTTGGCCGGTTTCAGAAAGTTGAGGATATGCAACTCCACCCAACTGTCGTCCCACCACTCAATCGGGTTGACAAGAATGCCGTTGACCAGCATGCTGAAATGCAGATGGTCGCCTCCCGCCATGCCGGTGGTGCCGGTGATACCCAGCACCGCTCCCTTTTCCAGCAGATCACCCTTTGCCGCCTCAATGGCGCTCAGGTGCGAGTAAAGGCTGAACAGACCCAGGCCGTGATCAAGAATAACCATATTGCCATAGATGCCGAGATAATCGGCAAAAACAACCTTCCCCCGGTTGGCCGCTCCGACCTTGTCCCGTTCGGTGGAGGCGATATCGATGCCCAGATGAACCTGCTTGTCCACCTCTTGTTCATTATAAAAATAGGTGCGGTGGTCGGCGTAACCGGCCCTGGGGCTGCCGGGCATCCGTCCGAAACGGCCCCGCCAGAGTTGCTCCGGCGTTGAGCTGCTGCATATCTCCATGATTTTCTGGTTATTTTCATTTCTGACCTTACTGTTCACATAAAGATACTTATCAAGCTGGCTGCCGCTCATCTCCGGATAATACTGGGAAAATTCAGGTATTTTGACATCAAGGAAGGTCTCCGGGATGGTTATTTTGTCCTGCTTGAAGTTCACCTTTTTAAAAATCATGGTAAAAGGTGTCTTGCCGACATTGCCGGCCGCATCCTCGGCGATAACATATGCTTCCTTGATCTCCTGGGCGTCATAAGGAAAAGCGACCATAGCGCCATAAAGGTCCTTGTTGCCCGGGATAAGAAAACCCGGATGAAAAAAACCGTTGGTTATGGCCCCGTGTTTCACCGCGGTTTCGCTTATTTTATAAGTGACAAGGCCTGCGCCGCCGGAACTGATATAGAGGGAGGAATCCATGCTGGTCAGCTTGGGAGGCTGGGTATCCAGGGTAACCGGAAAAACAAGCTCAACCACGTTACCGCGCAGCAGGTTCCAGTAAGAAAAATCCCAGGCCGTAAAAACAAGCTCAGCCGCCCCCTCTTTTATCCCAAGACTATTGGCGTCAATACTCACATGACCCTCAATCCGGTGCTGGCCTGCCCCGCGGAAATAGCCCTGCCTCTCAAAAGTCTGCTCATGGAGTTTTTTCTCTTCCCCTCCCTGTCTGACCACGACAGCCACATGACGTATACCGCTTTTCCCGTCGCTGACGACAAAATCGATCTGGCGTTGTGTTCCGATCAGGTCGAGCTTCCCGGCCACCTCAATCCGGGGCTTTTCCCACTCCAGAAGCAAAAACAGGGCTATGCCGAGTCCGGCAAGAAGAATAAGGGGAATAAGAAAAACAATGAGAGGTTTTTTCTGTTTCGTTTTATCCATGCGTAATGAACTTGTCATAATCATAACTCCTGAACCGGCAGTGCCGGAATGCTATGTAAAAATAATGAAAACCCTGTCAAATTAAACTGTTATAAAAAAAATAAATATCAAAGCGCAGGTGACATTACCATAAAGTCGGACAAAATAAAACCTTTGCGACTCGGCTAGTTTACCGTTACATTCTTTTTATTTCTTCATTATGAAATCACGAAATCATTTCCATACCATCATCATTGGCGGTGGCCCGGCAGGTCTTGCCTGCGCGGCCCTGCTTGCTGAAAATGGCGTTGACGCCCTTGTGCTCGAACGCAGCAGCCGGATCGGCAGAAAAGTCTGCGCCGGGGGGGTCACCTGGTCGGGTCTTGCCCGCCATCTGCCGGCTGAACTGATCGAAAAGTCGTTTACCAGGCAGCACATCCGCTCCGCCCTCCAGAAAACCGTCATCTCTTCGGAAAATCCCATCATCTCCACGGTCAATCGGGAAAACCTCGGCCGGTGGATGGCGGAAAAAGCCAGCCAGGCTGGAGCAACCATCATCACTAACACCCAGGTCAGAGCGGTTACGGAAAAAGAGGTCTACACAACCTCCTCCCGTTTCACCTATGACTTTCTGGTGGGAGCCGACGGCAGCAACTCCCTGGTGCGCCGCTTTCTGAAAATTCCCACAACCCTTATGGGCGCCGGTATTCAGTATCAGGTTCCCGGCAATTTTGCTGAGATGATCTGGCATCTTGACCCCAAACAATTCGCCACCGGCTATGCCTGGATCTTCCCCCACGGGAATTGGGCATCAGTCGGGATTTACGCCAAGCGCGCCGACATGCCGCCCGGAAAACTCAAAGAAAAATTACACCTGTGGATGAGCAAACATGGTATGAAGAGAAAGGGATTGCAAGCCCAGGCAGCCACCATCAATTTTGATTACCGGGGGTATCGCTTCGGCAACAGATTTCTGGCCGGCGACGCCGCGGGGCTGGCTTCCGGGCTGACCGGCGAGGGAATTTATCCCGCTGTTTTCTCCGGTGAAACGGTGGCCCGGACAATTATTGATCCGGCCCTCAACGACTTGAAATTCCTGCGGCTGCTTAAAAAACACCGGCGTCACAGCCGCCTGCTTGACATCTGCGGAATAAACAACCATTTGGCCGGCTTGATCCTGGAATCCCTGGTCGGTGCCCTGAGAATGAAAATCATCCGGTTCAATGCCCTTGAGATGGGCGAATAAAACATGAATCCAGTCATGAGAGGACAAAATGGCGATGAACAATAAAACCAAAAAAACAATCCTGCTCAACCTGATCTTCCTTCTTGTCTGCGGAGGGGTATTCCTGTTCCTGTGGAATGCCCCCCCGGAAACGACCGCATTTATTCCCCATGACGAAAAGCATGAACGCTTTTTTACCATGGAAAAAAAGGAGGCGGAAAAATTTTGTGAAAGCTGCCACAATCCTGATGGTGAAGCCCCCCTTCCCCCGGACCATCCCCCCAAATACCGCTGCCTCTTCTGCCATAAGAGGACGAAATAAATTCTTTATCGTTTCCGCTGATGAACCCTGCCATCAAACTTGCCCTCGACCGGCTGGAAGATACCGTCCATCTTGGCCGTCACCTGGGTCTATTTGCCCGTCCCGGCGACATTTTCACCCTGTCGGGTGATCTTGGCGCCGGCAAAACCACCCTCACCCAGGCGATCGGACAGGGACTTGCCGTCCCCGCCGGCTGTTACATCACCAGCCCCACCTTCAGCCTCCTGCACGAGTATCCCGGACGCATGCCCATGTACCATATGGACCTCTATCGTCTCGGCTCCATGGAAGAAGTAGAGGAACTCGGCTTTGAAGACTACATGTATGGCCAGGGGCTGACTGTCATTGAATGGCCTGACCGGCTGGAAAACCTCATGCCGGCTGACCGCCTTGACATCAACCTCGTCCTGATCAGTGAATATTCCCGCCTGGCCCGCTTAACCGCCTGGGGCGGCATGCAACCGCGCCTGCCCTCCCTGCTGCGGGAGCTGTAGCGAGCCCGCCTCATCTCCCGCCTTTTGCCTTTTTCCCTCTTGCCTTCCGCCTGTTCGCTTCTCCCGCAAGAATAAAAAAATTGACTTTTCCCCGCCGAAAAGAAAATAATATTTTTTATCGCAGACAGCGGGTTCATCATTCACTCTCATTCCAGCCGGGCAATGGAAAGCAAACAAGAAATTACCATCCTCATTGTTGACGACACTCCCATCAATCTGAAACTTTTGCAGATTTCACTGCAGCGAGAGGGATACAGCGTCATCTCCGCGAGTAACGGCCTGGATGCCAGGCAACTTGTGGCCACCCACCTGCCGGACCTGGTCCTGATGGATATCATCATGCCCAAGGAGAGCGGCTTTGAGGTGCTGGAAAAGATGCAGAGAAACCCGAAGACCAATTCCATTCCGGTCATCTTTCTCACGGGCAACGATGATGTTTCCTCCAAGGTCAAGGGTTTTGAACTCGGCGCGGTGGATTACATCGTCAAACCCTTCAACACCACGGAGGTAATAGCCCGCGTCAGGCTGCATCTGAAATTAAGCCTGGCCACCAAGGCCCTGGTGCAAAGACAGACGGAGAAACTCAAACAGATCCATGACGCCCAGGCTGCCATGCTGGTCAATCCATCCGATCTGCCCCAGGCAAAATTCGGCATCTATTATTCCTCACTGTTTGAGGCGGGGGGAGATTTTTACGATGTCCTGCAGGTTGCTGAAAATATCTCCGTTTACATGGTGGCCGACGTCTCGGGTCATGACATCGGCACGAGTTTTATTACCGCCGCGGTGAAAGCCCTCCTCCAGCAGAACTCATCGCTGATCTACAGCCCCTCCGACAGCATGAAAATGATGAACAGCGTACTCATTGATATTCTGCCTGAGGCGAAATACCTGACCGCTGTCTTTGCCCGCCTGAACCGGCAGACATTGATGATGTCCCTGGTCAATGCGGGACATCCTCCTGTTGTCTACGTACCGGTCAACAAACCGGCTGAATTTATCTCGGCCCGAGGCACCCCCGTCGGCATCCTCAGTGACGCGTATTTTGAGACATGTGAAATGAAGGTGGCGCCGGGAGACCGTTTCTATATCTATTCGGACGGGCTGCTTGAACGGGCTCAGTCACGCCAGGTATGGACGGCGTTGACCAAGGAACTGCTGCCCTTTGTCGAGGAGATGAGAAACATTCCGATCCACGATGCCGCGACCAAATTAAACGAAATGGTCTGTTACTATAAAAGTGAACCGGATGATGATATCGTCATCATGGCCATTGAGGTATAAACATGCAGGATTTTATTGTCAGGGAAGAGGACAGCGCCATCTCCTGCACCTTTTCCTCGACCCTGGACAATGTTGACAAGGCCGTTGAGTCCATAAAATTTTTTTTCAGCTCCCGAGAGATTCATTGCCGTCAGTTCGAGTTGATCTACATCCTGAGGGAGGCCTTGAATAACGCCGTCATCCATGGCAACAAGAAGAACAGCGCCTTAAAAGTCAGCTGCACCATAGGCGTTGATCAGAATGTTGTCTCCATAACCGTTACCGACCAGGGAAAAGGTTTTGACTGGAGAGAACAGATCATGAAAGGCCCCGTCTCAACCGACTCCTCTTCCGGCCGCGGTCTGAAATCCATGGCCCATTTCGGTTTTGAAATAAGATTTAATGATTCCGGCAATACGCTTTATTTAACAAAAAAAATCATATAATGTATTATGATGGTTATTTACGAGCCATAATAAAAACAAAAAGGATTGAACTATGAGCCTTATCGAAAGAAAAAACGGCGTTGTCACCATGAAGCCTGGAATTGATATCGTTGCCTCGCAATGCGCCGGTCTGAAGCAGGAATTTCTCGAAATCATCAACAGCGGGGAAAAAAAGATTATCATTGATCTTTCCGGCACCGAGATGATTGACTCCTCCGGCATCGGCTTGCTTATCTCCATCCGCAACAGCCTTGCCAATAACGGCGGAGGCGAGATTGAACTGATTAATCTGACCGAGGATCTCCGCCAGCTTTTCAAAGTGATGCGGCTGGATAATCATTTTAAAATCAGCTAATAAACGGTACCGGTAAAGCTGCTGAGGAGAAATATGATATGCCCTTGATTGATGATGATGAAACCCTGTTGGCTTTTGTTGAGGAATCCAAAGAGCACCTGGATGGGATTGAAGCCGATCTGCTGGCCATAGAAGAGGCGGGCGCCAATATTGACTCGGATCTGGTCAACAAAGTTTTCCGCGCCGTGCATTCGCTGAAGGGCGGGGCGGGATTTCTTGGTCTTGATAAGGTGAAGGAATTGGCGCATGCCTCGGAGAACCTGATGAATCTCATCAGAAACGCGGAGCTTGTGCCGACTCCGGCGATCGTCAGCACCCTTCTTGACGCCACCGATCTTCTCGGCACCATGATCAACAATGCCTCCACCAGCAATGAAGTGGATATAGCCGCGCACATTACCGCCCTGCAGAAAGCCGTATCCTCCAATCTGGCCGAGGAGGAAAAGCCAACCCTGGAAAACAGAATTTCGCTTGGCATACCAGGCAATGCCGATCTCTTCCAACTCACCGAATTTGAGTTAAATTCCACCATGAAAGGCGGAAACAACCTCTTTGTCCTGGAATACGACCTGATCTCAGACATTGAACAGCACGGCAAAACGCCTCTTGCCGTCATCAGGGAACTGCAGCAAACCGGACAGATGGTTGACAGCAAGGTGGATATTTCCTCGGTCGGCGACCTTAATACTGATATCGGGGCCATGAGGATTCCTTTTTTTGCCCTTTTTGCCACCATCATGGAGATCGATCTCCTGACCGGGTTTCTCGGACTTGATTCGTCGAAAATTCATCCCGTGAAAACAGAAGCCCCTGCCCCTGCAAAACCGGAGGCCCAGGCACAAACCATGCCGGCCAAAGAGCCGGAAAAACCCAAACCAGCGGCAAAGCCGGCTCCAACCAAAACGGCGGCTCCCCAGCAACCGAAAACCGAAGTCCAGCCAGCCCCGGTTATGACAGCCCCGGCTTCCACCCTCCAGGAAACAGCCCAGGATGCCGCCCCCGACACCTCAGCCGCGGCAAAGGCCGGGCCAGCAGCGAAAGAACCGCCCCAGATCAAGGCGGAAACAAACCTGCGGGTCAGCGTCAAAATCCTGGACAACCTGATGACCTTGGCGGGAGAGCTGGTGTTGACCAGGAATCAGCTCGTGCAGGCAGTCGCCTCCCGCAACCAGCAGGGTGTTGACACCGTTTCCCAGCGGCTTGATCTGGTGACCTCCGAACTGCAGGAGGCGATCATGTCGACCAGAATGCAGCCTGTCGGCAATATTTTCAATAAATTCAAACGAGTTGTCCGTGATCTTTCCAAGGATCTGGCCAAGGAGATCAACCTTATTATTGAAGGGGAAGAGGTTGAACTGGACAAAACCATTATTGAGGCCATCGGCGACCCACTGACCCATCTTGTCAGGAATTCGGTTGATCACGGTATTGAATTACCGGCGGTGCGCATCAAGAGCAATAAACCGGAGATCGGTCTTCTGCGCTTGTCCGCCTTCCACGAAGGCGGGCAGGTCATTATTGAGATAGAGGACGACGGCGCCGGCATCAACACCGAAAAACTCAAGGCCAAGGTTCTGGAAATGGGGCTGCACGACAGGGCCCAGCTGGAATCCATGTCCCAGAAAGAATTAAACAAACTCATCTTTACCCCGGGACTTTCCACCGCCAAGGAGGTGACGGATGTATCGGGACGCGGCGTCGGCATGGACGTGGTCAACACAAACCTCTCCAGACTGGGCGGAGTGATCGACATCGACAGCTCCATCGGCACCGGCACCACCATCTCAATCAAGCTGCCTCTGACCCTGGCTATTATCCCCAGCCTTATCGTCACCTGCCAGCAGGAGCGCTTTGCCATTCCCCAGGTCAACCTTGTTGAACTTGTCCGTGTGCCGGCAAACCAGGTAAAGGAAAGAATTGAAAAAATCGGGGATGCCCTGGTTATCCGTTTGCGCGGCGAGCTTCTCCCCCTCATCCATCTGCGTAACGCCCTGGGCTTCAGCAGCTACTCGTTTGTTGACCCGCATACCCAGGAAAGCAAAAGGGATCGCCGGCTCAACATATCCGATCCGCGCGGCAGCGGAAAAAATCGTTTTCCGTCACCTGAAAATGAATCCCAGACCGAGCAGCAGGAAGAATTCGTCGACAAACGGAGCGCCGAGGACCGCCGCACCAACCCGATGAGCGCTTACAATATTCTTGTTCTTTCCTCCGGGGATTTTCACTATGGCTTGATTGTCGACCAGCTCCTTGATTCCGAGGAAATCGTGGTCAAACCTCTGGGTTCGCATCTCCGTAACTGCAAATGTTACGCGGGAGCCACCATCCAGGGTGACGGACGTGTTGCTCTGATCCTTGACGTGGTTGGCATCAGCGCCCAGATGAAGCTGAACATGGTTTCCGAAAGGGTCAAGGCGCAGATCCAGCTGATGAAAGAGGAAAAGGCGGGAATGGAGGATTCACAATCCCTTCTTATTGTCATGAATGGGCCGGATGAACAGATGGCCATCCCCTTAGGTCTTATCTCCAGAATAGAGAGGATCAAAAATGGGGAAATATCCGTAACCGCCGGACGTAGAAACATCCAGTACCGGGGCGGGAGCCTGGCGCTTTTTGGCGTTGAGGAAGTGGCCAATGTCGGCATGCGCGACCAGGCAGCCGAATCATGCTACGTCATCGTTTTTCCCATGGCGGGCCGCGAGGTGGGCATCATGGTCAGCGAGATCGTGGATATCCTCGATGCCCAGATCAAGATAGATGATGTCACCCATAAACAGCCGGGCATTCTCGGCTCAATGATCATCTTTGACAAAATAACCCTGCTGGTTGATCTGTATGGGGTCGTAACCTGCATTATGCCCGAATGGGGACTTATCAAGAACAAGACTGAAGAAGGTGGTGAGGGTGGCTTGAATGTCCTTATCGTCGAAGATTCCAAATTTTTCATGAACCAGATCCAAAATTTCGTCAGCGAATCAGGGTACACAACCTTCACCGCAGAAGACGGGCTTGAGGCACTGAAGGTCCTGGCCGAGGAAAAAATTCATCTGGTGTTGACCGACATTGAAATGCCGAACATGGATGGTTTGGAACTGACCAGACAGATCAGACATGACATGCGCTGGACGGAACTCCCCGTCATCGCCGTCACCTCGGTGGCGGGAGAAGCGGCGGAAGAACGGGGACGCGAGGCAGGCGTTGATGAATATCTGATTAAACTGGACAGGGAACAAATCATTTCAAAAATCGATTATTATCTGAAAAGAAAATAGACTCCATCTCCATGGATAATCGCGCGGAGCGGAGCGCACTGAGTGAACCCGAGGAAACGAGATATGCAACAGACTGTGGGAAAATCAACCCAAAGCATAAAGGAACTGGCGATATTCCAGGTTGGAGAAATGCCGTGCGGACTTGACACCGCCTGGGTCCGGGAAATCATCAAAAACACCCAGATCACCAAAGTCCATCTTGCCCCTGATTACGTCAGGGGAGTGATTAATCTGCGGGGCGAAATTGCCACGGTCATTGATCTGCGAAAAAAATTCTCCTTGGAGCCGATCGAGGACGATGGGAATATGGAAATTGTCGTTGTCCGCAAAGGCACGGAAAACATTGGCATTCTTGTTGACAGAGTGCGGGATGTTATCTGGGCCGACGAGAAGAATATCACCCCTCCCCCCTCAAATATCAGCGGGGTTACCGGTATTTTCTTTGAAGGGATCTACAAGATGGAGCGTGAACTGGTATCCATTCTGGATATTGAGGAACTGCTCAAAACAGGAGACTGAATAAGGTACGCGGAAGGGAGTTGGACATAACATCGGTACCGGCTCCCTGACCATCATTTTTTCCCCAGCACCTCGCCGATTGCCGCCTGCAGCTGATCCGCCGTAAAGGGTTTTGCCAGAATCATATTGACTCCGACCTCATAGGCTTCCTTGTGATCCGGGCTGTCGCTCTGGGTTGTCACCATGACAATGGGAAGCTCCTGGGGTGAATAAAGAGCCCGCATTTGGCGCGTCAGCTCAATGCCGGTAATTTCAGGCATATTCAGATCAGTCAGCAGAACATCGGGTTTGGTCACCGTGGCCTTTTCAATGGCGATCGCCGGAAATTCAAAGAGCTGCGAATCCATGCCAAGCTGGAACAGGGTGTTCTTGTAAATGGAGAGGATCATTCTCGAGTCATCAACCGCGAAAACGAGCAGTTTCTCCTCCTCCTTGCCGATTTTCTTTTTCAACAGCTTATCGGCCAGTTCAGAATATCCCTTTTCCCTGAAAAGATCCTCATAACGTTTTTTCAGGTCCGGGTGGGCCTTTTTGTTGAGAAAAGTCACTGCCAGTTTTTGAAATATCTCAAGATCAATGACGCTGAAAACAATCTTGTGGGATTCGGAATTCAAAAACGCCTCGACCACGTGCTCGGCCTCCTTACCGCCCTGTACCACCAGATTCCGCACCCCGGCAACCAGAATGTCATCACAGTTCCACTCAATGGCCCTGGCCGCGGCGATACGGACCTGATCAACCGGATCGGAAAGTCCTTCCGCCAGCACATAAGCGCCCTTGGCCAGAGGCATCATGCCCAATGACTCATAGGCGGCAAAACGGACGTTGGCGTCAGCCGGCTCCTCATGCAGCAGCTTGCGTATCGCCCGCACCGCGCTCAGATCGCCGATATAGCCCAGCACGTTGAGAGAATGGACCAGCAGATCGATATCCTTGCTGCCCAGATTCCCGACCAGCGTGGGAATGGCTTTCGCGCCGATCTTGGCCAGCCTGCTCTTGACATGATTTCTGATATAGGCATGCTGTGAATTGAGCTCCTTATTCAGCTGATCCAGGGCCAGGGCATCCTGCAGATTGGCCAGGGCATCGATGATGATGATATCCAGATCACTGTCCGTTCCCATGCGCTCAACAAGCCTTCTGACCGACACGGGCGTATCAATATTTGACAGGGCGTTAATGGCGGCAATAACCAGCTCCCGGTGTCCGGAATAAAGAAAATCACTCAAGGTGTTAATCGGATCAGGCATGCCTATATTGCCCAGGGCAATCAGGCAGGCCTTCATCAGGGCCAGATCATCCGTGGTGGAGCCGAGAATCTGTTCCAGGACGGGGATTGCTTCATCCAGCTGGATTTCACCGGCCAGCTCAACAAAAACCTGTTTCTGACGGATCTGCTCGTTGGTCAGCAACCCCAGCAGCTCTTTGGGACTTTTCATGACCCGGGCCAGCAGGAGATTGCGGATAACGGCCTTCGGGATGGCGAACTGCTTGTCGCTGACCAGCAGCCGGGCCAGCAGGGTGATAACCATTTCTCCGTCGGCGCCGCCCAGAAAAGAGAGAAACTGATTCTCTCCCTTGGCGTCAAGCTGATCAAAATGGTTCAGAAGGATGGTTCCTTTTATAACGTCATTGGCGGCAACAACATGCCGCAGTTCGGCAAGGAAATCATCTATATTGATTGTTTGTGTCATAATTTGCGTTATTCCTGGTCGTTAGTAGTAAATCCGCCCTGATACCGTACCACATTATAAAGAGCAAGCGAGCTATCCGGATCAAGACTGATATATTCCAGACCCATTCCCAAAGGTTGGCCGCTTTCAACGCCGACCACCCTTGCGACCCGGCACTGCGCCCTCACCTCCAGCCGCTCTTCGCCGCACTCCAGCAAAATGTTGAGATTGCCCCTGGTCCCGACAGGCAGGGGGGCATCCGTGCGCAGAAAAAGGCCGGACATGCTGATGTTTTCACAGTGCAGGTCCGTGATCGCGCGGCTTTCCGCTTCAAAGAGGGCTTCAATGACAAAATCAACCCGAGGATACCTTCTTTTTTCGTTTTTCACCTATCCTCCTGCTTCCTATTTTAAAGCGTAAAAAACCGAATTATGATATTCACGACGGACAAAACAGTCGGTCACCCCGAAAAGAGATTCCGTCGAGCCGATAATCAAGGCGCCATGAGGATTAAGCTGCGCGGCAAGGCGTTCAAAAAGCGATTTGCGGTTGGGCATGCTGAAGTAAATGGCGACATTGCGACAGAAGATAATATCAAATTTCCCAATGGCGCCGAAGGGTTCCATCAGATTGATTTTTCGAAAAAAGGTCAAGGCCCGCAGTTCATCCTTTACCCGCCAGTTCAGGCCGTCCGGCACAAAATACTTGTTCAGGAGATTCCGGGGAAAACCGCGGCCAATCTCAAACTGGGAATAACATCCCCGGCTTGACTGGACGATTGCCGTATCGCAGATATCAGTGCCGGTAATTTTGATACGGTACTGGGAAACCGAACCGCCGAGCAGTTCATGGAGTGTAACGGCAATGGTATAGGCCTCCTGCCCGGTGGAACAGGCGGCGCTCCAGATAGAAATGGATTTGGGGTTAGCTCCCTGTTTGCTTGACAGGGCGTCAATCACATCCGGAAAAATTTTGAACTTCAGCAACTCAAAGGGCTTCTGATCCCGGAAAAAAGAGGTTTCATTTGTACTGATGGCGTCGATAATTTCATTTGCCAGATCGGGATTGCGCAATGCCTGGTTATGAAGATCGCCAAAAGAGGTAAAGGACTTCTGCCTGATAAGAGGCAAAAGCCTTGATTCAACCAGGTATGACTTGGAGGAATCAAGCACTATCCCGCTTTTATCATGGACAAATTTGGCAAGCCGCTGCAACTCTTCCGGCGTAATCTTCATTACTTGACCCGGCTCACGATTTCAACGGAAATCTGACTTAAGGGAATGACACCATCGGCAACCCCTGCCTTGATCGCCTCCATGGGCATGCCGAAAACAACGCAACTTGCCTCGTCCTGGGCAATAACCTGGGCGCCCTGCTGTTTCATCATCTGCAAGCCCTTGACGCCATCAGCCCCCATGCCGGTCATGATCACCCCGAGCGCCCTGTTGCCGTAAACAGCGGACACAGAACGAAAAAGGTAATCCGCCGCGGGTTTGCAGTGATTTTCCGGCGCATCGTCGGTCAATTGCAGAAATTCCCCTGCCGCCTTTTTCACCACCTTCATCTGTTTACCCCCGGGTGCGATATAGACCTTTCCCTGCTCAAGCCGCTCTTCACCCTGGGCCTCAACGACAGTGAGCGCGCTTTTCTGGTTGAGTGAATCCGCCAGGGCCTTGGTAAAAACCGGCGGCATGTGCTGCACAATAACAACCGGAACACGCAGATTACGCGGCAGCTTTGGAATCACCTCAGCCAGGGCATTGGGGCCGCCGGTGGAAATGCCTATGGCCACAACGGCAACGCGGCCTGGGGGTAGTGCCTGGACGGGTCTTACCGCATCAACGGTTCTTGCCAGCTCTTGCGCCTTTGCTTCCACCGGGGCAACCGGAGGTCTGACAGGCGCAGCAGGCCTTGCGGCAGGTCCGGCTTTTCCGGCCCCTGCCAGGGCGGGACGCAGGAGTTGCCGCATGGCCACGGTTTTGATAACCGGACGCAGCTGACTCAGCAGTGACTGCCGATTTTTTTCCAGCGACGTTCCCTCGGGCTTGGCGATAAAATCGAAGGCCCCCGCTTCCAGGGCTTTCATGGTAATAGCCGCCCCTTCACTGGTGTGGGCGCTTACCATGACCACGGCCACCTCATGCTTGAGGCGCTGCAATTCACGCAGTGTCGTCAAACCATCCATCTCCGGCATCTCAAAGTCCAGGGTCATGAGATCCGGCTTAAGCTGCTCAATCTTGGCCAGGGCAATTTTCCCGTTGTTGGCGGTACCGACCACCTCAACTTCAGGAAGCATGGCCAGAACTTCACTCAACACCTTGCGGTAGAGAACCGTATCATCCACCACAAGAACCCGTATTTTTCTGGAAATCATATTTTTGGAAACCTTATCCTGTCTATAAGAGAAACAAGCTTATCCTTGATAATGGGCTTGGTCAGAAAATCATTCATACCTGCATCGTAACACTGCTGTTCATCCTCTTTCCTGGCATGGGCGGTGAGCCCGACGATGCAGAGGGGCGCCGCACGGCCGGCAAGGGAAGCATACTCATCTTTTTGGGCCGAGGCCTCAAGCTCTCTGACCTTACGCGTGGCGGTGTGACCGTCCATGTTCGGCATCTGCACATCCATCAGCACCAGATCGTATCTCTGCTCCTTGAGCATGAGCAAACCTTTCAAACCGTCGTCGGCCACATCCACCTCATAGCCCGCCTTTTTCAACAGCAAAGTCGCCAGACGTTGATTAACAAGATTATCCTCGACCACAAGCACTTTGAAATCCGCGCCGCTGGTTGAGGGCTGCTCATTAGTCAGGGCCTTATCGCTGCCATAATCCGCCCGGACCGGCATTACCGCGCCATGGACCACCGGGGGAGCGCCTTCTTCCTTTCCGGCAGCCTTGGCAAAGGAAATGACAAAACTGAAGGTGCTGCCCATGCCGGGTGCGCTGACAAGCTCTATCCTGCCATCCATCAGACTGACGAGCTGGCTGGTAATGGAGAGACCCAGTCCGGTCCCCCCATATTTGCGCGTGGTTGAACCGTCAGCCTGGGTGAATTTCTCAAAGACAGCCTTCTGCCGGTCAGCCGGAATGCCGATACCTGTATCGCTTACCGCGAAAAGGAGGCTTACCGTCTTCTCTTCCTCTTTCGCCTTCGAGGCCTTAATGACAACCTCTCCCTTGCTGGTAAACTTCATCGCATTACCAACCAGATTCACCAGAATCTGCCGGAGCCGGTTCTCATCACCTATCAGACTGGCATTCAGGTCCGGATCAAACTGGTAAGAGAGCCTGTTTTCTTTAGCGAGGGCCTGGGACCGGAACATGGCCTCAACGCTTTTCACCAGTCCCTCCACCTTAAACGGATGGAGATCAAGTTCAAGTTTTCCCGCCTCGATCTTGGCGAGATCAAGAATGTCATTGATGAGAACAAGCAGGCTCGACGATGCCTTACTTATCGTTTCGGCAAACTCCTTTTGTTCTCCGGTGAGTGGTGTTTCCAGCAGCAGCCCGCTGAAACCGATAATGGCATTCATGGGGGTGCGCAGCTCATGGCTCATATTAGCCAGAAACTCGCTTTTCAAACGGCTCGCCGCCTCCAGTCTGGCATTGGTATCACGCAGCTGCTTAGTCTGACTGGCAATCTCGCTTTCCAGCTTTTTGGCATATTCCTTTTCCTTCTCCTGAATAAGAAGAAACTGGCGGTGGTTATCATCCAGCAATTGGGCATGTTTACTGCTGACAACCTCCATGCGGCGGGAAAGCTGCTTATTTTCAATGATCGCCTCCTGATGGAGGCAACGGAGCAGCGCCAGTCTAATCGAATTATGATACAACGCAGCAAGATGACGATTACCGGCAAGATCCTCGGTCAGCTCCTCCTGGGTAAAAACCAGCACAGCCTTGTAATCCTGGAGACGGATGGCATGGAGCCATCCGGCGCCGGCAAGCCTGAAACTCCCGCAAATCTCTGTCTCCGTGGCGCGGCCTCGGCACTCATCGAGCATTGCCGCGGAAAGCCCGGGCAATGATGCCCCCACAACAGCACCATTATCTCCATAAAGCGCCAGGGACGCTTCCGGCAAAATTTCCTCCAGGACGCCATGCAGATCCCGCAGATCCTCATCACCGTCGGCTAATTCCGCGAATACGTCGTTAATCAGCTTATCCATTACTTTTCGGGCTCGGCATCATAAAGCTCTTTTGCCTTTGCCATCTCTTCCGGCAAGGCCTTGAGCAGAACCTTGTAGTCCGCCATTTTGCTTTTCACATGCCCGTTCAGATAAGCGGGCAGGGGATCACAACGGCCGCTTACCACCCCATAGTTCATCTTACAGGCCATGAACTCGGCGAGCTGGAGAATACCGATTACGCTGGGCAGGGGAAATTCCTTATCATACCGATGGTGAAAGCGGATAGCCTCAATCACTGTTTCCGGAAGATGCCATTCCGTCGCCAGCAGACGTCCGACTTTGGCGTGATTGGTGCCGATAAGGCTGTCTTCAATGCCGGTTATGGAGTCTTCATGTCCGTTGACAAGATATTCGGCGCAAACCTTTCTTAAATCATCTCCGGCCAGTTGATCTTCAACTATCAAGCCGATATCATGAATAATACCCGCCAGAAAAACATCCTCGCCATCCTGCCCGAAAATACGGCGGGTAATCATCTGGCCAAGAATCGCCACCGTAGCGGAGTGAATCCATAAATTCTTCCGGGAGAATACCTCCCCATCCGTTTTCTCCTTGAAAAGATTGCGCAGAGCTTCAACGGCGACAAGGCTGCGCAAGTGCTTCATCCCGATAAAAACCACGGCCTTGGCAATGGATTCCACCTGGCTGCTTAACCCGAAATAGGGGCTGTTCACCAGACGCAGCAGACGGACAACCAAAACAGGATCGAGCTTGATGACCTGCTCGAAATCCTGCATGGTGGAGGTTTCGGATCCAACCATCTGGGTGAGCTTGATTGCCACATGGGGCAATGTTTTTAAATCATTGAATTTATCTACGAGATTCTGGGCTGATGGCATAATATTGTTGAGGGACAGTCCTCTCTATGAGTTCATTACCCGGCTTGTGCAGGTTCCGTCACAAGCCGGGCAACAACGGTTCATGTACAACTCCTACTCGTTGCAGGATAGCATTTGTTGATTTCGCCCGCAGGGTTGAGGTCCATTGGCGATATGCGGGATTCTTCCCCCAGCTCCGCCGAGTGAGGAAAAGCGATCAACCCGCGCGCAAATCCCTACCCCAGCGAGGCCTGAAACTGCTTAAGCAGCGACTCAAGGTCAGGCAACAACGCTTTTGCCCCGTCCAGGTCCCCAAGACGACCTGCTCTTTCAAGATCAGCGGCAACGCACTTGATGCCCTCGATACCCAGGCTTGCCGCCGCACCCTTGATACTGTGCGCCGCATCTCCCATGGCCACGGGGTCCTCTTGAATGGCCCCTTCCTTAATCCTGGCCAGGTCCCCAGCCGAGGAGGAATGAAACAAATCTATTAATTCCTGCAGCAACTCCTCATCATCACTGGCCTGCTCCAAGGCAAAGTCCCTATCCCATTTAAAATCAACCATACGCTCCCCCTCAATCACATGGTGTAATATTTGCAGTAACCTGCTCAGCTAAATAGGCTTAAGGGACTATATCAGATCAAACACCGGCAAGCCTTCAGTCTAAAGCCTGCAGCCTTAACTCCCTGAACAGTACTTTTTAAGTTATATTAAATTAAAGAGTTATGAACCAGTCTTTTCTCCGCCAACCTCAAGTTCCGCCACTTTTATTTTTGCAAAATCAATAACACCTTCACGAATGAGCACCAGCCTCCCCGCCGCCAGCCCTACAAGGGTTGAGCCCTTACCTCCCGGGGTTCTGCCCCCGTCAACCACATAATCGATTCTCGGCCCGAATGCCCGGTAAACCTCGGTGGCGGTGACGGCAGCAGGCTGCCCTGCTATGTTGGCGCTGGTGGCGGTTACCGGTTGATCGACTCTGCTGACCAAAAAATTGGCAAGAGGATGCGATGAAATTCTGGCGCCAACCGTTCCCGTTTTGCCGGTGACCCGTGGAGACAAAGCCGGATGAGCCTTAAAAACAAGGGTTAACGGACCTGGCCAGAAATCCATCAGCCGGATGTAAACCGGGGGAATTTCCGGGGTAAGCATTGCCAGATGACTTCTGCAGGCGACAAGAGTTAGCAGAGGCTTGGCTGACGGCCTCTTTTTCAGCGTAAAAAGACGGGCAACCGCATCTTCATTGAAGGGGTCAACGGCAAGGCCATAGTATGTTTCCGTGGGAATCGCCACCACCCCGCCCTGACGGATGATGGTCACCGCCTCGCCCATCACCGCGTCTGAAAAAAAGGGTGGCGGCGCGGAAGCATCTCCCTTCATTCCTGTTCGGGCAACCATAAAGAGTAGTGTTTTCCCCTTCTGTCAGAATACGATTTTCCCGGCCTGTTCTTCAACCTGCCGCGCCATTTCAGCCTTGAATTCAAGCAATTTAGAGGCAAGCGCCTCATCCGCGACGGCCAGTATCTGGCAGGCGAGAATGGCCCCGTTTTTCGCCCCTGCCTTGCCGATCCCCATGGTCGCCACCGGGATGCCCGGCGGCATCTGCACAGTTGAAAGCAGGGAATCAAGACCATTTAAGGATGAGGCGTCAATCGGTACTCCTATCACGGGCAGGGTGGTGTGCGCGGCAAGAACGCCCGCCAAGTGAGCAGCCATGCCGGCGCCGGCTATGATAACCTTAAGTCCCCTGCTTCTTGCCGTAGAAGCGTATTCGGCCGCGCGTTCCGGAGTGCGATGGGCCGAGGCCACGGTCATTTCACAGCCAATCCCCATCTCCCGCAGAAAATCAAAAGCCACCTTCATTACCGGCAAATCCGAACCACTCCCCATGACGATGCCGACCAGGGCCTTCTGCATTTCCCTGCGCAAGGCCTTTTGGCCAATATCCTGTCGATAGTAACATTTTTCCCAGGAAATAAGGCGTACCGTCTCGTAAGCCCTTTCTATCGCCTTTTGCAACGTGTCACCTATGGCCGTGACCCCAAGCACCCGTCCGCCGGTGTTGACGAAATTGCCGCCGGCAAAACCCGTCCCGGCATGAAAGACAACGACATCTTCCTGTTTGGCCGCCTGTTCCAATCCTTTGATAATCTTACCCTTTTCGTAGGAAGCGGGATAGCCGCCGGAGGCCATGACCACGCACACCGTGGGCCGCCGGTCAATTTCCAGGGCGATGTCGGAGAGCCGTTCCTCTATCACCGCCTCAAAGACCTCGACAAGATCATTTTTCAGGCGCATGAGCAGGGGCTGGGCCTCGGGATCACCGAAGCGGCAGTTGAATTCCAGAACCTTCACCTTGCCTTTATCGATCATCAAGCCGGCATAAAGCATGCCCTTATAGGGGCGGCCTTCCGCCGCCATGGCCTTGACAGTGGGCAGCATGATCGTGTCCATTACCTGACGATGCAGCTCCTCGCTGACCACGGGGGCCGGTGAGTATGCCCCCATCCCGCCGGTATTGGGCCCCCGGTCATGATCAAAAATAGCTTTATGGTCCTGTGAAGTGGGCAGGGGCAGGACTGTTTTTCCATCGGTAAACGCTATAAAGGAAGCCTCTTCCCCGGTGAGAAACTCCTCGATCACTACCTTGTTGCCCGCTTCTCCGAAGGCCTTATCCGACATGATGAGATCAACAGCCTCACGGGCCTCCGGAATAGTGTGCGCGACAACAACTCCCTTGCCGGCGGCAAGACCGTCAGCCTTGACGACCAGAGGCGCTTCGGCCTGGTCAAGATAGTCCATGGCCTGACTCCGATCGGAGAAGACCTTAAAAAATCCGGAGGGAATAGCGTATTTCTCCAGAAGATTTTTGGTGAAAACCTTGCTGCCTTCCAGGATTGCCGCCTTGCTGTCAGGGCCAAAAATACGCAGACCCTTTTCGGCGAAACGATCAACAATACCCAGGGTGAGGGAAACTTCCGGGCCGACTACGGTCAAATCGATCTTTTCCTGCATGGCGAAAGCCAGCAAGCCGTTCATATCGGAAGTCTTTATATCAACACATTCAGCCAGAGAGGCTATCCCCGCGTTGCCGGGGGCGCAGAAAATCCTGCCAACTTTTTTACTCTGGGCCAATTTCCAGACCAGGGCGTGCTCTCTACCTCCGGAACCAACAACCAAGATATCCATATATTATTCCCCGTAACTTTTTCATTTATGAAAGGACAATAAAGACGTTTGCAAAAACTTTGAAAAACATGCGTAATTCATCATTTTACCCTTGACAGAGAGAAGCTGTCTTCCTATCATAGGAACAAAAATGAATCATTATTCATAATAAGCACATAATTTTTATTTCCCGCAATACTATATTTTGAACACATGGCTTTTTCATAATTTTGCCATTTTTGAATTCAGCCGTTATTGCTATGGATAACCTGTTGAATTAACATGGCTCTTGCAGACGATTAATTTTATCGTACAACTTTTATTCCTTTTAAGCCCAACAAAGATTCACACTGATGAGAGTTTCAGATAAACACCAAAAAATAACCCAGGCTGCCGTAAAGGTTTTTGCTCGCAAAGGTTTTTTCAATGCCAGGATTTCCGACATTGCCAAAGAGGCAAAGGTGGCTGACGGCACAATATATCTTTACTTCAACAACAAGTACGACATCCTGATCTCACTTTTTGAAGATGAGATAGGTAAGATCATCGTAAAGGTTAAGCTATTACTGGAAAACGAAACAGATCCTCTGAAAATGCTGGAAATCTATGCCATTCATCATCTGAGCCTCCTGCAGGACCAGAAGGAACTGGTTGAAGTGCTGCAAATGGAACTCAGACAGAGCAACAAATTCATCAAAGAATACCGCAACACAAAATTTATAGAATATATCGATATTATTTCCGAGATCGTCCACAAGGGCCAGGATTCCGGACACTTCCGCAAGGAAATCATGCCCGGCGTCATCAAACGGGCCTTTTTCGGTGCGCTTGATGAAATGTCCCGGCTCTGGGCTTTATCGGCAAAACCGCATTATACCCTGGAAGAAACGGCCAAGCACATCAGCGATATTTTTCTGCGTGGCATCGTTGTCCGCAACAGCTGATTTTTCTTCAAGAAGACATTCTCGATTTTCGCCACCATTGCCGGCACCGGTTATTCTTCCCGGTGCCGGTTAATGACGCGGAAAAGGCAGGGGGGCTCTCCTCAGGCCTCAGAGCCCTTTTCAATATCAATCACCTCGAGCAACCTTACCCCTGATGGTGTTTTCACCTCGAACTCATCGCCGATCGACTTGCCAAGCATCGCTCTTCCCCAAGGGGAAAGAACGGAGATACTTCCTTTTTTGACGTCGGATTCATCCGGGCCTAACAATTGATATACTATTTCCTGGCCGGAATCAAGATCTTCAACGGTCACCACCGTTCCAAAGATAACGCGATCACAACTGACTGATGAGCAGTCAATAACCTGAGCCCGGCCAAGCTTGTCCTTCAACTCCATAATCCTGCCCTCTATGTGGCTCTGCCGTTCCTTGGCGGCATGGTATTCAGCGTTCTCCTTCAAGTCGCCATGCTCGCGGGCCACTGATATGGCTGTAATCACTTCAAGACGGTCAACTCTCTGCAGACGCAGCAGTTCTTCCCGCATGCGGGTATGCCCGTTTTTTGACATTGGTACACGTTCAATCATGTATAAAACCTCCTAAGCCGGCTTCACCGGCAACAAACGACCGGCAACTCCGGGATGTCTATAAAAAAGAAAGATCTCATTTGAGATCTTTCTAAAAAAATACAATTATCAAATAAATAGTTTACATTTCGCTTGGTTACCACCGATAAATTGCTGACAAAATAAAATCCCTGGCCCGGTATTCATCTGAAGAAACAAATTCAACCGCTGATTCAAGCATGAAATTTTTGGTCAGCTCGAAAAAAAAACCTCCCTTCACTGTCTGTAACACATGACCTTGGGAGTCGTAATCTAAAATTAATGACGTACTATAATAACTTGGCGTCCCTCGTTCAAGAGTGTCAGCAGACAATTTATGCTTCCACGTAACTAGATAACTATTTTTCCAATAGTTCGACGGCGCCCAGTAGGGATGATCATCACGGCTAAAGCCATCCTCCAGCAATGAACCTTCTATCGCCCCGTTTTCCTGTGAATGTCTGAACTCATAATTAAATTTCAGCTCAAGAGAGGTCGGCTCGGGAAAGAGAATATAAGAAGCCCAAACGGAATAGGCCTTACTGTCATTGCCGTCTGAATAAATGGTATAGTCATAATCTCCACCGGTAATTAATCTGGGCAGAATGCCAAGAAAAAGGCCGGCCTTGAGGTTGTCCGCGGCAATGTTTCTGGTGAGACTGGCCAGGGTATCGCTCACCACATCCCGCACATAACGGAACTCACCCTGTATCCTGTCGCCGACCTTTCCTGTTACGTCGCACTCTATGAGCGCGGTGCTGTCCACGCCGCTGTCAAAACTCTCAACTCCTCCGCCAAGACGCACATCCAGTCGATTGAATATACTTGCATCATAGGCGACCATCGTTCTTTTGGACATGACATTTTCGTCGGATTCAATATCGGCGTACTTGATGCGTGAAAGCGACACATCAACATCATGACCGGGCTTGATTGATGTCCACGAACCGATATCCGCCGCATCACTACGGATGGCCTTGTAGCCATTCCGGCCCACCTCTTTACGATATCTATAGGAGAGGTTGGCACGGGGCATACGCTTTAAGCTGTTGCGCTCCAGGGATTCGGCAAGGCCCGGATATTCGGGATCGGTCCGGGCGAGCCGTTCATAGATCTGGGCCTCCTCGCCCAAATTGCCAAGCCTGCTGTAAATGCCGGCCAGATCAAAAAGCAGCGATTCATCCTCCGGATATTTATCGACGAGCAAAGCCAACTGGTTGACGGCCTGAAAATCATCTCGCTGCTCAACCAGGCGGCGGGCTGTCATCTCTTCAGCAAATCTCTGCTGCCACATATACCGGGCATAGAGAGGAATGGCAACCCTGTTGATATCCGCATTTTCTGGAGTTGCGACAAAAAAGGGGCTCATAATCTCGTCAATAAAGCGCCCTTTGGCGGGCTGAGTAAAGGTCAAACGCTGCCAAGCCGACGGCTTCGGCTCTTCAGGCAGCTGCAAACCGGCGGTTGTCGACTGTTCTAAAAAAAGATCCCCCACAGCCGGAGCCAGATAACCTTGATAGACCTTCAGTGCCTCCTGCCAATCCAGCTTTCTCCAGTAAATCCGGGCCCTGAGCAACTCCATATCCGCTCTTTCCGGATGATGGGAAAGGACTGCGTCACAGTGCGCCAAGGCCTCCTCATTAAGGCCCAGGCCAAAGGCAACGCGGGCTGCCAGACTTTCGAGGGCAAGGTTTTCCGGGTAAGCACCCTCCAGGGCATTGACAAGAGCGCGAGCCTGGCCAAGCCGGCCCGAGGCACTGTGGGCCGTGGCCAGCCAGAATGCAGCGCTGAAGGAATCAGCGTCCATCGCCCGTGCTTCCCGGGCTGCTTTGACCATTGCCTCCCGGTTGCCATCCTTCAGGTAGATCTGCGCCAGGATCAGCATTCTGCCCAAATCCTTGCCAGCCTCGGCCATTATCAGCTTATCCGTCTCAGAGGCTGCATCCATATTGCCCTGACTCGCCTGTATTTTCTTGAGCAGAACCAGGGCGGGGAGTCCCGCAACCTCCCGGTCACGAAGCGAAAGACACAGCTTCTCAGCCTCGCCGAATTCCTCCATTGCCAGAAAAGCCGTAGCGAGCTCATAGCTAAGCAGATCAGCGATGGAAACATCGCGGTCTTTTCCCTTAACGTATTCCTGTTTATTTACTTCAGTAAGGAATCCTCTCCCTTCCCGGACCGCCGCGGCATACTTGCCGCCCGCATTCAAATGCTTTACCGACATCAGCGCGGCCAACCATTTCCGGTCTTCATTGGCGCTGTTGTCCTGTTTGGGCGTAAAATCACCAGGGTGCAACTGGGTAAGCCAGCGATCGGCCTCATCCAAACGGCCGGCGTCTAGCTGCAGCTCCACGAGCCGGGCCTTCACCTCCTCTTGCTCAGTCGCGTCAAGCAGGGCAACCCTCAAAACCTGTTCCGCTTCATAAATGAGTCCTTGCCGTTCATACAAGGCGGCAAGCTCAATAGCTGTCTGCCGTCTGAGCTCGGAGGCAAGAGATTGCTCCGCAACAATGCCCTGATACAGGACAGAGGCGGTTTCGTAATCACAACCGTCCCTGAAGGCATTGGCGGCGAGCAGCCGCTCCCGTACACTGAGACTATTTCCTTGCAGGGCGGCCAAATGCTTTCGGGCCAGGGTCAATTTCCCCAGCGAACCGGCAAGCCGCAGGCATTTAAAATGCAAATCGATTCCTGCCTGATGGTTTTGCAGCACCTCTTCATAATCCCTGAGCGCGTGATCAGCCATTTGCAGCTGTTCAAAGAGAGACGCCCGCGCAAGTAAAAGATCTGGCGAGGAAAGCTCCGTTTCCGCGACCTCCCGCAATACCGCTTCCCCATTTTTCATCTCCCCTTTCGCAAAAAAGGAAGCGGCCAAACGCAAGGTAATCTTCTTATCTTCGGGATCAAGCTTATGCAGTTCCACCAACACGCCATGCAGCTCCTCCTGCCGGCCAAGACGGGTAAGAAGTTCGAGCATGGAATGATAAACAGCCTTGCGGTCCGGAGAAATAGTGACAAGGTGAGCCCAGACCCGCAAAGCGCCATCATTGTCGCCAATGGCCAGCAGATCCTGGGCCAACGTGGCAAGTGTTTCCAGGTCATCCGGGTTTCTCTTGAGCAATCTTTGGTAAACTGCAATGGCGTCCTGATAACGGCCGGCGGCATCATAAAGCCGTGCCGCCCGCCGCAAGTTCTCCGGAGACGGATCCGTCTCAACCTGAAAATAACGGTCCAATACCGCGAGAATCTCCCTGTCATTTCCCAGGGCGACATTGATATTCACCAACTGGCGCATGATATCCTTGTCCTTGGGGAAATATTCAAGAAATTTCTCGTAATAGGGAATAGCCTTGGCAGGCTCCTGGATTTTCAGGTAGCAGTTTCCGGTGCGGGCGAGGAGCTCAGGCTTACTTTCATCCACCTGCAACAGAAAGAGAAGATGCGGCAATGCCTCCGCGCAACGGCCCTCCTTTTCCAAGCGGGATGCCAGCCAGGCGCGGGCCTGCCCGTCGTCGGCGGATTTATCCAGAACCCGCAGCCAGTAATGTTCGGCAAGATCGGCAAGACCAAGCTCTTCATGAATCCTGGCCGCGGTTTTCAGATTATCCATGGAAGCATGCTTTCTGTTTGCCAATTCCGCGGCAAAGGGCCTGGCCTTATCTAAATGATGAAGTTTTTCATACACATTGGCAATTTTTTCCTGCAAGACGACATCAGCAGTTTGCCGGGCAAGCAGATTCTCCAGATAGGGCAATGCTCTGTCCAATCGCCCCAGGGCCAGAAACCCCTCGCCGAGGCCGAATACGGCCACCAGGTTTTCCGGTTCAATCTTAATAGCCCGCTCAAAAAGCTCCACGGATCGATCAAAATGCCCCTTGGCCTGCATGGCATAACCAAGGGCATTGAGATATTCAACCCGGTCCGGAGTTTCCTCAAGCAGCATTTCCAGAAGCACGGCCGCCCTATCGAATTCCCGGCGGGAAAGCAGGATGGAGGCCTGTTCCCAATTTGCCTGCATGACATCCTTGTTGCGCTGTAAAAAAAGCTCATACAGCTTCAGGGCCTCGGCGAAATGACCGTCACTCGCCAGTTTTCGCGCCTCGCGCCAGGAATCGGCCCAGGAAGAAGAAGTGTCTTGGCCGGGAAAAACGAGCCGATCCCGCGGAATCACGGGGGATTGATAAAAATCTGCCAGATCAGCCGCCTGGCCTGGCTGAGAAAAGCCTAGAAGGGCTGAACAGCAAAACAAGGAAAGGAGACTGCTCATCCGCAAGGCATGATGGCGTCGCAAAAACAACCCAGAAGGATCTGTTTCCGGTCGCCGGGGTTGCGGAACATGCTTGCCAGCCGGACAAACTTTACGCATGACAACAGACGCGACTATTGCTTGAGCCTTATGTGCCGAACCTTTTTTAGACTTGGCCATTTTGACGCATTTCTCGATTTTCCGCAGGATTATCAGGCTTCAAGAGCGTGTCATCTCTGGTAAAAAGCGCTGATCCTGTCGACCACGTATTCCTGCATATCGGAAGTAAGTTCAGGATAGATCGGCAGGGCCAGGGTTTCACCGGCTGCCTTTTCCGCCTCCGGCAAGGAAAGGGTGCTGGACGGTAACCCCGATATGCACTTCTGCTTATGCAGAGGGATGGGATAGTAAACAGCCACCCCTATTGATTGCTCCTGGAGAAACTCCCGCAGCCCATCCCTGTTTTTTGCCCGAATGACGTACTGATTGTAAATATGGTAATCAACGCCGTTTCCCAGGGCGGCACTCTCCTGATAAACAGGCCGCGGTGGGACCACATGCCCTGCCTCAACAAGACCGGATTCTTTAAAGAGCCCATTGTAGAGCGTGGCGTTCTGCCGTCTGGCGGCATGCCACTTGTGCAGATATGGCAATTTCACATTGAGAATCGCGGCCTGCAGGGCATCCAGCCGGAAATTCCCGCCGACCACGGCATGCTGGTATTTGCTTATATCGCCGTGCACGCGGATAAGCCTTAATGCCTTGGCGAGTTTTTCATTATTGGTAACCACCATTCCCCCATCCCCCATCCCGCCTAGGTTCTTACTGGGGAAAAAAGAAAAACAGCCACAGTCGCCCATGGTGCCGGCCCTTTGCCACTGCAGCGCGCCATGGGTCATCATCGGATAGGCGGCGCCAATAGCCTGGGCCGCATCTTCAACAACCGGGATGTTGTATTCCCC
Source organism: Deltaproteobacteria bacterium (assembly GCA_016219175.1). Classification (GTDB taxonomy): domain Bacteria; phylum Desulfobacterota; class Desulfobulbia; order Desulfobulbales; family SURF-16; genus SURF-16. The sequence continues at coordinate 36,452 of JACRCD010000002.1, read as the reverse complement.
CGCCATTTTTAACAGAGGCCCCATTTCGGCGCATTGACCAAAGAGATGAACGGGTAAAATCGCCTTTATCCTGCCGGCCATGGCTGAATCGGCGAGAAGAGCCGCCACCCGGGCCGGATCGATATTATAACTGACAGGATCGATATCGGCAAAAACGGGTTGGGCTCCCAGCCGCAGGATGCTGCCCATGGTGGCAAAAAAGCTATAGGGAGTGGTGAGCACCAGATCACCATTTCCCACCCCCAGGGCCATCAAGCTGGCAAGAAGCGCATCCGTCCCGCTGGAAACGCCGATAGCTTCCTTAGCGCCGCAGTACCGCGCCATATTCTTTTCAAACTGTTCAATCCGCGGCCCCATGATGTAACAGGTTGAGTCAACCGTCTCGGCGACGGCAGCCATGATCTCATCATGGATGGGATCGAGTTGCGCTTTCAAGTCTAATAATGGAATATTCATTTTCATTCAAAAGTTGCGTGTTATCTTACACAATTATTTGGTCAAGCAGGCGACCTGTCGGCCACAACCCTTTTTCAAACCTGCCATTGCTTATCTACATGCTCCAGAAAATGTTGAATATCAGGAACTTCCTGCTCAAGATATTTCTTCATTTTTTTCAGCAGATTTGCCTCTATCTGCCTCACGCGCTCCCTGGAAATGCCGAACTGATCGGCTATATCCTGCAGGGTCAGCGGCTCATCGCTTAAAAGACGGGCGGCCAGAATAGTCTTCTCCTTTTCATTTAAGGTGTCCTGTAGTTTGTCTAAAAGTTCAGCCATCCGTTCCTTTATCTCAATATCAGCAACCAACTCTTCCACGGAGGGACTGACGTCCGGCAAAAAATTCTTCTGTTCATCATCGGAATCTTCCCGCACCGGGCTTTCCAGAGAGACATCCCAGTTGTCCATGCGCTGTGACATCTCGATTACTTCGCTTTCCTTCACCCCAAGCCTTTCCGCCAGAAGTTTCGTCTCAGCCTTAAATCCCTGGGACTCCAGCAGCTTCTTCTCCTTGTTGAGACTGAAAAACAGTTTACGCTGGGCCTGGGTGGTGCCGATTTTCACCAGCCGCCAATTGTCCATGATAAACTTGAGAATATAGGCGCGTATCCAATAGGCGGCATAATAAGAGAATTTAACCCCGCGATAGGGATCAAACTTCTTCACCGCCTGAACCAGCCCGACATTCCCCTCCTGGATGAGATCGAGAAAATTCTGCATCCAGTATTTCTGAAAATCCATGGCCACCTTGACAACAAGGCGGAGATTCGCCGTAACCAGCTGATAAGCGGCCTCGGGATCCTGGGTTTCGTTGAAGCGTATGGCAAGCTCTTCGGTTTGTTCCCTGGTGAGCAGCTTATGCTGGTTTATTTCCTGCAGGTAACGATGCAGGCCGGGATGGCTGAGGGCAGGCAGATTCTTATCATCCGACAGGGCCAGCAGCGGATGAAAAGTCTGTTCGTCATGGCTCTCTATTTCGATTTCGCTTTCTTTTGTCATGATTGTCATTTAGAGTGAATGTCAGCTTTCGCTTCTCTCTTGACAAGGAGAAGCCCCCACTATATATCCACCTAGTTTAACATAATGCCTGTAATTCTCTATTAATCTAGAGACAAAATAAAAAATTTTACAATATTTCAGAAGATTCTGCCAGCAAAACGAGGTTGTTAATTCCCCATGCAGCAAAAAAATATCCGAAATTTCAGCATAATTGCCCATATAGACCATGGTAAATCAACCCTTGCCGATCGACTCATTCAGTTATGCGGCATGGTGACTGACCGGGAATTCCAGGACCAGCTGCTGGACAACATGGATATTGAAAGAGAGAGGGGAATCACCATTAAGAGCCAGACCATATGCCTCCCCTATAAGGCCAGGGACGGCAAGGAATATCTGCTCAACCTGGTTGACACGCCGGGCCATGTTGATTTCAGCTACGAGGTTTCCAGGGCGCTCTCTTCCTGCGAAGGGGCCTTGCTGCTTATTGACGCGGCACAGGGCATTGAGGCCCAGACCCTGGCCAACCTCTACCTGGCCATGGAAAATGATTTGGAGGTCATTCCCGTTATTAACAAAATAGACCTTCCCTCAGCCGACCCGGAAGCGATCACCCTGCAGATTGAGGAAGATCTCGGCCTTGACCCCGCAACCATCCAGTTGTGCTCAGCCAAGACAGGCCAGGGCGTTGACAACATCCTGGAAGCCATTGTCAACCTGCTTCCTCCTCCCGAGGGCGACCCAGAGGCCCCGCTGCAGGCCCTCATCTTTGATGCCCATTACGACTCGTTCCGCGGCACCATCATCTCCTGCCGCATCATCAACGGCCAGGTTACCGCAGGGGATACCATCATGTTCATGTCAAACCAGGCAGCCTACAAGGTTGATGAAGTCGGCCTGTTCAGATTGGATCGCGTGCCGCAGAAAACATTACAGGCCGGCCAGGTCGGCTATATCCTGGCGGGGATCAAAACGGTCGGCGATACCCGGGCGGGAGACACCATTACCACAAAAGACAACCCATGTCTCCAGCCCCTCCCGGGCTTCAAGGAGATACAGCAGGTCGTTTTCTCGTCGATTTATCCCATTTCCACCGATGAATACGAGAACCTGGCCGCGGCCATGGAAAAACTCACCTTAAATGACGCCTCCCTCGCCTATCAAAAAGACTCCTCCACAGCCCTTGGCTTCGGTTTTCGCTGCGGCTTCCTCGGCCTCCTCCACCTCGAAGTCATCCAGGAACGGCTGGAAAGGGAATTCGACATTCCGCTCATCCTCACCGTCCCCTCGGTCTGCTATCATTTTTTCCTGCAGGACGGCAGCATGCAGGAAATTGACAACCCGGCTTATTATCCCGATCCGTCCACCATCGTCCGCACCGAGGAACCCTTCATCAAAGCCACCATTCATATGCCAGACCGCTACATGGGCGCCATCATGACCCTGTGCATGGACAGACGGGGAGAAAACACCCATTATCATTATCCCATGCCCGGCAGAATTGAGTTTGTCTGCGAGCTCCCCCTGGCCGAAGTCATTTATGACTTCTATGACCGGCTCAAATCCATCACCCAGGGATACGGCTCTTTTGATTATCATCTTATTGATTACCGCCCCAGCGATCTGGCCAAACTTGACATTCTCGTCAACGGCGAACGGGTGGACGCCCTGTCCCAGCTCGTGCACCGCGGCAAGGCCAGGGAACGGGCCCTGCACGCCTGCGAACGGCTGAAAGAGGAAATCCCGCGCCAGATGTTTAAAATCGCCATCCAGGGGGCCATCGGCGGCAATGTCATTGCCCGCGAAACTATTTCCGCCCTGCGCAAGGACGTAACGGCCAAATGTTACGGTGGTGATATTTCCAGAAAACGGAAACTGTTGGAGAAACAGAAAGCGGGCAAAAAAAGGATGAAAACAGTAGGGAACGTGGATATACCGCAAAGCGCTTTTCTGGCCGTGCTTAAATCCGAAGAGAGATAACGACCCAGAGGTAAATGGGGAGACTTGGACGGGACTGCAAAAAAAGTTGCATAAACCGCCATGGCACGGAGGCCGTGTTCATGTCCCGCGGCCTTACCCAGACCTAGCCAATTTGGCGTTGACGCCGGCTTTTTATGGGTTCATCACTCTTTGTTGCTTTGGCATTTATTCCGGAGCACACAGAGCCCTTTCTTCTTGAGAATCTCGTCAATTTCCACCTTGGAAAGAATGGAATTTTTCCGCTGACTGAGGTACACGAGACAATCCGCGCAGACATTTAAGGCGGTTCGATAGTCATCCAACTCTCTGGCAATCTCCCAACAGGCGCTGTTACCCCGTTCACGGGCAGCGCATCTTTCATTATCGCACTGCATGATATGCCAACAAAACCAATCAGAATTTGCAGGCACTTCTTCTCTCTCGCTTACTGCCGTTGCCTCGTCGAAGACCGTCTCTCTCAACATTCCCACCCTCTCTCGCGCGTTGGTTTTTATCAGGAGATAACAAGTAAGAGTTTAATTTATCGCTTACACTTCAATCATTAACCACTATCCGACATACTTTTCAAGCTTTGAAATAAGATTTTCCTTCCCTTCCCCGGTCTTGGCGGAAAATAATACCCGCTCCTCCCTGGTAATGCCGAATCCGGCATCAAGGAGCGCGGCCTGGTGCAGACGTTTATTTGCCGTCAACTTATCCTGTTTGGTATACACCAGCAGCAACGGCACATGCTCATTTTTCAGCCAGGTCACCAATTCAAGGTCCAGGGCTTTCACTTCATGGCGGATATCAATGATCACCACCACGCAGGTCAAGGACTGCCGGTTGAGGATATAAGAGGAAATCAACCCCTTCCAGTCATTTTTTATCCTGCGCGGCACCTTGGCAAAACCATAGCCAGGCAGATCAACCAGATAAAGCCCCTGGCCCACCAGAAAAAAATTCAAGCTCTGGGTCTTGCCCGGCACGGCACTGACCTTGACAAGATCCTTGCGGTTCAAAAGTTTATTGATAAGACTCGACTTGCCCACATTTGACCGGCCGGCAAAGGCGATTTCCGCATATTCGGCTACAGGCAATTGGCCTGTATTGAAAACGCTTTTAACAAAGCTGGCCTCTCCATCCTGCCACAGAGCCATAGGTCAAATTACCTTATTTAGGGCATATTCAATAATGCCTTCCGCTCCGGCCTTGAGAAGCCCGGGAATGAGATCACGCACCTGATGCTCGGAAATAACCGTTTCCACTGAAAACCATTTTTTATTATACAGAGGCGCAACAGTCGGGCCATTCATACTGGGCAGCATAGCGATAACCTTGTCAATCTTTTCCTCCGGCACGTTCATCTTCAGGCCGACAATCTTATCGGCCCTGAGAGCGCCCTGCAGCAGCATGGCGATATTTTCAATTTTTTCCCGTTTCCAGGGGTCGGCCCAAGTTGCCTTGTTGGCAATCAGCTGGGTGTTGGAGGTCATCAGCTCATAGATGATTTTCAAACCATGGGCACGGATGGTTGACTCGGTTTCCGTCACCTCGACGATGGCATCAGCCAGGCCGGAAACAACCTTGGCCTCGGTTGCTCCCCAGGAAAACTCGATTTCCACATTGATGTTCCTGGCCGCGAAAAAGCGTTTGGTATAACCAACAAGTTCGGTTGCGATTTTCTTACCCCGCAGATCTTCGATCGTCTTGATGGCGGAATCCCCCGGCACGGCGATAACCCAACGGGTGGGTTTACGGCTGACCTTTGAATAGATAAGATCCTCAACCACCACCACATCGGATTCATTTTCCAGAATCCAGTCCTTGCCTGTTATACCGGCATCGAGAATGCCCTGTTCGATGTAGCGCGACATCTCCTGGGGACGGCAAATGGAACAGGAAAGCTCGGGATCATCGATCTCCGGGAAGTAATTGCGGGAAGACAGCTTTATCTGCCAGCCGGATTTAGCAAAAAGCTCGATAGTCGCTTTTTCCAGACTTCCCTTGGGAAGCCCGAGTTTTAATTCATTCATTTTTTATATACCTCCCGCGGATTAAACACAGGTTCATCCTTGACAAGGAACTCACGCCCCTCTAGCCTACGAAAAAAACAACTGCGATAGCCTTTGTGACAGGCTGCGCCGCCCAGCTGTTCAACCCGGTATACAACTGTGTCCTCATCGCAATCAACTAAAATTTCCTTTACCAGCTGCACATGGTTGGACGATTCGCCTTTAAGCCAAAGTTTGTTGCGCGACCGGCTCCAGTAATGGGCCTTGCCCGTGGAAAGGGTTTTCTCCCAAGCCTCGCTATTAATATAGGCCAGCATAAGAATCTCACCGGTCCTGTAATCCTGGGCTATGACCGGCAGCAGTCCTCCCCCTTTTTCAAACTTCAGCTTGTTCATCGTTTTTTTCCAGCTCCCGCAAACGCTGTTCCCTTTTGTTATCCCGCTCGATAAAATGGATCATGCAGGCCGACCTGAAGCGACAGTATTCAACAGGATGGGAACAACGGGCCTGTCCGGAATCGACCTTTTCCTTATATTTTTCACAAACCAAATCCAAAACGTCACCCAAACATACACTATACCGCAAAAGCATACTAACGGATTAATAACTGAGATAAGCAGATTATGCACATCGGCGGATTTTGTCAAGTTTTACGAATTTCCGGGGCAATGACAGGACTTGACAAGGACACCATACTTCATTAAGAATAAATACTAAGCAAAGTCGATTACCACAATGTAAGTGCTGACCATAAAGCCGAGGCGTAATCAAAATCACTATAAACCGAAGGTTGCGGCACGGAAATCACCAGACAGGATGATTTAGGTCTGTACCGGCAGCCTTGCAGCTTACAGCCTTCAGATATAATACCTGAATCGCTGCCATCCATCATAAGGGAACCTTGAAAAATTAGACATCTCGTTCGAGGACAAGAAGCGGCGAAAATAAAAAGCGCAGCATATTGGGCATATGTGAGCATTTTTCTTTTCGCCGCGCCGCAGTAATCGGGCCAGAGGGCAATTTTTCAAGATTCCCATAAATTTGACAGAGTCTGACCGCCCCCCTTTATTTTTGTTGAATAGATCGCGGTTTACGTGCTAATTTTATTAAATCATGAAAAAAATTAAATCCTTACATAAAGTCCTCATTGTCGACGATGAAGAGGTGATCTGTGATACTTTTTCCCGTCTTCTCATCTATGCCGGTTACGAATGTCAGACGGCCGCCAATGGCCGGGAAGCATTGAAACTTTTGGAGCAACAAGAGTTTTCCCTCATGCTGTCGGACATCAACATGCCGGTGATGAGCGGTATTGATCTGTTACGCAAGACCGTTGAAAAATATGGCGATCTGGCTGTGTTAATGATAAGCGGCGTGGACGACCGGGATGTGGCCATCAACTGTCTTGAGATCGGGGCCTATGGCTACATCATCAAACCGGTGCAGATGAACGAACTTGTCATCAATGTCGCCAACGCCCTGCACCGCCGGGACCTGGAAATTGTCAACAAGAGATACAACCAGCAGCTTAAGGAGCTTGTCGCCGCCCGAACCGAGGAACTTAATCTCGCCAGGGAGGAGACAATCATGACCCTGGGCAAGGCTGCGGAGTTCCGCGACAATGAAACAGCGCAACACACAATCAGAATGAGCCATTATTGCCAGTTGCTGGCGCGACAATCAGGCCTGCCGGAAAATCAGTGCGAACTCATCCGGCTCGCCAGCCCTCTCCATGATATCGGCAAAATCGGCATTTCCGACACTATCTTGTTAAAGCCAGGGCGGCTGACCCCGGAGGAGTTTGTTATTATTCAGCAGCATTCGGAAATAGGCTACCGTATTCTGGCCGACTCAAAATCCGACTCGCTCCGCCTGGGAGCCTCCATTGCCTACACACACCATGAGAAATTTGATGGCAACGGCTATCCGCGCAGATTGAAAAACTCTGACATTCCCATTGAAGGGAGGATAGCGGCTATCAGCGATGTTTTTGATGCCCTCACCACCAACAGGGTTTACAAATCGGCAATAGAGGTTGACAAGGCGCTTGCCATCCTGAAGGAAGGCAGGGGAAATCACTTTGATCCGGACCTGTTGGATATCTTTTTTGATAACCTGGATGAGGTGTTACGCATCAAAAAGGAATGCGCAGACCCCGACAAATAAGGAACCTGCGCATCTTGACCACAATTCACCCGCATCAGGGGGAAATTTTGAATTTCTCGACCAGGTTCTGCAGATTTCCCGCCAGCTCGACAAGCTCGCTGGTGGAAGAGCTGATCTTCTGCAGTTCCGTTCCCCCTGATTTGATCTCCTGATCAATCTGTTGAATATTGTCACCGACCTGCGCGGCTCCGGAAGAAAGGAGACTGATGGCCTCAGCCACATGATTTACCCCGGAATGCGACTGGGAAACGGTATTGGCTATCTGGGCGGTCAATCTGCTCTGGCTCTCAACCGAGCCCGAGATGGTTGTTGAGGAGGCATGGGCTTTTTTGACTATACCGGCAACATCGGCAATAGCCTTCACCGCCTCATGGGTATTCTTCTGCACATCGGTAATCTGCGCGGCAATGCGGTCAGCAGCCTGTGAACTCTGCAAGGCGAGCTCCTTGACCTCACCGGCCACCACGGCAAAGCCCTTGCCGGCTTCCCCGGCGCGGGCAGCCTCAATGGTGGCATTCAAGGCCAGCAGTTTTGTCTGTTCCGTAATGTCATGAATAACCTTGGTAATCTGGCCGATTTCTTCGGTCCCTTCATTCAATTTTTCCATGGAAATCCGGGCCTGTTCCGACATGCTCAAGGCGGTTTCCGTTATGCTGGCCCCCTGGCCGGCATTTCTGCCGATCTCGGCCACCGCCTCGGACATCTGTTGCGATGATTCAACCACCATTGTCATATCCTGCAGCATGTCCCCGGCAATCAATGAGGCCTGTTCAACCTGGCGGTTCATTTCATCCGTCGCTTCGGTGACCTTGGCGGAATGGGCGATCATGCCATCGGAACTGGTGGCCAGCTGGTTAACGATATCGGTCAGCTGATCGGAAGAATGATTCAAGCGCCACGAGTTTCCCTGAATCTGCTCAATCATGCCGGCCAGATTCTCCACCATGCGGCTTAAGGAGTTGCCAAGGAGATCGTGTTCCGAATAAACGGTCACCTTTTGGGTCAGATCACCCGAGGCGATGGCTTCGGCCAGCTCGGCCCGTTTCCTTAAACCGATGATCATGATATCCATGCTGCGGCCCAGGTCCCCCACCTCATCGGCCTGCTCCATGCTCAGATGTTCCCGCACATCACCGAGCGAGACCCGATCGGCCATGGCCACGCAGGCCAGGATAGGCTTGGTGATGGATATGGCGACCACAAAGGCCAGTACGAGACTGATGATAATTCCGGCCAGCCCCACCAACCCCATAACCAATCCGGCGGAACCTATCTGTTTTAAAGTGTTCTGGCGGATTTCCGTCATCTTCTCCTGGCTCATCTTGATATGATCAGCCTGAAAGGTGCGCAAGGTATTCAGGGTATCCTGCAAGGCCTGGGTCGTATCGGAACGAAGTTTTAAAAAAACGGCGCCGTAACCGGCCCAAATATCGGAAAAATCCTCAAGATTAAATTTCAACTCCTCGGCAAGACCGGCCATCGCTTTCGCAAAGGCCAGCTCAATTTCCGCCTTGCGCTCCTGATTGGGCTCTCGCATATCCGCGGCAACCAGATCAATAACAGTCAATATGTCATTGGCCTTGGCCGGGGAAACTCCGGAAAGCCCGCCGCGTATTTCCTTGACCAGGGACATGGCGGAATTCTGCTGCTTGGCAAGGGATTCAAAACGTACTCCGGCGGCATCAATAAGCTGCTCAAGCTGGGAAAGAGCGCCCATGACCTTCTCGTCACCGGCAATGGACTCAAGCGATTTGAGTTCGGCAATGGTGTTTTTTGCTTCATCGCGGTCAGCGGCAACGGTTGAATAAAAATAACGGCTGGCCGTCTGCTGGGTCTGTCCGATGAGCATGGTCAGCCTGTTTTCCGAGGACAGGGTTTTTTCCGAGCTGATAATGATATCCGAAACCGTTCCGCCCAGTGAGTGAAAGTTTTTATAACTGAGAGCGGCGATGCCCACGAGGAAAAAAATAACAATAAAGGACGGGATGAGAATTTTAAGCTTCAAAGAGCCCCGGAAAGAAAATCGCGAAAGAAATTTCTTTATATTCATCTTCAGTTGAATATTCATTTTTAATTGATCCTGGGTTTACGTTCACATTTTGTAACCGTGGAGGTGGATCGGCTGAAGAGCAAACGGCGCGGGGACATAAGTAAAGTCAGCACCGGCAGTCCAAAGCCTTCAGTCTTCAGTCTAAGCCCCTGAGCAAGTTACAAACAAAATAGACCGCTCACTAAAAAAATGAGCGGTCTATCACGGTCTGACAGGTCATGATATTCGACCATTCAGCCGGTTTTCACTTAGAAACGGACATCCATCAACAGATAGTAATTATCCAGTTCAGCATCTGTTTCCATGGGCTGCCCCAGATGCGAACCGCTACCGGTATAGTCATATTCGATCAAGGTATAACCGACCCTGAAGAAAAGATTTTCATCCACGGGCTGGATAAAGTAGAAGTCATACGCATCGCCGCGGGTGGCCAGTTTGTTGAACATCTCGGTACTGGCCAGGGTCATGCTCATCCAGTATTTGCTGCCGTGATTGTACTCAAAACCGATCTTCGGGTCATTGAGCGGAGCAAAGGGGATGGTGTAGCGCAGGCCGGCAAAGATACTTGAGCCGGTCCGGTCATCGCTGCCATCGGCGGACAAAAGACCCATGGTCACGGAACCGGCGGGATAACCGAATAGGGAAGAGTAATCAACGGAATTTCCATTGCCGTCCGTTTTGTTCATGGCCCAGGAGGCAAAAAGGTCAAAGCCTGAGTTCATCAGGTTGCTGGCCTGCAAGTGCACGCCATAGAGATCCATGTCACCCAGTTCGATGGGCATGTCCTGCCCCAGGAAAGAAGAGGGCAGATCCGTGATATGGGCATAGCTCAACACCGCCAGACTGTTTTCCAGGGCGGGGATCTCGCTTTCCAGAAAGGTGGCGTACATGTTGGTGTCGCCGGCGGGATTGCCGTCATCAAAGAAGGAAAAACTGGAGGAATCATCATCATCGCTATGATAGCCCTTGCCATAGGCCAGACGCCATCCGGCGTTTTTCAGACCGGTGTAACGCTCAAGTCCCAGAGTGGCGACGATCCCGTCATTTTCCGCGTCAAAAAGCAAACCAGGGTAGGTTGACTGACGCTGCCTGTTTTCCTTATACTCCAGGGGAGGTCCCTCGGTGGACGGATGACGGCCGATGGTCAAGGCAACGGGCACGGCAAAATCGGGCACCCAGTCAACATAGGCGCGGTCGAGTTTGACTCCGCTTGTCTCAGGCCGATGCGCCCGGTTCATGTCATTGTACAGGGCAATGCTGGTAATATCCGAATCACCCCAGTTCTTGTAAACCGTCATCCTGCCGTGGAAACTCAAGGACTGGCTGATCTTGGCGTCCATGTTCAGACGGACCCGGTTGGTCCAGTTATTGTCGTCATATTCCTCGTCGCCATCAGCCGGGATGGCCAGCCCGGCCGGCGTGATCCGCAGATCATTGGGGCCGAGATCCGACAGATGATAATTGTCGACTCTGGTTCGCAGTTCGCCGCCCCAGTTGATCCGATCTCCCAGGGCCTTGGTCTCGACCACATCCAGGGTGTCATAAATATTGCTGACATCACCGGCCAGCTTATTGTATTCCTCGCGGGTTACCCCGGAAACGGCAGGAGCCGGAGCCGGTTTAGGCTTGCCGGTCTCCTCAAGCATATCAACCCTTTTCTGCAGGGCATCAAGCTTGTCCATAATCGCCTTATAGGTATTGGTGGGAACGGTAACAGTATCCGCCCCTCCCGCCAAAGCTGAACCCGACCACAACAGCAGCGCTCCTGCTGTCAGTAAATATTTCTTCATCTCGTATTCTCCCTTGTGAATCGTTTACTTTGGAATAGCAGCTGTCTCAGGACGGTCACTGTCAGCGGCAAATTTTTTCAGGTACTCGACAACGCTTTTTACCTCATCCGCGCTGATGGAGGCCGAGATATCCGGAGCATGCCGGTTTCTGTCAAAGAATTTCTCCCAGACCACGGCAGCCTTATCAGCAGGATTCACCGGCGCGGCCTGTCCGCCTTTCTTGTGACAGCTTCCGCATTTCTGCAGAAAAAGTGCGCCACCGTCAGCATACGCGGCGGTGGTCGTTATTGCTGTGGCCAATGCCATACAGCAAACAGTTCGCCATTTCATTTTTCTTCCCCCCTTACTTCGTGTTTAATTTGAACAACTCTTTCCCCCTGTCTCGTATTCAAACCGAGACAACAAATTATGCGCATGTATGTCAGGGCGGTTCCGTCGTGACACATATCGCACAACAACCTCATTTAACAATGATTTTTTATAATTTAACTACAATAGAATATGTTATATATTGCGGGTCAACAAGTTGTCAAATCTTTAGGTTAATTTTTTTTTTAAGCCTAATAAAATATATCTTATGGAAAACACGAAAGAATCAATTGCGGGCATCAAGACTTTTTTAAACCGGTGCCGCGCCGAGGCCCAGAACATATCAAGAGATCCGGTTATCCGGCTGTGGAATTCCGTGGAGATTGAGAAATACACATCCGTTCTTGATGATCTCGGCATCAATCACCGGGAACTGCTCAAAGCCGCCAATGATTACCAGAAGACCGCAGGCGCTATGCTGCGAGCCGTTATAACCAGAGAGAACGAGTTGGAAAATCTAGAGGCGGACCTGCGCCTGGGAACCCTTTCCGTAAAAGACACCGCCGCCATGACGGCTAAACTGCAACACGACTGCCGAGAGTTACAGCCCCTTCAGGCCACAATCAGAAAATACGCGGCCATCCTGTTTGGCACGGCAACCGCTATCCAGGAAAAACTTTCCCTCCATACCCTTATTCCCCTCGCCAGGGCGGAAGCGGCCAAATCCGCCAGACATCGAGAGATGTTTGAAGAAGGATTCAAGGTCTACCGTCTGGTAACCCCGGACAGTAATTTTTTGGGCCAAGACGTAACCATTGATGATTACAGGGCAAAAGCAGAACAGCTCGAAGCCAAATTCCGCAAACTGGAATTACCCCGGATTCCCGAGCTGGGCAAAATCATCATAATGTATCAAATCGACACATGCCTTGCCGTATTTAAGGATATCCATTCGTTTCTGGGCTCCGTAACGCACTCCCTCAGAGGAGAAATAAAAAAAATTGACGCCATCAGCGCGGCAATCGATGAGTTACGGTCCAAACCCTTTTCCGAAATTCTTTCCTCCTTGCCGAAAGAGGGAAAAAGGCTGCACAAAAGCATCAACGAATTCTTCTACAAGTCCAGTTACATGAAAGAGACTGAAAACGTGGCGCTGCTGCTCTACAATCTAAAAACACTTTATGAAGCCCTCCGCTATTCCTATTTGCCCCACATAGCCAAAGCAACCAAGGAACCCAAATCCAGACTGAACCCCCAGATCATCGCCTTTGAGCATGGTCACGGCTATTTCAAGGGACTGAAAGGGATTATCCGCCGCTTCAAAATCGCCTTTCTATCAACAGAGGCGAGCGAATCCCTCAACGAAGAGATACTGGCGCAAAAAATTTTCATTGCCCTGACAACATGTCCTGACTATTATTGCTGCGGCAATAAAGAGCCGGCGCGGATCCCGGCTTTTGCTTTTATTGACGGCATCATCGGCAATTTCAGGAAACCTTACCCCTATGAGGATATTTTCCTTCTTACCAAAAACGCCATTGACGCCTACGGGTCTCTCATCGAAAGGGATTTTTCCGTTTTCCAGACCGAACCGAGACCTGAAATCGACGGAGAAGAAAACGCTCTCTCCTCCATTATGGCGCCAGAGGTGATACTCGGCAGACTCATGGTTAAAATTGAATCCCGCATAGACCATCTTCGCTCTTTACAGCCCCAGAATTAAGAAACTCATCACGCATTATTGTTATCAGAAAAAGGACTACGATATGAAAACAGCAAAACCCGGCGATACGGTTACAGTCGTTTATGATGGAATCCTTGAAAATGGCGATCTTTTCGAATCGTCCCAGGATACCGGGCCGCTGGAATTCCAGATAGGCGCGGGAAACGTTTTTGCCGCTTTTGAAGAGGCGGTTATCGGGATGGAAGTAAATGAAAGCAAGGAAATCCTCATACAACCGGAAGAGGCCTATGGATTACGCCAGGAGGAACTGGTCCACACCGTGCCCCGTTCTTCCTGGCCGGAAAATGCCGATGTCCAGCCCGGGGTTGTCGTGGGCATGACCATGGAAAAAGAAGGCCGCCAGCATCAGGTGCCCGCCATGGTCACGGCTGTTTCCGGCGACATGGTTACCATTGATTTCAACCACCCTCTTGCCGGCAACAAGGTCATCTACAGGATAACCCTGCGGAAGATCATTCCCCCGGAAAATTCCCCTTTCCCGGGCAACGGCTCCCCGTCCTGAGAATATTACTCGCGAAAAAATTTAATGCGGATCCAGACAATGACCCCAGCGGCCCTTTCCATTGCGGGTTCCGATCCTTCGGGCGGGGCAGGCATTCAGGCCGACATCAAGACCTTCACGGTGTTGGGGGTGTATGGCGGGGCGGCAATAACCGCCCTCACCTCGCAAAACACCATGGGAGTGACCTCCTTCATGTCCCTGCCCGCCGCCTTTGTCAAAAAACAGGTGCGGGACGTGCTGGACGATCTGAACGTTACCCACATTAAAATCGGCATGGTAGGAAACAGGGAAATCGCCGAAGTCCTGGGCGAAATTCTCTCCGGATTTACGGGAGAGATCATTTATGACCCGGTTCTCAAATCATCCAGCGGCAATTTCCTTTTTGCCGGCGGCTGCGAAACGGTTATCAGACATATCATCAGCCATTCGACTTTTCTCACTCCGAATATTCCCGAGCTGGAAATCCTCACGGCCAGAAAATGTCCGGATGCGGACGCAGCCCTGACAGCCGCCCAGGGCCTTTTTGCCCTTTCCCCCACCCTCAAGGGAGTTTGTCTCAAAGGAGGGCACCTGAATGAAGGGGACAAGATCGTCACGGACTACCTTGTCCGGAAATCCGGCGACAGAAGCGGGACAGCCCCCTCCTTCCATATTCACCCGGCCCGCCATGCCAGAATAACTACTCCCAACACCCACGGCACCGGCTGCACCTTTGCCTCGGCCTTCACCGCCTATCATATGCTGACAGGCAACGCGGAAAAGGCCTTCAGCAACGCCTGCGCCTTCATGGATATTTTACTGAGCAACAGCGTCACGGAACGTATCGGCCACGGAACCGGTCCCCTGTTGCACCATTCATTCCGCAGGTAACGACGGTTTTTTTTTCAATCCAATCCGCGGGCAAACCAACACCTTTGCCGGTAAAATCCGCTGAGCCTGTATTTTTTTTCTTGATTTTCCGCGAGATTCCGTGGTTGCCGTGGCCGGCTTCTGAAACAAATGACCTTGATCTGGTATCAGAAGGTCATGCGCACCCGGCCACAGTCGGGGCATACCCAGGTGGGACCATTGCTGATTCCCCAGAGATTCTCCCGGAAGCAGGTTTCGCAGATCTGAAAACCACAGGGACAATTCAGGCAATAAGGGAATTTTTTCCGGCAGCAATGGCAAATATAGTCATTCACCTTGCTGCGCCGCCGGGATGTTTTTTTGGGCTCTTCCATCAGAATTTTTGTTCGTCAAATCCTTCAATCGTTTTCAGGGGCAGCTTGATGACAAACGTTGCCCCGCAACCGGGATTTCCTTCAACATGAATGGATCCGTGATGGAAATGGAGAATATAGCGGCAGATGGCCAGACTGATCCCCTGCCCTTTCTGATGATGGGCAACATCCTTAATGGCAAATTCATCGAAGATCTGATCACGCAAATGCGGCTCGACCCCCTCGCCCTCATCCGCCACGCTGACAACCAGCATGCCGTTTTCACTCCAGCTTTTAATGGTGATGGTGCCTGATTGGGGAGAAAACTTGTAGGCATTCTCTATGACGAATTTAAAGACATTGATCAGCAGGGGCCAGTCAGCCTGCAGGATGATGGAGTCATCAAAATCAATAACCAGCCGGATATCGTCGTTTAAGTGCTGCTCGACCAGGTTGTTGATCACATTGGCCAGCATGATGCTGACCGGTTCGGGATTTAAATGAAGCTCAATACCGGCCTTCAGTTTACAGAGCAGGACCGCGTTTTTCATGAACTGAAAAAGTTGCTGGCCTGATTTGGCAATGAGAACCGCCAGTTCCTTACCCTCCTCGGATAAAGTAGGGTCGTTGGCCAATAATTCAGCGCAACCGATGATGCCGCTGACCGGGGTTCTGGTTTCGTGGGTGATCAGGGTCAAAAGGTCTCCCTTGACCTGATCAACCTCCTCCTTGTTTTTGAGCTGGGCAAAAACCCTCACCTTGGCCAGAAGCTCTTCATTATCAAACGGCTTGCCTATATAATCATCCGCCCCGGACTCATAGCCCTTCAGACGCTCATTGACCCTGGCATGGCCGGAGACCATGATTATTTTCGTAAACCGATATTTGTCGTCCGATCTGATTTTCTGACAGACCTCATAACCGTCAATCCCCGGCAGCTGAATATCAAGGAGAATAAGATCGGGTTTAAAGGCCGGTAGAATTTCAAGGGCCCGCTCACCTGAATCAGCGGTTTCGACAATATAATCGCCGACCGATGCCAACAGATCCTGAATGTAGAACAGGATAATCGGCTCATCGTCCACGATTAATATTTTGTGTTGAACCTTCAAGTTTCTCTCGTATATTGATTCGTAAAAAAACAAATAAAGCCCATGATTACAGGCAGCAGAGTCAACTTTTTCAGCGGATTCCCGGAAATTTAGGTTATAGTATTCCAGAATGAAGGCATTGTAAAAAGAATTTTACCATGGGGGTTCAAATGTTACTGGCAGTTGATGTGGGCAACAGCCATATGGTTATCGGGCTGTTTGACAACAAAAATCTTCTCTGCGACTGGCGGATCCAAACCAGCCGCGGCGCCACCGCGGATGAACTTGCCGGCCGTCTTCTCGGCCTTTTCCAGCTCGCGAATCGATGCTTTGCCGAAGTGACCGGGGTTATCATCGGTTCCGTGGTGCCCCCCATGGAGTCAGTGTGGGGACAACTTGCCAAAAAATACCTGAACCGCCAGCCGCTTTTTGTCAGTGGAGCGGCCATTGACACCGGCATGCCCATTCGCACCGACAATCCGCATGAAGTCGGGGCCGACAGAATCATCAATGCGGTGGCCGCTTACAGCCGCTATAAAAAAGAACTGATCATCGTCGACTTCGGCACGGCAATCACCTTTGACTGTGTTTCCGCGAAAGGTGAATATCTGGGCGGGGCTATTGCGCCAGGGCTTAGGATTTCCTTTGACGCCCTGATCAGCAAAACCTCAAAGCTCGCCCGCATCGACATCAGCTCGCCACCGGCCAAGGCTATCGGCACCAGTACGGAAACCGCTTTGCAATCCGGGCTTCTTTACGGTTTCGGCGGCATGGTGGAGGGGCTTGTCAGCCGGATCTCCAGGGAATTCCTGCCGGAGATCCCCAAGGTAATCGCCACGGGAGGAATGGCCGGGGTGATCGCCCCCTTTGCCCCCTCCATTGAAGCAGTGGAACCGATGCTCACCCTCGAAGGGTTACAGATCATTTATGCAAGAAACAGCTGAAAAGGGCCAAACCGTTTACCCCGCCCCCTTAAAAAAAGGAGACACCATCGGGCTTGTGGCGCCGGCAGGGTTCTGGGAGGAGGAGGACTTGATCCGCGGGGTTCGGATCCTTAGCCAGTACGGCTTTAAGGTCAAGATAGCCCGCAACCTGACTGTACGGGAAAAGTATCTGGCAGGGACGGATACGCACCGCAGCGCACTTTTCAATGACATCTGGCGTGATGGGGAAGTCAAGGCGGTGCTGGCGGTCCGGGGCGGGTATGGCTGTCTGCGCATCCTCTCCGCCATAGATTACGACCTGATCAGCTCCTGCCCGAAAATCCTTATCGGCTTCAGCGACATCACCGCCCTGCACAGCGCCATTTGGCAAAAGACAGGTCTTGTCACCTTTCACGGGCCAATGGTCACCACCCTGGCCAAAATTGACCGGGATTCCCTGCTCTCTTTTTTTGAGACCCTCACCTCCGGCTGCTGCCGCCCGCTAACCGCCCGTTCCCTGGAAATCCTGAAGGGAGGAAATGGCCGCGGCAAACTCGTGGGCGGCAATCTGACCACAGCGGTTCATCTGCTGGCCACACCCCATGAAGTCTCCTGGCGCGATAAAATAGTCTTCCTGGAAGATACGGGAGAGGCCCCCTACCGCATTGACCGCATGCTGTCTCATTTAAAAATGGCAGGCAGATTTGCGGGAGTCAGGGGGCTCATACTCGGAACGTTCACCAACTGCGGGGATGAGGAAATAATCTGGTCAAGGGTGATGGAACTCCTGGCGGAGGAAGACTTCCCCATCTGGGCCAACTTCCCCATCGGTCACGGAGAACGGAACATGATCGTGCCGCTGGGCAGTGAGGCCATCCAGGACTCGTCAAACGGCATGCTTACCTTTCCGGGACCTTGCTGCCGCAATCCATGAAGGAATGGGGGTTGTAACCCCGCTATTTCGCAACAGCCCTTAATCCGCCATACTGATCAGACGGGCCACTTCACCGCGGATCACTGCTGCCAGCTCATGCTTCTGACCGGAGGAAAAACCTTTCGTCTCAACCGGTTTCCCCACGCGAATGGTGACATGGCCCGGTTTGGCCAGCAATTTTCCCTTGGGCAGAATCTCGTAAGTTCCGCAAATACCTACAGGCACCACGGGGACTCCGGACTTAATGGCCAGCACCATGCCGCCGGATTTGAACTCATGCAGCTTGCCATCCGGGCTTCTTGTCCCCTCGGGGAAAAGAATGACTGATGTGCCGGAGGCGATTCGTCCAGCCGCCTCTGTCAAACTTTTTAAAGCCTCCCGGCCATGGGAGCGGTCAATGGCGATATAACCGGCCAGATGCATCGCCCGGCCAAAAAAAGGGATCCGGAACAGCTCCTTTTTAGCCAGCCAGCGGAAGTCAAAATCCAGATATCCCTGCATGGCAAAGATATCAAACTGGCTCTGGTGGTTAACCGCAAAAATATACGGCCTGCCGGGCGTGATGTTTTCCAGCCCCTGCACTGTCACCTTTACCCCGCTGGCGGCTAGAATAATTCTACCCCACATCCGCGGAAAGAGCTGGGCTTTCCTGGCGGATCCCTTGAATAGCACCAGAAAGACAATGGCCAGCAGGCTGGTCAGAAAAGTGAGGAGCGGCGTCAGTATCAGCACCAGGATCCCTCTGATAAGAATCAAGAATTTCATAATTTTTATCCCGGTTTACGGCAAATCCCGCAGCCGATTTATTTTTGCCTTGACATCTATGGAAATGAAGTCCATTTCATGTTATTTATAGTCGTACTCTTTTGGTCTGAAAAATTATCTCCCGCATTTACATCATATTGAAATCGTGACCAAAAAACCTCATCTCAAAATCTTACCCAGCTGTGCTGGACTAGCATTGTCGCTGTTTAAACGGAAAATTCAAAAATTGCCAGCAATTCGGCAAACTGGGCAGTCTCGCAATGGCAAAAAAAAACGATGATCCGTTTGGATCAATAACCATCGCACCCGACACGGACAAAAGACCCGCGGGCCATGTCGATCTTGATCTTTCCATTGATCAACCAGCTTCGGAAAAAGAGAAACCGCCGGCAAGACCCGCGGAACCCGATGATTTCCGCCCAACCCGCATCCCGCGGCGGAGAAGTAAAGTTCGCCCCTCGCTGCCTTGGATTTCGATAAGTCTGGCAGCTTTCACCCTGTTTTTTTTTCTCGCTTATGCCTGTGCCGGTTTTTTCGGTGTCCCCTATTTTTTAAAAAAAATAGCCCCGCAAATAATGGAAAAGAGGCTCAACCGTCCCATAACATTCGGTTCAGCCAGTTTTAACCCGTTTACCTTACGACTCATTGTCCACAACGCCATTATCGGCCCGGATCTTGGCAAACCGGACGACCAGATCGACCCCTTGTTTTCAGCGGGCGCCATTGAGGCTGATCTTTCCTGGTCATCTTTTTTCGGTCTACAACTCAACTGCTCACGCCTGGCGGTGGACAATCTCTTTCTGCACCTGGTGAAAAATGAGGAAAACTCATACAATCTGGCCGAAATTCTGCCGTTCCGCCAGCACATGGGCTTTCCCGTTCCGTATCCGCCCTTTGCCTATCTGCTGAGAAACATCACGGTGACGAACAGCAGAATCATTTTTGATGATCTGCCGGCGCACAAGAGTCACAACCTGGAGCAGATCAATCTTGATCTCCCCCTTCTCTTTCAAAACATTGACAACGACCAGGCTTCCAAGCCGGCCTTATCAGTCAGCAACTCCTATATCAATCCCAAATTTTCAGCCATTATCAACGGGAGCCCGATAAATTTAACCGGTAAAACAAAGGTTGAGGGAGAAAAATTTGAAGCGCAGCTGCAACTGAACTTCAATGCGGTCGATCTTCCCGCTTATCTCTCCTATCTGCCGGCCCACCAAAATTTCACCCTGGATAAGGGAACCGCCGATGTGTTGATGGATATAACCTTTTCCTCCGGGCCGCAAGAGACTCTCGATATTGAGATTGAAACAACCAGCCATCTGTCAGACGTATCCCTTCGAGACCAAGGCAAGCATATCAGCACAATCCCCGCGGCCACGGTCAGCGCTACCATACATCCCCTGACCTCCACCTATGTTTTTAAGGAAATTACCCTGACAAATCCGGTTCTGCACCTTGGCCGGCTTGCCGACGGCCACTGGTTTTTTCCCGTTATTGTCCCGACTCAAACCGCGGACCAGGAAAATTCCGCAAAAAAGAAAAATTTCATCATCAACAGGTTAACGGTCAGCGACGGCACTCTTACCATTACTGACCAGAAGGTCAAGGGAGGATTTGCTGAAACCGTTGCAAACCTCAGCTGTACCATGGCTGATATGAATTCCCAGATCGATCAGCCTGTTTCCTTTGCCCTGTCCGGAGTAACTTCCGAGAAGAGCACCATCTCCATTCAGGGAGAAATAACCCCGGCAACCCTGTCCGTGAAAGGTCTGCTGGTTGGCAGCCAGACCAATCTGCAGAGATTCTCTCCCTATCTCCCAGAAAAGAACCTCAAAATAACCCAGGGGAAGATTGATAACTTGCAAAGCCGCTTCACCCTCGACAATGCCAAGGACCAGGCCGGCTCCTTAACCTTGTTTGACACCTCCCTTGACCTTGACAACATCATGCTCACGGCCCAGGAGCAAAACTACGCCTCCGTGCCCAAGGCGCGCATCACCTTTGCCAAGCTTGAGCCGAAAGCCGCCCGCCTTGAAAAGTTGACGGTCAGCACTGACAGTGCGGAAATTTTCATGAATTGGGACAAGGAGAATAAGTTCAACTGGAGCTTGCCTGGTGAAGCAGACGGAGCAGAGGGTGACGGCCGGTCATGGCACATCTCCCTGTCCGCCCTTGACATGATGGAGACCCGCGTTCATATTGAAAATAACGCCCTGCCAACCCCCATCAAGCTTGCCCTGGACAAGGTGAAAATCCACGCCTCGGACCTGGCAACCGCCTCGCCGGAACAACAAGGCAATGTCCTCATCGAAACAGAGGATCTGGGGGGAGGGGCGCTGACACTTACCGGCCCCGCCCGCCTCTCCCCTTTTTCAGCAACTCTCGCCTGCCGGCTGCAGGGCTACAAGCTTGAAACGCTTCCCTCTCTTGTGACGGATTGGCTGAATATTACCGGGCTTGCCGGCGAGGCAAACGTACAGGGCGAAGTCAAGATCCCCCACTTTTCCTATGCCGGCGCACTGTCTATTCTCAACTTCAATGCAACAAGGGAAAAAGGAGCGGACCTGATCAAATTGGACCGGGCGGATGCCACGGGCATGGAATTCAACTTTAGACCATTTTCCCTGAAAATCGGTGATCTGAGCTGCGACAAATCGTATTTGCGCTGGCTCATCCCCGTCCAAGGTCCGATAAATATTGGTGATTTATTCAGCCGGCGCAGCCCGGGCTTAACAGATTACACCAACAACGGCCAGATTGCCATTGAACATATCATCCTGCGGGACGCCACCCTTGATTTCGCCGACCAGCGCGTTACCCCCGTTTATTCCTCGAAACTGATCGTAAACGGCACCGCCGATAACCTGATCAACGCAAAGAGCAACAGGCTGCATCTGGATATCACCAGCAGCACCGCCCCGGAAACAGCAGGCAACATCTCCGGGGAACTGGGCTTTTTCGACGACTCTCTCTACGCCGATATCAACGCGACTCTGCGGAATCTGCCCATTGCCGGCTTCTCCCCCTACCTGGCATCTCGATTAGGGTACAGGCTGCGTGAGGGTATGCTTGATTTTTCCACGGTCTATCACCAGGAAGGCGACAAGGTAACGTCCAGCAACACCTTGCTCATCACCGGTTTGAAACTTGGAGAGCCCCAGGGTTCGGCGCCCAGCCAGCTTCCGTTAACCCTGGCCATCCTTACCGGTCAACAGGGCGACATCAAACTTAATCTGCCTGTTACAGGCTCCATCTCCGACGCCGCCTATTCCCTGCCCAGCTCCCTGGGGCGCGCCCTGCGCAATATTGTGCTGAAATCAACCGTGTCGCCTTTTGCCCAACTGCAGGAAAGTTTTGCGGACCTTGCCCCATATGCTGACTCCCTTCTTTTTGCGCCGGGGAAGGCGGATCTGTCCGAAGACAACAAAAAATTCCTCAACCTGCTGGGGCAGATGATGATGCAAAGACCGCTTCTGAGCTTAACGGTTAAGGGCTATGCCAGCTCCGGCACTGATTATGAGACAATGCTGGCCGCAAAAAAAGCGGAGGCCCGCCAAAGGGATCTTGCCCAGGAGCAGAAAAAATCGGCGCAGGCGACGCAGGCTTACGGCAAGGAGGAGATTCCTCCCGCCGGCCAGCAAAAAACGGTTTCCGTACCTGCTCCGCCTGTTGTTGCCATATCCGTGGCCAAAAGCGAACTGCTCCAGCTTGCAAAAAAACGGCAGGGTGTTGTTGTTGATTTTCTTGTTGCCAACTTGAAAATTGCCAAAACCCGTGTTATCCAGGACAGCAATCCTCAGCTTGTCGCCGCGGATGCCCCTGGGCGGCAAGGCAACAGACTTGACTTGAAACTCGGGTCCGCTGCCGGCAAATAAACCTTCACCCCAAAACAATCTTCACAAAAAAAATGCTGCGGCCACCCTATTCATCATACAGCAGGCTTTATGTGTACCACCTTGACATGGCGCGCATCTCCAAATTTGATGGCGTCGTAAAAAATACCCTGAAGGGCATAAATCCGATCTACTGCGTTGTAGCGCATTTTTGTTCGTTCGGCATACCACACGTATAGCCTCACTCTCAAAAATACACTACGCCTTGTATATCGAATTTTGTTACTTAGCCATCCGGGTTTTGTCGCAGACTTTTTACGAGTTCATCAAATTTGATGAGCCTGATTTAATCGGTGTCTGGATTGAGGATGAAACAGCGGTGCTGTTTTTTCATCGGGATCTTGAACAACTTCTCCGCACCCCATTCTGCCGGGAAGGTGATCTCTACATCCTCTCGGGGTTTATGCAATCCATGGAAGCGGAGTTGCTTGCCGAACTTCTCACTGACAAAGTCAGGTTTCTCGACAGAAAACGAAGTGAAAATTGATGCATTTAGATATTAGGCAACAGAGATGTGATGGAGAAACATGTTTACCATAAATGAGTTATACTTTGGCCGGGTGGAGCAGAAACTGTCCCGCGCCCACCAACTCCATGCCCATTTCGGTCAAAAGCTGCTGGCCCTGCCCGCGGTAAAAGAAAAACTGCCGCAGCTTGAAACTCTTTCCCATGCGCTGCAGCGGCAAATGGCTGCCATGTCCATGTTTTCTCTGTGCAGGGCCTGTGGCGAAAAGGCCGGGGGCGGGTGCTGCAGCGCCTACATGGCCAATGAAACAGATGCTGTTTTATTACTGTTAAATATGCTGCTGGGCGTCACCGTTGCCAGCCAGCGGCGGGATGATTCTTGTGAATGCTGTTATCTTGGCTTACAGGGCTGCACCCTCAGGGTGAAACCCATTTTCTGTCTCAACTATAACTGCCGGCATATCCTGACCGGCAATGAGGCGTCCGTCTTGCAAAATCTTGAAACCGCGGCCTCCGCGGTTCTGCGGGCGCAAACCGCGCTGGAAGAAATTATTCTCGGCCACATCCGCTCCGCGTAGCCCCTGCAATTTTCAGGCAGCCACATCGCCATCCACCTTTCTTATTTTTTCCGGCTTATGCAGCTCGATCTTTCTCGGCACGAGTCCACTGGCCATGAAGGCTGTACATTGTTTTCTTCTCTCAAACGGACAGTCGGCAATATTCCAGCACGGGGTATACTGCAGGAGTTTTTTGATGGCGGCAATGCTGATGCCGCTCTCATGAATCATGCCGCGCAGGCATTCAACCCACTTGATATCATCCATGGTGAAGTAACGCCATTTGCCCTGCCGGATCGGCTTAATCAAGCCCTCTTTCTCATATATGCGCAGAGTTCGCGGATGAACCTTCAACATCTTTGAAGCGACACCGATTGTAAAGATTGCTTTATCGTCTGATATCATTTTCTACCTCTCAACACTTTGGGAGTGATGGCCGGGGTATCACACCTTCTCTACCCCGGCCCATTGAGATGATCCGGTTCGAGGTCATCCGCCTGTGCTCTTAATGCTCTCCATGAAACTCAAAGGCGCGTCCGAAAAATCTTTCACCAAGGATGAAAGCTGCACCGACAAAGCCAATACCAGCTAAGGTAACCAACAATTCCGACACTGATGGGACATAGCTGAAGTAAGACGGCAGCTTATCCCATCCCTCATACTGGGGAACAAGCTGACCGGCGACAACCAGGTCGTAGCGGGAGAAGAACTGGCCAACAAGCGTCATCAGTGCCGCGGCTGACATGGCGGGCAGGCTTCTCATCTTGGTCATGGCCAGGATGGCAAGAGGGAAAATCAAGCCGATACTAATTTCGAAAATCCAGAAATTGGTTGCCAGAGGACCATTCATCAGCGCATTTGCCGCGACACGGCCGCTTTCAGAACCACCGACGTAGAAGGTGATTGTTCTCCATGCCGTGGCGACGCTGACCAGAAAAAGCATCAGGAACAGCACCTTGGCGGCGCTCTGGACACCTTTATATGTTGCTTCATTCATCTCTTCATTGCGCATTTTGTAGGCAAAATTTGTAAAGAGAACGGCAGCCGCGGCGCCTGACATAAAAGAACAGGCCAGGAAGTAAACAGGCAGCTGGGCGCCATACCAGTAAGGACGGCCTGACAAGGTGGCAAAAACCGCGCCCAGATTGGTATTGGCGGCAACTTCCGCCAGCGCGCCCAGTACGCCCAAAGTTATGGCCAGCTTATACTGCTTGGTAAGAATCAGAAAGAACTCAACAAACATGAAGCCGACAGCCAAACCGTAGAGAGTACCCATCCACCAGATGTTTGAGGTGAGATTGGGAGAAGTGACGTTGTAGATCGCCATCCGCCAAGGGCTTTCAAGTTCAAGTCCGATTAAGGTAAAGCCGCCGATGATGGTAATAATCGACAGCCAGACCATTCTGTTGGCCAGGGGCGCCAGCCTGTTTCCGCCAAAAATATGACTGATGGCGGCCAGCAGGCAAAGGCCGGTAGAGGTGATGGCAAAGAAGGCATAGGAGGAAATCAAAATCCCCCAGGGCATCTCGCGTGTATTGTTATACACATTATGGTGACCGGCGTAAAAGGCATAAAGCCCGGCGCCGACACCCGCCACAGCCATCAGCACAAAAAGCAATGCTGTTTTGTTCAGACCAGGTGTGGCAACTTTAGGTTCAGCAGTTGCTGCTAGTGAAAATCCGTTTGACATTTTCATTCCTCCTCATCTTTTTATTAATAAATGTAAATATCGCTCGTGACAGCCAGGCTGTCAAATTAACCCCAAAAGATAATTACTTGTCCTGATTGCTCAAATTTGTTATTTTATAATGATCATTTCATGCAATTCAGACCGCCATCCGAGAAAACAAGCAAAATATGATCAACTCTAACAACATTAAGCAGGTTCAGGCTCATTTTGCTTCTGCCCTTTCGTAGCCAGGTTATGCAGGCCAACAATGACGGCAATCACTGAAAATGGCCCCATGATCACGAAAAGAGAGAGGGAAAGAACGAACCAGAAAGGCTCACTTAACTGATTCATTTTCTCAGCCACTCTTGTTACAACTGATTTTTTTTCGTTTTTCCGATGATACGTTGAGAGCAAATGGATTAAGGCACTCATGTTCGCCTCCTTTTTTTCTCGTACTTGACTAGGTTTCTTTCTCGTTTGCTTATTAACAAGAGCAATAGACATGCCAGCCATCACAAAACGAAAACTCCAAAGGGCAGCAAAATACCTAACCTACTGAAAATTCGATAAAATAAGCACATACAAATTCTCATTTCCACAACTCTTCTTAAAAAATTATAGCCAGATAAAATACCCCACTGGGCTCATAATTCTCCCAGCAGCCATTGGCAAAATGCTGCATATTGCGCCTTACCAGGCATCGCATACTGCTGAATCGCTTCGTTTCCGAGGCAAATGCCGCAACGGAAATATCAAAAAATACAATAATTTCATACTGTTAACCATGCGACATTCTGCCGCAGGCAAGTTATGCGCCCAAATACAGGCGCGCCCCCACCAAACAGATCAATTTTCGCCCACCTGTTCCATATTGGGACAACCAAGGGAAGCCTTGCTGATTATTGCAATTTATTATGGATAAACAACTCGTTATCCACGCAGGACAGACAGCGAACCATGAATGACAACTCAGCATGAGTCGTTGAGAGGGGAATAAAGGGCAGCAGTAACGTCTAAAGACCCTGCTCAGGGGTCAGCAAAGCATAAAACAGGAGCGGAGAGAGGATATTGAATATCAGAGGTTACAACTTGATTGCAGGATCTACAGATCGCGAGTGTACTTTATTATCACCACGCGGAAGTGAAACTTAAATGAACGGATGGCGCAAAAAACGCCAATTTCCGGATACGAGATGAGAGGAAACCGCCAAGGCGAGGAGTGGTTCTCTTCTCCTTGGCGGTTTCGCTAAACAGCAACTACAACCTATTAGTGATGACCGCCGCCATGGGCATCGGTCTTCGGACCACCCTGCAGGCGATCAAAGCCTTTCACCCCGATATGACAGACGGTACAGCGGGTGTTTGAGGCAAAAGCAGTCTGTCCGTCATGACATCCACCACAGTATTTGCCGTCATACAGCGACTGCATGGTAAAATCATCTTTTTTCTCGGCTGCTCCGATTTCCATCTCAAAAAAAGTATCATGGCAGCTGTCGCAGGAAAGACCGGCATCCATGGTGTGGATCTTATGGGTAAAAATAACGGCCTTTACCGGCGCGGTAAAGATGATGGGCGCCTTTGGGCCATAAGTATCTTCATCGTACTCTTCCTCGCCTATCGCCTGGCCGCCCAGAACAAGGAGCAACGAGGCAAAAGCCAACATACTCAGGAACTTTGCAACACCTTTATGATCAATGTTCATATTCATCCTCTCTGGCAATTAGTCGTTCATGTAGTAAATATTGGGAAGGGCGCCGGTCTCGGGACGCAATACCCAGGCAACTTTCTCAGGCGCATGGATCAACTTGTATACCCTGCTGTTGGTATCGGAAAGATCCCCGAAAACCCGGACATCGGCTGGGCAGGCGGCAGCGCATGCTGTCTGTGTTTCACCTTTTGAGAGGCGTGTATCAAAACAGAAATTACACTTATCAACCGCCCGGTTTTCCTCCTTGAAATAACGGGCATTGTACGGACAGGCAGCCATGCAGGTTTTACAACCGATACATTTTTTATAATCCATTACAACGATACCGGTCTTCTTGTCTTTAAAGGTTGCCTTGGTGGGGCAAACGCGTACACAGGGAGGGCGATTACAGTGATTGCAGAGAACCGGCATAAAAATTCGCTCCGTCTGACCGGGGCCGGACTCTCTCTCCATCTCAAGAATTGTCGTCCGGTATCCATAGGAAGGGACATGATTGGTTTTTGCACATGCCTCCTTACAGCGCTCGCAATCGACACAGCGGTTCTGGCGGATCACCATGGAATAGTGGGGGCTGTAAGGAAATTTCTGCGCCTGCGGGGGCAAAACCTCAACCGCGCCGTGGACATTGCGGGCCGCGGCAAGTGACAGTACGGATCCACTCAGAAACACGCCGGTTACCGAGAGGCCGAATTTCAAAAAACGCCGTCGCTCTTCCGAGGGTAGATTTTCCACTCCCTCGTTTTTGAGCTTTTCCAAGTCGCTAATTCTCATATTGCATCTCCCTCAAAAATTGTTAACACGGCAGTCAGCAAAGGCAGTCCGCCAATTTTCACGTATCATTTAAAGAAGTTATAAATAAACTACTAATAAATCCAACCGGCAACTTGCTGATATTAAAGATAGACAACTGCGTCGCACACACAATCACACAAACAGAAAACTGTCAAGTCTATTTTGTGACACTCACTCTTCCAATTAAATAACTCACAAAGAAAACAAGCGGCTTGACGGCCCGCACGCTTACGGATAAGTTAGCATTAGCCTATTGCCGCTAACCAGCATGGCTGGACCAGGCTGGTCAGCCACAACGAACCATAAAAGATGGCGTCGTAAAAAATTCGATCTACCGCGTTGTAGCGCATTTTTGTTCGTTCGGCATACCACATGTATAGCCTCACTCTCAAAAATACACTACGCCTTGTATATCGAATTTTGTTACTTAGCCATCCGGGCTTTGTCGCAGACTTTTTACGGATTCATCATAAAAGTCCGGCGCTCCGGCATGGTCGGTTTCGAGCACCGTCGACTTTCATATAAACTATAATAATGACAATCAATACTGAATTAAGTTCGTCAATCCCAATATAATGAACTCCCAAGCACCTTTCCCGCCCCAGGTTACCCTCGCGGTATTTACCGTCAACGCCAAATGGGAGATCACCTCTTTCAGCCAGGCCGCCGAAGACCTCCTCGGACTCAAAGCCGCCGACATGATCGGCAGGAACTGTCATGATGTTTTCAGCAACCAGGAGCGATTTACGGATCTTTTCAATCAATGCGCCGCCATCGCCTCGGGACGAACCATGGCATCCTTCACAATTGTCCTGAAAAACCCGGTCAGCAATGAAAATCTCGCCGCCCTGGTGACGGCCATCCCCGTTCCGGACCGGCTGGGCAACCTGTCAGGCGCCATTGTCAGTTTCCAGGAAACAACGAAATCAACCCTGGTCAACCCGCTGGTGCTGGATTCCCTGGCCGACGGCGTCTTTACGGTTGACAGTCACTGGCAGATCACCTCCTTCAACAAGGCCGCGGAAGATATAACCGGATGGACGCAACAGGAGGTTATCGGCAAAACCTGCAGCGAGATCTTCCATTCCAATGTCTGTGGCGACTCGTGCCTGCTGGCCCGGAGCGTTCTTGACGGCAAGACCATTATCAACCGCTCCATTTTCATCCGCAATAAAGACGGCGCTACCGTGCCGGTCAGCATCAGCGCGGCGCCATTGATTGATCATGAAGGCAAGGTCATCGGCGGGGTTGAAACATTTCGTGATATCACCGCAACCATCAACAAGGAGCTCATTTTTGATTCCATTGCCGATGGTGTTTTCACCGTTGATCGCAACTGGAAGATCAGTTCATTCAACAAAGCGGCGGAATCCATTACCGGCTGGAAACAGAAAGAGGTGCTCGGCAAATCGTGCAGCGAGGTTTTCCATTCCAATGTCTGCGGGGCGTCATGCCTGCTTGCCCAGAGCGTCAAGCAGGGTAAGACAATTATTGACCAGCCTATTTCCATCACCGCAAAAAACGGCGAAACCATTCCGGTTAATATCAGCGCCGCCCCTTTCCTGGACCACCTGGGGAAAGTCATCGGCGGCGTCGAAACCTTCCGGGATATCACCAGCAGCATCAAAACCCATCTCATTCTTGACTCCATCGCCGACGGGGTATTCTCGGTCGATCGCAACTGGAAGATAACATCATTTAACCGGGCAGCGGAACTCATTACCGGCTGGTCAAGCGAGGACGCCATCGGCAAATTCTGCAGCGATATCTTCCACTCCAGCATCTGCGGGAAAAACTGCGCCATAGCCCAATGCTTTTACAACGGCAGGCCGGTTTCCAATCTCTCCATCACCGTGGCCAACGCCAAGGGAGAAAAAATCCCCATCAGCATCAGCGCCGCGCCGCTTATCGATTCGGAAGGCAACATCATCGGCGGGGTTGAGACCTTCCGTGACCTTACCGCCATTACCAGCCTGCGCAAACAGCTGACAAAAAACTACACCTTCGATGAAATAATCAGCAAAAGCATCTCAATGCAGCGCATTTTCAATATCCTGCCGGAAATCGCCAAAAGCGCCAGCACCGTTCTCATTCTGGGGGAAAGCGGCACAGGCAAGGAACTCGTGGCCAGGGCCATATACAATGCCAGCACCCGGTCCGACCAACCCTTTGTCATCGTCAACTGCGGCGCCCTGCCCGAAACATTGCTGGAATCCGAACTTTTCGGGTACAAGGCCGGGGCATTCACTGACGCGAAAAAAGATAAAATCGGCCGCTTTGCCGCTGCCGAAAAGGGCACCCTTTTTCTTGATGAAATCGGTGACATCCCGCAATCCCTGCAGGTCAAGCTTCTCAGGGTGCTGCAAAACAAGGTATACGAGCCCCTTGGCTCCAATACGCCGGTCACCGCGGATGCCCGCATCATCACCGCCACAAACCGTAACCTGCAGGAGCTCGTCCAGCAGGGTCTGTTCAGGGAGGATCTCTTTTACCGACTCAACGTGGTGAAAATCAGCCTGCCGCCGTTGCGGGAAAGACGGGAGGACATCCCTCTCCTGACCGATAATTTTATTAAAAAATTCAGCGCTCAGCAAGGCAAGGATATCATAGGGATCTCGAGTGCGGCCTTGAACATTCTCATGCGCTATGATTACCCCGGCAACATCAGGGAGCTGGAAAACATCATTGAATACGCCTTTATCCTCTGCGAGGGGGGGCTCATACAACCCGAACATCTGCCCGAGCCCTTCTATACGGGCGGCAGCGCCATGAAGGCAAAATCAGAACCTTCCGCCGCAGTCCTGCTCACCCTCGAAGAGATGGAAAAACAGGCCATCTATCTTGCCCTGGAGAGAAATAGATGGAGAAGAATGGACACCTGCCGCGAACTCGGGATCTCTAAAGACACCTTACGCCGGAAAATCGAACGATACGGGTTAACAAGCCCCTCGGGAGAAGTGCCCGATGAAGAGCTTGTCGTAAATAAACCGTGAGCCCCTCGCTTTCGCCGGAACAACACTCCGCACCTCCCTCACCCCAACAAAAAAACGGAACCCCTCAGCTACGAGAAGTTCCGTTTATCATATTCCACCTTTTCAAATAAAGACTTTCATTTCACGAGGCCAACCGGACAGATTCATCCATAGCTCTGTCAACAGGATGGTATCTGCTTATCCACACAATTTTCTTGCCTGCTCCCGGAAGGAGCCGGCAAGAGGAGAGCTGCGCGGGAAAATCAGCCAGGTGATACTTGCTTTTTTTTTCCAGTGGTTTTTTTTTTCTTTTCCAGATCCACTATCTTTGCCTGAAGCTCGGCAACCTTATCGCCAACCTGGTGCAGGGTGCGTGGAACCGACCAGTCAACCCTCGCCTGACATGCTTCATGTATTTCAGCCGGGCAACCGGCCACCTCCCAGCAGGGGATCAGATTCAACAACTTCTTCAAACCCGGAATACTGACACCCTGATCATGGATCATCGTTCGCAAACATTCTACCCACCTGATATCGTTTGGAGAGAACATGCGTCTTGATCCGCGGTGGGCTGGCTTAATCAATCCTTCCGCCTCATAAATTCGAAGCGTTCTCGGATGAACATTGAGCAACTTAGCCGCTACACCAATGGGGTAGATGGGCAAATCAGGCCGTAAGGGATGTATATCTGACTTCTTTCTGGCCATTTTCTTCTCCTTGAACTCTGTGTCCCGTCATGCTGTATTTCAGAAGAGGGAGAGAAAGACGTTCTCACCCTCTTCTCTTTCCTTCCAAAGCTTTTTTATTAGTGATCCTCGGACAGATGGCCCTTGAAAAGACGCTCACCCATCAGAAATCCCATGGCAGCCAAAGAGAGCCCGCCAACCACCACCATGATCTCATGGAGACTCGGGGTGTATGACCACAGGTGAGGCTGACCCAGGATGCCCATTTCATGGAACTGGGGCACAATCATGCCGACCACGACGAGATCAAGGCGCATGAAGAAAATACCGATTATGCTGGACAATGAAGCGACAAAGAGTGCTGTTATGTTTTTAGCCCGGACAGCAAGGATAATGCTGAAAGGAATAACCATACCCATCATGACCTCGGCAATCCAGAAATTCACGGCATAGGGACCACTGAGGATCGCCTGCATGGCCTGAAATTTTCCTGGAGGTTCTCCGCTGACACCCGAGATAATCTTCCAGCAGGTAAAAAACATGATGACGGTGATCAAAAGAGCGCCGAGCTTGGCAACGGACTGCAGAGAATTCTCGAGGGCAGGGCTCATCTTCCAGCCGTTTGCCTTATAGCCGAGCCAATGGAAGAAAATAACCGCGGCGCAACCTGACATCATAGCCGAAGTAATGAAATAAATGGGCATATAGGGGCCATGCCAGAATTCGCGGCCATTAAGCAGACCGAATACCGCGCCCAGATTACTGTGGGCGGCAACACCGGAAATCACGCCCAGCAGACCCAGATAGCCTGCCTGTTTGTGCTTACCGGCCTGCAAAAGGGCAAATTCTATGAGCATGAAAAAGAGATACGCGCCATACAAGGTACCCATCCACCAGATGTTTGAGGTCAGATTGGGGGAGATGACGTTGTAAATAGCCATACGCCAGGGGTTTTCAATTTCAAAGGCGATAACCAGAAAACCGGCGATAATGGTGGTAATGGCCATGAAAACCGAACGTTTGGCAATAGGCTTGAAAGCCTCAACGTTGAAAACGTGACCGATTGATGAAACAAGACACAAACCTGTCGAGGTTACAACAAAGAAAACATAGGTGGCGATCAAGATGCCCCATGGAACTTCCCTGGTTACATTATAGGCATTATGATACCCTTGGAAAAATGCGTGCACGCCAAAGGCGATACCGACAATTGTAAGCAAACCGCTTAAGGCAATCGCGGCATTATAGCCGCTTGATGATTTTACTGACAGCCCTTCACCCTCCTGGGGAAGAACATGCGCTAATATATTGTTCATTGCTTTCACTCCTTCGATTTTTTTCATGGATCACAAGGACATTAGAAAATGTGACTAGGAAAAATCACTTTCTTTACGAACCGCACGAAGCACCGGCCTGACCTTGAGATCAAAAACCGTATGGAGCGAAGCGCAGCCTAGCCAGAAAACGAGAAATAATATGCCGTCCATTTGCTTCTCCTTAACAATAAGCGGGCATACTGCCCATAAACTTTTCACTCTCGCGCCCGGAACAAATTGGCGGATCCGCCCCGGGATGTCACCGCATTTTTTCTCCTTCCCACCTCCTTTGGCAAATTTTAAAAGGTATTTTCAAAAAAAATTATAAAGAATAATGGCCAACTCCCATTTGCATGATTTAGATTTATATTTAAAACAGGACATTTGCATTGTCAAGAAAAAATATCAACGCAATTACACATTAACATTAACATCACCGGATCATTTAACGTCCAGACCACCCCGCGGAACTCCGCAAGACCCAAGCAAGACCACAACATTATCCATATAATCAATGGATTACACAAATAGACCCGCGATGTTGGCGCTAAAATAACCAATGAAGAGAATTCGCGCCATATCTTTCTGAACCGTAGCAAAATTCGCCCAAAATAAAATGACCATGGGCGCACAATGCGCCATCTGCGTCTGACTAGCCAAAGCAAACCAAAAGCAGACAACAACCAACAACATACTGGAAATACATAAGAAAATCTAAAACACTAATTATTTTCCACCAACACGGCGCGGCGGTACAATAAATGCTTTAACAATAGCCAACAGCTTGCTCTTAACAATGCCATAACGAGAAAGCTTCTCCTTCGTGACCTCTTGGGTGGCGGCCCAAGAGGTCAATTTCACTCACATGGGCCATCCGTATCGCGGAAGGCCGAAAGCGCTGAATCACAGCTTCTTCTCCCAAAGAACCTGTCACACCCCTCAGTTCTATTTTTATGCCTTCCAGCACACAATAGCTCCTTTACCTTTCTTTAAACTTATGTTTATATTCGCGTTACTGAACTTTTGCCGGACCGGATTGACACCCTGTCCACCAGCGCATAATTCGCCCAACAGAGGCTCTTGCAAAATGAACCCGCGTGTCATTCCGAACGTAGTGAGGAATCTTTAATTGCCATGATTTTATAAGATTTCTCCCTTCGGTCGAAATGACAGGAGGCACTCTTTTGCTTATTTTGCAAGAGCCGCAATAGAAAAAAAATAACAACCTTCCAGGAGGCCTTTTTTGAAATATTTTTACAAAAATCTCTCCATATGGCTTGTCATCGGTCTTGTTGGCATCCTTCTCCTTAATGTTTTCAAGCAGCAGCCGGACAGCACAATCCATGTCAGTTATACCGATTTCTTAAAACAGGTTCAGCGGGGAGTCATTCCCGACATCAGGATCCAGGGCAATACCATAACCTGGACAAACTCCAACGGAGAAACATTTAAAAGCGTTTCCCCTGAAAACCCTGCCGCGATTGATCCCCTGTTAAAATCAGGAATCAACATTGAAGTGCGGGAGACCACCAAGCCCCACTGGTTTCTGCAAACCTTTCTTTCCTGGGTTCCTTTTCTGCTGATCATTGTTCTCTGGTTTTTCTTTACCCAGCAAAGCGGGGACAAGGGCGGCGGCGGTAAAGCCATGGCCTTCGGCAAAAGCAGGGCGCGCCTTATTGACGACCAGGAATCCAAGGTCAAATTTAAGGACATTGCCGGCGTCGACGAGGCCAAGGACGAATTGGTTGAGGTGGTTGACTTTCTCAAGGACCCCTCACGATTCACCGAGGCCGGGGCCCGCATTCCCAAAGGGGTGTTGCTCTATGGCGAACCGGGCACAGGCAAGACCTTACTCGCCAAAGCCATTGCCGGCGAGGCGGGTGTGCCCTTCTTTTCAATCAGCGGTTCAAATTTTGTCGAAATGTATGTCGGCATCGGCGCCTCCCGGGTCAGGGACCTCTTCAAGGAAGGGAAAAAAAAGGCCCCCTGTATTATTTTCATCGATGAAATCGACGCAGTCGGCCGGCACAGGAGTTCCGGCGGGGGCGGAGGCAATGATGAGCGGGAGCAGACCCTTAACCAGCTTCTTGTGGAAATGGACGGCTTTGAGGGCAATGAAGGCGTCATCATCATTGCCGCGACGAACCGCCAGGACATCCTTGACCCCGCCCTGCTGCGACCGGGCCGTTTTGATCGCCAGGTCATGGTGCCGTTGCCGGATGTGGGAGGCCGCGAGCAGATCCTCAAGGTGCATGCCCAAAAAATACAGGTCAGCGATGATGTGAACTGGAAAATCATCGCCAAGGGGACGCCCGGATTTTCAGGGGCGGAGCTGGCCAACATGGTCAACGAAGCGGCCCTGCTGGTGGCGCGCAAAAAAGACGGCAGCAAGGTGACCATGGATATCCTCGAAAAAGCCAAGGACAAGGTCATGATGGGGGCGGAACGGCGCAGCCTTATCATTACGGATAAGGAAAAGAAGATCACCGCCTGCCACGAGGCCGGTCATGCCCTGGTGGCCTGGATGCTGCCAGGTGCGGATCCGGTGCACAAGGTAACGATTATTCCCAGGGGGAAAGCGCTGGGGTTGACCATGCAGCTTCCGGAAGAAGATAAGCTTTCCCATTCGAAATCCTATCTTTTCAACAATCTCTGCATCCTGCTGGGAGGCCGAGTTGCCGAAGAAACCGTATTCGCCGATGTCACCACAGGCGCCGGCAATGATATTGACCGGGTCTCCGATCTTGCCCGTAAAATGGTTTGCGAATGGGGCATGAGTGAAGAAATCGGCACCATCACCTTCAAGGCCGCCAGCCCGGCTCCAGGGTATCCCGGCCCCATAGTCAGTGAAGCAACCGCGGTGAAAATTGATGACGCGGTCAAGTCCCTGATCGCTTCCGCCTATTCCACCTCAAAAAAAACCATTATGGACAAAAGAAAAATTCTTGATGCCATGACCCAGGCCCTTCTTGACCATGAGACCATTTCCCATGAGGACATCAAAAAAATTGTAATGGATAACAGCTGAAACGTCTCTTGACGATACCGCCCTCATGTGCTAAGTATACTCGCGTTCATCACATGGGCCGTTAGCTCAATCGGTAGAGCATCTGACTCTTAATCAGCAGGTCCCCGGTTCGATCCCGGGACGGCCCACCAAAAATATAAAGCACCTGGCTCACATCGAGTCAGGTGCTTTTTTTATTGGTGCTACCCCTCGTGTTGCCTTGCGAAACAGTCAATCACTTATCTGGGCCAGATATTTTAGATATTTGCTGATGCATACACTTTTTCTGGCTAGTGTCATGTCATATTTGAAATGTTAGTAAAAATCAGGTATAGTCAGCAAAAACGGAGCCGACTATGCCCAAGATCAAATACCGATTTTCACTCAGCCTAGAAGAGCGTGACGAGCTTAAAGGCATTGTTGCCAAGGGAAAGC
>JACRCD010000028.1 GCA_016219175.1 Deltaproteobacteria bacterium | reverse complement strand
CAGGCTTTTCCCCTTAATACGAGGGTTGCGCCGTAGTGGTTTGCGGCATGCTCTCTACCCCTGGCAGGTTGCTCATGTTGGAATCTTTGTTTGCTCCGAAAAGTGTGGCGGTTATCGGCGCTTCCCGGACCCCGGGCAAGGTCGGTCATGATATTCTGGCGAATCTGCTCGGCGGCGGCTTTGCCGGGCCGGTGGTGCCGGTCAATCCCTCGGCGGACGAGGTGCTGGGGCTCAAGTGCTACCCCACGCTGCATCAATACGGTCAGGAGGTGGAGCTCGGCGTTATTGTCGTGCCCGTGGCTCATGTGGAGAACGCGGTGCGGGACGCCCTTGACTCCGGCTGCCGGGCCATCATCGTTATCTCGGCTGGTTTTAAGGAGACCGGGGCAGAGGGCGCGGTTCTGGAGAAAAAAATAGCCTCCATGTGCGTGAGCCGCAATGTGCGCATGCTGGGGCCCAACTGTCTGGGCTTCATCAATACGGAACACAACCTGAACGCCTCCTTTGCCGGCACCATGCCCAGCCCTGGCGGAGTGGCGGTGGTCTCCCAGTCCGGGGCGCTGTGCACCGCCATCCTGGACCAGGCGGCCGGCCGCCGCATGGGGCTGTCCAAGGTGGTCAGCATCGGCAACAAGGCCGACATCTCCGAGGTGGATCTGCTGAAAGCCCTGGCCCGGGACAATCAGACCAGGGTCATCGCCGGTTATCTCGAAGACATCTGCTGCGGGGATAATTTTGTCAAGGCGGCGGAAGAGGCGTCAACCGCCAAGCCGGTGGTGATTTTAAAATCAGGAACCACCGCGGCGGGACTCAAGGCCGCGGCCTCCCATACCGGCGTGCTGGCCGGGGCCGATACGGCCTACGGCGCGGCCTTCAAGCGTTCCGGCGTCATCCGGGCCGATACCTTCCAGGAGCTGTTTGATTTTGTCACGGCCCTGTCCATGCAACCCCTGCCCAAGGGCAAGCGGGTGCTCATCATCACCAATGCCGGCGGCCCCGGCACCATGGTGGCCGATGCCGTGGAAAAGGCGGGGCTTGAGGTCACCAGCCTGGACAGAAATATCGCCAATGCCCTGCGGGCCAAGCTGCCGAGCGCGGCCAGCACGGGCAATCCCATTGACGTGCTGGGCGATGCCGATCCCGAGCGCTATGTGGCGGCCATCGAGGCGGCCCAGAATGATGAAGCGGTTGACGCCATCATCGTCATCCTCACCCCCCAGGCCATGACCCGTCCGGCCGAAACGGCCCGGGCCATCGCCGCCAAACTGACCGGCGCAAAGCCGGTGCTGGCTTCGTTCATGGGCGGCAAGGGTGTCATGCCGGGCCGGGATGAGCTGGGCGAGGCCGGTCTGCCGGAATACGATTCGCCGGAAAGGGCGGTTGAGGCTTTGAAGGCCATGTACGAATATGCCTCCTGGAAACAGCGGCCGCCCAGAATGGTCACCCGTTTCCCGGTAAACCGGCGGCGGGTGGAACGCATCATCACCCGTAATCAGCGCACCGGCCGTCTTCATCTGGGCGAGGTCAAGGCCAAGTCCATCCTTGACGCCTACGGCTTCAGAATTCCTGAAGGGAAGCTTGCCACCAGTTCGGAAGAGGCCATCGAGATCGCCAAGATGGTCGGTTTCCCCGCCGCCATGAAGATCGTTTCTCCCGACATTGTCCATAAGACCGATCTGGGCGGGGTGCAGCTCAACCTCGCCTCCACGGAAAAGGTGCGGGACGCCTATGACCTGATGATGCTGCGCATCAGGGAAAAGGCCCCGGAGGCGCGGATTGAGGGGGTCTATGTGGAGAAGATGGTGGACACCGGGCTTGAGGTCATCATCGGCATGAGCCGCGATCCCCAGTTCGGCCCCATGCTGATGTTCGGTCTGGGCGGCATCTTTGTCGAGGTCATGAAGGATGTGACCTTCCACCTGGCCCCCATCACCTCGGAAGAGGCGGTGCAGATGCTGCTCGCCACCCGCTCCTACGAGATCCTCAAGGGCAAGAGGGGGCAGAAGGGGGTTGATCTGGAGGCCATTGCCAACGGTTTGCAGCGCATCAGCCAGTTGACCACCGATTTCCCGCAGATTCAGGAGCTTGACATCAACCCTTTCATCGTCGGGGAAATAGGGGGCACGGCGGTGGTCGCCGATGCACGCATGACCTTGCGGCCCATTGTCTTGTAAGCGGATGAAACATTGCGGCATGACCGGTGGGCACGATAAAGCCGTGCCCACCCTTCTACGCTGCTTTACTCTTTCGTAGGGTGCGCAACATCTTTTTGTTGCGCACGCGGGTTTTTCTCATTTGAGGTTTTCTTTATGAAGCAGCCGGCAAAAGTGCAATACGATCCAAAATGGCAGGAAAAATATGCGGACATGATCGCCACGCCCAAAAAAGCCGTGTCCCATGTCAGAAACGGGCAGCGGGTTTTCGTCGGCACGGGTTGCGGCGAGCCGCAGCTCCTGGTGGATGCCCTGGCCAAGCGGGGCGGCGAACTATCCGATGTGGAGATCATTCATCTGCTGACCAAGGGCGATGCGCCCTATGCCAGCGCCAAACTGGCCGACAGTTTTACGGTTAACAGCTTTTTTATCGGCCAGAATGTGCGGGGGCTCATCCAGGAGGGGCTGGGCAGCTATACCCCCATGCTGCTGTCGGATATCCCCGTGCTTTTCAAGTCCGGCCAGCTTCCCCTGGACGTGGTGATGATCCAGGTCACCGAGCCCAATATGCTGGGCAAGGTGAGTCTGGGCATTTCGGTTGACATCGTCAAGAGCGCGGCGGAAAACGGCTCACTGGTCATTGCCCAGGTCAACAGGCAGATGCCCTGGACCTTCGGCGACTCCCAGCTTGACATCATTGATCTGGATATCCTGGTGCCGGCCGATATCCCCCTGACCGAGAGGCCATCCTTGCCGGTGAACGAGGTGTCGAAAAAGATCGCCGAGCACGTCGCCTCCCTGGTGGAGGACGGCTCGACCATCGAGTTCGGGCTGGGCCGCGTGCCGGGGGTCGGCCGCATTTCCGCCGCCTGCATGCAGTATCTGGCCGGCAAGAAGGATCTGGGCATCCATACGGAGATGATCACCGATACCATTATGGATCTGTTGGATTCCGGGGCCGTGACCGGGGCCAGAAAAACCATGGACCAGGGGAAGATCGTCGCCAGTTTCTGCATGGGCACCAAGAAACTCTATGATTTTGTCAACGAGAATCCGCTCTTTTCCTTCCGGCCCACCGAATATGTCAATGATCCCTATGTCATCAGCCGCCAGCGCAAGATGGTCTCCATCAACATGGCGCTCGAAGTGGATCTGACCGGCCAGGTCTGCGCCGATTCCCAGGGGGAGAAGTTCTACTCGGGCATCGGCGGTCAGGTTGATTTCAACCGGGGCGCGGCCCGCTCAAAGGGCGGCAAGGCCATCATCGTTATTCCCGCCACCGCCGCCGAGAACGGCGAAAGTACGAAATCCCGCATCGTCTGCCGGCTGAGCCGCGGCGCGGGTGTGGTCACCACCAGGGGCGAGGTGCACTACGTGGTCACCGAGTTCGGCATCGCCTATCTGTACGGGAAAAATATCGAGGAACGAACCCTGGCCCTGATCAGCATCGCCCATCCGAAATTCAGGGAGCACCTGCTGAACCAGGCCATCGAGGCCAAGTATATCCGGCGGGATTTCGCCACCTACGGGGACAAGCTGGTTGTCGCCTCCGACGAGATGAAGACCTCGCTGCTGCTGGATGACGGCACCCAGATCAATTTCCGGCCGATTCATCCCACCGATGAGCCGGGCATGCGCGATCTGCTCTATGCCCTGTCCCAGGAGACCCTCTATTACCGCTTCAT
Organism: Deltaproteobacteria bacterium; assembly: GCA_016219175.1. Lineage (GTDB taxonomy): Bacteria > Desulfobacterota > Desulfobulbia > Desulfobulbales > SURF-16 > SURF-16. The sequence continues at coordinate 144,050 of JACRCD010000028.1, read as the reverse complement.
GAGCAAAAGCAGCCGTTTCGGCCATACCCAGATCAAGAACTTCGTCTACATCGACCACCGCAAGGATGTGGCCATTGTCGGCACCCTGCCGGAGGCCCACGGAGATGAGATGATCGCGGTGGGCCGCTATTATCTCGACGAGCGGACCAACCGGGCCGAGGTGGCCTTTGTCATCCGGGATGAGTGGCAGAACCGGCACATCGGGTCCTTTCTTTTCCGTCATCTGATGACCATCGCCAAACGGAGCGGTATCTCGGGATTTACGGCGGAGGTGCTGCGGGAGAACAAGAGGATGCAGACGATTTTCAACAATTCAGGCTACAAGGTGAAGAGCCATCTGGAGGAGGGGGTATACAGTTTCAGTATTGATTTTTGAGGGGGGAAGGCAGTAGGGGCGGGTTTCATGCCCGCCCCACCCCTCTCGCCTCTCTTTTAACGGCCGACCGGCCGGCAGCCTTATGCTCAGGAAAACCCTCCCCGGGAGGCGCAGCCGCCCAACGGCTTGCCGAGGGTGGGGGCGGAGCTTCCTCCAGACACCCGGTAGCTTGAGGCCGAGATGGTTTTGACGACATTTTTACTGCCGCAGGCTGGGCATTTCACCTCGGCCAGCGCTTCCAGGGAGCTGGAAGTCAGCAGGGCCTCGAAGGATTTGTTGCACTGCTGGCAACGGAATTCGTAGAGTGGCATGGTCATTTCTCCTTGGCTACTATAAATTGTGGGGGTGTTAGTGTTTAATTGTTTTCTTAAAAATATGACAGCCCCGCCCTGATGTCCAGAAAAAAATAACCCGGCGGAGCCGGATTCTGTTTAATACCCCTTTGGGGTATAAGATTCTTAGAGTAGAAATTTTGTTGATAACTGCAAGCAGATATATATGTAAGCGACAATTTTCCAGATCAAAGTCGTAAGAATCTAAAGGAAAAAATTATGAATTTTCAGGCGCATTTAAAGAACATGCTGGAAATGATGCAGGAAGACATTGTGGTTTTTTTTGTCGGGGGAATCGTGGTCGAGCTGCTTTGCTCCATCACCCTGGGCGTCCTTTCCGGGCCGCTGGTAGGGGGCTACATGGTCGTGATGATACTGTGGCTGAAGCGGGAAAAACGGGCGGAGTTCAATGACCTCTTTGCCGGCCTGAAACGCTTCGGCGACCTTTTTCCCTTTTTTTTCCTGATGCTTCTTGTCATGGTGGGCTTTGTGCTGCTTGTGATCCCGGGCATCATCATGACGGTCTGGTGGATTTACGTGCTGCCGCTCATGGCCCATAAGGGGCTTTCCCTGGGCGAGGCGATGAAACTCAGCAAAAACAAGGTCATGGAAAAGGGTTTTTTCCTGCATCTGGTTTTTCTGCTCATGATCTCCCTGGTGCCGGTGGTGATCCTGACCATGGCGGCCGCGGTCGTGCCGCCGCTGGCCGTGCTGCAGTATTTTCTCTTCCCCTTGCAGTGCGCCTGCCTGGCCAGTCTCTATCTGGAGCAGGTCGAGAACTTTGATGTGGAAACAAGGCAGGGGGCCTCAGGAGCTGGAGGGCGGTTTACCTCCTCCCCGCCGCCGGTTCCTCCCCCCATGCCGCCACCAGCCCCATGAGAGGACAGCCAGCACCGCGCCGCTTGCGTCAGCCGCGATATCCAGCCAGCTGGGCGAGCGGCCGGGAATGAAGGACTGGTGGAATTCGTCCGATAGGCCATAGGCAACAGAGCAGAAGATGACAATCAGGCCGTATTTGGCAAAGGTTTTTTGGGTCAGCCCGGCAGTGAGACCGTAAAGGCAGCTTGCCGCCAGGGCGGCATAGGCCACGGCATGGCAGATTTTGTCCAGTCCGTTGAAACCCTGCGGCAGATCCTGACCCGGGGTGTGGGACAGAAGAAATATGGCTGCCATGACAGCCGCCATGGGCAGAAATCGTAAGGGTCCTGAAGTCATGCTGTTCTCGTAAAAAGTCACCTCGAAGCTCCCGGATGGCTAAGTAAAAAGTTTGCTATACAAGGCGTAGAGTTTTTGACCGGGGCTCGACTATGCATACGGTATGTCGAGTCCCGGTCAAAAACCTGCAACGCGGTACGGATTTTTTATGACGCCATCAAGTCATGCTGCCGCCAGGATCTCCCTGGCCGCCTTGCCGAGCTGGGCAAGGGTGTAGGGTTTCCTGATGAAAAGGCATGTGCCGATATCCTGCATTTTTTCCACCTCGCTGTTCTGGGAAAAACCGCTGACAATGACGGCCTTCTGGTCCGGGTGCAGGGTCAGTATCTGTTCATAGGTTTCCCGGCCGTTTATCCCCGGCTCCATGATCATATCAAGCAGCAGCAGGTCGGCGTCATGCTTTTTCATGAATGCCACGGCATCTTCGCCGCTGGCCGCCGTTTCCACCCGGTAGCCGAGAATGGTCAGCAGACGGCTGGCGATATCGCGCTGCAGCCGTTCATCATCCACGACGAGAACGAGTTCCCCGTGGCCTTTAAGGGTTTCCTGCCCCAGGGTGAATTCCTCTTCTCCCACGTAAGCCTCCCTGGTGACGGGAAAATAGAGCTCAAGCACCGTGCCCGTCTCGGAACTTTCAACTTGAATGGCCCCTCCATGTTCCTGCACGGTATTCCAGACCACCGACAGGCCGAGGCCCGTGCCGCTGCGGCCCATGACCTTTTTAGTATAAAAGGGTTCAAAGATGCGGCTGATGTCGTTTTCAGAGATACCCGGCCCGCTATCCCTGACGGCGAGAACAACATATTCCCCCTTGGCCAGGTTTTGCTCTTCGCCTTGGACAAGTTTGTTCCGGGTGGAGATCAGGATTTCTCCAGACTTATGCACGGCCTCGGCGCCGTTGGTCACCATGTTCATCAGACACTTTTTGATATGCACCCGGGAACAGGAGATGTTGCCCAGATCGGCGGCAAGCTCGGTGCGGCAGACAACGCCGGGGTAGTGGGCGCGCAGCTGCTTGTGCTCAGGCGAGTTCAGATAGTCCGTGACCAGAACGTTGAGATTGGTGATCTCCTTGACACTGGCAATGCCGCGGGCCACGGTGAGCAGGTCAGCCACCACGGCCGCGGCCCGCTTGCCGGTGTCCTTGATCTCGCTCGCGATTTCGCGGAGCTCGCTGTCCTTGGGCAGCTGGAGCAGCAGCAGCTCAGGGTAATTAATCAGGCCGGAGAGGATGTTGTTGAGATCATGGGCAACGCCGCCGGCCATCAGGCCGATGGCCTTCATCTTCTGGGCCTGAACCAGCTGGTCGGCTAGTTTTTTGTTTTTTTCCTCGGCCTGTTGCCGTTCGCTGATTTCCCGTTGCAGTTGGAGATTTTTTTCCTCGATCTCACGTCTGCCTTTATCCGCCTCGGCAATCCGGGTCCGCAGGATAAGGTTTCTGGTGTTTGCCTTGAACAGGATGATGGTCACGGCCAGGACAACCGCGGTGAAAAGCCCCATGGCAAAAAGCAGATGAGACGGTGATTCCCGCCCCATCACGGAAGAGTGGTCCATGAAACTGACCAGGGAAAACGGGGTGGAGGGCACGGACGTTTTCATGACGAATAAGGGTTTGGTCTGCCCCGCGTCGCCACTGGGCGGATATTTGCTGAAAGAGTTGTTCTCCATCCCCTTAAGATCTTCGCCCTTTATGGCGGAGGCCCAGGCCGGGCTGCCCGGCCCCAGATGCAGATGGCCCGCGCCGCAGAGCAGGCCGGTAATCTGGTGATCAGTCTTGCCGCCGGAGATCAGGAAATATTCGGACGGCACGTCGGGATAGAGCCAGGCAAGGATCTGTCCAGCATATTCGCCCTTGAAGAAATAGGGAAGGGAGATGATGATTTCCCAGATGTTATTGTTAACCGCCTCAACCAGATGGGGCTCGTCCGCCTGGGGAGATTGCAGGCTTTTCCAGTCGCGCAGCCGGTCGTCTTCCCGGGAAGAACCCGAGGCGGAGATAAGTGTTCCTGTTTTGTCGATCAAGACAATGCGGCTATACAGGGTTTTGCCCCCAACCTGTTTTTCCTGCTGAAACAGGTCGAATTCCCGGGTGATGTTGTTGAGGCTGGATTTGAGCCCATACTCCATGGTCATGCCGAGGGCCAGATTCTCGAAGTAGGCGGAAACGGATCTGTTTTTCGACAGATTTTTCAGGTCATTGCCGCGCTCCTGGAAAAAGTAGCCGATGGTCATGGCCTGTTTTTCCAGACTCTGGTGCAGTTGGTCGATGGATGCCTGGCGCAGCTCGATCTGCGAGTTGTAATTATTGGCAATCAGCACCCCGGCAAAGAGCAGCAGGACAGCGCTGATGATGAGTATGGTCATGTTGCCTTTAGCCGTAATCATGTCAAATACCGTGACTGTTAAGGTGCTCGGGATGAGGTTCGAGGCAACGCGTAAGCTTTGTCATGAGATTAGGGTTCATTCTCCCGGGAAGCCGCCATTATTGCTGCTTCCTGAAAAATTCCGGATAGTAGTCGAACACGGCCAGGTAATATTTTTTCACCAGCCGGGTATAAGTGCCGTCGGCTATGATGCCGGTAAGAAACGTGTCAAAGGCCTGCCGCAGGTCGGGTGCTGTCTTGGCAAAACCCACCCCCATTTTCTGCCGGGGAGAAACAGGGCCGATTATCTTGAGTTCTCCCGGCCATTTTTCCAGGGCGACCAGGGCATCCGGCACATCCAGGATCGTGCTTTCAGCCCGGTCGGTTATCAGGGCCGGGGCGAGCTCGTTTAAGCCTCCGTCAAACAGGATCACGCCGGAGGCGCATTGCTCGAGTCTGTACAAATCAGGATCAAGGCAGGTTTTTTCCTTGCCCATGGTGGTGTGCCCCCGCAGAACCTCCTTAGTCAGGGCGATGTCCCGGCCGATGTCGCCGGTCGGCGTTATCGGCTTCATGGGGGAATCGGCCCTGGCGATCAACCAGATCTGGGTCGGGAAGGTCGGCAGTGAAAAGTCAACGACCTTCTTCCGCCAGGGCAGGATGGTCATGCCGTTGGCGATCAGATCACCCCTGATGGGGGCTTCCCCCGTCACTTTCACATCGCCGTCCTTCTTCACCAGAAATTTTTTGCCCGTCAGATCGGTGATCGCTTCATTCCAGCCTGTCCGGACATATTCATATCGCACGCCCAGCCGCTCGGCAAAAAGCTTGATGAGTTCCACATCCAGCCCGTCACCGCTGCCGGTGACAAAGTTGGCATAAGGAATGCCCAGGTGGCGAAGGACTCCCGCCTGTTTAATCTCTTGCAAATCGTATGCCCAGGCCTTTCGCGGCGCCACGACCGGCCAGAGGACCGCGGCCCAGATGAGCAGGATGGAGGTGAGAAAAGCGGTTTTGGCGGGGATTTTTTGCTGCTCCATGATTTTTCCCTTTAAGGTCTGTCAGTCTGACTGATGGTAGTGGATAAATAATGAAAAAAGGTGCGGAAAGCAGATCAAACTATGATGAACTCGTAAAAAATCGGCGATAAAGCCCGGATGGCTCAGTAATAAAATTCGCTATACAAGGCGTAGTATATTTTTGAGAGTGAGGCAATGCATGTGGTATGCCGAACGAACAAAAATGCGCTACAACGCAGTAGGTCGAATTTTTTACGACGCCATCAACTATAGCATGCCCCTTGCCTGTTTAGCAAACAGCCATTTGCCTGGAGCCGAATGGGGCAGGGGGGACCGCATGGGCATATGGCCTGACGATTGGCAATTTAACCGGGTGAGCCGGTTTTATAGGTCATATGCCCCAGTTGCCGGCTGCTGGGGCAAACGACCCAGTTGGGAAGGTGAATTGTCTAACGTTTCGAAATAAAAGATATTTCAAAAAAATAATGGGATGAGGCGGGAGATGGGATCATTTTTTGCATTAATCAGCGCCATGACGGAGCAAAGTATATTCCTTTAACGCCAGGGAGCATGCCATGAAATATCAATACGCTGTCGGGAAAGATTACGTACCGCAAGAGGAGCTTTGGGTTTGCGGGGATTGCCGGAAAACCAATTTCGAGATGATTCTGACCGGCAGGTGGCAATTGGTCAGTGTGAGCAGCGACCCCCATCGCGGTTGCGACAAATGCCGCGGTCCGAAACAATTTATCACGCCCGCCACTCTATTGGCCTCGATCCGTTCCTTCTTCACGCAGTGTAGCTGTTCTTTGGGTTGAACGCTGTAGCCGGCAGTCTTCAGTTTGAATGACTGATTTGGTAGACCGTCCGGCGCGGCAGGACAACAAAACGGTCATGACTGCGGGATGATGCCGGCCGCCGAGATGCCCTTGATCCGGTACTCCCCGCTGTTGATGAAACTGGCAAAGACGATGAGAAAGCTGACGGCTGCCAGCCCCATCAATTTTTTGTCCTGGTACAGATCGGCCAGCCGTTTCTTTTTCATCTCCGCATTGTCGTAGACGAAATATTTCCGGAAGAGTCCGTCCAGCACGGACGGGCCTTCTTTCCTGATGCTTTCGAATCCGCCGTCATGGGAATATGCCATGGCTTCAAGCAGCACGGCGCGCTGATCAGCGGGCGAGGTCAGGTGATAGGCGAAGATATGCAGCAGGATGGTCTGGGCCTCCCGGATACTTGCCACGGCCAGGGAGTAAAAAAGCTTGTGCGCCGCTTCCCCCATGGGGACCTTCTCGTCCCGCAGCATGGATAAAAAAACCGCATTTTTGTAAAGCTGGAAGAGACGCATGGCGCCGTTGATTTTCCTGGCGATTGGATGTGGCTGTTTGAGGTGCAGACCGTTATAGGAATTGACAAAGAGAATATCGAAAATGACCTGAAAGGAGTGGGAGCGGTCGGTAAAATCCTGCAGGTCCACCCGGAGATCAAGGGTGTTGTCCAGGCGGTCCGCCAGCTTGATAACCGCCAGCTCCGGCGTTGTTTTCGCGTGGCTGAGCAGCCGGCCCAGATATTCCGTGTATTTCTGTCCGGTTGGTTTAGCCAGAAAGGCGATCCTTTCGTTGAGAAACCAGTTGGCCTGGGAATCGATTTTCTCCAGCAGTTTTCCGTACATGGCCTCGAGGCGCAGCCAGGTTTCCGGACTGTACCGGTCTGGCGTCAGGTCTTCGTTTTTGTCATGGAGCAGGGCCGTAAGCAGATCCAGGGTGCTAGGTTTGTCATGGGCCTTGGCCAGGAGCGAGGAGGCGCGGATGGGGTGCAGAATGGCGAGCGGACCCAGACGGCGCTTCTGATTGCCGTACGCCTCGCCCAGAAACTCCAGGGCCTCCATGAGAAAATCCTCGGAGACCTTGTCCATCGTATGGGAATTGCCCACCATCAGGTTGAGAATTCCCCGCCAGTTAACGGGTTCACTGGAGAGCTGATAATTGAGAAAGGAGGAAAGGGAAAGAAACTCCTGGGTGTCGATGAGCGGCCGCATGGATCCCTCCTGTAGCATGAGTTGCGTAATTTCAACCGCTGTGAAAAGGCAGATGTATTTATGGATATACCATAGCAAAAAGGCTTTTCCCCGTCATTTTCTCCGCGGATCAAAAAACACTTCACTTTTTTTCTCACTTTTACATAAGATAAATAATGCTTATTCAATTATACTGAGTATTAGTACCTATGGATTATATGTATCAACCCATAAACAGCCGTAAGGCAATTACATCAAACGGAGGAATGAATGGTTCGAAAATTTATTTTGCAGGGGACGCTGGCGGTGCTGCTTGCCTCTGGGCATTACTCGGCCTGTCTGGCCGCGGGTGAGGAGAAGGGAGCAGCTCCGGCTGCCCCCCCGGCCCCGGCGCCGGGCAAACCGACCATAGCCAAGATCTGCAGCAACTGCCATGAAGCCCAGGCCGGCAGTCTGCGGGGCAACTTCGACGGCGTGGCCTACAAGACCCAGTCGCTTCAGCTTAAGATCGACGAAGCCACGGAAATCATCAAATTCGACAAGGCAAGCCTCAAGACCCTGAATATCCAGCCTGATCCGGAAAAACCGGACGAGATCCTGCGCAGCCTCAAGAAGGGCAAGGAGATCCGCGTTGAGTACACGGAAAAGGATGGGGTGAAGTTTGCCACGCTGGTCTCGGCCAAGCCGCCCATCAAGGTGGCGCCGGAGAAACAGCTCAACACCGTGGAGGTGGAAAAATTGGTGGCCATGGGGCCGGAGGCGGGTAAATATCTGCTTATTGACGCCCGTCCAGCCCCGCGTTTCCAGGAAGGCGCCATTTCCACCGCCATCAACATCCCTTTCCCCGCCTTTGACAAGATGGCCGGTAAACTGCCCGCGGACAAGGGCGCGCTGATCATCTACTACTGCGCCGGCTTCACCTGAGCCATGAGCCCCAACTCCGCCGGTCGGGCGGAGAAACTCGGCTACACCAACGTCAAGGTTTACCATGAGGGGTTGCCGGAGTGGACCAAGCGCAACTATCTGGTCCTTTCGGCCCAGTTCCTGAAGGAGGCCTGGATCGACAAGGACATTGCCCATGTTCTGCTGGACGTCCGTCCTGCTGCCGAAGCCGAAAAGGGCTTCATCAAGGGGGCGGTGACCATGCCGGCCGACAAGGTGGCCGCAAACATCGGGACCTTCCCCCCCAAGGACAAGAAGCCGCCGGTCATTATCTATGACCAGAATGGCGGTGAGGCTGCGAAAGCGGCGGCAAACGCACTGGTCGGCGCGGGCTACACCGCAGTCTCCATCGTAACCGGCGGCCTTGATGCCTGGACGGCGGCAGGCTACAATCTGGAGTCCGGCAAGCTGGCCGACACAGTCACCTATGTCCCGAAACCCAGGCCCGGCGAGATTGCCATCGAGGATTTCAAAAAGCTCGTTGAGACCACCCCGGCCGACACCCTGATTCTTGATGTGCGCAACCAGGATGAGGCCAACGCCGGCATGCTCAAGGGCGCCAAGCTGATCCCGGACGAGGAACTCGACAGCCGCATGGCCGAGGTTCCGAAGGACAAAAAGATCATCACCCACTGCTCCACCGGAGTCCGGGCCGAGATGGCCTATCATAAGCTCAAGGACAAGGGATACAACGTTAACTTCCTGAACGCCAAGATTGAAATCGACAGCGACGGGAAGATCACCGCTATCGAAAAACCCTAAACCTTTTCGGATACACCTCCGGGGCAAGCCCTCCGCTGTTTATTTTGGCGGAGAGCTTGCTTTTTTTGTTTTTATCTGGATGAACTGCCGGGAGGGCATGATGCCGGAGTCTGAGCGCTTTAACAAGGTGAAGCTGCTCCAGGTCATGGTGGCCGTCACCGCCATGGTCTGGACCGCTATATTGTTCGGTCTTTACCGCTGGGCTTCCCACGCCGAGCGCGAGCATCTTTCCAGGCTTGCGTCGTTGCGGGCCGAGTCGGTGGCCAATCACACCCAGGCCCTGCGTGGCTGGATCGGAGGGCATGGCGGGGTGTACGTGGAGATTAATCCCGGCGAGGAAGTGCCGTACCTGCCGGGGGATTTTCCGGAAAGTCAAGTGGTCACCCCTGCCGGGCGGAAGTTGACGCTGCTCAGTTCATCGGCTGTGTTGGGTAAGATAACCAAGGAATTCAAGAGCAGTTCGGGGGATCAGGTCCGATTGACCTCGATACAGCCCATGAACCCCGACAATGTCCCCGATGAGTGGGAAAAAAAGGCACTGGACGTCTTGGAAGCAGGAGCGCCGAAAGTTGAGGCCTTTGTGGATGACGGCCAGGGCAGCCTGTTTCGGCTCATGTATCCCATGGAGCTGCAGCCCAGATGTCTGCGCTGCCATGACTATCTGGTCGATTCGCCGACCAGGATCGTCGGCGGCTTGAGCGTCGCGGTGGACAAGGCCCCCTACGACCGGCAATACGACAAGATTCTCCATCAGCTGAGCCTCGGCTACTTCGGGGTCTGGATCGTCGGCATCATAGGTCTCGCCTCCTTCGGCGTCATCGGCTCGGGGCTTTTGCGGCGCATTGAATACGCCTCGACCCATGACGGCCTCACCGGACTCCTGAACCGCCGGGAAATCGAGCACCATCTTACGGCCGAGTGCGAGCGCGCGGAGCGTTACAAGCATCAGTTTTCAGTAATGATGCTGGATGTGGACCACTTCAAGCAGGTGAACGATACCTATGGACACCAGGCGGGCGACGAGGCCCTTCGTGTCGTGGCGGCAACGATCAGGAAAACAATCCGCCGGACGGATATTGCCGGACGGTATGGGGGTGAGGAATTTCTTCTTCTGGCGCCGGAAACCTCTCTTGCCGAGGCCGCGGAGCTGGCCCGGAGACTTAACGGCGCCGTCAAGGATGCCGGGACGATGCTGCCTGGCGGCCTGCGCCTGTCGCTGACCGTTAGTATCGGGGTATCCGCCCTGGCGCCGGACCGGAAAAAACCCGATTTTCTGTTAAAAAGCGCGGATGAGTCGCTCTACCGGGCCAAGGTGGGGGGCAGGGACCGGGTTGTTGCCGACGGGGCCTAAGTGTTGTTGCTGTCACGGCGGCGTGGATAACAAAAAAAAGCCCTCACTGTCCGTTCCCGGACAATGAGGGCTTTTATGTTTTGCGAAATTACCGGTTATGATGTTTCAGGCTTATTCCTTGCCCACGGAAACCTCATCTTCATTGAGATGAATGCTGTTCAACAACTCCTGGGGAAATTTTTTGCGGATGCGCTGAACCGCGGCGAATATCGAGTGGGCCGGGTAGCTTTCCCAGACGTTTTCCTGCTTGTCGGCATAGGCGATGGTGACAAACTGTTTCTTCCTGATGGCGAAACGGTGGGTCCAGTTGATTTCAATCGTTTCCGGATTTTCCTCAAGCTCCACGTTGATGGCGTTCCCCTTGTCACACACCTTAACCGCATCCATGTCGGATACTTCCAGAAGCCAGGCGTCGCCTTCCTCGGTGGAGAAAAGGATGAAAACCCCCAGGGCCTTCATGGACTTTTCTTTTTTTACCCCGAGTTCCTGCAGCCTGGAGATTTCAACCTTCAGGGTTACCTGCTGGGGAGCGGCTCCTTCCGCGGGTTTGAAATCAACTTTGCCCTGGCAGCATTTTTTATACTTCTGTCCACTGCCGCAAGGGCATGGATCATTGCGTCCAATTTTCATGATCGGTCCTTTCTGTTATCGATGCGATTTTATTGTGCCTTCAGCCGATGGCCTTCAGCCTAAAGTCTTATCCGCCTGAAGTTACAATTAACCATTTTCAGGATGGGATTGTCAATTGTCATCAGTTTATTTTTACAATTTTTTCCTGACTGAGGTAATAGCGCAGCAGTTCCTCAAACAGATTGTCCTTGCCGGTATAGATTTTGTTGCGGCTGTTTAGGATCTGCTGGAGCGCCTCCTGATAGGAGTCCACCCCGATAATGCTCTCATGGATGTAATTATTGCCTGATTTTTCCTCAAGCAGGCGGTTCATATAGCGGTCCACGTTGGCCCAGTATATATGGTTGCCGCGGAAATCGGCATCGTTGCGCTTGGCGTTTTCGATCTCCTTATCCATCATGTCCTGCAACTCCTTGCGGAAAAGGTAATTGTATATCTGCCCGGCGATCTTTACCGGCCCTTCGGCCGCGAATCCCACGCTGTTTGTCCCGCCGCTGTTGGTCGTCACCGTGACGATCATGGTCATGGTTTTATCCGGATGGGCGAGCCTGTCCCGGTAAGGGTTGAAATGGCTGACAAAGATCGAGGACTTGCCCTTGGGCGCGGTGCCTGTTTTGCCGCTCACCAGATTCCGGTGCTGTTTGAATTCGCTTTTCATCTGGGCGCCCGTGCCTCTGTTGCAGACTTCATACAGGGCTATCATTTCGTTTTCCCGTTCCTTTTTGGCATCAAAAAGGGGCACGGCGCGTTTTTCGGTGTCCTGCGGGCCGTCAAAAATAACCTTGTCGTCAACCAGAATGCGTTTGACAAAGGTGGGTTCACGGTAATAGCCGTCAAGAAAGGCGTTGTAAACGCCAAGCCACTGCTGCACCGGGATTTCGGAGGAGCCGATGCCGAAGGGCCAGAAACGGGCATCGTCTCTGTTGTAACGGAGGCCGATGCGGTCAAAGCCAAGCAGGAGAGAGCTGCCGATGATTCTGTCGGAGAAGAGCCGGGCAAAAATGGTATTCACCGACAGAACCTGGGCCTCAAGGAGGGAATACTGGCGGCCCAGAAAATGATTTGATCCCTGGCCTTCCTTTTCATAGGAATACCAGTTACGCGGCAGCCAGACCTCTTTGCCCTCGCTTTCCACGTATTTGTATTCAAGCGGTTTATCGGCATAGAGGGTCTGCAGGGTGGCGTTGCTGCCGGTCATGGCGAAATAGGCGATAACCGGCTTGATGGTTGAGGAGGGGGTGATGGTCGCCTGTTTGTTCATGAGGTCGATAATGACGGGTTCTTCCTCCTTGTTTTCGCTGGACCTGCCGTTTTCTCCCTTGATGAATTCCTTACCGCCCACGTAGGAGATGATTTCGCCGTGTTGATTGATGATAATGATGCCGGCGTTGATGTCGTCATAGAGAGTGTCCATGAATCCGTCGAAATCAGAGGCTGGCGGCTCCTGCCCTCCATTCTGTCGGCGCCGCGGGTCCTTCTGCCACGCCTCCCGGTTTTTTTCCAGCAGAATCTTGCGGTACTGGGGGCTGCTGATGAAGCCGGCCACGGTGTCCTTGCTTTTTTCCACCAGGGAAAGGTCAACCCCGGTTTCCACCACCACATCGCCGCGCACGTCAAGCATCAGCTGCTCGCCGGTGACTGTCTGATTGTTGATGGTATAGTTTCTTGAGCACACCTCCTTGATGACATTCCATGAGGCCCATTCTTCCTCGCCATACAGTGGGGAGCGATAATCCCGGAAGCCTATTTTGCGGATAGATTCTTCGTCAACAAGACGCCACTGTTCGTACTGCTCCCGGGTGATCTCCTCAAGTTTCAGAAGATAGGCGAGGGCCAGATTGATTTTGTTGATCGCCTCCTTGACATGGCGGAGCTGGCCCTTGTCCAGTTCAGCAAAATTTTTCCCCTTCACCACCTGGTAGAAGGCCAGCTGGCGGTTATGGTTGGGAATAAAGGAGGCGATGGCCACCAGCTGCTGCAGGGAGAGCTCGTGCAGTTCCTTTTTGAAATAGTTCTGGGCCGCGGAGCTGAACCCATACATGTTGCTGCCCACCGGCACCGTATTGATATAGAAGTCGAGGTTGGCGTCCTTGCCGAATTTGGCAACCATCATGTAGGCGATAATGATCTCGGCCAGCTTGTTGGTGATGGTCCGGTCAGAGTTGCCGAGTATCTTTTTGGCGTTCTGCATGACGATGGTGCTGGCCCCTCTGGGATGGCCAAGGACAGAGTCTTTCACCGCGCCGATCAGGTTGGGCCAGCTGACCCCGCCATGGATAAGAAAGGCATTGATATACCAGGGGTTTCTGGCATGGGGCAGGAGATAATGGTCCTCGCAGGCCAGCAGCGCCACCTTGGCTTCAGCCGGTATTTCCCTGGTCACGGTTCTCTTGCCGTATGATTTGATCAGGGCGCCTGCGCTATCGATAATCTTGGCGGAATGGGCATAGGTGGACAGACTCTCGGGAAGCCGCTGTCCGGGCGAGGTGTCATAGATGGCCCTGGCCATGACAAACTCGACCAGATGCTGGGTGGGGCCCGGCATGATATTGACGGCAAAAAGAATAAAAAAACAGATTGCCGTCCATTTGAGCACCCTGGGCAGCCAGTAGGAAATAAGAAAGATGATTCTGTTTAACGGATTTTCCCAGGGGAAAACGATTTTTTTGCCGGGATTTTTCTCAAGTTCCTTGAGATACTTGTAGTAGGTGTCCTCAAGGTGGCTGCTTTCCCGCAAACGCTTGAGGATCGTTTTTTCCGAGATGCCGTTTTTTATGTCCCCTTTGGAAAAGGTGTGCCGGAATGCCTTGTATTTAATGGCCGTTTGTTTGAGGATCTGCTGCTCGTTCTTTTCATCCGAGCCTTTGGGGGGAGGGCATGGGTGAAAATCCTTTTCGGCTTGGGGATCGTCGCCGGCCCTTTTCTTTCCGGGGAAAACGTATTTGATGAGGTTTGTAAAGATTGCCATTATTATTTTCGATTTCTTGGGCCGATTAGTGATAAAATGAGAATGGCCGCATCATCGGGATTAGGCCGATGGTGCAGTTTACTGTGTAACGTGTCGGACTTCAAACGAAAGTTATTTAAAGTTTTTTTTGAGGATGGCGATAAAACGACCGATAGACAAAAGTGAAGGCATGGTAAGTGAGGCTGAAGTGTCTGGAGGATGGGGGGATGGTGAGATGCATGCAGTTCGCGTTCCTTACAGCCTTCGGCCGGTAGCCTCACCAAACCGAGTAGTTACAATTAACTGAAGATTGAGCCGTTATGTTAGTCCGCTGCAAATGTGGCTTCAACCGGGAGGTCGCCCCGGTTTCGCGGGACAGAAATGTCCGCTGCCCAAAGTGCCATATGCTGTTGAGGATCCCCGGCCAGCAGGCGGCAGGGGAGCTGACCGCCTATTTTTCCTGCCGTCAGTGCGGGTATGTCAGGGAGTTGCCCGGCAGCTATGCGGGCCAGAGCGCCCCATGTCCGAAATGCCGGACCGCGGCGCAGGTTTCCCTTAAGCCGCCGGGCCCGCAAAAGAGCGGCGGCAAAGGTTCCTCCGTCCTGACGTTTACCGTTTATTGCCGCAAGCAGTGGAGCGCCATGCTCGGCCACCCCCGGGCCCAAAAAATGGCGCTCTTTGGCCTGCCCTTTTTTCTGCTGGCCACCTTGTCATTCTATCTTTATCATCACCGCCCCCCCGCCCTTTTCGCCACTGCCCTGCCGCCGGAACAGGACTACCGCCCTCTGCCCCTGAGCAAGCTGCCGGTGCAATCCCCCGAATACAAGCGGCTGGTTGAGGTTGCCCGTATTCTGCAGTCATCCAGGGATCTCAAGGGCCAGGATCTGAGCGGGCTCAATCTCTCCGCCATGGATTTGCGGGATGCGGATCTGCGGGACGCCAATCTGGAAAAGGCGGATCTGAGCAAGGCGGATCTGGGCCGCGCCAATCTGCGCAGGGTCAATCTAAAAGGGGCAAATCTCCAGTATGCCGATTTGACTGAAAGCAATCTGAAAGAGGCCGTGCTCCTGGAAGCCGCCATCAACAAGGCGGATCTTACCGGCGCCAACCTGACCCGCGCCGATCTGACCAATGTTGATCTGAGCCGGGCCAATCTGCGCCGCGTTGAGCTGGAAGAGGCCAAGCTCACCGGGGCAGTGCTTGCCGAGGCGGATTGCACCGGGGCGGATGCCTCAGGCGCCGACTTTACCGGCGCGGACCTGACCAGGACCAATGTGCGCGAGGTAAATTTCCGCAAGGCCGTGCTCGACCGGACCAATCTGACCACCACTCTGCTGCAGGGCGCCGATCTGTCCGGCACAAGCCTCAAGGAGGCGAACTTTTCCGGGGCGAAACTGGCCGGTCTGCTCTTTGTCGGAGCGGATGTGAGCGGCGGCAATCTTTACGGCAGTGATCTCTCCGGCGCCAATCTGACCGCGGCCAACCTTGCCGGAGCGGATCTGAGCAAGGCCAACCTGCAGGGCGCGGTTCTGAATAAGACCCGTCTTTCCCGGGCCAATCTGCACCAGGCGCAACTGTCCGGGGCCGTGCTCACCCAGGCGGAGCTGCGCCAGACGAATCTGACCAGCGCGGTGCTTGATGGTTGTGATCTGACCGGGGCCGTAGGCATTGAGGCGACACTGACCAATGCCAGTCTGGTCGGGGCAAAGATCGGCAAGGCGGTGCTGGACTATGCCAATCTGACCGGGGCCAATCTGCAGGAGGCAAGTCTGGCGGAGCAGGCCAGCCTGGTCGGCGCCAACCTGACCAACTGCAATCTGGGCAAGGCTAACCTGACCCAGGTAAATCTGGGCCAGGCCAATCTCACCGGGGCCTCCCTGCAGGAAGCCTTGCTGCACAGGACCAGCCTGAAGAACGCCTTTTTAAACAATGCCAATCTCACCAACGCGGATATCACCAGCACCGATCTCAGCAATGCCGATCTGAAGGGGGCCAATCTGACCGGCGTCAACCTGTCCGGCAGTTTTAGCCTGGGCGTGAAAAACATGAGCTCCTCCCTGCTTCATGATATCCGTTTCGTCCGGTTTGACCTGAGCAACGCCAATCTGACCAGCGCTACCCTGACCTATGCCGATTTGCGCTCCGTTGATTTTTCCAATGCCGATCTGACCAAGGCCGATCTCAGCCACGCCAACCTGGGCAAGGCTGATCTGCGCTGGGCCAATCTCACCGATGCCGATCTCAGTGAAGCGGATGTGGAAGATGCCCTGTTCAGCGATGCGGATTTGAACCGGACCAACCTGAGCAAGGTTGAGCTGTCCAAGGCGGTGGTGCATAACCCCAAGAATCTGGACAGGGCCAGAAATGCCGATGGGGCCGAGTTGCAAAAGGTGCTGGCGGAGGACAAAGGGGAGGTACGGGCCGGGGAAGGGAAAGCCGAGGGGCCAAAGGAGGATTCCGCCCCTGCCGGGGATGACGGGAAAACGGTCAAGATATGGGGCTTGCAGCTTGAGCATGCCGGCATGGTGCAGCACTCTTTCAAGGATGAAAAGGAGTTGAGCTGTGCTTTTGACGGGCTGAGCGAGATTGAGGCCAACATGGTGAAACACCGGATGTTTGCCGAGGGTGAGGTGGGGGTGCCCGGCCGCAAAGGGACGGTGATCGGCGTACTTTATTCGGTTAATTTCATGCCGGGCAACCAGGAAATACCCATCACCATCAAATGGCTGAACCCGGACAGGAAGGTGGTGGCCAGTCAGCCGGCCAGCAGCGGTTATTGCCGGCGCCAGGTGGCTTCCCATACCTTGACCGGTGACGCGGCGGCTGTTGCCGGTCCCTGGCTGGCGGAATTTTACTATGAGAACCGGAAAATCGGCAGCCAGGAAATTACCGTCATCCCGCCGGAAAAATACGAGGAACGGCTGAAACGCTGGACGGCCGGCGGGAACTGATGGCTGCCCGCCGCAGCCGACGCCTTACATCTCCGTGATTGCCCGCAAGATTAAATGGCCTCTGACAGGGCCATGACCATGGCGCCCTTGGCCGTGGTATTCAAGGGGTCTTCCGCGATACGGATGCCGGAAATCGGAATGGGCAGGTTGACCTTCTCCAGTCCTCTCTCGAACAACTCCTTGAATCCCTTGGGCAACACCGTCCCGCCGCTCAGCACGATGGGCACGGGTTTGGAGATCTTGGGAATCTTATCGCTCTTCTTCAAGACCTTTTCCAGGGTGTCGAGCAGGGTGGAAACCAGGTCCACGTAATAAATGTCAAGGGCGGTTTCAATGCGGTCCTTGGGTGGTCTGGAGAGGTTCAGCGAGCCTTCCTTGATGGTTTTGATTTTGGTGGCCGGCTCGCCCAGGGAAACGCCCACCATGGAATCGATGTAATCGCCGCCCTTCTGGATGCTGAAGCTGATGACCGGCACGGAGAGGTAGGAGAGGCAGATATTGCACATGCCGCCGCCCATGCTGATGCCGATGCCGGTGAAGTTGTCATTGGCCAGCTCCGCCATGATGGTGGCCAGCCCCTCGTTGATGGATATGGGTCTGTAGCCCAGGCTGGTCAGATACATCTTCAAAATCGATTCGTGGTAGACCACCGAATTGAGGCCGTCGGCAGGTTCGCCGGGGAGGGAAAAGCAGACGATTTCGCCGGTTTTGTCGGGCCGGGTGATGAGCGTGTCAATAATGGCCTGCAGCACGTTGATGCTTTCATCCTCCTTGGAGCTGAGCAGCCCTTTTTCCATGGTTCGCCTGGTGTTGGTGTTGAACATGTTGGCGAAATTTTCCGCGGAATAACCCAGGATATAGAACTGATTATGTTTTTCCAGAAAGGTGACCCCGTTTTCCACCAGTATCTTCTTGGTGAATTTTGAGTAGGGCACGGTGAAAAAGGCATTCAGCTGTTTGACCGTATAGATGTTCTTGCCCTTGTTCTGGGACATGACGATATGGCTTGTGCCTATATCAAGACCGATGGGTCCGGTCGGCTTTTCGGCCTCTTCGCCGATCTCTTTTTCCCTGGAAACAACCATCTTCTGTGATGCTTCGATCGCGGTCTCAATATGTTCCATATTCTGTGCTGCCATGCTTGTTCCCCCTTCCTCTTCTTCTGTATCGGGACTTGTTTGCATTACGTTTGTGGCAGGCGGCGGCGAAAAGCGATTCATGGCCATGTGTTTTTTCTTTTTTTTGAATTGCGACATTGGCTGTTACCTGCTACCACAATATACCTTGTAGAAGCGAAAATATTTCGTATAATTTTGCTGCTAGACTGGTAGATTCCTTTATATATAGTATCAATCTTCGATTATAAACAAAATTCTTACTTTGTTTCAAATATTTATCGTTTAATTCATGAGAAATTCCATATCCTATCCGCCCATTCTGCCCATTACCTCTGAAAAAGAACGCATCATCGAGGCAATACGCGCCAATCAGGTGTTGATCATTGCCGGTGACACGGGGTCAGGAAAGAGCACCCAGATCCCGAAGATGTGCCTGGAGGCCGGCCGGGGCAAAAAAAAGCTGATCGGCTGCACCCAGCCCCGGCGGCTGGCGGCAACCTCGGTGGCCGCCAGGGTGCGCGAGGAGCTTGGCGCCCTGGGCGGTCTGGTCGGCTACAAGATCCGTTTCAGCGATCACACCGGGCACTCGACCCGC
Organism: Deltaproteobacteria bacterium; assembly: GCA_016219175.1. GTDB lineage: Bacteria > Desulfobacterota > Desulfobulbia > Desulfobulbales > SURF-16 > SURF-16. Next base: position 125,432 of record JACRCD010000028.1, on the reverse strand, counting down.
ATCAAATTCATGACCGACGGCATTCTGCTGGCCGAGACCCAGTCCGACCGCACCCTGCAGGCCTATGATACCATTATTATCGATGAGGCTCATGAGAGAAGCCTTAATATTGATTTTCTGCTGGGCATATTAAAAAAGCTCATCGTGAAAAGAGTGGACCTCAAGTTGATCATCACCTCGGCCACCATTGATACGGAGAAGTTTTCCCGGGCCTATGATACGGCGCCGGTCATCGAGGTGAGCGGGCGCACCTATCCGGTGGAGATCCGCTACGCCCTGCAAAACAGGGATGAAGCGGGCGAGGCGACGGGTCAGGAGCTCGGCTATGTGGAGCAGGCGGTTGAAGCGGTGCTTGACCTCTGCCGCTCTTCCCCGGCCGGGGGCGACATGCTGGTCTTCATGCCCACGGAGCGGGATATCCGCGACACGGCTGAGTTGCTGGACAAGCGCTTCAGAAATGACGGACCGCGCCTCGGCATTAAAGAGCGGGAGCCGGAGATTCTGCCCCTTTTCGGCCGTCTTTCCGGTCCCGACCAGAACCGCATCTTCAAAAAAAGTTCGTCCCGCAAGATCGTGGTGAGCACCAATGTGGCGGAAACATCCGTCACCGTGCCCGGTATTCGCTATGTGGTGGATACCGGTCTGGCCCGCATCTCATCGTATAATGTCAGGGCCGGCACCACCAAACTGCCGGTGACCGCCATATCCCGGGCCAGCTGTGACCAGCGGGCCGGCCGCTGCGGCCGCGTGGGACCGGGTATCTGCGTCAGGCTTTACAGTGAAGAGGATTATCTGGGCCGCCCTCAGTTCACCCTGCCCGAGATCGTGCGCTCCAACCTGGCCGAGGTCATCCTGCGTATGATCGCGTTAAGGCTGGGTAGCCCGCGGAAATTCCCCTTTATCGATCCGCCCGCGCCTCGGGCGGTCAATGACGGCTATAATATGCTCATGGAGCTTGGCGCCATCGACCAGGGCAGGAACCTGACCCCGCTCGGTCAGACCATGGCCCGTCTGCCCCTTGATCCCCGGGTCAGCCGCATGATCGTCAGCGCCAGGGAAAACGGCTGCCTGCGGGAAATGGTGATCATCGCCGCCGCCTTAAGCATCCAGGATCCCCGCATCAGGCCCGCGGAAAATGCCAAGCAGGCGGATGAGGCCCATAACCGTTTCCGCTCCCGGCGTTCGGATTTTCTCACCTATCTGCACCTGTGGGACCTCTATGATGAGCTGGTCCGCCAGGAAAAAAGCCGGTCCGCCCTGGGCCGGTTCTGCAAGAACAATTTCCTGGCCTACCAGCGCATGCGGGAATGGCGCGATATCCACGAGCAGATCTGGTCGCAGCTCGCCTCGGCCGGCTCAAGCAGGGAGCACCATCACTTCCTGAAATCATCCTGCCTGTCGGAAGGTGAAGAGGAGAGGGAGAAACGCTACGACAAGGGCTACGACCGGATCCATCAGGCCATTCTCAGCGGCAATCTCCGCCATATCGGCTTCAAGAAGGAAAAGAACATCTATCAGGGCGGGCAGGGGAAGGAGTTGATGATCTTCCCCGGTTCCGGCCTGTTCAACAAGGCGGGCACCTGGATCATGGCCGGGGAGCTGGTTGAGACCTCCAGGCTTTACGGACGCACCGTGGCGGCAATCAAGCCCGAGTGGATCGAGCCCCTGGCCGGAAACTTGTGCCGGCGCAGCTATTCCGCCCCGCATTGGGAAAAAAAATATGGGCAGGTGACGGCCCTGGAAAAGGTGACGCTTTTCGGCCTGGTCATTGAGGCGGGGAGGCGCGTCAACTTCGGCCCCATCAAGCCCGGCGAGGCCAGGCAGATCTTTATCCAGTCCGCCCTGGTGGAGGGGGAATGCGGCGGCCATTTTCTTTTTCTTGAGAAAAACCAGCAGCTCATCGCCCAATTGTCCGACCTGGAAGACCGCATGCGCCGCCGCGACATCCTGGTGGATGATTTTTTGCTCCATGATTTTTATGACGGGCGGCTGCCGGAAGATGTCTTTGACCGGGCAGGGCTGGTGCGGCTTCTCAAAAAACACCGGGAGGATGACTTCCTGCTCATGAAGAGGGAGGATATCCTCAGGCAGCTGCCGGAGCGGGATGAGCTGGCCGATTACCCCCGGCAGATTCACTGTGGCGAGCTGACCCTGCCGCTTAGTTATTCTTTTAAGCCCGGCGAGGAAAATGACGGGGTGACGGTCAATATTCCCGCCGAGCTGACCGGCCATGTCCAGGCCGAAAAATTTGAGTGGCTGGTGCCCGGCCTGCTGCTTGAGAAGGTTGTTTTTCTGCTGAAGGGGTTGCCCAAATCCATCCGCCGGCATCTGATCCCCATCCCCCGCACCGCGGCGGAGCTGCTGACCCTGCTGCGGCCCTATGAGGGCTCCCTCTATCAGCAGCTTGAGGAGCTGATCATGAGACGCTTCCGCCAGCAGATCGACAGATCCTTCTGGCCCCGGGACTCGCTGCCCAAGCATCTGAAAATGTGCTACCAGCTGGTTGACGGAGCGGGAAAAGCAGTGGCCAGGGGCCGCGAGTTTGCCGCCCTTGTCAGAACTCCCTGCCCGTCCTCCCCTGTCCCGCATCTGGATACCCTGCGCAGCCAGTGGGAGAAGAAGATGGTGCGGGAGTGGGACTTTGACGCCGTGCCCCAACGTCTCCCCGTCAAGGATCAGCATGGCAGGCTGGCCGGTTTCGCCTTTCCCGGCCTGTTGGCGGAAGGGGACGGCAGCGTCTCCCTGCGTCTGTTTGGTGACGCGGAGCAGCGGGCCAGGGAGACAGTGGCGGGGCTGCGCGCCCTGTACTGCTTGCAGTTTGCGGCGCAGTGCAAGGCGCTGCAAAAGGATCTGCTTCTGCCCCGCTCAAGCTGGTTTCTCTATGAGGGGATCGCCAGCCATGAACAATTCCACGAGGATCTGCAAACCTTTGCCCTGACCGAGATATTCAGATGCCGGGACGGGCTGATCCCTTCCAGGCAGGAATTTGAGCAGACCATTGCCACGGTAAAGGGTGGGGTTTTACATGTCATGGCCAAGGCGATCATGGATCTGGTGGTGGATGTGCTGCGGGAACGAAGGGCGGTGCTCGCTTACCTCTCCGACATGGAGAAAGCCTCTAGGATTAATCCCAAGTTGCATTCAGACCAAGACCGCGAAGGCAAGCGAGCAGCGACGAGACAGTACATGGAGTACGGCGAGGAGCCGCACAGCGCAGCCGACAAAGGTATTGGTTTGAAGGCCGCTTGGACCAAGACAAAACTCGGCGTAACCGCGGACGATTGCCGCAATTTCAGGCAGGAGGTGGCCCGTCTCCTGCCTCCCCGTTTTTTACGGGAAGTGGACGGCGCGAAACTTAAACGTATTCCCCGCTACCTGAAGGCCCTTCGCATCCGGCTGGAGCGGAAAATGCTCAATCCGGCCAAGGATGCTGAAAAAGAGACTCAGCTGGCGGTGCATCAGCAAAGGCTGCGGCAATTGCTTGAGATGCAGAACCTGACCTGCGAGCAGTTGCGCCTTGTCCTGGAATTCGATGCCATGATTGAGGAATTCAAGGTTTCTCTTTTCGCCCAGGAGCTGAAAACCGTGGTTCCCATCTCCGCCAAGCGGCTGGAAAAACTCTGGCAGGAAACGAAAAGGGCTATTGAGAATTAACAGCCGGGTATTCCATCTCACGTTTCACCTTGGTTTTTCCCGGCTCCACGTATGCAGCTCGGCTTTCAGCCGGACTATTTTGCCGCTGACAAGGCTGGTCGCCGCCGCAAGTCCCATCCCAATAACACAGATCAGCAGTATTGCCGCCCCAAGATGTCGTGGCCGGACCGCGCTTCTTTTATCCCTGCCTTGCCGGCGGAGCCAGAAATGGCAGGTAAGTATGGCCAGGGCCGGCGAAAGAAAAATATCGGCTAATCCCGGCTCGGTAAAGGTGAAGATGCCTAGCTTAAGCAGGGCGCTGGCGGTAAAAAAAGGCCATAGATAGAGAGGCGGGGCGGGAATGCCAAGTCTATTGATCCACACGGCCGGTCTCGAGCCGATGCGCAGCTCAAGCGGAAAGATAACGCCGTAAACGATGAAGGCGCCGGCCTGCAGAACTTCAATAGCGCGCTGCGGCACGGCGCCATGCGGGCCGGTGAAGAAGTGGCGGAGATTGGTTGCCTGCCGGAGGTTTTGATGGCTGGGAAAACCGGGAGTGGCGATGTCAAGCAGTCTCTGGCCCCAGGATATCTCCTCCCCCGCCGCATAGAGGCAGGCCAGACCCAGGACGGCGAAAAAAAAACGGTAACGTGATTTGGCCAGGGCAAGCCTGGCGGAAAAGAAAAGCGCGATGACATAAAAATAGAACCGCAGCCAGTCGCCCGGCAGCCCCTCGGAGGTGATCCAGATGTTCCCCATGGGGAACCGGATGACAATGATGGTAAAAAACGCCATGATAAAGCCAAAGAGTGTGTAGGCGGCTATCGCATCAACTTTCACCTTCATGGCTGTATCTCCTCCTGGCAGAAACCCCTCACCGGCCGCGGGAGAGTCGCGGACCGGCGAGGGACCGGATGGAGTCAATATCCAAAGGGACCGCGGTTGTCAATGACAGTCATCATGAAGCGGGTACCCCTCACTCACAGTAGTTTTGGGTGTTTACCTTCGAGGTCCAATAGAGACCTGTCTTATAGCTGGGTGCCTTCCAGGTGTATTTGACCACGGTTGAGGCGCCTTTCGGCAGATTGACATTATTCTTGCACAGATTACCAACCTTGGTGCCGGCCTCATCATAAGCCATCAACGTCACGGCGGCTTTAATGCTCGTTTTTGTGGTATTTTTCACTGCGGCGGAAACGGTGGTGCTGGCTCCCCGTTTGATTGTGCCCGCGGCCAGGGCCATCCCGCCTGAGATAAAAGCGAAGAGAATCGCAAGTGTGATAATTTTTGCCAATTTCATGTTATGTCCTCCGATTTATGGATAATATTTTCAGTCTTCATGCGCGCTTGATACGGCTTCCCTCACTGTCCGGATTTAAATAACCGTGCTTGGGGCAGTGATGGTAACGGGATAGGTAGTCGTTGCCGGGGTGACAAAAAATTCCGCCGGTCCGGTGGTTCCCGGTTCCGTGGTTGCCTCGCTTGCGGCAAAGGTCGGGGTAAGGCGCAGGGTGAAATTGCCTGAAGGCAGGTCGCCGATGTTAACGAAGGCGTTGATGTTGACGTTGGCCAGGTCGTCGATGTCAGCGGGCGCCCAGGCGGGATTAGCCTTGATGGCGGCAAGCTCGGTGGCGGTCAGGGCGACGGGCTGACGCACATCGGCGCCTACCACCGCGGGAATGTTCCAGGTGCCGTCACCATTCATGGTGATATTGACGGACTGGCGGTAGGTAACCCAGGGGGCGTCACAGCCGAGATTATCGGCGCAGGCCTGATTGCACTCGCCGGTGGCGATACCGGACTGTCCGGCTTCTTCGTCAAAATTGCCCGTGCAGTTCGCCATGAGAATATTGTCGGTGTAGATGATGTTGTCCGCATCAAAGTAGAGACCGCCCTTCAGGTGGTTGGATGGCAGCCATTCGCCGAAGAGATCCGTATGCACGGGGGACAGGTCCGAGGCCACGATGTGGGTCTTGTAGGCCGTCATCAGGAAGGTGGCGCGCACGTACGGGTTGAAATAGCCGTAGGTGGTGTGGTGCTGGTCCGGGGCGCCGAACAGCCCATGGGCCTGGAGGGCGTCGAGCTCACCCTGTTTCAGAATGGTGCTGGTGCTGGGCACGGTGTAGGAGTAAGGAACACCGCTGCGGGGGGCGAAGGAAACAGGGTCAGCGAGGCCCGCCTCGGTGAAGTTGCCGTTGGCATCAAGGAAACCGAGCTGCATGGTGAAGCCGGTGACCCTGGAGCCTGTCTGGTTGCCGTATTTCATCAGCAGCCGGTAAACCTCGTTGGCGCCGTTATTCTGGACGTTGAAGGTCAGGTCAACCGGGGCATCAAGCTCGTAGCTGACCAACTTGAAACGTTTGCTTGACTGGAAGGGGTCGGAGCATTGTTTTTTGTCAATACCCCACCAGTCGCTCATCTCGGTGATGTCGTTGCCGTAAGGATCAAGCACCACGGTGGAATCCGGGTTCCAGCCGGTGGACATGATGCAGTTTTCATGGGTGATGTCGTCGTCGTTGACGATGGACAGTCCCGGGCCCTGGGTATCCCTTTCCTTCCAGGTCATGGCGCCGACCAGGGCTCCGCCCGGATTGTAGATACCGCCTGAGCCGCCACTGTACAGGGCCCAGCCGCTCGGCATGAAACCGCCGGCGGAAACGGCGCCGGTGACGGGATCGGTCAGATAACCCGGCTCAACGTAGCTGTACTGGTCAAAAATAAAACCCGGATCGGCGATATTGGTCGGGGTGCGGGGCACAACATGGCTTTGGTCCCATTCGGTGATCAGTCCCGCCTCGGCTACACTGAATGAGGCCAGTGCGCCCAGGGCAACTGCTGCGGAAATCAGTTTTCTTGTCTTCTTCATTTGGCAATCCTCCCTCTTCATTTTAGTAATTTGAAGGGCCCCGGCACATGAGGCCATTCGCGGCATGGTTTGCTGCGGTAAATTGCCGCTGTGACAATTTGCCGCATCCGCGTACCTGATGAGCACAAGGAATGCCAAGGTTTTGCTGCAAGGCGGTTTGCCGGAGATTTTTTAGATAACTCGCTGAATTTACGAAAACAAAATATTTACAATTCGAGTAAGGGCGGAACGGTAAGCCCGTAATGGAGAGGCTTGCCGAGGTAGGGAAGGGGGCAGGAGCTGATGATGGACTGCCCAGAAACTGTTGACCGGGGTGAACAGCCGGGCGGGCGCCTTGCAAGGTGGAAAGAAGTCTTCAGGTTGGCATAAAAATCCGCCTGAGTTGCGCGCAAAAAAAAGGGCGGGAGCAAACAATCCCCGCCCTGTCCCAGGTTACTGCGGTATGGTTACTTAAAGAACAGCATGCCGCCACTGCCGTCGGCAACATACAATCTGCCGTTGCTGATGGTGACGGCGGTGCATTCTCCGGCTGTGGGCGCGATCCCGGCCAGTACCGGCGCGGCCGGATCGGTCCAGTCGATTTTCAGCACGCCTGCCTCGGCAAAGGCCACGTAAAAAATGAGCTTGCCGTTGACAAGGGTGTAGTCCATTTTCACCGCGCCGCCGCCCCACTCTTCATAGCCGGGGACCAACTGGAGCTTGAATCTGCTGGCCGCCACCGGCCGGTAGTCATACGCCAGAGTGCCGGTGGTGTCCTTGTTCCACACTTCGGTCGGATCAATCCCCGCGGGAAGAGCGGCAGTGAGGTCGGCCAAATTGTAGCAGACCACCCCGAAGCTGTCATAGCTGAAGTAGGCGTAATTGCCGGCCACCTTGACGTCCACGCACTGCCCATCGGCCGCGCCGACCTTTCCTTCTTCCAGTTTGATCGGCTCGAAAACCTTGATCAGTTTCATATTGGTGACGTCGGTGATGTCCACCACGCCGACGCCTCTGGGGCCGCAGGCCATGAAGGCATAGGATTTGCCATCCGCCGGATTGGTCCACAGGGCGATGCCCGAGGCGGTGCCCAAGGTCGGTTTGAGTTTGTCAGCCCCGATATTGGCGACAACGAAGCCGCTGGTCATGACGGTCGGGTCCTTGGTCATGTCGTAGACGGTGAGGCCGTTGCTGCCATCGGCGGTGAAGGCGTAATTGCCTTTGATCTCCACGTCATAGGAGTGATCCTGGTATTGAAGCCCAGTGGCGGTTCCGGACAGGCCGTTGTGCTCGAAGAGGTCGGTAAGCTGCAAAGGCAGCAGCAGCGGTGTTCCCACCTCGCCGAGGCCGGCTTCAACATAAGAGATGTCGACCCTTCGCAGGCCCAGGCTGGAACTGTTGGACCAGGCCACCTGATGGATCGGATCAAAGACGACGTTTGCCGCATGGGAAGCGGGATAGATGGTTACGTTGTTGTAGATTTCCGGATACTCGTCCTGCAGGGTGTTGGCCACCAGGTGAATGGAGTCGGTGGGGTAGCCTGCCGCATCAACGATCTGCCATGCGGAAATGCCGTGGGGGCCGTCGGCGTGATACAGATACTTCTCCGAGGAGGCGATGCCCACGGCGTGCCCGATGGAGATAGTCTGGCCTGGGGTGGTGTCTACCTTGGCGCCGATCTCCTCCGTGGTGGGAAAGTAGACCGGGATGCTGTAGCGGTCCTCCATGACGGGAGCGTTAAGGTTGACGATATCGATGAAGTTGAAACCGCCGGCGCCCACGCAGGAGAGGAGGTCAACACTCCCTGCCCCGCTGATGTTCATGGTGTCCATGAGGAGGATGCGGTTGCCATGCCCGCCGATCTCAGCTGTCGCAAGCAAGCAGGGGCTCTGATACATCCATATGGGCATGGACTCGTTGTCCATGGGGTCATAAGCGGCCATGTCGTAGGAGGTAATGAACTCGGTATCCGGGAAATGGTTGCCGGGGATGCCGTCTGTGTCGTTGTTGTAAGGCCCGTTTGCGTTCTGCCAGCCGATTGCCGGAATGTGAGCGTTATCGACAATGACAAGGCCGGCGAAGTGGTCGGTCATGTAAGCATAATTGCCGCGGATCTTGACATCGATAATGCCTGATTCCTTCAGCATGCCGGCGCCGTAGTACGGGAGAATGCTCTGGGACTGGGTGCCGGTAATCTGCTCGGGACCGTTGGCGGGCACGGCCGGCACGTAACCGAGATAATAGCCGGTGAGGAAGTTCGTTGCCGTGGCGCTCTGGTAGCCGGAGATGTCAACGGCGGTAAGGCCGCCGAGGGCGTTGGCGATGTAAGCAATGGTGCTGCCGTTGAATTCGGCGATGTCAACGCCTTGGGTTTTGTAGTAGAACTTACCGTAACGGTCAAAGTCGGCCCAGGGTGTCGGGGCGACCACGTCGTTGCGCATGACCTGGACCAGTTCGAAACTTGTCTGGCGGTAATCAGGCATGCCGGTGTAGGCATCGACGAAGGGTTCATCGGTTACTGGATCTCTCTGCACCGTCTGGGCGACGTCCATGGTCATGAACCAGTCCTCAAGCACCCGTGTGTCGGTATAGAGGTTGTAGCGGCCGATCTGCTCCAGGGTGGCCGGATCGAAGATCCCCAGCCCCAGTTCCTGCATGCAGACAAACAGTTTGCCGCCGTACATCCTGAGATCGACAGGTCCGCCCCAGGGATTTTCCCCGGCATACTGGAGGGTGTATCTGTCCTGGTCGATAAGCAGGGTGCCGTCAGCTTCCAGCACCGGGCCACCAGCGTCCAGCAGGTTTGCCAGGGCGGTTTTGTGGATGCCGAACTCATTGTCGGCGATATAGAGGGTCGGGCCGTCAATTTCAAGCGCGGCCACGGGGGCCTGGATGCTCGATATTTCATTATCAATGAGGATGGCGCCCCCGCCCTCGGTAAAGGTGATGCCGTTCTGGTAATAGTTGATACGTGCGTTGCCCGTCTGAAGCATGGCGGTCGGATTGGTAATGTTCACCACCACGATCCCCGCGCTTCCAGCGGAGAGCAGGGCGTAATTGACGTTGTTGTAAGTAACCAGATCGATGTCGTTGATAAAGCCCGGGGCATGGATGGAATAAACCGGGCCCTTGGTCATGCCGATCGGGGTGACGCAGAGCCTGCTGCCGATGTTGAAGATGGTCCATTCAGCTCCGCTGTAAGTGAACTTTTTAACAGCCGTGGTGGAGCCGCCGATCTGAACATTGGGGCCGAGAATGGGATACATGTCGGCCGGTTGCACAAAAACGCTCACATCCTTTGATACGGTTGTCTGGTCCGTGCCGCTGATGCTCAGACGGAACACCATTTCCGTATCCACGGCAACGCTCAATGTGCTGACATCGGCGCTGGCGCTGGCGGCGCTGGTGGCGGTCAGCACTACTTTGGGGCCCTGGACCTGGGACCACTGGTAGGAAGCGACAGCCCCCCCGGTAATCACCGAGGTGAGATTGACGCTGCTGACTGCCGCCTCGGTAAAGGTGGAGGGTGTGGTGGTAAGGGAGGTAATGGAAGGCGGAAGATCGGGGGAAAGCGCGACGTTGCTGGTGGTTGTGGCGCCGGCGCTGATTGTCACCTGCTTTGTGGCGGTGATGAATCCTGTTTTGGCTACCGTTTCAGTGTACGTCCCGGCTGTAACATTGGCGATGGTGTATGTCCCCGCGCTGCCGGTCATGGTTGCATAGGTACCGGGCGTGAGGCTTACCGCCGCATCCGCGATAACGGCTCCGCCCTCAGTGCTTGTGACGGCGCCGGTAATGGTTCCGGTGGTCACCGTTGCCTTTTTGAGTGAGAAGTTCAGCTTCGTCTTGACCTTGCTTTTGATGGTGGCTGAAGCCGTGGCGGGGTTATAGCCCGTTGCTGCGCAGGTTACCGAGTAAGCGGCCGGGGCGAGGGAAAGCGTGTAGTCACCCTTGGCATCCGATGTTGCCGTGAATGTCCCCGGGGCGCCGACAGCGGTGATCTCTGCACTGGCGATTGCTGTTGTCGTGCCGAATATGGTTACCTTTCCGGTTAATGTGCCGTTTGCCGCAAGTGCTGTTGCTGTAAAAAAACAGCTGCCAAGCACCATGCCCATAATGAGAATCAGCCATTTTGTCATTTCTTTCATCATTTCCACCCCTTTGGTTGAGTTTGTGGTGCGTGGTGTCTTGGCACCGGTTGGTTTTCCCTCCATATTTCGACATATTTGGCAAGTGATGGATGTCTTCCTTGGAGATTATCAAAATAAAATTCGGGATATTAGCTGTGATTTTGTTTATTGACATGAGAAAAAGTCCTCTGCCGCCGCGGTTTTTTGCCGCAGCGGCAATTCGCCGCATTTGCATATACGAGGAGCATACGGAATGCCAATGAGTTGCCGGGATGCGGTTTATTGCTGTCCTTGTCGGGTTAATCAACTGAATTTACTGAAACAAAATGTTTACCGGTTGTAAGGACGCCGCGCAACAATGGGACGATGGAGGAGTTGGCTAACGAAAGGCAGCGAACAGGATCTGGTGAGTAAGTGAACAGAACCTGGTGAGTAAGAAAAACAGCGGAGTGAAGGCTGCTGATGGAGCGCTGTCAGATCCGGGGAGCCAGCAATTCCCGTGTAAAGAGAATAAAGCGGTTGCCGCCATGTTTTTTTGCTTCATAGAGAGCAATTTCGGCGCTTTTCAGCAGGGTATTGCTGTCGCCTTCACCGCCGTCCTCAGCCGGGAAGAAGGAGATGCCGATACTGATACTGATTGGTTCGGCGCCAAAAGTTTGAAATGGTTTGGAGATTTCCTTGAGTATTTTCCCGGAAACCAGTTCCGCGTCCTTTTGACTGGAGAGGCTGGTCAGTATGATGGCAAACTGATCCCGTTTCATCCGGGCCACTGTGTCCGTTTCCCGTACAGACATCTGAAGCCGTCTGGCGGTTTCCTGTAGAATCAGGTTGCCGGTTTCATGGCCCTTGGTTGATATAACCGCGGAAAAAAGATCCAGATCAAGCAGGAGAACAGCAATGGTCATGCTGGAGCGTTTTGCCCCCCTTATGGTGTGGCTCAACCTGTCTTGCAGAAGATTGCGGTTGGGAAGGTGGGTCAGTGGGTCATAATTTGACAGGGCTTCCCGATTTTTCAGCTCTTCCTTCAATTCCCTGATATCTCGCGCCAGACAGATGATTCCTTCCATCCTGCCCGAGGTGTTGTAAAAAGTGGCCCCGGAAAAAAGAATGGGGATATGCTGGTTGTCGCTGGTACGCAGCATCATTTCCAGGTTGGTGATGGATTTTCCCTGGAGTAGCTCCTCGAATATGGTCTGAAAGGTGGCGGCGGCGCCGTATTCACTGAAGATATTCTGAACCGGCAGGTTGAGCAGATCCTCTTCCTTATAGGAAAGCAGGTTCAAGGCCGATTGGTTGGTTCTGGTGATGACAAGGGCCGGCGAGAGGACAATCAGGCTGTCGGACATATAGCTGATAATGCTGTCCAGGTAGTCTTTGGATACGGAAATTTTTTTCAGCTCCTCGGTCATGTTCCAGAAGGAGAGGCCCAGGCTGCATATTTCATCGCCCTCATGGCAGATCTGCGGTTTCTCGATGACTTTGCCCCTGGCGACGTTGTCGATCATTTCCTTGATTTTTTGCAGGGGAATGATGAGTTGTCTGTTTGCCAGCATGTTGATGGCCATGGTTATGACAATGAGAACTACGACAAAGAGAATGATGAGAAGTTTTGAGTTGTTGGCGGTTCGTACCTTATTGTCCTTTATCTCATCTATAACAGTCTCGGTGAGCTGGGTGGATATCCTTTCGAAACTTGCGGTCAGACGGCCTCTGATCTTGCCGATGCGCAGCATCTGCTGGGTGTGTTCAAAGGGATCCGGGGTGCGGTATGCCTGCATGTACTGCTCGGCAGCCAGGTTGAAGTAATCCTCATAGGAATCGCGCAGGGCCAGGAGCTGCGGATAAGTGCCCAGGTCATGACCCGAGGCTGTCTGCGCCAGTCCATTCAGCAGGGCGGATATTTCTTCATGATGCAGTTTGGCCTTGGCCAGTTCATCGGCCTCGCCGGTAAGCAGGCAGGTTTCAAAACTTTTTGTCTGTTCGTTGAAAAGGGTAAAGGCCTTCTCGCCTTTCAGCGCCAGGGGAAAGTTGATTTCCTCAAGACGGGTGAGGCTTTCGGTTGTGCGGACATTGCAGATCGATGTGGCTATGGTGGCAAGAAGATAGGCAACAAGGGCGATGGAAACGCAACTCCAGACTTTTGCCCTGATATTTGTGAGTAGTTTCATGATGTCGGTATTTTTCCTTCGTCCAGGCCTCTATTGCACGACCAGCTCTTTGACCCGGGAGTCGAGAGAATCCCTGCGCATGAAACCGATGGAGTCATTGGTGGCGGCGATAAACGCCTTGACCTCGGCGTCATTGTTCATGGTCAGGGGGGGGATGCCTGAACCGGTAAAAAGCATTTTTTTCCGGTAGATGAGGTACTGCAAAGGGGTCTTGTGCAGGATATCCCGGCAGAAAGTATCATACACTTCAGGGTCGTCGTTGACAACCACATGGATATGTTCACCCTGGGTCCATTCCGTTTTCCTGCTGAGAAAGATAAGCTCGGCCGCCCGTCTGGTGATGCCGCTCAGCCGGTTATCCTTATGCACCACCAGAATCACCTCGGCGGCCAGGCAGACCTGGCCTTTAAGCAGCAGCATGAGAAGCAGCAGGAATGTTATTTTCAGCGGTATTCTCATGATTTCCCAGGAATGATCAGAAATTGAAGGATACTTTGACGGCGCCGTATTGCCAGTATCGTTCAGTCCCGTCCGGATTAAAAAAATCGAGCAGCAGGGCGGTTCCGTCCACCGTATGCCATTCCCCTTTCACGGTCCAGCGCTCGTTGACATCATAACGCACCCCGCAAGCCCAGTCCTTTCGCCATGGGCTCGGGTTGTATCTGCCGCTGGCATGCACGGAATCGTCTTTGTTGTGTTTGTCCTTCCAGTATTCATCATAGAGCGCGGTGAAGCTTAACCGGGAGGTGGCCGCATAGGAAAGCATGACGTACCAGCTCTGGTTTGGACCGTCAAAGGTGGTGATATCGTAAAGAGTCTGGGTCCGGTCATTTTCGCCGTATTCCGCGCTGAGGGAGAAATCCCGCCAGCTGTATTCCAGGGAAAGCACGAAGTTGCTGTTGGTTTTGTACCCGCCGATCCTTGCGGAGTCGCCGTAGGAGGTATCCTTCTGGCTGGCCCAGGAGACCCCCAGGCGCAGATTTTCAACCTGCGGGGAGTAGATGAGGCTTGCTCCGTACAGGTATTCGTTGTCCCGGTCACAGTCATCAATGCGGGGGGGCAGGGTGGGGTCTGGGTTGGCCGCCTGCTGATTGTCGGCCAGCCTTTTGTTGATATTGGTCAGGGTGGAGTCGTGGAAGACCGAGTCTTCATCATATTTGATGCGGCCATAAAAAAGTTTGTAGTCGAAATTCCCGAAGGCGGGGATTTCCACGTTGCCGTATGCCTCTCCACCCCAGTGGGCCTGCCAGGTGTCGCGTCTGGTTTCGTCATAGATGCTTTGGGGCAGAAAAATCATGGGCCTGAGAAAATCCGAATCCCTTTCCGTATTATAGAGGCCAACGGGGATCTTCACCTTGCCCAGCCGCGCTCCACCCCAGTCATGGACCCGGTAATCAACCAGCCCCCAGTCAAGCCGGATGTCGTTGTCGCCGTAATCCCCCATCTTTTTGGACAGGAGCTGACCGCCGTAACGGAAATTATTGTTGATCAGGCCATTAAGATTGACCCCTATCTCATTGAAGGCAAAGGTGCCGCCAATACTGTCAGAAAGAAAATTGTTGCCGGAGCTGTTCAGATACCCCTGGGAGGCAAAGCCGTGGAGCTGGACTCTGTCTGGGAGGTCGAGGGCCGGAAGTGTTTCCGGCTGGATGAGTGCGGCCAGTGCCAGCAAGATGATTTGCATGTTTCGCCGTTTCATAACCTTTTATGTAATCAATTGGCAGGCGGTTGGTCAACAGGGAAAATACTGGTAACCGCGGCGCGAGGTCTTGCCCGGCAGGCGGCAAAACTTGTCAGAGAGTAGGTTTTTCTATATTGAAATCATTGATTTTCTTGCGCAGGGTTGTGGGCGATATGGCCAGCTTCTGGGCGGTGTGGGTGATGTTCCAGTCGTTTTCCCCGAGAGCTTTTGCGATGTGAAATTTTTCCGCTTCCGCCAGGGTGAATGGTTCTTCCTTGGCCTGGGCAGAGGCCGGGTTCTTGACCGGCTGCCAGACAATGTCCTCGGCGAGGATTCTGCCGTCCCTGGACAGCGCCGCGGCGCGGGTCAGGGCATTTTCCAGCTCCCTGACATTGCCGGGCCAGTGATAATCCATTATTTTCTTCATGGCCGCTTCGGAAACCGAAACCAAGTCGCAATGGAGTTTTGCGCATATTTTGACCAGCAGGCTTTTAACGAGTAGAGGGATATCTTCACGCCGGGACCGCAGGGGGGGGATATGCAGGGTGGAGACATTCACCCTGTAAAAGAGATCCTGCCTGAATTCTCCCCGTTCAACCATGTTCTGGAGGTTGCGATGGGTGGCGGCTACAATACGCGCCTTAAGAGGGATGGTTTCCAGACCTCCGACCCGGACAAATTCCTCCTCCTGCAGGACCCGCAGGAGTTTGCTCTGCAGGTCAAGAGGCATGTCGCCAATTTCGTCAAGGAAGACCGTGCCCTCGCCGGCAAATTCCATTTTGCCCATTTTGGTTTTTTCAGCCCCGGTGAAGGCCCCCTTCTCATAGCCGAAGAGTTCGCTTTCCAGCAGGGTCGGCACCACCGCGGAACAGTTTATGGCCACAAAAGGCATGCCCGGCGAGGAGGATTCATGGAGAATTCTAGCAACCAGTTCCTTGCCTGTGCCGCTTTCTCCCAGGATCAGCACCGTCACTCTGCTGCGGGACAGCAGGCCGATATGCTTCAGCAACTCAATCATTATCGGGTGGGAGCCGATCAGGTCGTCAAGGGAGGGGTGTGGTTCATCCGTCTGCTCCCGTGGTGTTGGCTGTTTTTTCTTTTTGCGCGTCTCCACCTTTTCCACCATGTCAAACAGTTCATCAAGATCAAGCGGCTTGCGCAGATAATCAAAGGCCCCCTTGCGCATGGAGTCAATGACTGCCTTGTTGTCCACGTTGCCGGTCATGATAACCACGCAGAGGTCCTGGCCTTTTTCCAGCAGGACCGGCAAACCAAGCAATCCGCTCTGGTCCGGCAGGTTGACATCGAGCAAGATGAGATCCGGTCTGGACTGCACGGCCGCATCAGTTCCTTCATGCATGGTGTGGTAAAGATGAACTTTGTGGCCCAGCGCCTCCAGCTGGATCTGCAGGCTGCGGCAGAGGGCTTTGTCGTCATCAATAATGTGTATTACGCTCATCAGCTTTGTCTTCCTTTGAAAACCATTGAAAATTGCGCGCCGCCGTCAGGATTGTTTGCTGCAAAAACAGAGCCGCCATGGAATTCGACGATCTTTTTCACATTGGCCAGCCCGAGTCCCGTGCCCTTTTCCCTGGTGGAGTAAAAAGGCTGAAAAAGATTGTTCATCTGGTCTGCCCTGAGTCCGGGACCTCTGTCCTTGACCGTAATGGTAAAACCTTTTTCATCAGGAGACTGATCGCCGAGGATCTGCACAATGCTATCGGGGGGGGACCACTGGATGGCATTATCGACCAGGTTGATCAAAGCCAGGACGATGTGTTTTTTGTCAAGTTTCAACGAGGTGTTCCCCAGGTTATTGACGATTTCAAGCGAGATCACCTTGTCGGCCGCCTTTTGGCTGAGGATTTCCTGGGCCTCCTCGGCTAAATGCTGGAAAGAGGTATCCTCGGGCTGCAACTGGATGGGTTTGCTGAAATGGAGTAGATCCGAGAACATCGATTCAAGCCGTTTTACCTGGGTGAGGGCAATGGCGGCCATCTCCGCGTAGGCGGGGTCATTTTTCACTTTGCGGGCCAGGGCCTGCAGGTTTATTTTGACTGAGGAGAGGGGATTGCGCATTTCATGGACAATGCTGGAACTCAGTTTCCCCACAGAGCTTAACGATATGGTCTGGATCATGGATTTCTTGTTTTCTTCCAGGGTATCCAGCATGGAATTAAAGGCCTCGCCAACATCATTGAGATACCGGTCCTTGAAGTCGGGAAGCCTTTCCTGGTGATTGCCCGCCGAGATATGCAGGGCAACCCGGGAAAATTCGTCAAGAGGATCAGCCACGCTGCGCGCCGTGCGCCAGGAGAGGACGAGAATGACAAGAAGAATTCCCAGGGCTGTGCCGCCGCCTATGCTCAAGTATTTTTCAAACTCCTGCATGGCATGCATTTTGTCAAGTTCAACAATAAGGATCCAGTCCGTCTCGGGAATCGGCGCGGCCACGGAAAAAACAGCAACCCCCTTGGAGTCTTTTCTTTTTTTCAAGCTCCAGTACGGCTTCTGGAGAAGATCGGCGGCAACGGTTCCGAGCCGGGGGGGGGTATCTTCATAGGCTGCCGGGGCAGTATGGTAAAGCAGAACCCCGTCTGCCGTGGCAAGGTACATCTTGCCGCTGGTGTCAAGGTCGGACGTGTCGGACAATATCCTTTTCAGGGATTGAGTCGTATTCATTTCCGCGATGATATGGACTAATGGATGTCCGTTGCGGTTCAGGACGGTTTGACCGAGGGGCAGGATGGTGTCGCCGCTGGCGCTCTGATACTGTTTATCCATCAGAAGAAGGTCGGCGTTGTTGAATTTCCGTTTGAAGTCGGCGGAAGGAGGGGGGATCTCGCTTTCCGTTTCTTCGTTGAATTGCCGGACGATCAACCAGTTGTGATCATAGACTGTCAGGGATTTGTATTTGGAATGTCCCTTGAAGAGCCCCTCGACGGCAAACGAGAGAGTGGTAAGGTGTTCCTGGGAAATGCGTTCGTCTTTAGAGGCGATGGTGCTGCCTAACCTGAAAAACTCTTTTTTGCTGTGCCTTGTCCATTCGAGCAGCCAGAGCATTCTTGATTTCAAGGAATAATTCAGGTGCTCAATTTCCAGTTTTTCAATGGCTTTTTTACCAAAATAATGGTTCTGAAAAGAAAGCGCAAGCAGAGGGACAAGGCCGGCCAAGGCCATGTACATAAAGATTTTTCGTTTGAGATTGGAAGACAAAGGCATGTTTGTTTTCGACAGTCCAACAACGCGTAAAAATGTTTTTTGTACACGGACTTTCCGCGTGGTTGAGGAGAAAACCCAGCCAGGCGCGCCAGTTGATGATCTTGCGCGGCTTAACATCCGCACAAAATAATCTTTCAATCTGTATCAGAGTTTTTTCACGGAAGCTCTAAAAAAAATGTTGTTGCAAAAAAGGCAAAAAAAAAGCCCCGGATATTCCGGGGCTTGTGCCGAATGTTTTTATTAACTCAACCTGTTATTTATTAACTGGCGGGTTGTGCGCGTCAATGTGGCAGTCCAGACAACGCGGGAATTTTGCCAGCATCTTCGGATCATGTGGTTGGGTATGGCAGTTGGTGCACTGCGGTAGCTGGCCATGTTTCGGATGGCACTTGGCACAGGCAACTCCAGAGTGTTTGCTTGGTGAGGCGGTCCATGTCTTATACACTTTTTCATGGCAGGCGCCGCACGTTGCCTCGGACCCGGGCTCGTAGGCAATCTGCAACGGCCGATGCACAGGGTGGCATGACTTGCAGGCTTCCAGCGGCTGATCCGGGATATGAGGTTCATGGCATTCCATACAGGAGGGAATATTGCCGTGTTTTGTGTGGTGGCATGCCGTACATCCCTGCTGGGTATGGGCGCTGGGGTTCTGGGTCAATTCGCTGGACGGCCCGGTATGGCAGTTGCCGCACTCTTTGGCCAGCAGATCGTTCAAAGGAACATTCAGCGGGGTATGGGGAATGACATGGCAGGTCATACAGTTCGGAAATTTCGGCCCATGCGGTTCGGTATGGCACTGGCTGCACTTGGGCATGATTTCGTTCCAGTTGTTCTTGACCGGGCTGTAGGAATGAAATTGCTGGTGGCAGTCCTGACAGTGAATTTGGTGCCTTCCTCCGTCACTTTTGATCTTGGAGAAGACGCTGCTGTGGCACTGGGCGCACTGAGCCACGGTCAGAGGTTCGGGTGCCTTGGCGTATAACTCGGCGCCGCCGGGGGTAATCTTCCGGTCGGCTGGAACCTTTGCCGATTGCTGGGCGCTTGCCGCCGGTGCTGGCTGTTTCCCCTGGGGCTCCGCCGCGTTGGCTGGCAGACAGGAGACGGCCGATGAAATAAAAAGGATTGCCAGAGAATGACAGAGAATCTTTCTTTTTGAGCGCATGACTAATTTCCTCTTTTCATTTTAATGAAAAAGAATATCCTTTTGGGAGTTTCAACCGCATAAAAAAAGAGTGAACAGGTTATTTGCCGTTCACTCTTTTTTTGGGTTTTACTATTTGTTTATGTTATGGGCAATGCCGTGGCAATCGCCGCAAGCCGCAAATTTTTGCATCATGCCGTCCGGGTGGGGTACGCCATGACAATCCTGGCACTTGGGCACCATCTTATGCTGTGATTTGTGGCAATAGGCGCAGGCCAGTTCCTTGTGTTTGGCCGGGCTGGCAATGAGCAGGTTGTATGCCGTGTCATGGCAGGCAGCGCAATGCTTAGAGGATATATCATCCGGATAGGCAACCTGACGGGGCATATGCACCTTGTGACAGGTCAGGCAATCGCTCTGTACCATGTTCGGGGCATGCGGGGTATGGCAGCCGGTGCAGTCCGGTATCTCGCCATGCTTTGTATGGCAGAAGGTACAGAATAGTTCCGTATGTTTACTGGGATTTTGTTTCAGTTGTTCAATCTGCTCGGTATGACAGGTGAGGCAGGGGTCTGTCAGATTGTCGGCAAAAGTGATGGCGAGGGGTGTATGGGGGTTTTTGTGGCAGTTCAGGCAGCCTTCCAGCTGGAAATGCTTTTCTCCGGAGTGGCACATGCCGCACTGGGGAATGATGTCGGTTTTGTCCGGGGGATGCCCCTGATGGCAATCAACGCAGGTCACGCTTGTTTTGTGTTTCCCGCCATTACTTTCGATCGCTTTTGGGGCGGCGTCGTGGCATTTGGCGCAATCGTCAACGCTTAATACCGGACGGGCGCCGTCAGCGGCGGAGGCAAGGGGAACGCTTACCCCTGCGGTCAGGAAGATAGCAAAAGCCGTCACCATGTGTTTCATCAACTGTACATTTTTACATTTCATACGCATTTTCACTTAAATTATCCTCCCGATGTTAAAATTAGCGTGGAAATGGTGATATCGAACACCTGCATTAGCAATACAGGTTGAACGGATTCTGTTTGTTGCTTCGCCTCGGATAGAAAATGAAGATACATTCATAATTCTCTCCACATAAATCAAGCAGATAGTTGCATAGTCTTATAAAAAAAGCAATATTTTTAGGTTGAATGTCAAGAATTTTCCGCTGTCATATTTTAAAGAAGTCCAGATTTTCTTTGAGATTGTGAACAGCATCCCTGATTTCCCTTGTTTCCTTGATATTTTTTTCTATTTGCTCCTGGTCTTTCCGGACCTTAATTATTTTTTCCCTGAGAGCGGAGGTTGAGTGGTTAACCGCTGCGGCCATGTCCTGTAAAATATCACCGCGGCGTAAAATAACCTCGGTGCGGAGATCTCCTTCTTGCAGGTCTTCCAGCCGTTTTTCAATACAGTACAGCGGGCCGGCGATTTTCTGGGGAAGAAAGGCGGCAGCGAAAATGGCGCTGAAAAAACTCACCGCTGATCCAGCGGCAATGACGGGCAGCAGAAGATCGCTGACTCGTCGTATTGTCACATGGGCGGTATAAAAATTGTCGGTAATCTCGCTTCTGGCGTAAAAATAGAGAATCGCGGCAGCCATCAGGGAACTGAGTACTACTTGGGCCGTCATGCGCAGCAGAAGCCATTTCTGAAAGGCTCTTTTTACTTTCAGGTTGATTTTTTTCCTTTTTTTCATGTCCTGGTCCATGGCATGTAGTCACTGTGGTTGTGGAACATATCTGATTAAAGTTTGTCAGGATGACACCCTAGGCAGAGTTCCTTTCGTGATGATTTTATCAGCCGGTATTCACGGTTAGCCGCATGATTTGTGTGGCAGGTCATGCAGGAGATGCGGCCATCCGGCAGGGTTGGGTAATCACGGGGGATAGATGTTTTGTTTCCGGGCAGGATATTGACCGGGTGCGATTTTTTTTGATTATACCCTTCATGACAGCCGGCGCAGCTGGTCAGGGTGGTAAATTTTTTCTGGGCCAAGGGGGCATGCTCTGTCCGGATTTCATCGGTCTGGTTTAACTCACCCGCAAC
Source organism: Deltaproteobacteria bacterium (assembly GCA_016219175.1). GTDB lineage: Bacteria > Desulfobacterota > Desulfobulbia > Desulfobulbales > SURF-16 > SURF-16. The sequence continues at coordinate 104,572 of JACRCD010000028.1, read as the reverse complement.
CACCCGGGGTTCTGCCGGTTTTTCGTCTGCCGTTCCCGCGGCGATAGAAACCGGCTGATTGGCATGCAGCTCCAGCAGAACGTTTTCTTCGGAAATTTTGAAAAAATTGCATGTTATTGTTATTGACTCATTATCAGAGCTATTATTTCCAGGTGCTTGCCCGGTAAATTGGGATATTTGGGCGGTGGAAAGGGTGAAAGGCTGTGAGGTCGCTCTGTTGCCAAAGACATCCTGACAACTTATGGTGCCATGATAGGTTGTGTTGCTTTTTAAACCGGGCAGGATGATTTCATGATTTGTCACGAGGCTGTTTGCGTTTTCAATGGTTTGGCTGAGACCGTTCGTGCCGAACGTCACTGCTCCCTTTGCGGTTTCGTTGGTTTGCCAGGTGATTGAAGCATTGATCAGAATGTCCTGCTTCACCTTGGTTATGATGTCGGAGATCCGGGGGGGAGTGTGGTCATTTTCCCGTTTTGGCAGGGTCTCTGGCCGGGGGATAGTCAAAGGCCTTCGCAACGTGGATTTGCCCGGAGTCTTGGCGTCAATGAAAAGATTTGCACCAACACTTTTGGTGTTAAAGAGAAGCGTATGGTTCTGGGAGGAATTTTGTGCTACGCTAAGCCAGCGGATTTTGGATGTTACCGTAATTTTTTTGGGCTGGCCGCCAATTGGGGTGGATTCTGTCTCCATGGCATGACATACCTCACAGTTTCTTTCGGTGAATGGCTGATGGATATATTTTTTCGAGAGTTCTTTTTCAATGAGACGGCTGTGGCATTCTTCACATTCTTCCTGCTGTTGGCCGTCAGTCAGACTTGACGTTCCGGCAAGGCTGGCAGCCGGAATCGCTGTGGCATGGAGCAGAACAATGAGCGGTAGCCATAAGCGCATGACGTCAGTTTATTTAAATGTTTTGCAGACCGCGGGGGAGGTCTGGTTGCGGTTGGTCACACAGGTCCCATGGTAAGGTCCAGTCTGTGTCGGCGCATTTAATAAAATTTCCAGCAAAATGATAGTGAGCGGTAATGGAAATGTATATGTGCGACGGATGGGGAACTGTTGTCTTGTCATGCTGTAACTCTTGCCAACAGAGAAAACGCGGTCAGTCATTTGAATGTGTCAGGGTGATACATTTTTTTTTCGAAAAAAAGAGAGAGAATACAGCATGGGAAAAAAGAAATATATGAACTGAAAAAAGAGCACGTGGTATACGCACTCTTTTTTCGTTCGATCAGCGGCGGAAAATAATAGCAACAGCGCCCTGGGAATTACATCAGTCTGTGCTTTTCGGGATTGTTGTCTTCAACAAATTGCGCATCATAGGCCGCCAACTGGGGTATGCTGGCATTATTTAAAATAAAACGCTCCAGTTGCTGGATTTGTCCCTCGGTAAGGTCGCCAAAGATGACACGTCTCTGCTTGATGACCGGTTTGCTGGTTGGCGATTTGGAGATTACCGTATCGGAGACGGTCTCGAAAGGGATCTCATCCATGTAATGGTCGTTATAGCCAAAGAGAATGCCCTTTTCAGGGGGAATCCCCTGCAAATACTCTTTGTCAACGTAATTAAAGAGTATGCCTCCCATGCTGATATCTATAACTTTTCCGAAATTATAGTGGAGCACATACATGTCTGTTTTGGGCATAAACCGAGGGAATTTCCTGCGGTTAAGGGTGTTGAAATTGGTAGTCATCTTGAACCCCTCGCTTTAATTAGTCTTAGGTGTCTTCCATGGAGTATTATTAATTATACCTTTAGCAAAAAATAGAGGAGCTGGGAATGGGGCAAATTGTCGCATGAATTAGAGAAAATTCACGGGGCGGCATGGTGCGTTGACGAGGAAGTGGAGGGCCTGTTTTATTGAGGAGCCGCGTGAAAACATTACGTTAGGTATGGCTGGAGCGATAATTGCAACAGAAGATCTTTATCGAGGTTACGGTTATGTTTTGCTGGCCTGGGAGTGCCGGGGACCGGGCAATTATTGACAACTGAAAACGAAAATGGTAGGTGAAGTTGGGAAATATGAATAGGAATTCATTTGTGGGGTTCTGTGAGAGTGGTTCAGGATGCCTGCGGCGATTCAATAAGGGACTTGGAAATTTTAAAAATACCGTTTATCTGTGTCGTCATGCCAGCATGTTTTTAGCTGGCATCCAGTGATGATCTGGATTCCGGCTTAAAACATGCCGGAATGACGGACCCGTCGAGACGTGATAAACGATATATCAACAATTGCCTAAATCCCTAAGAATATTTGTGAAATTTAGGATAATGACAATGGCTTTTTTGACTAAGCTGCGGAAACAGTGTGCCGTTTCCCTGATTTCCACCCTGGCCTTTTTTATTTTAGTTGCATCCGTGGCGCAGGCCGGCGAAATTACTCTTCTTGCTCCTGAACAGCAATGCACCCTCTACGCGCGGCTTCCCTCCACCCATTTCATAGTCCGGGTTGGCGACAAAAATGACCTCGCGCAATTGCAACTTGATTCCGGGTCGGAAAAAATTATCCCGTTGGCGACCCGCCTGAAAAATGATACCTATTATGTTCATTATCGTGTTCCCCTTGCCCCCGGGGAGAATAAATTCACCCTTTCTCCAGGCGGCCGGAAAATTACCATCAATTATAAGCCTCTCCGTACCTTGTTGAATGCAAATTTCAATGTCCCCGGAGTTTATCTTTATCATCGTACCGAAACCATGCATCAGGAGTGCCGGCAATGCCATGAGGTTGAAAAAGTACCGGAAGATTTTTATATAAAGCCTGTTCCCTACGGAACCAATTCCCCCGTGTGTTATACCTGCCATAAGGCCATTTTTGAAGAAACAAAATGGCAGCACAGCCCGGCGGCCAATTTGATGTGCGAGACGTGTCACCAGCAGGTGAAGGATGTGGGCAGGATTTCCGTGACAATCGGCAAGGACGCCACGCTTTGTTATCATTGTCATCTGGTTAAGGGCAAGGCTTGGGGCGACATGGCTCATATTCACCAGCCTGTCGGGTTTGGGGTGTGCTCCATCTGCCATAATCCCCATGGCGACACCTATCGTTTTCAACTATGGGCTGATGGCAGGGCTGAATTATGCGTCAGTTGTCATGTCGACAAGGAAATTCTGCTGAAAAAGGAGACAGAAGGAATTAAGGTGCATGGCATCATTAGGGGCGGGGGCTGCGTTGCCTGTCATGATCCCCATGCCTCTGAAAATCCCTATATGCTTTATAAACCGGTCAACGAACTCTGCACCGGCTGCCATAACGATCTGATCGGAGTTACCAAAGGCCATCCCGTGGGAGGACATCCTTTGAAAGGTCCAAAAAATCCCCTGAAACCGGATAAGGAATTTAATTGCGCCAGCTGCCATAATCCCCATGGATCACAATATCAGTACCTGCTGATCGGAGATGTTTTGGGCGGCCACGTCTGTGCCAAATGCCATAATTGACGGCGCCGGCATGGTCCCTCGCCGCTTTTCCAGGTTCCCTTTAAAGGATTAAACGCACGGATCACTAATTTTAAGGGTAAATGCTTCAGAAGACTATGCAGATAATAAACCCTCATTTCAGCCAGCCGCTCTTTGTTGGTTTTGTAAAATTGGTCAGCCGGATCGTTTTTCTGTTCTTGTTGGCAAGTATTTTGTCGGCCCCTGCCCTGCGCGCCCAATCTGCCCAATCTGATGAAGCTTCTCCCTGGGCCGTTCCGGTGAAGATGGTGTCGATTATCAAAGAAGATGACCAAGGGCTTCCCCTTAAATTTCCTTCTTTTGTTTTTTTTGATAAGACAATGGATGAAATTTATGTGGTAAGCGGGGGAAATGGACGCATAAATCTCTATGGGGCTGATTATTTTCCCAGGATTTCCATAGGTGCCGGGCGGGGTGTTGATGCGCCGAACGGCATTTATGTCGCGGCGGATGGCCGGCTTTATATATGTCAGGGCCCCACGGCTAAAAATCCTCCGCGCCTTACCGTGCTGAATGCCGCTTTTTTTCCGTTGCAGGAAATTCTGCTCCAGAAATTTCCGGAAGCAGACTCTTTTGTGCCTAGTCGTGTTTCCGTCGGACGCAATGGCGCGATTTATATTGCCGGCATAAATTCCCGCGGTGTTATGGTCCTCGACAGTGAAGGCAATTTTTCGCATTGGCTGAAGCCGCAGGATAAAATCTGGGCCGAAGAGGAGAAGGACGATTACTCTAAACTCCCTAAGGAATCCGGAGACGGAGCTGATGCACCCAAGGAGAATGGGGAAATTGCCGAGGAAGATCAGCAGGAGACGGAGTTGGCGAATCTCCCCGACTTCCTGCGGCCCAAAAAAAAGACGAAGCTCGCGGATGAGGAGTCAAAGCTTTTTGGGCCGGTACAGGTGACGGATGTAGTGTGCGGGGCAGAGGGATATGTCTATCTGCTCAGCGAGGAAACAAGTAAGGTCTATGTCTATAATCCTGCCGAGGAGTTGCTCTTTTCCTTTGGCAAGAAAGGTGGTTCGTCCGGGAAAATGAGCCGGCCCAGAGGCCTTGCGGTCGATGAAAAGAAAAAATGTATCTATGTGGTCGATTATATGCGGCACACCATCCTGGTTTATAATTTTGCCGGGCGCTTTCTCTTTGAAATCGGGGGGAAAGGAAGCGCGCCGCTCTGGTTTAATTTTCCCACGGCACTGGCTTTGAACCGGCAGGGCAACATGGTCGTGGCGGATCTTTTTAATCAGAGAGTGCAGGTTCTCGATGTCCGGTTTGAGGCTGGTTTTTCATTGTTTGGCCCCAGCAATAAGTCTGACGAAGAAAACAAAGAGGAAAATAAACCCACTGGAGAGGGTAAAGAGTAGTTATTTGTCCGGGGGATATTTGTACAACTTTCTTTGCAGGGTTCTGCGGTGGATGCCAAGTCTCTTGGCGGTTTCTGAGATATTTCCCCCGCAATCCCCGAGAACCCGGTTGATATGTTCCCATTCGGTCCGGGCAAGGGATGGCGCGGTAAAATCATCCGGCTGCTGGTCGATCTCAACCTCCGGATTTCTGTTGAAGGCGTTGAGGATATCCCCGACATCAGCGGGTTTTGGCAGATAAAATATGGCCCCAAGTTTAACAGCATCCGCTGCGGTGGCTATGCTGCCGTAACCTGTCAGGACTACCATTTTTATGTCCGGGTCGATTTGCATCGCATCACGGATCAGTTCGAGACCTGATTTGCCTGGCATTTTCATATCAATCACCGCGAGCTTTGGCCTGTCGTCTTTGATGATCTTGATGGCCTCATCATAATTTGCCGCCGCATAAACGGAGAAACCGCGGTTTTCGAAGGCCCGTTGCATTCTGTTTCTGAAAAGATCTTCATCGTCGACTATCAGAATGGTCTCCATTTTTGCGTTTCTCCAAGTGATGGTTGAGGTTATAGATGTGAACCGGACCTGTACCTTTCAGGCATCCGCGCCGTTGTCCGCTTGAATCCGATTCAAAGCAAAACTTAATGTCGCACTGGTTCCTTCCCCCGGTCGCGAAGTTAGCTTCAGATCGCCACCGAATCTGTTTGCCATCACCTTGGCCAGATAGAGACCTAGCCCCATACCCTTTCCTGGTTGCTTACTGGTGTAAAACGGTTCTATCGCCCGTTTTATAGCAGTTTCATCCATCCCTGCCCCTTGGTCCAAAACTTCAAAATACAAATATTGAGAGTCATTCCAGCACGTCAGCTCAATAGGGGAACCAGGATCCGATGCGTCCATGGCGTTTTTCATAAGCTCTTTAATGGTCCTTGTGAGGGTCCGGATGGGCATCACAATATGCATATCCCCAACCCTGTTATTGAAGTTGACATGTTGCATATTCTCAAAGTTGAAACGGGACATAACTTCATAAACTAGTTCCTTGAGGCTGAATTTGTCAACAGCCTCTCCGAGTAATTTACCACAATCAGCAGACATCTGGTAGAGGATTTCCTTGCACCTGGCAACCTGATCGCGAATCAGGCGGGTATCGTCAATCAGAGCTTTGTCCCCGCCCTGCTTTTTGAAATAAAAAAGCATTTCGCCCGCGGCAATTGCTATGGTTGACAGAGGCGTGGAAAATTCATGCGCCGCTCCCGCCGCAAAAGTGGCGAGCGAGGCAAGTTTTTCGTTTCGCATCCTTTCCTCTTCAAGTTCCTTGAAGATTTCGTCCTGCTCTTCCATGTTTTTTTTTATCTGGGCCACAGGGTAGACTATTAACAAGGCCACGAGGAAAAATATAAAGAACATGAAATAGCTGTAGGACTTGAAATATTCATCAATCTGTCTGCTGAAGATGGTTAAAGCCTCGGGGCTGCCGATGACTGGGTTGGTGGCGTTCAGGATCGAATGGTCAATCGGGCTGGGGGAGGCAAAACAGAAAAAGATGCCATAACAGAGGAAGGTAAAGGCGGTAAGGGAATAAGAGCATTTTCGTTCAAGAAGAAGGGCGCCCAGGACTATGTAGATTATGTAAAGAATGCTCAGGGGGTTATAGATTGAGACAACCTGGAAAAAAAGAATGGTCATCAAGGCAACGTCAAAAAACATCACAAGGGTGGGAACCCAGCAGGGAATGACGGCCTTCCGGGCAAGTAAATTGTAAAGGGAAATATTGCTGCTTAGGCCAAGAACGAACACCAGCACCGCAAGCCACAGGGAAATCTGTAAATAAAAAAATCTGCTTCCTGCCAGGATTATCAATGCCTGGCTTGCCAGGATGGCCCATCTGAGCCGGAGAAGCCAGAGAAAGGCTATGTCTTGGACCCTGCTGCGGATTTCGCAGTAAATGATCTTTCCATCAGATGAGTTCACTGTTCACCCCACTGCAGTCTTGTTGATGTGTAACATTCCGGAACGATACGCGTTGATGTTGTATGCGACATTTTACCACATTTTGTCTTTTTCCTGGCTGTGTTAAAAACTAATTTATGCTTACTTGTCAATATGATTAATGGTCAAGATTAAGAATGTAACGAGGAGGAAATATGGACCTGAAAGCCGATTTGACACTTGATGCGAAAGGATTGAGTTGCCCTATGCCCCTTCTGAAAACAAAGCAGTTTATCAATAAAATCAAGGAAGGAGAGGTTCTTGAGGTGCTGGGCACGGATCCCGGGTCAAAGAATGACCTGCCCGGTTGGTGCACCAGGGCTGGACATGAGTTTCTCGGGGCCAAGGATGAAAGCGGTTTTTTCCGCTTTTTTATCCGCAGGGGGAAATAATTCTTTTACCCGATAGCTGCTTAAATGTTGCGGTGTGGATGGATGGTCATTGCAAGCGAGAATGGGCTACGTAACCTGATTTGAGGGCGATGTTTTAAATCCCTCAACGATGTTTTGGCTAAATCTCTTTGCCTGTAGTATTTGGGTATGGTTCACCATCCTTTTGCCAATCTGACAGCCATTCTGGTCAAGGACCCATCTGAGGTTTCCGGTTACGGAGCCGGCTCAAGAGAAAAAAAGCGGGTCAGAAGCAGGGAGGCAATGGACGATTCTCGCCGTTGCAGGTAAGTCCTATAGTCTCAACTTAATGAGTTAGACTCTCCCGTGACCCGAGGCGTTGCCGGCTACGGACGGGAAAAGTGTATTGCTGCCTATGTGATTTGGGAAGGGAGAGGTGATTTTTTTGTTAAGCGATATGATTATGCCGGTATGAATGGAAAGAAGCTTTTCAAGTGGATGTAGTCACGTTGTCCGGTGCGTTTTTACGCCATATTGGGCGTGTAGTAGAACGGAAATAGGTTGAAATTTTTCGTGTGCATCCAGGAAGTCTCGGCAAGAGCTTTTTTTGGGAAAGGAAGTTTTGCGGACTTAATGGCGAGCAAATAGAGTCAATGCTAAAGACATGTGTGAAAGGAGGATAATTGTTATGGATGAACAGGCGCGCATCAGGCGACATATCGAGGAACATGAGTTTCTCATGAGATTATTTGTGGAAGACAAGGTTTCCTTTGCGGAAAAAAGACAGCAAATGATTTATAACAATATAGAATCTTGCAGTTATGCCGACATGGAAAAACTTTTGGCTAAGCAGAAGATGATAGAGCAGCACTTCCCGGAAATTTAAACGTGGTCAATCCCGCCCTTCCTCGATTTATTTCAAAAATTCCAAATGGATCGGTTGTTATGTTTTGTTGTTAACCATGAGTAATCCCCCAAAATAGCATGGAATTAGCACGGTCTTTGAGTGTCTTCTCCGTCTTCTGCAACCTCGCGTTCCTCTCTCTGATATATTTTCATTAGATCCTCGGGTTCCGGGCCGCTTTGGTAACCTGACACCACTGTTTAGTGATATGCTTGGCAGCTTCTTTTTTCATTGAATACCTCCGCGGAGATAATAATCCGCGTTTAAGAAACTGTCGGCAATACTCTGCAACATCACCATGTGACGCCGGTTGGTGTGTTTGGTCGCGCTAGCAGACAGTTCCGTGCTGTATCCCATGCATAACTCTATTGTTACCCTGTCGCCCTCTATTTTTCCAGTTAACAGAATGTGTCGCGTAATTGTCCAGGCCATGAAGGCGGAATTACGGAAATTTTATGTCACAGAAATGCAAACAAGGCAGAATTTTTAAAAAAGTGATTAACACCTGTCTTTTTCTTATTTGGCGGAAATAAAAGGTAGAAAAGGAGATGGTGCATAGTTGTTACATTATTTGTGGTGCGACAATTCACCACATTTCCAGGGAGAAGATTATGTGTTATTTTTTAATTGACAATAGCAAATAACTTCGAGGAATGGTTTGGGTTGTTCGCTGGTTAAACGGAAAAATTACTCGAAATTCATAATAGGGTGCGGTGATGAAAATGGTTGGAGAGGGTGCGGGGGTTTTGACGGATGGGAGACTTGCCAGAAGGGTCTCTGCGGAGCAGCTTGGCGGTGACCCCGCGATTATCCTCGAAATTCGTGACCTGTCAATGGAAAGTGTGGAGGCTAAACTACTTAATATTAGTGAAACAGGTATGGGCATAAGTACTTCTGGAGAGTTGTTTCTCGGGCAGATGGTCAATATTGCTACGAAGGCGGATGTTAAAATACCGAAGAAGGCTGTTGTGATGTGGTCCGGCAAGAGGGAAGAAGGGTATTTTGCAGGTCTGAAATTCATCCGGGCCAGTTAGTTGAGGAAATACTCGTCAAAGGCTGATGAGTACAGGTTAGAATCTGTTGGCTTATGCGAGACGAAGAAGTTGTGCGCAGGGTTAAGGATCCTGAAATAATTGCGAAGATGGGAAAAACAAGGATGATTGCTTTGGGATGCCGCGAGAGACAAGGACTGATTTTTTATAGGCTTTTGTGGCATGTAATGTGCTTTTAATTCTGTTGTGAAATGAAGAAGTTGAATGAGTGCTGCGACAATTTGCCGCATTTCATTTTTTGTTAAAAAAAACTACCTTATTAAATCTTACGGCAAAAAAACAATAACGAGATGGAGGGACTCATGGATAAAAAAATGCGGATTATATCGATCGGCGTCGGCTTGTTGGGAGTCGCGTTCATTCTGCCGTGTTCAGTTATGGGTAAGGCGGCAGGCCCCTGTGTGGACTGTCATACAATGCATAACAGCCAGGATGGCGCGGATCTTTTTGATTCTCCAAGCGGGGCGTTAACCAATGGCGGTTGCATTGGTTGCCATACGGGAACCAATACCGTTGCCGGTAATATCCCCTATGTTCTTTCTTCTGGAGCGCCTACCTACGGCACCAATACCCTTGCCGGCGGCAATTTTTATTGGGTGCTTACCGACGACACCACGGGACATAATGTGATCGGCCTTGAAGCAGGCGTCAATGCCGACGTGAATTTGGATTACGATCCTCCCGGCTGGAATCCTGATTTTAATGCAAATACCCAGGTGAACAGCGGAAATGGCGCTTGGGCGACCCAGTTGACCTGTGCCGGCACCTATGGCTGTCATGGGGAGCATGTGAAGGGGGGCAGTACGGTGGATGATTTTACCGCAATCTCGGGATCCCACCATGGTGATGACTCCACCCTTGATGGTTCGACAACCGCCAAAAGTTTCCGCTTCCTCTATGGTATTATCGGCAAGGAAGACACCAATTGGGAATTTGACAGCAGTTCAATAGATCATAATCAATATTACGGTGTGCATCGGGCATCCGACACAATGCCCGCATCAGGGAGTGAAGGTGCAAAAAGTATCAACTATCTTTGTGCCGAATGTCATGGCAATTTCCATTCAGGGGCTGGAAATCTCGGCGCTGACACTGGTGTGGAAGCAGCTGCTGCCTGGATACGTCATCCAACGGATTATGATATGAACGTTCTAGGCGCCGGCACCGAATACAAGAGTTACGGCACTGATGGAACGTATCTGCCTATCGCTCCTGTTGCCACCAACCGTAAAACAGGAGCTGTTGTCACGGTTACTGTGAGCAACGTATTTGCCAACGCGGGCGACGCAATCGTTAACTGTATTTCCTGCCATCGGGCTCATGGATCCCCATATGCGGATCTTCTCCGTTGGGATTATGATACTTGTCAGGCCGGAAGCGACAATGGCGCCTGTGGCTGTTTTGAGTGCCATACAACCAAAGATGCAGGTTGATGGACAGCCGCAATCGCATAATGAGTAAGAAAAAGTAAAAGTCTGTTAGCTGCACAAGTTAATTCCGGCCAGGAAACGATATCCCTTCCCTCCTTATCGTTTTCAGGCCGGAATTTTTTTTGTCAAATGTTTTGACCGGTAAGGTTTGCCCAGGCTTGTTGAGATGTAGCTTTTTTTTGTTTTAGACTGATAACAGTTGCTGTTTCTTCATGTTTTGCATTTTAATGCAAGGAGATGGGGGATGAAGGAAAATGATTTATTTTTCATAATTACATGCGGAAAGTAACTGATTATGAGGGGAGGGAGAAAATATAGCAGCATTACCCTGATCCTGTCAGCGCTTGTCTTTATTGGGGCGGCTGCAGCCTATGGAAAGCCGCTAACCTTTAATGGCCTGCTGTCATCTCAGCATACCGATGAGGAAGGAGACACATCGCAAATCAGCCAAAGCACGACCTTTAATCATGATGCGCAGCTAACACCCGTGATGAGTCTTGAAGAATCTGTCCGCTACACTACGAGTTGGAAAGAGGGGAGTGAAACTGAAACGGTAAATCCCTATCTTGATTTGGAAGTAAATAATGATCTCTTTTATTTTGACCTTTCCGGGACATTAAACAAACTCCGCAATTCCGAGAGATCTGATCTGACCAGCCGGTCATGGCAGAGTCGTTGGAACAGCAACTGGCAGAAAGAACTGTGGCCTGCGTTGCAATTCAATTATGGAGGGAGCCGCACAGGCGATGATGAGAATCCCAACCGGCTCGATGCAAACAGTACCTCCAGTGGTTTCAATATTGACTGGGACTTGTTGCTGGCCAAAGTCTATTACAGTATCGATTTGAATGAAAGCGATGACTATGTTGCGGATAGTAATAATAAGTCCTCCAGTCAGCTGGGCCGTTTGACAACTGACAAATCTTTCTGGCAGGACCGCGTAAGTTTTTCCTTTCTTGGACAATACGATAGAAACAATCAGGATTTTTCCGCCACCCTCGATTCCAGGGGCAGAGCCCTTGTGCCGGTTCGTATACGAGAATCACGCGGTGGCTGGGACGACAAGGATGTTGATGAAGAACCGGACTGGAATGACCTGAGTGCGAATTTGCCGCTGGTAATCCATGATCAACGATATAATGTCGGGTTGCAAGTGGATTCCCAGCAGGTTAATGCAATTTATCTTTACACGGATTCTGACCTGACGGATGATGCTAGCCGCTTTCGATGGACTGTATATGCCAGTAATGATGGGACCACCTGGGCTCCCCAAACGCCATCGCCTCAGCCCGTATATAACAGTATCATGCAGCGATTTGAGCTGGAAACACCTGAATTGCGCTACCGTTATGTCATGCTGGTTGAAGAGAAAATTCGCACGGATTCTGATTTTAACATTACCAGGGTTGAGGCATATACAAGGGTTACAGGTGAAACAGGAGAACGGATTTCGACTGAAACGGAGACTGCTAATTATTTAGGTGATAGCTCTGTCAGACTGCGGATCACCGATGCCCTGCAATTTATGTATAATCTGATTCTGGAAGATGGGGAGACCGCCTTGGGGCACGACCTTGATCGGACATATAATGCCACCAGTCTTCTTTGGGCACCCAGCCTTTTGTTTTCGTCAACCCTCAGTGCCAGTGAATCACGCGACCAAGAGCAAACAGATGAGGAAGAAAGAAATCGATTTTACTCGATCAGTTGTTCTTCGCAGCTGCTCCCTACCCTGGATATGAATCTAGGCGTCACCCGGAACGATAATTATGAAGCGGATGTGAAAAGTGATACCAGTTATAATTATAACTTATTTCTGACCGCGCTTATATTTCCCGATTTGACCTCGAATCTTGATCTTACTTATCTCACTGATCGTGATGAGGAGAAAGATTTGTTGGGCCAGGATTTCGACTCCACCTTAAAATTTACCGCACGGCTCAACCCCAGTCTTACCATTGATTTAACAGAAAAATATGCTACCTCTCATGATGAAAAATCAAACAGCTGGTCGGCAGCAAGTATTATCAGCACGAGCTGGAGGCCTTCCGATATTTTGTCGTTCGAGGTTGGCTTAGGCCGGGAGTGGGAAAGCGAAGACTCATTCCCTTTTACATATTTTTTCAGTCTGACTGTTGCTCCTACCTATAAAACTCAGTTGAATTTAAATTTTGACCACAGTGAGAGTGCGGATAGTTATAACGCGACTTACAGCTGGACTATTAACAAGATTTTTTCAATGCAAGCTTATACTACTTATGCGGAAAACAAAGACAGCGAAGACAGCAAAGACAGTGAAGATAGCGAAGGCAGCGGCTTTGAGTATGGAGGGCAGCTGGTCGTGCGCTACTGAAATTTAACGGTCTCGCACAAAGCCATTTCCCGGCCCGGCGGAGCAGTATGAACGGTTCGTTGATAGAGCGTGCGGCTAATAACACCTCTTGATGTCTTTTTTCCTTTGTTATAGGAGATTTTTTGCGGTTGCATTCCGGGGCTGAATCATGAAGTTTGATTCTTTATGAGCGAAGCGTTACCCTTTCAATTTTTCAAGGATTCTGTTCATGAAAAGATCAATGCGATTTATGACGTTGTTAATGTGCTTTTTGACACTGTCCGGATGCGGAGGAAAAACAACAATTTCCTTTATGCGGGAAGATGTAACGCTTGATTTTGTCAACAGAGTTTGTGTTCTGCCCCTGCAAAACAACACGGATCAGAAGTATGCGGCGGAACTGGCAAGGGACGTTATCAGCTCCCAGATCCTGGCAATGAATGTTTTTGATGTTGTGGACAAGGGTATAGTCGACAGTATATTGTATGAGGAGGCTGTCGACCCTGGTGCCGCCGTGAGCCAGCTCATGCTGAGCAGGTTGGGACAGCGCCTCAATGTCCAGTCCATTATTGTCGGTTCCGTTGATTTGGCAGGTGACAAACGTATAGGGTCGCTGCTTGTTCCTGAAATGAGTTTGACTTTACGGTTGATTGAGACTAAGTCCGGTCTCGTATTGTGGCAGGCTAGCGGTCATCGTGCCGGCGATTCCATGCTGGGGCGACTTTTTGGCGTTGTTCCGGACGATACCTATAAGGTTACCGTTAAGCTCGTTCAGGAACTTCTTAGCACTATTCCTCAGAAGCAGGAGACGCCTCCTGCTGGAACAGTAATTTCAGAACCTGTAACCGTTGAACCGGATAAATAATATTGTGTAGGAATCCGGGATGAGCATTTGCCCGGCCGCCTTTCCTGGTAGCCGGGAATTTCCCGGCAAGAGAGAGGACCAGCGTTTTATGCGGTTGCCATCATGAAGAATTTTTTTATCATCTCGGTAATGCTGCTGTTTATGCAGATGGCTCCCCATGCTCAGGCGCTTAGTGTGGCGGTATTGCCGGTGGAAGACTTAAGCCAGGGACGTAATGGCGTGAATTTCCCTCTCACTGATTTTTTGCAGCAAAGTATGACGGAAAGAGGATTGGAGGTCATACCTTCTGATAGAGTCATCACTTTTATGGCGAGAAATCGTATCAGATGGCTGGGATTTCTTAGCACAAGCCATATTTGTCAGGCGAAACAGGATCTCGGGGCTGATTTTGTCCTGCTGGGGACGGTAAGCCAGCGGCAGGATTTGCCGCTGGCAGCTCTTGGCATGGTTCTTAGTCTCGTCCGGACAAGTGATGCGCGTACCATCTGGACCGATGTCGGTGGAGTAAGCAAAGCGGATGTCTCAAATTTCCTTGCCATAGATGAACCTGAAAACATTGATGAGATATTGCCGGTGCTTACCCGGCAAATCATGAACAGCTGGCCATCGGTAATAGAAGAAGCCGAGGGAAGTCCAGGCATGTTTGTTGAAACATCCAGACTTGAACCCATGCATGCGAAGCCGGGTGATGAGGTGCGTTGCAACGTCAGGCTTCGGCCGGCAATCGGCAACGACAAGCTCTCCCAGGTCCTGCTGATGGTTGGAGATGATAATTATCTGGAGATGCGGGAAAATCAGGCAAACATGTATTCTGTTTCCTGGTTTGCTCCAGACAGGGATGGTTCTCTGCCGGTAAGTCTGGTTTTAAAGTATGGTTCCGGCGGCATGAAGGTTTTTTTTGTCGGCAACTATCAGGTGGACAACAGCGCACCTAAGCTGTCCTTGAAAATCGTGGGCGCGAAGGTTAACAATATTACCGCATTCAATGCACGACTGCCGGTAATTCCTGTCTGGCAGGATCCTGAGCCGGTATCCCGTTGGTCTTTCTCCATTCAGAATTTGAACGGGGAGATCATGGCGGGGGTAGAGGGCACAGGGGCCATTCCCCCGCGGTTTGTCTGGAAAGGACAGAGGCCCGACGGTCGTAAAGCTGAAGACGGAATGTATGAAATTATTTTGAAGGTATGGGACAGGGCTGATAACCCCACTGTTGCGACACAAAAAGTTTTTTTGAAGGGAAATCCCCCAACTCCGGTGATAAACGCTGAAACAGACATGGACAGTCTTGTCGTAAGGCTGGATTGTGAGGATGAGATACCGGTTGATTTCTGGACCTTGGAGATCCTGTATTCGGATGGGGAAGTTTTAATGCAGAGCCAGGGAAACGAACTGCCTGCCGATATATCCGTCCCTTATCCTTCTTCCGGAGAAGCAAGAAAATTGGAATGTTCTGCTAGCGTAAAGGATGTATTAGGGAATAAAGTTCGAAAAAAGATAAGCGATCTCATGCAATTAGTTGTCCCCCATGAAGAAGAATCCGGAGCAGCAAAGCAGGATGAGTGGGTTCCTGAATTTTGATCAGAGCGACATTTTTTATGAATTTTCCATTACCCAGCTGCTTTTCCCTTTTTAGCATAATCAGCCTTCTGCTGAGTTGCATTTCGTGTGGACCCGCGCGCCCTTCCTTTGAAAAAAATGTCGTCCATGAAGGAGACGATGTATGCAGTATAGCCCTTCTTCCTTTTATTAATGACAGTCGTTTTGACCAGGGAGGAATTATCGTCCAGCGTATCATGGGGGCAAAATTAAGCAGTGCTGGAATTAAAGTCGCCTCCGAGGGCGATGTCTGGAATCTTTACAGAGAGCTGCGGATATTTCCCAACCAGCACCCTGATATCGAACAAATCATGGTGATAGGCAGCAGGCTTGATGTCCAACTTATCATCACGGGCAGAATAGCGGAAATGGAAGAAAAAATGGGGGACAACTATGTGACTCCTGTCCTGGCGTTAACGCTGGAGGTTCATGACGCCAAGAGCGGTAAGACAATGTGGACTACTTACCATAGGCGTGAAGGTGCTGATTACCGTACCGTCATGCATTTCGGACTTGTTAACACGGTGACCCAGCTCAGCCGTATTATGGCGGAGGAGGTTATTGAAGAGTGGTATGCGAAAGGAATGAAACGATGCGAAGAGTAGGATTTTTATGGATATTTATTTTTCTCTGGCTGCTTGGAGGAACGGGCTCTGTCTTTGCCTGGCCATGGGGTCCGGATAGAATCGCGACCATAAATGGCCAGGACTTTACCTCTGACGATTATAAAAGCTGGTGGATAAACTGGAAGGAAAAAAACACTCCATTTCCCGATTCAGCCGAGTCGTTTGTTGATTGGCATTTGCTGGTGCAGGAGGCTGAGAAAATGGAGCTTTATAATGAACCGGAATACCTACATAAGGTGGAAGTTTTTTTGAAAGCGCGAACGTTGCTGCTTTACCGAGGGGATAAGATCAGCTCCCGGATTGCAATAACTGACAGTGAACTGAAAGACTGGTATGAGAAAAAATATCTTCCCCGGTTGCAGCTGCAGATATTGTATTTTAATGACGAGCAGGTGGCTGACGCTGCCTTGATCAAACTGGGGGCGGAGCATGATTTTGAGAAATTTGCCGCTGCTGCCGGGGCGGATGGTAAGCATTCCGTCTATTACGAGGAAAAATGGTCCAGGATCAATCAGCTGCAACAGCAGTGGCGCCCTGTCGTGCAGAGTCTTGCCCCGGGTGAGATGTCTGAACCTTTTCGATGGAGTAAAGGTTTTGTCATTGTAGGATTGAAAGACCAGAAAGGATTTGACCAAGAGGATTATAAAGCCTTGATCCCGACGATCAAAAATGAGATCAGAGAAATGCGGGAGCAGGAACTAACCAGCGCTCTTGTTGAACAGCTGAAGAAAAAATACCAGGTGATAATAAACCAGCCGGTCTTTGATGCCTTGAACATGGAAGCACCTG
The DNA here is from genome assembly GCA_016219175.1 of Deltaproteobacteria bacterium. GTDB lineage: Bacteria > Desulfobacterota > Desulfobulbia > Desulfobulbales > SURF-16 > SURF-16. The sequence goes on along the minus strand of JACRCD010000028.1, from coordinate 87,818 downwards.
ATGAAAAGCTGCTTGAACAGACCCTTATTACCATGGACAATGAAAATTATACGGTGAAGGTTTTTTTGGATCTCGTCAACAAGGACCAGGAATTCCGTAAACAGTATGGTTTTGACAGCCAGGAGGGTGAAAAACTCAAAAAAAGGCTTCTTGACGGAGTTCTGGCTCAGACGCTCACGACGAGGGGGGGGCTGGATGAGCATTATGAACAGAGAGAACCTTTAAGGCCGCTTTACCTTTTTTACACTCAGCACCGCCTGATAAAAGAATTGGAGAAGCGTCTCTTCAGGCCGAAAATTCAAGTGAGCGAAGAGGAAATTGCCCAGTATTATCAAGCTAATTTGGGCCGTTTTTCCCAGCCGGAGATGGTCTCCATCGCCGTTCTGGAGGATGAGGAAAATCTCATCGGTAAGATGTTTGCGGAGCTGAAAAAAGGGCTTGATTTTTTTGACGTTGCGGCCCGTTATTACTCGGGAGAGGTGCCTGTGCAGAATATGCAGTTTAATCATCTAGATCCTGTTGTGCAATCAGCTATTAATAAGCTGGTGATCGGAGAAGTAAGCGAGCCTTTTTCAGTAAAAGGGCATCATACCATTATTAAATTGATAAAAAGGACTCCCGCCAACCCTATGTCCCTTGATCATATTCGGGACAAAGTCGCGGATCTGGTGGATAAGGAAAAATTTGCCAAATTGCGCAATGAATATATTACCGCTCTGAAACAGAGGTCGGTTATTGAAATAAACAACAGTGCCTGGGAGAAAATTAAAAAGGAACTCGGTGATCTTCATGTCGGGAAAGAAAATTAAGTTCTTCATTGCTGTTTCGTTCGTTGTCTGTTCCCTGGTTTCCTGTGTTTCCACTCAACCTGTCCGCCAAACCAGAAAAAACTGTGTCGAATGCCATGCCGAGATGGCGGCCAGATTCAAACAGGGAGTTGTTCACAAGCCTGTACAGGAAGACAATTGTGAAGCCTGCCACATACATCATGGCATGATTGGTGGGGTGTATCTCAGGCAGAACCCGCCGGAACAATGCTTTGTCTGTCATCGGCGGAAAGGTGAGGAGAGCAAGAAAAAATCGGTACATCAACCGGTTAGCAAAGGCCAATGTTTGGCATGTCATGAGGTGCATAATGGTGATCTCGAGGGATTGCTCAAAACAGCGAGCCCGGAACTCTGCTTTACCTGCCATGACAAAAAACAGTTTGTCAGAGCCAATGTTCATGCTCCTGTCCGGGAAGGATGCGCCAGCTGCCATGTCAGTCATGGCTCGGATGAGAAGTTTCTGCTGAAAATGGAAGAGGATGGTCTTTGTCTGTCTTGCCATGCTAATAATACGGCAACCTTCAGGAAAAGCCACAGGGAGTTTCCTGTGCAGGGCCGTTGCATTCTGTGCCATAGTCCGCATAGTTCCGATGGGCTTCATTTGTTAAAGCCGATTGTGCATAAGCCTGTTCAGGACGGGAATTGTGACAGCTGTCATCTCATCGGAGGCGAAGGGAAGCTGCAGCTTAAAGGTGATGCGAATGCAGGGTGTCTGGCCTGCCATGCACAGAAAAGTAAGAAAATGATCAGCGTGCATAAACCGTATGAACAGGGGAATTGCTTGCAGTGCCATGCCTCTCATGCCAGTGAATACAAGGAAATGCTTGCGATGCCCCCTGAAAGGGCGTGCATCGGCTGTCATAAACAGGGAGAGCAGAATGAGATGAAAAGCAGCCATGCGCCATTTTCCGATGGGCGATGTCTTTCCTGTCATGTTGGTCATGGTTCGGAACGTGTTGCCCTGCTCGTCAAGGAGCCTTCCCTGCTTTGTTATGCCTGTCATGAGGAAAAAAAATACAGCCAGGGCAAAGTTGTTCACCCTCCTGCTGCTGGGGCGAAGTGCCTGGACTGTCATAAATCCCATGAGTCAGGCGAGAGAAAATTGCTTATAAAAAATGAAAAAACCTTGTGCCTGTCCTGTCATCAGCAAAGCGCCAGGGAGATGGGCAACTACAGCCTTCATACCCCTTTTGCCAATGGAGAATGCAGTCGTTGCCATGAGCCGCATCAGGGAGAGAGGAAGAATCTGTTAAAGGAGAGTCAGAGTGGCGGCAGGCTTTGCCTTTCCTGTCATCAGGCGGCCATGGGAAAACAGACGGAGAACGTGATCCCTCATGAGCCCTTTGCAAAGAAAGATTGCGAGAAATGCCATTCACCCCACGCCGGAGACTTTATTTACAACATGGAAGTAAACCCGGGCAATCAGTGTCTTTCCTGTCACGCTGGAATAGGGAAAAAAATCAAGGAAGCCTCGGTAATTCATGGGCCTGTCAAAGATGTAAATTGCGGGGTCTGCCATCTGGCCCATGGGTCTGTGCATCAGAAAAATCTGAAGAAGGACCAGCCTGCCCTTTGTCTCTCCTGCCACCAGGAGATTGCCAAATATTGGCAGGAGGGTGTCGCCCATGAACCGGCAACAAAAAATTGTTCAACCTGTCATGATCCCCATGCTTCCAAGTATAAGGGAATTGTTATTGAAAAGGGCGGCTTGCTCTGCGCCAAATGCCATAACTTTACAGAAACAAGATTTACGGCGGTCCATCAAGGAATTCTCCCTGGAAATGATTCCTGTCTGAGCTGCCATGATCCACATGGCGGGCCGGCAAAAGGGCTGTTATTTCCTGTTGTCCACGCGCCTTTTGCCAAAGGGCAATGCCGTCCGTGTCATCCCGGGGAGGGCAGAAAATAATGTTACATTATCATCGCATGGTTGTCATTTTCTGGCTTGCCGTTGTTTTGCCTGGAGCTGCCGCAGCGGCAGAGAATATCTGCTTTGATTGCCACGATAAAGGGTCATTCAGCGGCAACATTGTTCATCAACCTCTAGCCGACGGGCAGTGCAAGGCTTGTCATAATCCCCATGTCGCTCATTTTAAGGGTTTGCTCGAAAAGGAAGGGGCTGATCTTTGCTATGCATGCCACGGCAAGGAAAAGGAAAAATTCAAGGAGGGTTTGGTTCACCAGCCTGTCCGCGGCGGGAAATGCCTCGCCTGTCATGAACCCCACGCCAGCGCCAACAGCGGGCTGCTTAAGAGCAATTTAGATAAAATCTGTTTCAGCTGTCACGACAAATTGCCTCAGAAATACGGACATACACACAGTCCGTTTGCCAAAGGGCAATGTTTTGCCTGTCATCGTCCGCACCAGGCGGCTTATGGCCAATTGCTCAAGGATGAACCGGATAAAATCTGTCAATCCTGTCATAAGCCCCAGGATTTGCAGCAAGGCCATGCGGATTATCCAGGGCAGCTGCGAAACTGCCTTTCCTGTCATAATCCCCACGGCAGTGAGCGGAAAGGCATTGTCCGGAATGTGCTTCATGCTCCATATGCAAAGGGGTGCAAGGATTGTCATGATCAAAAGGGGACACAGGGAAACACGCAGAGCTGTCTGCGTTGCCATGAAAAAGTTGCAACGGAGATGCATGCCCGGCACAGTCATTTGACCGGCAAGGGCGGAAATAAATGTGTGGATTGCCATTCTCCGCATGCGGCTGATGAAAAGAATCTGTTGAAAGGCAGCCAGGTTGAAGTATGCCGTGCTTGCCATCGTGATACCATGGCCCGCTATGCGGATAAGCTTTACAAACATCCTGAGGCTAAAGCAGGCACATGCACAAGCTGTCATGAAGTGCATGGCTCAAACCGGGTGGCCATGCTCAGGGGTGACGGCAATGCCATTTGCACCCAATGCCATGAGACCCAGGGCAAGTTCACTCATCCGGTCGGGGAAAAGATTTTGGATGCCCGAACAGGGCAAATGGTAACGTGTATCAGCTGTCACTTGCCCATGGGATCGGATTTTAAAAACGAATTGATATACAGCGGCTCGAAAGATCTTTGTGTTCAGTGCCATAAGAGATACTGATGACAATGCGTATTTTTAATTTTCGGTAACAGAATGCTGTTTTGTGAAGGAGACTCTATGAAGTTCGTGAACAAAATATTGGGTTTGGCAGCATTGCTGACTGTCGCAAATTTTATTGGGGTGTCAACTTCTTATGCGGCAGACCCCTGGGCTTGGCGAGCAACCCTTGAGGGGACATCATCCGGCCAGGCCATGTCCATGCCCACGGCTTTGTACGTTGATGTCGAGCGTCAGCGTTACTATGTGATTGACAGTGGCGGCAACAGGCTTCTTTCCTTTTCCAGGGAAGGCGGTTTTCTGCATACGTTTACCGCGGAAGGCAAACTCCAGATCCCCTATGATATGGTTCGTGATGAAAAGGATCTTCTCTGGGTGATCGAAAAAGGGCGCAACAGCCTGACAAGTGTTGATGTCAAGTCAAAAGAAATTACATTGCATACCCTGAAGGAAGGTGATCGCACCCTGGTGCCTGACCGGATGGACTATAAAAACGGCCAGTTCTACATCCTTGATAAGGCATCAGGGGAGATTGCCGTGATCGACGGTAATCTGAGCGTAAACAAATGGATCTCCTGTCCGGAATGCGTTAGTGGCATCGTTGATTTTAAATTAACAAATGATGGTCGTCTCTGGGCCTTGGATCAGCTGGGTAAAAAAGTTGTGCAGTTTGACAGCGGCGGCGCCTTGACCAAAAGCTTTGCTGTTGGTCTGCAGGTAGAGTTTCCTGTGTCTCTGGCAATTGGCCCGGCGGATAATGCCTATGTTCTTGATCGCCATAAAGGAAATATTGCTGTTTTTGATGCGCAGGGCGAATTTAAATATGCCTTTCTTGGCAAGGGTTGGTCTCGAGGCGAGCTGTACTATCCGATCGAAATACTTTTTGACCCATGGGGAGGTCTTTGTGTTGTAGAGGAGGGAAGTGGTCGGGTGGAAATATTTGGCCGTTAGCAAGAGGTGGACCATGCAGACATCAAAAGCTGTCCAGAAATTGGTTTCACTGTCTCTGACCCTGTTTCCCCTTGTGTGTGATGCCAAGGTTACGGGGCCATGCGGCAACTGTCATACGATGCACAACAGCCAGGGGGGAATCGCCGTGGTGCGGAATCTGGTTAATGGTTCCATGGAACTATCAGATACGCCTCATGAGGCCCTGCTCAATACCAGCTGCATCGGCTGCCATCAGGGAAACAACAGCGCGGATGGTCTTGTCACCCCGTACGTCCTGCAGACCAGCGCTCCGGCATACAGCTCCACGGGAACCGAAGGTGACACTACTACCCTGGCGGGCGGGAATTTTTTTTGGGTCAGCAGCGGACAGGAGGCCACCGGTCATAACGTGAGCGGTTTTACTGCCGTGGACAGCCGTTTCGGCAATGTCCCTCCCGGCGGAGTAGGTTTGGATGTGCAATTGCAGTGCGCCGGCACGAACGGCTGCCATGGCGACAGGAGTGTGGGCGGGGAAATTGAGTCCATGCTGAAATCCCACCATACTAACGACATGAGCAGCTGGAAGGATGGTACAACCCTTGCGGCGAGCTATCGTTTCCTTTACTCTGTTCAGGGGTTGGAAGATACGGAGTATGAGTATCGGCCAGACAGCAGCCACCATAATAAATATTATGGGATTGACAGAACCCTGGAGACACAGAACGTTAACGGAACCATCAGCAATCTTTGCGCTCAGTGTCATGGCGATTTTCATCAGGGGGCGGGCAATATTGCTTCCGGTTCTTTTGGCAGCAGCGGGGTCTGGCTTCGGCATCCCACCGATTTTGACATGGGGAGGGCCTCCTCTTCCGGTGAATATGAGAAATATAACGGCGGTACCGGCGCCGGCAATACTTACAGCGTCATTTCTCCCGTCGCGACCTCGGATAAAACAGCGTCTGTAAACAGCACCGTTTATTCAACCACCGATGATGCTGTCGTTATGTGTCTTTCCTGCCATAGAGCCCATGGTACTCCGTATGGCGCGATGTTGCGTTGGGATTATAAATTGTGGCCAGGTGGCGGTTATAACGGTTGCGCTGTTTGCCACACGACAAAAGACTAAGGGGTTGTTATGAGAACTCTATTCCGCGGTTTACGGAATTTTTTCTGCGCCCTGCTAGTGTTGGCTGCCGGGAGCCTTTTTAGTAGCGGTTGTCAGCAGGGTGGCGGGGGTGCGGATGGTGCATTGTTTCAACCATCTTCCGAGGAAAGCCGCGGCGAGGCGAGGCTTTCCGTTTTTTTGCAGGTGAAGGAGCCTGACGGGCCGCTGCTGTGGATGAAGATCAAAAATCTTGAAGTACGGTCCGGCACCAATTGGCTGCCAATGCGGGCAGCCAGGCAGGAGTTGCAAAGCCAGGAGATTGCTGCCAGCGGTCAGATATTTGCCGGCAGAGGGGGTGTGCCCGCAGGAAGATATCAAGCCATGAGGTTCACCGTGGCGGAGGGCGCTCTTGAGCGTGACGGGAAAAGGATTTTTCTGGCCCTTGATAATCCTGTGGTGGAAATTGATTTTCCGGCCGAACTTACCCTGGCTAAAGAAGACAGTCCGTCTCTTTTTCTTACCTGGGATACTTCGCAATCATTACAGGGCATGGCCTTACTTAACCCCAAAATGACCGTTGCCACGCAGAGTATTCCTCTTGTCTCGGATTTGGCTTATGTATCCTGTCCTGAACAAGACACCATTTACATTATCAGAACAGACCGTAACATGGTATGCGGTTCCATCGGCATCAGCGGTAAACCGGGCAGTATTATCGCAAATCCTGCGCAAAACCGTCTTTTTGTTCTTGCCCAGCAGGAAGCCACTGTAAAGGTCCTTGAGCTGACAGCCAATCGGCAGATTGATCAGATCAGGGTGCCTCTTTCTGCGAAACCAACGTATATGACTGTCAGCCCGGATGGCAAATGGGCTTATCTGTTGGATGAGATGGGGAACAGCTTGTTGCGCCTCAACCTGCAAACCGGGGTTCTGGGTGGGCAGGCCCGTATCGGTTCGCGTCCCAAATATATTCTCTACATGGAAGAGCAGAATCTCCTTGCGGTTTCAAGCGCCTATTCGCAGAAAATATTTTTATTGGATCCTGTTTCCCTGGCAATTGTGAGAACTATCGACACCGGCGGGACTCCTGATGGGCTGTTTGCCCGGGATAATTATCTCTATGTGGCCGAAAGTTCCAGTAATTCCGTGTCCGTTTTTGAGCTGCCAGGAGGCCGGAGCAAGGGGCGTTTCAATGTCGGCAGCAAACCAAGGCGATTTGCTTTCAGCAATAACCACATTTACATTGCCAATTACGGTGGAGGTTCTGTTTCGGTTTTTCGTCCAGGACAGCTCAACATTTCACGCGACGTCAGGGTGGGTGGCATGCCCTTTGAGATGGATGTCTCCCCAGCCCGGCAGTGGCTTTATGTCTGCGATGTCCGCAGTGGAGGGGTCACGGTGATTGATCTTTCCTTGAACAAAGTGGTTGGCAGGATTGAACTTGGGGCTGTCCCTGATACGCTTGCCGTGATTAATTGATGGCGTCGTAAAAAATCCGATCTACTGCGTTGTAGCGCATTTTTGTTCGTTCGGCATACCACATGTATAGCCTCACTCTCAAAAATACACTACACCTTGTATATCGAATTTTGTTACTTAGCCATCTGGGCTTTGTCGCCGACTTTTTACGAGTTCATCATTAATTAGCTGGCAGCTCGATTGTTACGGTTGTCTGCTCATTTGCCTGGCTCTCCAGGTAGATATTGCCATTATGCAGATCAATAAGCTCCCTGCTGACGGTAAGACCCATACCAACGCCTTCTGCCGCGGGTTTTGTTGAGAATGAAGGATCAAATACCCTTTTCAGATTCTCCGGCGTTATGCCGATGCCATAGTCAGTAAAGGTCATTTTCGTCATTTTTTTGCCGTTTTTTTCAATTTCATTGGCGCTGATTCGTAATATTTTTTTTTCGTCCTTTTGCGGATAGCGTTCATTGAGGGCGCGGCGGGCATTGTTAAGGACGCTGAGGAACACCTGCTGCATTTGCCGGCCGTTTATTTTGCATATTGCAATGGTGGCAAAATTTGTTTCAACCCTGGTGCCGTCTATTCTGAAATAGTGGCTCATGAGGGCAAGCGAATTACGCAGAACCTCCTCTACCGGGACGAGCTCCCTTGACTGGGCGTCATCCTGTCCATAGGCGAGAAGGTTTTTGGCGAGTCCTGCAATTTTTTCTCCTTCCAGAATAATCTTCTTGAAAAGTTTGTCTCGCTCAATTTCAAAATCAGGGTCACAGGCTGAATCCGCCAAAACCTGAGCATAATTGATTATGCCGTTGCTGAGATTGCCAACCTCATGGGCAACGCCAGTCGCGATTTCTCCAAGCACAGCAAGATGAGAGATGCGCACCATCTCCGTTTTTTTGTTTTTTTCAGCGACAAGGCTTCTTTTTAGTTCATCGATCTGGGTCTGTTCCTCGGATAGATCAATTCCCATGCAGTAAACCTGGGGTGGTTCGTGGTTCTCCCGGGCAAGGTTGATAAAGCTGCAGCGTATATGAGGGATTGGATTCATGTCCTTGGTCGCCAGAGACATCTCGGAAGCCAGGCAAACACTGGAAAGATTTTCGAGTAACTGCTCATCGGAAAGATCGCGGTCAGACTCTTGTTGCGGCATTATAAAAAAATTACGCCAGGACCTGCCGGTCAGCTCCCCTGGGTTAAACCGGCATTTTTCGGTAATACCACTGCTGACATCAATAATTACTCCATCAGTGGAAATAATGGCCAGAAATCCCTTCAGTGAAGTGGTAAGCTCCATGATGGCTTCGCGATGCGCTTGCAGTTGACCGTGCAAATCCCTCCGTTGCCGAAGGAGATCTGAAAAGACAGCAGTCAGATTTGCCACTTCCCGGGCCGAGGTGGAAACCTGAATGGTTTCCTCACCTCCTGAGAGCGCCCCTGAACTCTTACTAATAAGTTGCAGCAACGGAATAACCAGCTGTCGATGAAAAAGTGTCAGCACGCCTACCAGAAGAAAGACGACAAAAGCCGCGGTGCCGATGATGACATTTTGAAAGCTGATCAACTTCTGTTTGGCATTATTGACCAGAACACGGTCGAAGAGGATGAGTCTTTCGCTTAAGGTGCGCATTTCACTGTTTAGGTTGCGTATATTCTCTTTTTCTCCGGTTCCTGATTCAATTTTTCGTAAAAGAAGGATAATGCCGGGAAGGTCAATGCTGTTCAAGAAGGTGAGTTTGTATTCGTCCCTGATTTCCTTGTCTTCAAGAACAGCCGTTAGATTGCTGTTGAGCTTTTCCATTTCCGCGGAAATGCCGGTAAGTTTTGACGGCTGATGATTATCAAGCATGGCATCAGCGACATGTTCCCTGATGATGGAAAATTGAAAAATAAGACTTTCTGTCTGTGAAATGATAGCTTCATGTTCATGATAGAGCTGATATTGACGGAAACTCTGACTGAGCAGAGCTACCAAGGCGATGATAACCGTCATATAAATTGCGTAGATTGTTGATCGGAGAGGAAGCGTCATTATCAAGCCTGGGAGGATGACAGAGGCGGTGCGCGCCCCTGTCATCCGCTTAGTTTAGTGGTCGTCCGGAAATGGTTTTTTGTTCAACTTCCGCTTTATGGGGAAAAAACATCGAATTTTCAACTCAAAAACCCCGGTTCTTTCTCCCAGGCCATGATTTTGAACAAAAAAACTCATTTCCGCATAAATACCGGTTTATCGTAAGGAGCCGCGATTTGTTATTTGGAATCGCCCTGCCACGTATAAAGAATCGGCAGACGATACAATACGGCCCGATAAACGACAATGTATGTTGCATAAACCATTACGGCAATGGCGAATTCTCTCCAGTGGGGAATCTCCTGATAGAGATTCCAGTTGAAGGTGATAAGAGCGGTGTTCAATCTGTTTAAGGCGATGCCGAATACAGCAATGAAGGCGGCAAGCCGCGCCAGTCCGGCCCTGTTTGTTCTGATGGCCATGGTGAAGAGAAACAGAGGGAAAATAACGCCCGCGGTTATTTCAAATATATAGAGCTGGCCCCAACCGGTAAGAAGGTAACCCCATTCATTATCATGGGCAAGCGCAACAAATTTAATGACAAGATAGGTGATCAGGGCCAGAGAGCAGCCCTTGGCAATTCCCAGGGTAATGGTGTCAAGATTTTTGAGAAAATTATTATCGCAACGCCATTTAAGAAACCATTTGCTTAATGTACTTACCGCGATCAGCATGGAAAGACCGCCGAATATCGAGGAGCAGAAAAAATGAAACCATTGAAAGGCCGCCGAGTACCAGAGGGGGTGGACCTTGCCTGGCGCATAGGTGAAAAGAGCACCGAGTGCGCCCTGGTGCAAGGTGGAAAGTATGATGCCGGAAACGGTAAGCCCCAGAACAATGCTCTTAATGAATTTTTTTGGTTTCACCCAGCCCATTAACTCACTTGCCGCCGGGACAAGCTCGGCGACCTGTACGGAAAGATAAGTCGCTACATGCCAGGCTACCAGGAAAAGAACCGCTGCCGGGCCAAGTGAAACAAACATCGGATAGACTAGACGCCAAGGTTGGCCAAGATCAACCTGGAGAAATACTACGGCAAAGAAGTAACCCAGCAGTCCGTTTAACAGGCCCAGCCTTTCAATGGGTTTAAAATCCTTGCGTCCAAAAAGCTCAACAGTGGTGCCAAGCATAAAACCGGAAGCTGACAGGGGAACCATGACAAAAAGCCCCCAGCCAAGAAAAAGTCCCCAAGGATAGTCATAGGAGCTGTGGGTGGCCCAGCCGAGGCCGAAAATAAAACGGCCGACAAGTATTGGAATGCCGATTGCGTAAATCACGGCAAGAATCCAGTTGAATGGATTGCGGAGCAGCTGACGCATATACTCCTGTGGGCTTAGCCCGAGGAGAAGTTTGTCTTTTAGGGACCAAGGGTTGTTGGTATCCGGTTTTATCAGGGTGTCGATTGGCTGAAAGCCTGCAGTTTTTAATTTTTCCATTTTTTCCCTCCTGTTATGCCTTGGTCGAGTTTTCTTTATTTGTCTGTTTCCTGGTTGCCAGGAGATGGAAGCCGGTGAACAGTGCAGGCCAGATGCAGAGAACCATGGGAACAATAGCCAGGAAATCCTTGACATGGCTGATGATCGGTTCCTTGCCGAGATGCGTGTCAAAACCTATTTCTGCAAAAGGCACATCGGAGAGGTACATCCAGGAAGTACCGCCTACTTCAGTCTCACCATATACGTGTCCCACGTATTTGCCGGGCTTGGCATTAATTTTTTCATGTGCCAGGGCAATCATGTCTTTTCTCTTGCCAAAAGTCATGACACCTTGCGGGCAGGCTTCAACGCACGCGGGAGGGCGCCCGAATTTAAGCCGGGTGTCGTAGCACATGATACACTTTTTAACAACAGGATTGATGGCGCTTGAATAGCTGTAGGCCGGAACATAAAACGGACAGGCAATCATACACGTACGGCAGCCGACGCATACTTTGGGGTTATAGATGACCGCGCCTTCCGGCGTTTTTGTGTAGGCGTTAACAAAGCAAGAGGTAAGGCAGGCAGGCTCATTGCAGTGATTGCATTGGACTTTTCTGAAAAGGGGATGAGCTCGCCCTTCCACCTCGTAACGGTTAACGACAGTGTAGGCCTTTTCCGTTGTGCGTCTGGGCAACCCGCCCTCACGGCGTTCATCAAATACGCTGAAATCGTCAAATGGTTTGTCCGGTTCAGGCAAACCCTGTTCCTTGTTGCACGCTGCCTCACAAGTGCGGCAGCCGACGCATTTGGTCAAGTCCACAAGAACTCCCATACTGTCGGGATACCCGCCAAAATCACCGCCCGCGGCTTTGGCATCCTTGGCATTGCAGGTTGCCGCAGCAGCAAGACCACCGGCCAGGCTTCCCTTGATAAAATTTCTCCGGTTTAATTTTTTCATTTTTTCACCTAAATGTTGCGGTAATATCGCGGATATTTTTAATGATGACTTGATGATTTCCCGGGTTTGGGGGCGAACTGGCCGGTATTGTAATATTTCTCTCCTTTCTCGGTTAAGGCATGACAATCCTGACATCCAACCGGGCCGCCTGTTTCCTGGTGGCATCCTAAACAATTCTGATGGTAAGCGGCTTTAAGGCCGGGCTTTACCTTGTGATGAAGTAACGGATTGCTTGCGCTGGCTTCCAGGCTGGCTGAAGAAAATGGTTCGTTAACGTGACAGGCGTTGCAGGCCGCTGAATCTGTCTCTGCACTTTTTAAATGGCAGGGGATGCACGTAGCATCAGTGGGAGGGGTGCCTGCGGAATGGTGATGGCATACAGAGCAATTATCTGAAACGGCCTCAATATGCATGTCGTGATCAAAACTTACTCCCTCAAATAAATTTGCAAGGCTGTTTAGCTCAAAGACCTCACAGCTTGCTTTCTGTGGCAGGGCCAGTGGCGCTGTCATGGCTATTAATGCTGCAAGGCCGATTAGTTTTCCTGTTTTCAAACCCATTTTCTCTCTCCTTTTGAGAATGAATGAAAAAGCCAGTCGCTCATAAAGAGACTTTTCATGTAACAGCCGGCTTTTGCCTGCAAAATAATGACTTGCAATTTTTCCTAGCATAATCAGTGCCAGACGGTTGTAAGTTTGTCAGCAGCACGAAATTAAGGTACGGGTCAAGATGTAATAAAAAAAATAAAAATGAATAATGGTTCAGTTGAGCTACACTTTCTGCCACATAAAAGTGTGGCAGAAAGTGTAGCACGCCACATAAGTGTTGCCACACAAGTGTGGCGCTACGTTGCGTGTAGCTCGCGTTTTCTGTTCCGCAGCATTTCTTCGTTCAGTTTGTTTACTTCCTTGCATTTCAATATGATGTTCACTTCTTCCGCATCGATGGTTTCAGCTTCAAGCAGGATTTCGGCAAGTTTGTGCAGATAGGCGATTTTCCCTTCAAGGATGATCATGGTTTCCTGGTAACAATCTTCAATAATTTTGTTGATCTCCTGATCAATGGCCTTTGCCGTTTCTTCGCTGTATGTCCGCTTAACCGCGCCAGTCTGCAGGAAACTCTGATCTGCTATAACATAGGCGCGGGGTCCGAGAAGATCACTCATGCCCCATTCGCAAACCATTCTGGTGGCGATTTCCGTGGCAGATTGGAGGTCATTGCTTGCCCCGGTGGTAAATTGGTTGAATACGATTTCTTCCGCGGTTCTTCCGCCTAAAAGTGTCATGACCCTGGATCTGAGATATTCCCTGGAATAGGAATGCCGGTCGTCCAAAGGCAGTTGCTGGGTAAGGCCCAGAGCCCTGCCTCGTGGAATAATGGTTATTTTGTGGACTGGATCCGATTCCGGCAGCAAATGCGCCACAATCGCATGGCCTGCTTCATGGTAAGCTGTGACTTTTCTTTCCTGGTGACTAATCACCATCCCCTTCCGTTCGGCGCCCATGAGTATCTTGTCCTTGGCCTCCTCAATATCCGTTGTTTCAATAAAATCTTTGTTCCTGCGTGCTGCCATCAAGGCCGATTCGTTCATGAGATTGGCTAATTCGGCGCCAGTAAATCCCGGGGTGCTTCTGGCTACGTTTGCCAGTTGGACCTCTTTGCTCATTATCAGTTTTTGCGCGTGCACCTCGAGGATTTTTTCCCTGCCTTTGACGTCAGGGGGCAATATGTTTACCTGCCGGTCAAAGCGACCGGGCCTCAGCAGTGCGGGGTCAAGCACATCTGGGCGATTGGTGGCGGCAACAATGATGACTGTTTCACCGGATTTGAAGCCATCCATTTCCACAAGCAAGGCATTGAGGGTTTGTTCCCTTTCGTCCTGGCCTCCTTGAGCGCCAGCAGCACCCCGACTGCGGCCCACTGCGTCAATTTCATCAATAAAGATGATGCACGGCGCATTCTTTTTTGCCTGTTCAAAAAGATTTCTCACCCGCGAGGCGCCAACTCCCACGAACATTTCCACGAAGTCAGACCCGCTCATGCTGTAAAAAGGTACTCCAGCCTCCCCGGCAATTGCTTTAGCAAGAAGTGTTTTTCCGGTTCCAGGCGGGCCCTGCAGCAGCACTCCTTTTGGAATGCGTCCGCCCAGTCTCATAAATTTACTGGAGTGTTTAAGGAATTCCACTGTCTCTACGAGCTCTTCCTTGGCTTCCGGAATTCCTGCTACATCTTCAAAAGTGACATGTTGTTTTATCTCAGGTGTCAGTTTTGATTTGTTTTTAGTGAACCCACCGCCTTTCTGCTGCTGCATCAGAAAATACATCCAGCCTCCCAGAACAAGGATCAGTAAAAATGGTGAGAAAAAAAAGGGAGAGCTGTCGCTAAAAGGACGGGTGGTAATGACAATTTTTTTTTGTTCCAGCCTTTCCAAGATCGATTTGACATCAGGAGTAAATGTCTGATATTGACGATCGAATTTGTCCGTGGCTGTAATTTTACTGCCTTCGATTGTCACCTTTGTTATTTCATCTTCTGACAATTGCGCGATAAACGTTGAATAATCAATATAAGGCAGCTTTTCTTCGGCCTTCCAGAAGTTAAAGCCGACAATAATAACCGCAGAGATGATCAGCAGAATCAGAAAGTTGCGTAAGCTGTATTTCATTGCCGCCCCCATGTTGTTTTGACGCTTATGAGCAGAGGTAATTCTTCTGTTTTCGTAATATTGCAAGCTTTGGGCCTGATGTGAGAAAAAGGGAAAGGGGGGGAGGGGAAAGGGAAGGGCGCCTCAGCGAACGCAAGGGATGTGATGAGGCTTGTTAGGCTGGTAAGTGTAACAGGCTAAAATGGTTTTTTTGGGTGTTTGTTTGAAGATCGTCGGCAGATATGTGGCATGAGTCGCTGTATTCAACATCTGGGGTGGCAGATAAATGCAACACGTTCAGGCTGTATCTGATTGCCTTGGTGAGCGAATTACCCTGCGTTGGACTTCGCGACAGAGGTTGTTGGACAGGATGCTGCAGCCAAAATGATACTTCCAACAGCCTCTGTTGCCGGCTTTGCTTCGCTGAGGCATTCACGTATTGAGTTCGAGCTGGGAGAGATCGATATCAAACTGTCGTATTTTTCTGTAAAGTGTGCTCCGGTCAATGCCAAGAATGCGCGCGGCCTGAGCCTTGTTACCGTAAGTGACTTTCAGGGTGGTGAGTATCCGTTCTTCCTCATTGTCCGGCCCTTCGGCATTGATTTTAGCCTGGAAGCTTGCTATGGATTCGTCTTCCTTCTTGTCACTGCTCTCCTGACTTTGAAGTTCAAGAGGAAGATTGGCCAGGGTGATGGTTAAACCGGAGCAGAGAACGCAGGCGCGTTCGACAATATGTTCCAGCTCCCGGACATTGCCTGGCCACTTATATCTTGTCATCTGCCCAAGGGCCTGGTCTGAGATCCCATGGATTGCCTTGTCAAGACGTTTGCTGAATCGGTCAATAAATTTTTTGACCAGCAGAGGGATATCGTCATAGCGATCACGCAGGGGCGGCAGTATGATATCCACGACCTTGAGCCGGTAATACAGATCCTCTCTGAATTTTCCTGAAACAACCTGGGATTTCAGATCAGCATTGGTTGCGGCAATGACCCTCACATCAACCTTGATCGGCTGGTCTTCGCCAACGGGATAAAAGGTTCTCTCCTGGAGAAAGCGCAACAGCCGTAACTGCATCATCGGCGTGATGTCGCCAATTTCATCTAGAAATACAGTGCCGCCATCAGCCTGCAGGATCCGTCCCTTCCGATCCCTGTCAGCGCCGGTAAAGGATCCTCTCTTATGACCGAACAATTCGCTTTCCAGAAGATTTTCCGGTATTGCCGTACAATCAACCTTGACGAGAGGCATATCTTTTCTCGGGCTTTCGGCATGCAGGGCTTCCGCGACCAGTTCCTTGCCGGTGCCGCTTTCGCCGGTAATCAGGACAGTTGTGTCAACCTTTCCCACATTTTCAATGAGAGTATAGACGGTCTGCATTGCCCGGCTGCCGCCGATTAATCTGTGCAGACCAATTCTTTTTTCGCGTTGTTCAAGTGCTTCAAGGCGGCTTACATCACGAGCGACAAGGACTACTCCCAGAAAATGGCCGTCTGAAGTCAAAAGAGGTGCGGCGCTCACTCTGAAAACAATAACCCCATGCCCTTCAAATTCGAATTCCACCCGGTGTTCCGCCACCTCTGTTTCATTGCGAAGAACTGTCTGGGCGTCAAAACCGAAAATTTCGGCAAAAAAAGGCAATTCATCAATCCTTCCTTGGGGATTTGTGCCGGGAGCGATTTTTTCTATCCATTTGCTGGCCTCTTTGTTCATGTCAATGATCATCATTTCCGCATCGACGGTGATCACGAGATCCTTGATGCTGCGGAATACGGTTTCGAGATACTGCTGATATCTTTCCTTTTCCAGAATAAGCTGCTCGTTTTCCTTATGGAGGGCGTACTGCTGCAGCGCCATGCGCGCCGTGCGCAAGAGATTGTCTTTTTTTACCGGTTTGGCCAGATAGTCAAAAGCGCCTAAGCGAACGGCTTCAGCCGCGGAATTGATGTTCGGGTATCCGGTTACCATGACCACAGGACACTTTCGGCCCATTTCCTTGACACGGCGGAGAAGGTCAATTCCCGAGGAACCCTCCATGACAATGTCGCTGACGATAAGATCAAAGTGTTGTTTTTCAAGTAATTCCAGGGCCTCATCATAGGATGAGGCGACAGAAACAGGTCCATAGCCTTCTCTGCTGAGAAACATCTTAAAAGTGAGGCGCAGGCTTTCCTCGTCATCGACAACTAAAATGGCGCTGTTTTTTTTTGCTGTTTCGTCCATGCCGATTCTGTCATTGCTGTCCATCATGCCGATCACCTGTGTAAGCGGGCAGATCGACCATGATGTCGGTATACTGCCCCGGTTCGCTGTTGATCCTCAAAAAGCCGTTGAAATTCTTAACTAACCCCTGGCTGATGCTCAGTCCCAGTCCTGTTCCCTCTCCTGATTTTTTGGTGGAGAAGAAAGGATTGCAGACAGAATCGATTATTTCAGCAGGGATACCTATTCCATAATCTTTGATGGAGATGCGTACGTATGTTTTTCCTGCCAATTCTATAGGGTGCACTTTCAGGTCAAGGCGTTTGTTTTTGTTTTTCCCTTTGAATTTTTCATTAAGCGCATAGCGCGCATTACTGAAGAGATTAATAATAACCTGTTCGAGCTGTTGCGGATGCACCCAGATAGTCGGGACATCTGGTTGGATGTTTTTAGCAATAATTATGCCATCTTTGACCAGCTGATGCTGGACCAGGGAGAGTGAATTTTCTAATGCCTCGGGCACGGATGTTACCATATATGTCTGGCTGTCGTCATCCCCCTGGCGAGCAAAAGAGAGAAGCTTGCTGACAATATCGGCAATTCGTTCACCCTCCGTGATGATTCGATTCAGAATCGGAGAGATTGCTTCCTTGTCTTTGCTGTCATCAAGAAGAATCTGGGCATAATTGATGATGCCATTAATGGGATTGTTGATTTCGTGAGCAACTCCGGCGGCGAGTTCACCGATGGAGGCAAGTTGACTGGTTCTGATTTTTTTAGCCGCATACGCCTTCTCCTCGGTGATATCGTTAAGCAGGATGAGGCATTTTGTTTTCCCGTCTATATCAGTGAAGGGTGAGTAGCTCTGGCTGATATAGCGGCCATTTGACATGAGCTCCTCGGCGCGTTGCACCTGATTGGTTCTGATGGCTTCAGTCATCAAACACGGCTTACATGGCTGAGTACGCTGTTTATACATGGCAAAGCAGTTATGACCGATAGTGTCGCCAAGCAGCTCAAGGAGAACATCGTTTTGGAATTCAATGATAAAATCGGTATTGAGGATGTTCATTCCCTGTTTCATAGCCATGAGCATACAGTGAAATTTATCCCTCTCAGCCCGGAGGATTTTTTCCATGTCCTGACGCCGGCTGATCTGCTCGGCAAGAATCTCGTTGCTTTTAACTAATTCCTCTGTCCGTTCAAAAACTCGCTGTTCCAATTCCTGATGACCTTTTTCCAGCATGTCGGCATATTTATTCCTCTCGGTAACATCCCTGAATGACTCGACAATTCCAAGAAATTCGCCATCCTTGTTGTTAAGAGGAGATGCCTGTACCTCAAAGAGCCGCTTCATGCCATTGGGCTTGGTGTATTCTATTTCTATGATGGCAGTGGAGTCACTTTCAAGGACCATGATCAGCGGGCAGATTCTCCCCGCTTTATTGCATGGTATGTCTGAATCAAAGATCAACTTATGGCAGAACGGCTCTGTTGCGTGCACGCATGCATTATCCCTAGCGAAATTGCAGGCGGCCCGGTTGGCAAATTTTACCCTGAAATCAGTGCCGATGACAATGATCGGGTCCACAACCTCGTCTATAATGGATGAAAGAAACTGGAACTGCTTATTAAGAGAAACCAGAAGGTCTCTGTCGTCACCCTTGGGGATTGTTTGATTGTCATTTGCACATGCGGAAAGTTTCATTTTCTTTTTCTCCTGATCTTTGGCGGACATGTCAGTTTGCCGGCACCGGAAGCTCAATGATCACCTGGGTAAATTTCCCGAACTCGCTTTCTATGGACATCTGTCCCTGAAAACTTTGGATTATACCCTGGCTGATGCTTAGCCCCAGACCTGTCCCTTCTCCAGGTTTTTTGGTTGAATAAAAAGGATTGAAAACCATATTGATATTCTGTTGCGGAATACCTGTGCCATGGTCAGTAAAGGTGATTTTGACCTGATTGCGTTCATGCGCGCATATCAATCTGGCAGTGATCTCCAGAAGTTTGTCCGGATCCGGCCCTTTGTACCGGTCGTTTAAAGCGTGTTTGGCATTGCTGAGAAGATTGACAAAAACCTGCTGGAGCTGATGGGGATGAACACGCAGCAGCGGAATATCCGGCGGGATAGTAATTGTTGTCATGATCCCGTCTTTAAGAAATTGATGCTGAAAAAGGGATAATGAGTTTTCCAGGGTATTTCTTATGGCAATCTCTTCAAAAGAATCTTTTTCATCATCGCTTTGCCTGGCGAAGGCAAGAAGCTTGCTGACAATATCAGCTACGCGCTCTCCTTCATTAATCAGACGCCGCAGGAGGATATTCCTGGGGTCGTCCGCTACGGTGTCATCCATGACAATCTGGGCGTAATTAATGATACCGTTGATCGGGTTGTTTATTTCATGGGCCACCCCGGCTGCAAGTTCACCGATTGAGGCAAGCTGTGCCGTGCGCAGGGTTTTGGCCCGGTTGGCCTTTTCGACGGTAATATCCCGCAGCAGGATCAGGCATTTGGTCTGCCCGTCTGTATCCTTGAACGGGGCGTAACTCTGACTGTAATGTTTGCCGGAGAAGATGATGTCTTCATCCGCATGCTCTATCTGGTTGTTCTGTATGACACTGTGCATGCGGCAGTTGACGCACGGCTCGGACCGTTGTTTGTATACCTCATAGCACTTTGAGCCGATCTGGTCGCCGAATATTTTCTTCAGGAAGTCGTTTTGAAACTCGATCTCATAATTGGAATTTAAAATATGAAGACCTTGTCTGGTTGCGGCAATCATTCCCTGAATTTTGTCTCTTTCCGCGCGCAGCATCATATCCATTTTTTTCTGCTGAGTGACATCCTCAAAGGATTCGATGCCCCCAATAATCTTGCCGCTTGGATCGCGCAGAACGTCCGAGTTTTTGGTAATGACTAATTTACGGCCGTCCTTGGTCAGCAAGGTGCATTCAAAGTTGATGATAGGTTTTTCTGTATCGGTGGAAAAGAGTCGGCACGGCTGGGAGCAGAAGATGAGGCATTTCCTGCCTTTTATTTCTTCAACTGAGTAACCGCTTATCTCTTCCGCCTTTTTATTCCAGGATGTCACGTAACGCTCTGAATTAACTGTAAAAATTGCACAGGGGGAAAGTTCGTAGATGAGTTCCGCCTGTTCTTTGGACCAGCGCAGTCTCTGTTCGGTTTCCTGGCGTTCCCGGATTTCCTGGCGGAGGGCCTGATTCAAATCGATCAGTTCCGACATCCTTTCCTGGACGCGCAGTTCAAGGAAATCATGCCCGCTTTCAAGCATTTTCTGGTCAGTGCGGTGTTGAGTAACATCCCGAATGGTCGCAACCATGCCAAGCACGCTTCCATCTTTTTCCCATATGGGTGAACCGAGAATTTCATATATGATTGTTTCTCCGTTTTCCAGTTTCACCGTGTAATCTATGGTGGCATGTCTTCCTCCCTGGATTACTTTGGTTAGCAGGCAACTCTGACCGGCCTCGTCACATTTTATGTCTGATCTGAAGAGCAGTTTGTGGCAGGGGATATTTTTTTGATTGCAGAAAGAGAAATCGGAGCCTGAAATTTGGCAGGCCGCTTTGTTGGCATATTTAACCTGATAGTTCGTGTCAATGACAATGAGCGGCTCAATAAGCTCGTCAATGAATGATTCAAAAAATTGATATTTTCTGGTCCAGTCGAAATACCCGGTTTTGGCACTGGTAGTTTTTTGGTCCAGTTGGGCAATTCTGGATTTTAATAGCGTTAATTCATCAAGAAGTTCTTTTTTTGATTTGTTGCTGTCAGGCATAGGCGGGTTTTCTCTCTTTAGCGGTTTGCAAAAAACGATCAACCGGCTTTTCAGACGTAACTTGTTGCACCCTTGCGGGTGTATCGTTGGTTTGGAATGCGGCTCAGGCTCCTCTCTGTGTCTCTTATCATTAACATCCTCTTTAAGACTTCGATAACATTACCTTTTATAGCGATGATGGAATCATACCGGTTACAGAAAAATTTATCGCAGAGAGGCAACCATGCCGGCGGTAACCGCTTATGGAAAATCTAAAGCAAATTTCCTGCCATAGGAGACTTCCCCCTGGATGCTCTGATGGATACCCGGGTAATCCAGGCCGCGCTTCAAGACAAGGTGACGAAGGTGAACTGTCACAGATCCGTGCAGACCCCGAAACTTGCCGGATTCCCCTGATAGGTAACATGTTTGATGCGTAAATCCAGCCATCCCTCTTCCCCTGTTTTTTTTGTAATCATCACTTCATATTGCTCTGGAGGAGAGCCGACCTTTTGGGCCTCCATGATTTTAGCACGCAGGTACCCCCGATAATCAGCATGAAAGATATCCCACCAGTTCATACTGAAGAGTTCTTCGGAGGTGTATCCTGTAATCAATTCCATGACTGAATTGACATAAATGAGTTTATGTCCCTGGGTGATAAAGAGACCGGATCGCGTAAATTCAGCTATGGTGCGTAAACGTACTTCTTTTTCCTTCAGTTCAAGCTGATTTTTATCAATGGCATCAAGCATGGTATTGATTGATATGGAAAGACTGGCCAGCTCGTCCATGCCTGACACTTGCACTCGGTAGGCCGGTTGAGCGGCTTTACTGATTTTCAGTACCCCCTGATTCAATACGGCTATTTTTTGCAGGACCATTCTGTCCAGCATGATAAAAATGACAAGGGCAAAAATGATACCTGTTAAGATGGATGTCCAGAGGAGATAGGATAGGGTCCGCTGCCCCTGAATGTGGATATCCCGTGGAGTAATCAGCCGGAGAAGGAGGAGAGGTTGATCAAAGATGTCTTTTACGGCGCCGTATCCACCAATTTCATGCTGGCTCAATGGTTTAGTGATGAAGCTGTCCGGGTTTTGCAGGAGGGGGCCGAGTATGGCAAACGAATCAGCATGGGGCAGAGGAGAATGTATGGCATGCAGGGTGAAATCGAGGTTCGTTATGGTTTTTATCGAACCGATCCGTGGCTCATTTAACATGCGCATCATGATCAGAGTGCCCCGGGGTGGTCCTTGCCCATCACTTTTCAGGATAGGCCGGGCTGATATGAGGAATATCATATCGGCAAGCTTGATAAGACCGATGCCGTGGCTGTCAGTGCCGGGGTGGCGGAAGAGGCTTTCGTCGTGACTGGTAAGTTGGGAGAGCAGCTGGGATGGGACCGGGATCAAGGTCTGTTGTTGGGGATCAAGGCATGTGCCATAAACAAGCTTGCCGTCCGTGTCAAAAAAAAGCATATATTCAATGTTGAGGCTGGAGGTGAAGGAGGCCTTGACAACATTTGTCTCCTCAAATTCCTTGTTGCGATCTCTGACGAAGTTATAACAGTCGTCCCAGCTGGCCCAGTCATGGGTGATTGTATCAAGCGACCAAGCCTGGTCTTGAATGGTTGCCTTGATGCGGGAAAGGTTGTCGCGGACAAAAGTCTCTTCGATGGTGTCAAAATTTTTGAGAATGAAATCCTTAAAAAATAAATAGAAAATAAATGTCAGGCAGACGGAGACTAAGCCAATGCCGGCCAGGACTTTTTTACGGATACCCATTGACAGATCTCCCCTCCGGAAAAAATCTAAAAAAGATATGTAGATAAACAGTGTTATCTTAAGCTTTCGGTTTTTTTTTGTCCAGTAAGTGTCCGTGGAGCTTAAATATTTTCAGCTGAGTAACCGCCTCCCCTGCCTGTTTCGCCGCCATTGCCGGTCGCTGTTGCGGCAATGCCGTTGAAAATATCTGCAATGCTATAAAGGAACATGGCAGTTTCCTGATTCCGGAGAAAATCATGACAGAGTAAAAAGCGAACGTCTGCCGCTGCCTGAAAGTGAAGACGAAATGAAAATGGTGCCCGCCAGGCTTAGAAGAGATGAAAAGAGATTCGATAGATTGTCAGATTCTTGCTCTTTGGGCGGAGAAACTGTTTTTGTTACGGAGCCATCCGGGCTTTGGCGCAGACTTTTTACGGATTCATCAACTTTACCTGGTTCGTTTTTTTGCGTGAAACGTTTGCCGGATGGGCGGTTATATATGAGTGGGGCTTCCCTGCATGTTACTGTAAAAATGATCGTCTGTTAACTCGTCCAGTTTTTTGTCAAACTCACTTTCCAGATTGAACCGGGTTATTTTTCTGCGCAAGGTGTCTTTTGAAATCGCCAGTTCGCGGCAGGTTGCCATCCGTTTCCAGCTGTTTCGCTCCAGCGCCATATAAATTGCTTGTTTTTCGATTTCTTCGAGGGTTTGCAGACCCTTGCCGCCTGATGTCGGCTTCCGGTCGGCCCCTTCGGTTTTTGCGGCAGGCACCCCAAAGGGTTCGGGAAGATGTTCAGGTTGAATAAGACCTCCCTCGCAGAGAATAAAAGCATATTCTATGATATTTTCAAGTTCCCTGATATTGCCGGGAAAGTTGTAGCGCATAAGGAGAATCAGCGCCCCACTGGAAATTCCCACGATATCCTTTCCTTGCTGGGCGCTGTATTGCTTGATGAAATGGTCTATCAGGATTGGAATGTCCTCCATGCGCTCCCGCAAAGGGGGCAGGTGGATTTTAACCACGTTAAGCCGGTAGAAAAGATCTTCCCGGAACAGTCCGGCATTGACAAGCTCACGCAGGTCACGGTTTGTGGCGGTGATGATGCGGACATCAGCCTTTACCGGGACATTGGAACCCAGAGGTTCATATACTTTATTTTGCAGAAACCTGAGAAGTTTCACCTGCAGGGATTGCGGGATGTCACCTATTTCATCAAGAAAGAGCGTGCCTTTTTCCGCCGCGGCAAAGCGACCCAGCTTATTTTGTTTGGCATCGGTAAAGGCCCCGGCCTTGTAACCGAACAGCTCGGACTCAAGCAGGGTTTCCGGCAAAGCCCCGCAGTTGACAGCCACAAACGGTTCCTCGCTTCTTGTGCTGGCGTGAAAGATGGCCCTCGCCACCAGTTCCTTGCCTGTCCCACTTTCTCCTAGGATCAGCACATTGCTCGGGCTGCGGGCAATTTCCGGGAGAATGCTGAATATTCTTTGCATTGCCGTACTTTTACTGATTATTTCGTCAAAGGTGTAGCTTTTGCTTAATTGTTTCTGCAGCATGGTGATGGCGGAAAGATCACGGAAAGTTTCAACGCCGCCGATGATGTTTCCCTCATGGTCGGTTAATGGGGAGGCGCAGATACTGATGGGAATGCGGTTGCCCTCAATAGTGGCAATGGTGATCGAGCGGTTGGCGACCGGTTTGCCGGAATAGAGGCTCTGGGCGATGGCGCAGCTTTTCCCGCAGATACTGGAATGAAAAACATCTCCGCAGAATTTCCCGATGGCATCCTCTCTCTTCCAGCCGGTGACGGCTTCGGCCGCGGCATTAAAGGAGGTGATTTTCCAGTTGCGATCAACAGTGAATACTCCATCGGCTATACTGTCTATGATCATCCGGTTGCACATCGAGCTTGATGAGGCATCCTGGAAAATGACAATGGCCCCTGATGGCTTTCCTTCCTTATCGGGAATTGGCACGGCGGTGGCCAGCACAGCTGCCAAGGTGTTTTTTTCAGGGTTTTCAATGACCAGATTGAAATCAGTTACAATCTTTCCCGCGGAAACAGAGGGGCAGAGGGCGGAGAAAAGCTCGGCAAACCGTTTGTCACTGCCGAAAATCGCATGACAGTTTCTGCCGATCACATCCTCTGATTTAAGGCCAAAAAGTTCTTCGGCCGCCCGATTGAAGGAGATGAGCTCCCAGGCGGAATTCACCATGAAAATTGCGTCTTCCACCTTGGGAGTTTTCGTGCTCTTGGGTAATTTTACCATAAGATGTCCCCCCGTAGTATCAACAGCGGATATGAGGATGATGGCCCACTGCTCGAATTTTATTCTTTAGTTACTAATAACACAGAATAATCGCTGCGGAAATGTGGCAAATTGCCGCAATGGGCTTATTCCGAGCCCGGATTTGTCCATTGGCGGGAGGGGCAGCTATTTGTACGAATTGTTAAAAAACAGATAATCAATGGCAGTGAAATGCAACCGGCATGCGCAAAAAATATTAATATATCCGCCGCTAACACGTTTCCCCTTTGTGGCCTGCGGGTTCTTCCCGGCAAACGGCAACGGATCTCCGGTTTTGGCGGATTCGTGTCAAGGGAACATGACCGGTATCTTTTATGATTTTTTCATGTTATAGTGGTCCGCCAAAAACAAGGGGTGGTCAAGGAGCTGTGAATTTACAGAGACGACTCCGGAAAAATTTATAGATTATCAACAGCGAAACAGGAGCATGATATGGCAGAGGCAAAAAAAGGGGACAGCGTTAAAATTCATTACACCGGTAAATTTGATGACGGGAGTGTCTTCGACTCCTCCGCCGGGCGTGATCCTTTAGGTTTTACCATTGGCAGCGGGCAGGTAATTCCCGGATTTGAGGAAGCCGTGCTCGGGATGAACCTGGGAGATTCAAAAAATGTGGTCATTCCGGCCCATAAAGCCTATGGACCGCGTAACGAGGAGCTGCTGATGCCTTTTCCCAGGAACCAGGTGCCGCCTGGACTGAATCCGGAAGTTGGCCAGAGACTGCAGCTGGACGGTCCCAATGGCGAACCTGTCATGGTTTCTGTGGCCGACATAACGGATGAACACATCATCCTTGATGCCAATCCCCCGCTGGCGGGAAAGGATCTGACCTTTGACATCGAACTGGTGGCAATCGCTTAACCCGTGGCCAGAGCCGCCGGGCCTTGTGTAAATGTCAGTCTGCTACCACCGTTCCCTATGCACGCATTCGCTTCTGTAACGGGTGCGCGCCTCGGGTTTTTCGGCTGGCCAGCCTAAGGCGATGGCACACATGGGAACAATATTGTCCGGCAGCTGAAACATCTTTATTATTCCCGCCATTCTTTCCTGACGGGGATGGACCCCGAGCCAGCAGGCGCCAAGGCCCGAAGCGGCGGCTGCCAGCAGGACATTTTCCACGGCGGCGCTTAAATCCTGCAACATGTATGATTCTTGCCTGTCGTGGGTTCTGTTGATATCGCCGCAGACGACAAATGCCGCCGTTGCCTGGCGCAGCATCTTGCCGTGGGGCAGGATGTCCGCCAGCCTGTCCAGATTTTCCCGGCTCTGGAGGACAATAAAGTGCCAGGGGTCCCTGGCAACGGCTGAAGGGGCGGCCATGGCTGCCTCCAGCAGGTCCGTAAGCAGCTCCGCCGGAATTTTTTTATCCTCGTATTTGCGGATGCTGCGCCGGCGAAAAATAAAATCCAGTTTTTGATTCATGCCAAGCTCCTTGTTGTTTAAAGGTATTGAAAAGGATGCTGAGGTGGAAATCGCCTGTAATGTATCGCGCTGCCTGGTGTTACGACGTTTTCAAGGCAAATACCGCCTTTGCCGCCAGCAGAAGCCAGGGCGAACCATGTAATAACAAGTCAAACCAGTCCAGGGGCCGGACAAGTTGGCCCTTTGCCAGCAGCTGGAGTTTTTCCCATAGGTGGGGTGGATGAAAGGGCGCCAGACCCAGGGTCAGGCAGGCGATGATCAGGATACTCCAGGGCATATTGGTGAGAAATTTTTCCATTTGGTTACTCCCCCTTGTTTTTCCCTGTCAGTTTCCGTTTGAAGCTCTGCCAGAGAGAGGATGGAGAAGCGGGTAGGGCCGGGATTTGCCGGTTGTCCCGCTGGGGGGAAAAGTATGGTTGTGGCATGGGCCGGGTCCCGGCGCAACAATTTTCCTCGCCGATGATGGAGCCAAGCTGGCGCATCATCTCCCAGGCCGAGGCGAAGCGGCCGGAAGCGGCCGGCGCCATGGCTTGCATGATTATCCGCTCAAGTTCGGGGGGGATTTCCGGATTAATGGCGCTGGGCAGCTTTGGCTTCACTCCAAAAGGAGAAACAGTGCCGGTAGCCAGGCGGTAGAGGGTTACGCCAAGGGCATAAATATCCGAGGCGGCATCGTATTTGCCGGAAACAAGGTCAGGTGCGCAGTAAACTCCGGTGCCCATAACCGTCACATCCAAGCCGCGGATTCCATAAATATTCGGCATTTCAACTTCGGAAATTTTGATCGCGCCGGTATCGTCGATCATCAGGTTGTGTGGCCTTATGTCTCCGTGATAAAACTGTTTGCTGTGCAGGTAGCTCAGTGCTCCGGCGGTCTGCATGGCGATTTTGACTGCCAGTTCGGTTTCTATAATTTTCTTTGCGCCAAAAGCCCTGTCCAGGTTTTTCCCGTCAAAGTAATCCAGCACGATATAATATTGCCGGTTTTCCTCTATCAGTTCTCTGGTATTGACGATGTGCCGGTGGTCAAAGTATCTGGCGCGCTGACAGCGGCTGATCAGCTCGCTGACAAAGCCGACATTGGTGCAGAGGTTGGCAGGCAGTTCCCGCACGGCAACCTGTTCCTGCTTCGCCAGGCTGGTCGCCTTATAGACTATGCCACCGTGCGCTCCGATGCCTATCTTTTCATCCAGGCTGTATCCTTTAATTTTTTTGATCATTTTTTTTCTTTAACAATTTGATGTTAGGTAAAAAAAGGTGACTCCCGCCGACTCAACGCATAACCTTGCGGCTGAAGACCAGGACAAACAAGGCGATCATGAAGGCGCCGATAAAGGCCTCTGTCATGGCAAAGGGCCTTGCCCACAGCGTCGGCGTGATATCCCCATAGCCCACGGTGGTAAAGGTGATGACGCTGAAGTAGACGGCGGCGGCAAGCCGGGACCATGTGCTGCCCTGCGGTGTTCCGAAGTTCATGTCCTTGTCAGTGGCATAGATAAGGGCAAAGACGAGGATGATCGCAATTGAACTGCCAATCACTTTCGGGCCGCTTTCACCATAACCGCAGACCATATCGTAGAGCCACGACAGAAATCTTTGCCGGGACAAGGGTTTCATGCGGCGATGTTCCATCTTCATTTCCAGGTAGTGCATGGCGCCGGCGCGGTCATAATTGCCTCCCAGTCCGTAAGCTACCTTGGCCTTACGATAACAGCCGGCGGATTCTTTTTCGTAATTTTTCTGGGCGGCATAGCATTCGGCGGCGGAACAGTAAGCATCTGCCGTGTTTTCGTGATCTCCCGCCCTGGCATAGCATTCGGCGGCATTCAAAAAAGGCTGCCACTCGGAATGGCCGCCAAGCTTCATATTTGCCGTCCCCGCATCACGGAAACAACTGGCGGCAGCTTCCAGATTGCCGCCGGACTGAAATTGCTGTCCGGCCGTCATATAGCAGCGGGCAGCCTGTTCCACCTCATTGCTTTCCATGGAGAAATCCGCGGCCTGCCGGTAACAGCGGGCCGCAAGCTGCGATTCTTCGGCATGATGATAGGCATCCCCTGCCTTTTCATACAGACGCACCGCGCTGTTGAAATCCTGGAGATGGCGGCTGCAGTTGGCAGCGGCGCGGAAACAGACCCCTGCCTGAGAACCATTCCCTGATTTGAAATATATTTCCCCGGCCTCCTGGTATTTGTCGCGGCTTGCTTCGCAGTCTCCCTGATCAAAAAGCAGACTTGCCTCCTGCTGCAGAAGCACGGCCTTTTCGGTGGATTCCGGGGGTGGTTCGTTCTGATCGGTGGAGTAGTGCATAGTTGGTCGGGAAAAAGGTGATTGTGATCATTTCAGGGGATGTCTGCCAATGAATGTATGTGGGCAGCAGGGGGGGTGTCAAGCAAAATTAATGCAGCGGGAGAATGCTTCCTGTTATACTCTAGAAATGTGGATAAACGGCATGAAAGCGATTGACCTTTTTTTGCTACGGTTGGCGGGATTTCGTACATGATGGATTTTTTGTTCTGGTTGGCGGTTGTCACCCTGATCGGCATGATCTTACTCGGTATTGAAGGGGTCCTCGGGGCGCTGCGTATTGAGTGGCTGGACAATATGACCCCGCTGGCTGATGATGTTCAGCCCGCTGTGTCAATTATCATTCCCGCCCTCAACGAGGAGGCAAATATCAGGGAGGCCCTTTCCTCGGTGCTGTCCCTTGATTATGATCCTCTGGAAATTATCGTCATCAACGACCGCTCCACCGATGGGACTGGTGTCATCCTGGAGGAGATGCGCGTCCTTTATCCCCAACTCAAGGTCATGCAGGTGAGTGAGCTGCCACCTGGCTGGCTCGGCAAGAATCATGCTTTGCAGCTGGGCGCCGCCCGGGCAAGCGGAGAGTATTTTCTTTTTACCGATGCCGATGTTGTCATGGAGCCCTCGACCTTAAAAAGGGCGATGTCCAGGATGGTTGCCCGCGGACTGGATCATCTCACTCTTTTTTTCAAGGCCGTGCTGCCGTCCGGGTTGCTGCAGATGGTGGCGATCGAATTCGGAGCAAGCCTTGTCAGCTATTTGCGGCCATGGAAGGCGTCCGATCCCGGTTCGAAAAAATTTATCGGCATCGGCGCCTTTAATCTTGTCAGGAGTGCCGCCTATAGAGAGGCAGGCGGCCATGGGGCAATCCGGCTGTGCCCCGTGGACGACATCATGCTGGGCAAGCTTATGAAACGGGAAGGCTTCAGACAGGAATGTCTGTATGGTTACCATTTTGTTGCGGTGAAATGGTACGCCACGGTCCGGGAAATGAGCCGGGGGCTTATGAAAAATACCTATGCCGCGCTGGAATACAGTTTTCAGCGCCTCTGTCTGTTGACCTGTTTGCAGCTGCTGGTCAGCATGTGGCCGCTGTGGGCGCTTTTTCTGACCCAGGGCGCTACCCGGGTGGTCAACGGGGCAATTATTGTGCTGCAGGGAGGGCTGTTGCTCATGGCGGCGGCATACAGCGGCATGAATTGCCGCTGTATCGTATGGTTCCCGGTGACCCCTTATATCCGATTGTATATGACATGGAGGGCTGTGCTGAAGACTGTTGCCGATCAGGGCATTGTCTGGCGGGGAACGTTTTATCGCCTGGATGAGCTGAAAAAGGCAAGGCTGCGCTGATCATTAATAAAACTGTTACTCGGAAACCCCACGCTGACCTCTGTTGGCGATTGGTCAGTTTTCTTCCGGCTTGAGCGCGCGCGGCTCGGCCTGCTGGGCGGCCTTGGAGAGAAGAACGATGTCAACGCGCCGGTTTTTGGCCCGGCCGCTTTCTTCTTTGTTGTCGGCAACGGGTCGGTATTCGCCATAGCCAACCACCGAAAGCCTGCCGGGCGGAAAATGAAGGGTATCGATAAAATAATGGACAATAGTGGTGGAACGGGTGCTGGACAATTCCCAGTTTGACAGAAAGGCTCCGCCCTTTATCGGGACGTTATCGGTGTGGCCCTCTATGCGGACATCGTTGGCAAAGCCCATGATCGAATTGCCGATTTCCTGGAGGAGAACGATGGAGGCCGGGCGGATCTCAGCCCTGCCGGAGTCGAAGAACCCGGCTTCCTTGAGGCTGATGACCAGGCCCCGTTTGTTGACATTGAGGTTGATTTTGTCCTGCGCCCCTTTGGCGGCAAGCATGTCCGATATTTCCTGTTTGATGTCGCTGAACTCTTTTTCTTCCGCATAGGGATGCGAGGCGTCCTCCTCAATTTCAGTGTCGGGCTGCGGAGGTTGCGCATCTTCGGCGGGAATGCGGGGAAAATCAAGGGACTCTATAACATTCATGGAAGGCGCCGAGGTGGTTTGGGCGACGCCAAAGGCCTCGCGGATGGCCAGGGACACCTGTTCTATTTTTTGCTGGTCAGCGCGGGACATGGCATAGAGCATGACAAAAACAGCAAAAAGCAGGGTGATGAAATCGGCATAGGAGACGAGCCACCGCTCCAGATTCGGTTCTTTTTCGTGTTTCGCCTTTTTTGCCATGAATTTGCCTGTGGAAAATTCTCAGTCTCTGAATGCCTTAAGGTTCCCTTTACTTTTCTTCCTGTTTGTCCAGATAGAATCCCTGCAGCTTTTCAACGATGAAGCGGGGATTTACCCCCTCAAGGATGTCAAGAAGCCCCTTCAAGGTGAGTTCCTTGATCAGCAGCTCTTCTTTCATCCGTTTTTTCAGCTTGGTGCTGATGGGGATACAGATAATATTGGCAGTCATCAGACCGTAGATTGTGGCAACAAAGGCAACGGCGATTCCCGCGCCAAGGGCTGCGGTATTGGATAGATTGTTCATGACATGGATAAGACCGAGAACGGCGCCGATAATGCCGATGGTGGGCGCGAATCCTCCGGCGGCCTCGAAGACCTCAGCGCTGAGCTTGGCTTCTTCCTCAAAGGTGTTGATCTCTATCTCCAGAAAATCCTGCAACTGTTTGGCATCCCCACCGTCCACCATGATGGAGACCCCTTTTTTGATGAAGCGGTCCGGGCTTCTTTTCGCCTCATCTTCCAAGGCCAGCAACCCATTCCGCCTGGCTTTATCCGCATAGCCGGCCAGCGTTTTAATGATCTGCCCCGGTTCTCTTTCCGTATAAACCAAGGCCTTTTTCGCATCACGCAGGGCCTTGAAAATGACCCCGAGAGGAAAGGAAACCAGGGTGGCCCCCAGGGTTCCCCCAACCACAATGAGAAAGGCGGTTGGTTGAATGAGAGCGCTGATGTGGCCGCCTTCAAGGACCTGCCCGCCGAATACGGCCCCGAACCCCAGCAATATACCGAGTAGAGTAGCTTTATCCATGAGAAAAATTAGTTTGCAGAAAAAGGATCAATGAGGAGGAGACAAAGTCTCCCTGCTGTCGCGCGATGAAAAAAGATACCCGCCTGGGCATGGAATACGGACCGGAAGCCCTGTGCGCAGGGCATCTTTTTCACGGCAAAGTCCATATTACCATATTCCGCGGAGGTATAAAAAATATAATTAATTTTTTAAAAAAATAATAGAGATTGCTTCTTTACCTGTCCAGGGGCGGGGCTGTGTCTGTCTGATGCCGGGGCGCTAACGTCATGAAAGTATGTTCCAACATACCCGGCAGCTCTTAGTGGGCATTATCCATGACCTCAATGCCCTCAAGTTTCCAGATTTCCGTGCCGGCGGGACGCGCCCATGTCCATTTTTCGGCAAATTTCACCGGTTCCGTATTGCTGCCCCGGATGATGGCGGAGCTCTGTTCATCCACGGTATAGTCGAGCAGGTTGGCGGTAAAGAGAACGGAGACGAATTCCTCGTTGCCGTCCGAGCCCGCGGCCACCACCTCTACCTTGCGCACGGCGATGTTTTCCAGTTTGTTGATCTGGCCGTTTTTCTGCATTTCGGCGAAATGGGACTCATATTCCGTGGCCAGGCGCTGTCCGAGCAGATGACGGTAAGATTGAATATCGCGGCGCATCCAGCCGGCCTGGACCTGAAAAAAAACATCCTGGGCAACTTCCTTGAAATATTCCGGATCAAACGCCGGTTCAGAGCGGCGGATCATGTCGATCCCATCCGTCAGAGAGCCGTTGCCGAAAGCAGGTGGCGGCGGGGGATAGTTCATACCGCCACCGTTTGGCATGCCGCCGGCAAATGGCGCGGACGGGCCGGTCATGGTTTGCTGGTATTGGGCATGGGCTGGCGTCATGCGTTTTTTTATGAAACGGCTGTAGATAAAATAAGCAAGGGCAGCGAAGATGATAATCTGCAACAGACCGATGCCGCTGCCGCCGATACCGCCCCCCGCGCCCGCATTAGCCAGCCCGCCGAACAGCATGCTGCCGATGGCGCCGCCCACCAGGCCGCCGGCAAGCCCCCGCATGAAACCGCCACTGCCGCCGGGTGTATTATATTGTTTGGCGGGGCTTTGCGCCGGTGGTTTTTTATAGGCGGGCGCGCTGCTGAATGAGCGGCCACCTGAACGGGAGCGGGCATCGGCAGTGTCGGCCGTGACGCCGATGCCGAAAAGGGTAAGAGTGAAAAAAACAAGAAAAACAGGGGCAAACCGTTTCATAGAGACTGAAATCATCAGGTAATCCTTTGTTTGGCAGGGTGTAACCCGGCATTGGCAGGCAGGGGAAGGGTCCATGCGCGGCATGAGTAATAATTGTCAATATATACGCAGTTGGCCAGGGTTTGTCAATGACGGGTCCGGCCAGAGGCTAAGCCGTTGTCAATAAATTACTGTAACACGCCATGCGTGGCAACGGCATAAGGGGCCGTATATGCAAGATCAAATCTGTAATGGTTATTTTACAACGGCCCCTAAGCTGCTTTCTGGACAGGGTAATTCCTGGGAATGCCGAGCGGGGTTTGGTAGCCGGCGCCTCGGGCTGTATTCCCTCTTGTCAGGGTCTCAGCCCCGGAAATAGCGGTCGGTTTCCGTCTTGATGACCTGCGACAGCAGCAATAGCCCGATAATGTTGGGGATGGCCATCATGCCGTTCATGAGGTCGGAAAAATTCCAGACGAATTCCAGCTTCATCATGGCGCCGATGATGACCACGCAGACGAAAACCACCCGGTAGGGGGCAATGGCGCGGGGGCCGGCCAGGTATTCGATGGCCTTTTCGCCGTAGTAATTCCAGCCGATCAGGGTTGAGTAGGCAAAAAGGGCCGTGGCCACGGCCACGATCACTATCCCGGCCCAGCCCAGGGTTTCGCCGAAACTGGCGCTGGTCAACTGTCCCGGCGCCACGCCCTGCAGCCAGGGATGGGAGGTGAGGATCACCAGGGCGGTCATGGAGCAGACCACCAGGGTGTCGATAAAGGTCTGAGTCATGCTGACCAGGGCCTGTTTGACAGGATCCTTGGTTCGCGCGGCGGCGGCGGCAATGGGGGCTGAACCCAGGCCGGACTCGTTGGAAAACACCCCGCGCGCCACGCCGAAACGCATGGCCGCGGCCACCGTCGCCCCGGTAAAACCGCCCATGGCCGCGCTTGGGCTGAAGGCGTGGTAAAAAATCAGGTACAGGGCGTGGGGAATCTCGCCAACGTTGAGGGCCAGCACCAGAAGCGACGCCCCCACGTAACCGATGATCATGAACGGCACCAGCAGGGAAGTAAAGCGGCCGATTGACTTGATGCCGCCGAGAATGACCAGGCCGGTCAGCAGCATCAGCACCGTGCCGGTAAGCCAGGGTTCGATGTTGAAGGTCGATTGGAAAATAGTCGCCACTGCATTGGCCTGGGTCATGTTGCCGATGCCGAAGGTGGCCAGCGCGGTGAACAAGGCGAAAAGCCAGGCCAGCTTGGGCAGCCCGGCGCCCTTGGCCAGATAGTACATCGGCCCGCCGCGCATGCCGTATTCCCCTTTTTCGCGATACTTGACCGCCAGCACAGCTTCGGCGTATTTGGTGGCCATGCCGACCAGCCCCGTCATCCACATCCAGAACACCGCGCCGGGGCCGCCCAGGGAAATGGCGGTGGCCACGCCGACAATATTGCCGATGCCGACCGTGGCCGCAAGCGCCGTCATGAGCGCGGCAAAATGGCTGATGTCGCCTTCCGTGCCTTGTTCCTTGTGCCAGATCAGACGCAGGGCGTGAGGCAGGGCGCGAAACTGCATGCCGCGCAAAATGACAGTCAGGTAAAGACCGGTTCCCACCAGCAGAGCCAGCATGGGTGGCCCCCATATCCAGCCTGACAAAGTGGAAATCAACAATTCAATCGTAGCCATACGGGATCCTGTTTTTTGGTATCGAATTATTCGGGCTGACTGCTTATAATAGAACAAGGGCTTAAAAGAAATGGTTGCGTAATCGCTGCCGACTCCTACCCTTTTCATTGCCGCAGCCTGTTTTACGGCACTACTTTGCCATGAACCTGCCCGTTGTCAAGCAATTTCAGAGTAAAGCCGCCGATTTTTCAGGGGGGCTACCCGGTGGATAAACCCGTCCGGCCAGGCGTGATATGGAAGATCATTTGCCTTGGGAGGTCACGGGGCCAAAATGAACGGTGCGGGAGGTTACTGTCGTCGGATTTTTATTTCCTGAAACGAGCCGGAGAAAGAAAAAGGTGAATATAGCGGAATTCGGCGATAACATATATGGCGTGCAAGGCGCGGCCGAGAGGGCGTTCGGCAAGAAACCCCCTGGGACTGACGGAACGGGAGGTCGCCCTGCTGGCCGCGGTGCTTTCCAACCCGAAGGTGCTCAAGGCGAAAAATCCTTCGCCCTGCGTGCGGCAAAGAATGCGCTGGATCGCGGCACAGATGCGGCAATTGGGCGGCGTCGGCTATCTTCGGGAACTTTAAAAAACGGGGGGATCACTCCATGACCGCAATCAGCAACGCAGTTCTCCGCCTCGCCGTGGCCTTCTGGCTTGGCGGGGTCGCGCTCTTTACCTTTGTCCTTACCCCGTTGATTTTCCGCAGCGAAAGCCGGGACGTGGCCGGCCGCATAGTCGGTTATCTCTTCCCCGGCTATTTTCGCTGGGGTCTTGCCTGCGGCATTGTGGCCCTGCTTGCCTTGCCCGCGGTGCGCAACCAGCTGCGCCATTTTGCCGTTGTGGCTGCGCTGCTGGCAATTATGACAGGCGCCACTGCCTTTCAGTCCTTTTATATCGAACCAAAGGCAGCGGCCCTGAAACGGGAAATTCCATCATTTGTAACCACGCCGAAAGACCACCCTCTGCGCCGGGAATTTGCCAAGCTGCACGGTATCTCAGCCGGCTGCAATCTGGTTGTCTTTGCCGGCGGGGTCATTTTAGTGGTGCTGCTGTAGAAAAAATATAACCATTCGGATAGCTGGGTTGAGTGCAGAAGGACTTAAGGCTGTACGTGCCGGCATTGTCTAAGGCCGGCAAGCCGTCTGCGCCTTCATCCTCCCGCTTTCAGTTTATCCACCTGCACCGCGGTTTACGAAACGAAGTCAGGGAGCTGAAGGGGTCTACAGTCTTAATTCAGGGCGGTTGCTGTTCTGGTCATTGATTCTTTTTTCATTCCCCTTGCGGTTTTCCTTGACCGGATCAAGTATGTTTTTTGCGGTTTCATGTTCGCCTGACTCGGCAAAGGTGATTGCCATCATGAGTCGGTCCCATAGGTTCAGGCTATTTTTGGTGTACATGACTTATTCCTCCATCTTGGTAATTGAGTAGTAATGAGTGAGTGTTGCGACGCTGTCATTTATACGTCAGCTTCTCCTTTTGCCATGTTATATTGCAACAGGAATGCCAAAGGATGGTTTTTGTTGCAACATATCGATATTGTTTGTAAAATTATATTTGATAAGAAAAGATGATTTTTTTTTGGTGTTGCGTTTTGAATCATGCGCCTGTTGTTACAGGAACATTTCCCTGAAAACAATAAGATATGGCAATGTTGCGTTTTGTTAATAGTTGTGTTGCAAAAAGTAACAAGCATGGCTGGGCTAGCGGATTTCGCTGGCTTTTCCAGGAAACTGATGTAGATCAAGAGCTTTAGGGAACCGACCGGAATCTGAAAGGATGGAAGAACTCGTTGGCATTCCCTTGCAATGCCTGGGGCAGACGGAATTTGTGGGGAGGGGAGAAATGGGTCTATTTGACAGATGGCAGGGGCAGGAACAACAGGGTCGGGAAATTTCCCCTGAAATGGAAAAATTACGCGCTTCGGTCCTCCAGTCCGAAATGCCGCCCTTGGTGGAAAAAGCGGCCCTGAAGGAAATTGAGAAACTCGAAAAAACCAACTGCAACACGGCCGAATACTCCATCGGCGTCAATTATATTGAATATCTCACCAGTCTGCCGTGGAACACCTTAACCGAGGACAACCTGGATATCAGCCATGCCCAGAGGATTCTCGACGAGGATCACTACGGTCTGGATGACGTGAAAGAGCGCATCATGGAATACCTTGCCGTGCGGATACTCAAACTTTCCTGCCGGCATAACGTGCTTCTCGTTGATGATGATGAAACCGCCCGCCTCAATCTGCAGCATGTGCTGGACAAGGAAGGATATGAGGTGACCTGCGCCGCAAGCGGGGTCGAGGCCTTGGATATTTTGGGCCGGAACCGCTTTGATCTGGTGGTGACCGATTTGAAGATGGCGGGGGCCGACGGCATGGATGTGCTGGAGAAAGCCAAAGCCCGCAATGCCGGCACCGAGGTAATCATTGTCACCGGCTATGCCACGACCCCGGCTGCGGTTGAGGCCATGAAAAAAGGCTCATTTTACTTTCTGGCCAAGCCCTTAAATCTTGATGAACTGCGAGCCACGCTCAAGGGGGCTGTGGCCGGAAAGAAAAAACAGCTTGGTTCCAAGGGGCCCATTCTCTGTTTTGTCGGCCCGCCCGGCACGGGCAAGACCTCCCTGCAGAAATCCATCGCCAAGTGTCTTGGCCGGAAATTTATCCGGATTTCCCTGGCTGGCATGAAGGATGAGGCTGAGATCAGAGGACACCGGAGAAGTTATGTCGGGGCCTTGCCCGGCCGCATTATTCAGGAAATCCGCCGGGCCGGGGCCAGAAATCCCGTTGTCATGCTTGATGAAATAGATAAGATCGGCAATGATTTCAAGGGCGATCCTGCCTCGGCGCTGCTTGAAGTGCTCGATCATACTCAGAACACCCACTTCATTGATAATTATCTTGATCTGCCCTTTGATCTGTCCCGGGTTATGTTTATCGCCACCGCCAATACGACCGATCGCATCCCTCCGCCCCTGCTTGACCGGCTGGAACTCATCCCCTTTTCCGGCTATACGGAGGAGGAAAAGGAAAAGATAGCGCTTCATTATCTGGTTCCCCGGGAAATTGAGGAGTCGGGGCTCTCCCGCCGGGCTCTGCGTTTCACCGAGGCAGCGGTCCGCAAGATAGTGCGGGAATATACCCGGGAGGCGGGACTGCGCAACGTGCAGCGGCAGATTGCGGCAATCTGCCGGAAAACAGCCAGGGAGGTATTAAGCGGCGGTGGAGCCGGCGGCACCGTGGAGATTACCCCGGACCTGCTGGAAAAATATCTCGGGCCGCGTAAATTTTTCTTTGAACTGGCGGATGACACGGAAAGGGTGGGGGTGGCCACCGGTCTGGCCTTGACCGAGGCCGGCGGGCAGATCCTCTTTGTTGAAGCGACGATAATGAAAGGGAAAGAAAATCTCATACTTACCGGCTCCCTGGGTGATGTGATGAAAGAGTCGGCCCAGGCCGCCCTCAGCTATATCCGCAGCAATGCCGAGAGGTTTCATGTCGCGGAGGATTTTTTCGCGGGACATGATATTCATATTCATGTACCCGCCGGGGCCGTTCCCAAGGATGGGCCCTCGGCAGGGCTCACTGTCGCTATGGCCCTTCTTTCCCTGTTGACGAAACGGCCGGTCAGAAAGGATGTCGCCCTCACCGGGGAATTGACCTTAAGCGGCAGAATACTGCCGGTGGGCGGCATACGCGATAAGATACTCGCGGCCCGGCGGGCGGGGATGAAGACCGTCATTCTGCCGTTGCCCAACAAGGCGGACCTGGGGGAGATTCCCGAGGATATAGTAAAAGAGCTGCGGATCATTACGACCAGCGAATTCGGCGAGGTCGTCGATTTGGCCCTGAGATAGGGAGCGATTGCGAGAGCTTCCTGCTTAATCAGTCTGATTGGTCTGAATTTTTTTCGCGGCTTTTGCGAAAATCATTCTGTTCCCCGTTTCGTTAAAAAATCAGGGTAGAGCTTCTGGGCGCAATCAGGACAGATGCCATGGCTGAATTCCGCATCGGAGTGCTTGCTGATATATGATTCAACCTGATGCCAGAACCCCTTGTCGTCACGCACATTTTTGCACGAGGCGCAGATGGGGATAAAACCCTTCAATGTTTTGATCTGCTCCGAGGCCTGGCGCAGACTGGCGAGCAGCTTCTCCCGTTCAATGGCATAACGGATGGCGCGGACCAGCAGGTTGGTGTCAAGATGTCTCTTCACCAGGTAATCCTGGGCCCCGGCCTGCACCGCCTTCACGGCCAGCGCTTCGTCATCGGTGCCGGTCATGACAATGACCGGCATGCCGCTCATTTTGTTTTTCAAGGCCAGAAAGGTCTCAAGCCCATGACTGTCGGGCAGGGAGAGATCCAGCAGAGTCAGATCGATCCCGCCTGCTTCAAGGCGCTCCATGCCGGCCGCAAGCCTGGGAGAGTTTTCCAGGACGCAGATCAGGTTTGGCTCATCCGCAAGCATTTCTTGCACCAGCACGACATCAGCAGCGTTATCCTCAATATACAAAATGGTGATGGATTGATTATTCATACGCACCGACCTTGGTAATGTTCATACACGGCCGCGCCGTGCCATCAACTCTGGCATGCTTTGGAAGGAAGCCTGGCCACGGAAAACCAGAAATCGTCAATGGCCTGCACGATTGCAATAAACTTGTTTAAATCAACCGGCTTTGAGATGAAACAGTTGGCGTGCAGCCGGTAACTGTTTAAAATCTCCTCCTCGGACTGGGAGGTGGAGATGATAATCACCGGAATATGCATGAGGCCGCTGTCCTCCTTGATTTCCTTCAGCACCTCCCGGCCGTCTTTTTTCGGCAGGTTGAGATCAAGCATGACGAGATCAGGACGCGGCGCGGCGGCATATACCCCCTGACCGCGTAAATACGCCATTGCCTCTTCCCCGTCATTGACCACATGCAGTTTGTTGCAGCTGCCCGCATCATGCATGGCCTCTTCCATTAAGAGCACATCCGCCGGGTTATCTTCCACCAGCAATATTTCAATGCAATTTTTTGTTTCGCTGTTCATGACCGCTCGCCACTCCCGGCCGGCAGCGAAATATAAAATGCCGTTCCTTTTTCGGGCGCCGGTTCGACCCACATGCGGCCGCCATGCCGCTCTACAATCTTCTTGCATAATGCAAGACCGATGCCGGTACCCGGATACTCGCCTCGTCTGTGCAGGCGCTTGAACATGAGAAAGATACGGTCGTGATGCTGCGGATCGATGCCGATGCCGTTATCCCTGATGCGGATCAGCCATTCATGCCCTGTCGCCTCGGCCGAAATTTGAATATGCGGGGGTTCCTGGCCGCGAAACTTGACGGCATTGCCGATCAGGTTCTGCAGCAGCTGGACCATCTGCATCTCGTCGGCAAAGACAGTGGGCATGGTGTCGCACTCAATAGTCGCGCCATTGTCATCAATTGATTTTTTCAGGTTCATCACGGCCCGCTCGACGCAGGTCTTCAAGGCCAGCGGCTGCAGTTGTAATTCGCCGCCTCCCACCCGTGAATAGGCGAGCAGGTCATTTAGCAGCTTCTGCATGTATGTCGTGCCGTCAACCGCAAAGTCGATGAAACTGTCGGCCTTCTCATCAAGTTTGCCCCTGTAACGTTTGCTCAAAAGCTGGACAAAGCCAGCGACGGTGCGGAGCGGTTCCTGCAGGTCATGGGAGGCGATATAGGCAAACTGCTGCAGATCCTTGTTGGACCGTTCAAGTTCCCCGGTGAGTTCAATGAGCCTTTTCCTCCCCAGATCCGCCTCCAGGGCCTTCTGTTCGGCTTGCTCACGGGCCTCGATATGCTGCAGGCCGAGAGAAGCCAGCGATGCCAGCTGTCTGAGCAGGATCTCATCCTCCAGGCTGAACTCTCCCTCTTTTTTGCAGGTTACCATGATCATGCCTCTGGCTTTATCATCCCGGCCGGTCAGGCTGACGCCGAGCAGCCCGTCAAGCGGGGCATGACCGGCCGGCAGCCCCTGCCATCGGGGGTGCTTGCGCAGTTGCTCGTCGGTGAGGCGCAGCGATCGGTTTGCATCGATAAGCTCCTGATACACCCCGCCTTTTTCCACAACAAAGAGATTGCCGGGAGGACAGGGCGAGGCCTCGGCCGACCGGGAGGTGGCGCCGATCTGGAACGACCCTTCGCGAAAGCCGTGACCGGAGGTGCCGTATATGGCGTCGGTCAGCTCCACCGCGGCATCAATCACCTTCTGCAGCATATCCTGGGTGCTCCTGGCCGAGAGCACCGATGCGGAAATGCCGAGCAGACCGTTCAGCCGCAGAAGATATTTTTCCCTGGCCTGTTCGGCCTGTTTGCGCTCCGTGACATCCCGGGCCACCCCCACCATGCGCACGATGTCGCCTTTTTCGTCGTAGATGGGAGAGCCCGCATCCTCAATCCAGCGCACGGTCCCGTCAGGACGGACAATGCGGTAGTTGAAATGCCACTTGCCAGCGGCATGCTGCTGAAAGGCGTCGGCCATCAGTTCCATGTCGTCAGGATGGATGGCTTCGGCAAACGAGGCAGGGCTGATGTACAGACTTTCACAGGTCCGGCCCCATATCGCTTCATAGGCCGGATTGATATAGATCATTTTTTCCACCCCGGGGGAGCTCATCCAGATCACATCCTTGATGCTGTCAGCCAGCAGCCGGAATTTTTCCTCACTCTCCTTTAGTGCCTGTTCAACGCGCTTGCGCCAGCCGATATCCTCGACGACATTAATAAAATAGAGCGGATTGCCTTCATCATCCAGCTGCATGCTGCAGGTCAGGTTGGTCCAGATGATATGCCCATCCTTGTGCAGGTAACGTTTTTCCATGGAGTAATGATCGATCCTGCCGCAGGCCAGACGGCTGGCCTGGGCATTATCCTCCTCCAGGTCTTCGGGATGGGTGATTTCCCGCAGGGTCTTTTGCAGCAGTTCCTCACGGCTGTAGCCTAGGATATCGCACAGTTTACTGTTGGCATCCAGCCAGCGTCCTTCCAGGCTGACCTGGGCAAAGCCCACCGCCGCATTTTCAAAAGTTCCCTTGAACCGCCACTCGCTCCTGCGCAGTTTTTGCTCGGCCTGCTTACTCAGGGTAATGTCTCTGATAACGACGGCAAAAAAACCCTGTTCAGGGCTGTAGGCGGCGAAGGAAAACCATTTGTTCAGCTTGGGGATATACTGGTCGAAATAGACGGCCTCGCCGGTCAGGGCAACCTTGCCGAACACGCCGATCCAATCAAAGTCGTCCTCGCGGATATGGGGCAGCGCCTCGGTCACCCGTCTGCCGATGATTTGCTCCCTGACCAGGCCGGTCTTCCGTTCAAAGGCGCTGTTGACTTCAAGGAAGATATAGTCAAGGGGGACATTTTGTTCATCGACGATGATCCGGTGATAGGCAAATCCGTTCAGCATGTTCTCAAAGAGCAGCCGATATTTTTTTTCGTTGTCGCGCAGGGTCTGCTCCGCTGTTTTCCGTTCGGTAATGTCCTCGATGATGGCCATGTTCCTTTGCGGCTGGTCACCCTGCGCGCCAATGGCGGTGCCGGTGATCTTGACCCAGATGATGACGCCATCCTTGCGGCTATAACGCATTTCCTTCTTCCAGGTATTCCCTGCACTGCACTGCATGCCCTCCCTGGCCAGATCTTCAGGGCAGGTGAGGTCGGCGGATGACATGGTGAGCAGTTCATCCGCGCTATAGCCGGTGATCCGGCAGAGCCGGTCATTTACCCTGACAAAATGATCTGTCACCGGATCGGACTGAGCCATGCCCACGGCCGACAGTTCAAACATGGCGCGGAATTCCTGTTCACTGTTTCTGATCGCCGCCTCGTTTTTTTTCAAATCGGCAAACAGCAGTTCATAGGGCTTTTTCAGGCCGGTTTCAATAATGGCCTTGTAGATTAGATAGAAGGAGATGAATCGGAACAGGTGGCCGAAAACATTCATTTTCCCATAGACGCTGACATAGCTGGTAAAACTGACTTCAGCAATGACGGCAAAAAGGATTGCCACGGCAATCAGCATGAGAAGATTGGCGTCAATCAGGCGCCGCCTGGTGTAAAGCATGAACAGGGAACCGAGCAGGATCAGGGAAATGAGGTATTCGCTCACTTTTTTGAATGTGGTGAGTCCGCGCCCTGTCTCGTAACAGATGGGAAAAAAACCGGAAAAAATCATCCAGATAACAACTGAGGTGAGTAAGGAAAAAAAGACGATGGTCCAGACCGGTCGAAGTTTCCTGGTGAAAAATATTGGCGAGGCCAGCAGGGAAAAGCCCTCGAGATAACGGGTCCCTATCCAGAACTGCGTCGCCATGTTGGCTTCGTCACCCTGGAAAATTCCCATGCCTTTATAGGTGAGGATGTGAAACAGGCCGAGAATGCCGACAAAAAAGTAGGAAATGCCGAGAAAGAGGAAATAATTGTTGCGCATGATAGCGCGGGCGTTCCAGGCCAACATGAAGATGCCGCCCGCGACAGAGATGCTGAAAAGCTCGACAAGACTGTGAAACAGCAGGAAGCTGTGCAAGCTGCAGACATAGAGCCCGGCCAGGACAAGGAGGAGCATGAGGATGCTGCGGGGCGAGATGGGCGGTTCTTTTTTTATTTGCATTGATAGTAAGTAACCGGGTGCGATTTTTTCTGTTGCCGCGCTCCTCGAAAGCTATTCTTTAACGAGAACGAGGGAGCAAGAGGGTATTTTAATAAAAAAAAAGACCTGGAAAAGGGTTGCAAGGTCATGGGCGCCCCTCCCCGGTATGCGTAATGCGACCCTGCGTCAGGAAAACTCGTGAAAATTTTCTTTTTTTGCGCCGCATACCGGGCACTTATCCGGAGCATCCCCATCCAGGGTATATCCACATATCTTGCATACCTGCACCGGCCCGACTTCCACATCCCTGCCCTGGCTGACGGCCTCGAGTGCCTTCTCAAAAAGGGACTTGTGCATTTTTTCCGTTGCATACGACCATTCAAAGGTACGGCGGGCGCCATTTTCATTCTGCAGTTTGGCAACCTCGATGTAGGCGGGATACATTTCCGTAATCTCAAACGTTTCGCCGGCAATGGCCAGGCCGAGATTCTTCCGCGTGTCACCCGGTCCGAAGGCGCCCATGCTGTTTGCCACAAAACCGTTGTTCAGATGTTTGAGTTCCTGGTAATGGTCTCCGGCGTGA
The DNA here is from genome assembly GCA_016219175.1 of Deltaproteobacteria bacterium. Classification (GTDB taxonomy): domain Bacteria; phylum Desulfobacterota; class Desulfobulbia; order Desulfobulbales; family SURF-16; genus SURF-16. The sequence goes on along the minus strand of JACRCD010000028.1, from coordinate 44,435 downwards.
ATGTATTCGGCGTGGGCGATGGCGTTAAACAGACGCGCCACATTGGTAAAGTTTTCCCGTGACGCCTGGTCGGCAAAATGCAGATAGCGCATGTGCGCCATGCTTTCACCGCCAAAGGCATTGATAAGGTGCTGTTCAGTCATCTTTTTCATTGTTCTCTCCGCAAAATTCCATAAAGTTTCATGACATGCCTGCCCCCCGCGGGCGCGGGAAACCTCACTCAGCCGATTTAATCCTTTTCACGGCGGATTGGAACCGTAATCTGAAAAACGAGGGTGAAAAAATGTTAGGCAATAGGCAAGTGGCAGTGGGCAAGAGGCAGTAGGCATAAGGGGAGTCTTTCCCGCCGGGTGGGCATGATGCCACTGTCGCACCACGACCTGCCTTTTGACTTGCCTTGGCAGAGCGGGCATAAAACCGCCCCTGCATACCACACTGTTTTTTGCCTTGTGCCTCTTGCCTACGGCCTTTTGTTTATTGCCTTGTACCTGTTGCCTCCCATTAATACTCCAGCAGATGATGCCATTCCGCATTTTCCAGCCAGTGCCCCGGCTCAGGCCTTGAGACAAAGTCGACAATATTTTCCATGATACGCAGATGTTTTCCTTCTTCTCCGGCCAATTGCAGCAGGATCCGCCGTTCCTCCTCATTTTCAGCCTGTCCGGCCTTTTCCAGGTAGAACTTCCGGCTTTCCTCCTCAAGGTCGCGGGCCTTGCGGTAGCTCTGCGTCTCTGTCGTGGTGTCGATGTGCGGTACATCCTTGGTTGCCCTCATCTCGACAAAGATATTTTTGACATTTTCCAGCACCTTTGTTTCCGCCATTTGCGGAGAGCCGGATTTTTTGCTCAGCAGCTCCACCACATGGTAGTGCTTCACCTCTTCATTCGCCAGCATGACAAATATTTTTTTCAGTCCGGCTGATCCGCTTTGCTCCGCCAGCTGCCGATAATAATTTTCGCCGTCCTTTTCCATCTGCATGGCAAACCCATAAATATTCATCCTGAACCTCCGGGGTTATCTGTTATCCTGAACTTCCCGAGCCGCCAAAGCTCGTTTGATTTATGCAATATCAGGGCGGCACCCCTCTTTTCTGCGTGGTTAATGGTTTCAGCGGGGTCACATTTCAGTGACGGTAATGGCATCCTCCGGGCAGACCTCAATGCATGTTTCACAACCGAGACACTCATCCATGTTCACCGGTTCCGATTTGCCGTCCACCATCTCAAACACCTGGGCCGGGCAGGCGTTGACACACTCCTCGTCGCCGCTGCATTTGTCTTTGTCAACCTCTACTTGCCACATAGCATATCTCCATTAAATAGTTATTTTTCTGTAAGCTTAGAGCTTGTCCGTAAATAGAACCTTTTGCTCCCATATCCGTCTTTTGCCGGCCCGGGCCGTTTTCCAATCATAAATTTTCGCTGCCGCGCGGGCTACCCCCGCGGTTTTGTTTGATCGTCACGGCCAAACCCGTCTGAAACACGGCGTGATTCCTGAAAAGCTTATTTATACGAACAAGCTCTTTGCAATTCTTCCTGATCCCATGGCCGCCTTTGCTGCCTTTGCTGCGCAGTCAGCGGTCCCTGTCGTGCGCGGTTTACCTCTTCCCGTCGCCGGGCGGAAATCTGTTTACAGCAACCGGTAGGGATAGGCCCTTTTGGTCCATTCACTGGAAGCATGTTCAGCCAGCAGCTGTTCATAGGCCTCTTTGAGGGGTTTGGCCTCATGGGTGCTTTTATACCGGTTGACCCCCCGCAGGTAGATGGCTTCGGGAGCGGCATCGCTTTTCGGATATTCTGTCAGTAATGCCGCCAAACCGGCAAGGGCCTCATCGAATTGTCCGGCGTCAAAATGCACCTTGGCCATGCCCAGCAGCAGGGAGGGAATCAGTTCCTCCGGGGCCAGAAAGCCAAGGGTCCGATGATGCTCTCTGCCGTCGGAGCCCAGCGTGATCAGGGTGGGGGTCCAGTTAACATTGAAATCCACCGATAGTGGCTTTGCATCCGAGGGCACCCGAACGGCAATCATATTTTTAGTAATGAACTCGGCAACTTTTGCATGTGGATACGTAACTGCATCCATTTGTTGACAGCCGATTCACTGGGGGTTGAAGAAATCCAGAAACACGGGCTTGTTTTCGGACTTGGCCCACTTCAGGGCTTTCTCCAGGTCGTTTTGCCATTGAATTTTTGTTTCCATGTCATTGTCTCCTTTTCGTGTTTGACTTTCAAGTTCGGGTAATCCGGCGTGAACCCGCTAGAAGCGGATCCCCGTGGTATCGCCCATGTCTTCGCAACCCCCTCGCCACGGCCGGCAAGGAAGATTCTTCGTTTTTAAACGCTCCTATACCGTGACCAACTCCCGGTAACGGCTGAGAATCCCGTTTTTGACCAGGTAGGCCGAATTGAAGGCTCCCATGATCGAGCCCCTGTCCAGCACCAGGTCGCCGGCCAGAAAGAGTCTGGGAATATTTGTTTCTCCGCATTCATCCGCCTGGGGTTTTCTGCCGCTGAACCTTACCCCGGCATTTTCCAGAAAGACCTGGGGAGTGGAACCGCCCAGAAAATAGAACAGCACATCGAAACTCAGCGGAGTGTCGTTGTTGAACAGGACCTTGATGCGCTTTCCTTCCGGCTCCAGCCCCTCAATATCGGAGGGCATCTTGGTTTTTACCTTGCCCTCGCAGCAACAACCGTTCAAGGTGCACATGTTTATTTCATTAATCCGAAAAAAGTTGGGCCGGCGGTAGGAGAGGGTCACCCTGTTTTTCTGGCAAAGAAAACAGGCAGCCTCGGCGGCTGAATCACCTCCGCCGACCACCAGCACATCTTTGCCGTCCAACGGCTCCTTGGGCAGGGAAAACAGGATTTTGTCGCGTAATTCCTTGGGAATGGGGTAGGCGGGCCGGACGGGTTTGCCAAAGATGCCGATGGCGGCGACCACGATGTTTGCCTCAAGACTCAAACCTCCGGCGGTATGGATGTGAAAGGTGTCGTTTTTAACCTCGATTTTGTGGCATTCCTGGTTATAGCGGATATCCAGCACATGTCTGTTGATCACGCTGTCCATTTCGGCCAGGAACTCTTCTTTGCTTTCCGTGGCAAATGAAAGTAACCCCTGCTGGGCAACCTTCACCTTCTGGTAGTCAGCATCGACCCGTTTCCCATCCCGGTAGAAGCGGACAATGGTGTCGCAGGCATGCCCCGCCTTTTCCACTACCACAGCCGGGGCCAAACCTGCCTCCTTGACCTCGACCGCCGCTGCGATTCCGGCAGGTCCCGCTCCTATGACCACTATTTTTTTTCTTTCCATAAATAGGTATCCGTAAACAGAAAGCCGATGGGAAAATTAAGAAAATGACCGCACGGACTGTCCTGCCGTATAGGACATTGTCCACTAATCTCATATCACAGGACAAGCCCTTGCTTCGAAGCTAAAAAGCACGCCCCTGGCAATATTGTTCGCCTCAGACATAACCGCTTGCCGGCCCTCACAGCCAAGAACCCAGACAAGGAGTAACCATAAATAGATAAAATTATTGATTACACTTTAGTTTCAATTACTGTGCCAAAACTGTTGGTTTGAGCGCAATAGTTGCTGCTGCCTCAATATGTCTTGCCTGATTTTTGCAAATCCCACCTGCGGAAATGAATGAATCGGTTAATGGCCGTAACTGCTCAGGGGGTAGGTCGATAGATTGAAGGCTAAAGGACAGGCGGGAAGAGATATATCCGCCCTCTACTTGGAACCCCGGTAAAAGCGCCACTCCTTGCCGATGATCAGCCGGGCGCCGCGACGGAAACTGAAAAAAGACCAGGCCCAGTGCAGGGTGACAAAGAGCTTGTTTTCAAAGCTGATGAGGTAATAGATATGGATAACCAGCCAGGCAACCCAGGCCCAGAAGCCCTCAAGGCGCAGGCGGCCCAGTTCGATGATCGCCTTGCTGCGGCCGATGGCGGCAAGTTGGCCTTTATCCAGATAGTGAAACTGACGCCTCCTTCTGCCCGCGGTTTCGGCCAGGATGTTTCTGGCGATGAATCGTCCCTGCTGCAAGGCGACAGGCGCCAGGCACGGCAGCGGCGAGGGGTGGCTGTGGGCAAAAAAGGCCTGATCTCCGGCGACGAAGATTTCCGGATGATTTTTGAGGCTGAGATCACCCTCCACCACGATTCTGCCCATGGCATCGGCCTCCGCCCCCAGCTTTTGGCCGAGCGGGGCCGCCTGGACGCCCGCGGCCCAGAGAATGGCTCCGGCCTCCAGCCGTTCCTGGTTGATTAGGACCCCTTCGCTGTCAATGCCCGTGACAGGACTTGAGGTCCGGATCTGCACCCCGAGTTTTTTCAGATCTTCCGCCGCCTTGGCCGCCATTTTCCCGGAAAAGGACGGCAGGATGCGTGGGCCGGCCTCGATCAGGATGATGCGGGCCAGCCGGGGATTGATGTTGCGAAAATCCTTGGTCAGGGTGTGATGGCTCATTTCGCCGATGGCGCCGGCCAGTTCCACCCCGGTGGGGCCGCCCCCCACGATGACAAAGGTAAGATGTCTGCGCTGTCTGGCTGGGTCCCGGCTCCGTTCCGCGGCCTCAAAGGCGTTCAGTACCCGGCGCCGGATCTCCGTGGCCTGTTCGATGGTTTTCAGCCCCGGCGCGTATTCCTCCCATTCTTCATGGCCGAAATAGGTGTGTTTCACCCCGCAGGCCAGGATCAGGTAATCATAGTGCAGGGTGCATTCCGTGGCGATAACGGCGCGATGCTTTCGATCGACATCCACCACCTCGTCCTGCAGCACGGTGATGTTCCGGTATTTTGCCAGGATATGGCGGATCGGGGCGGCGATTTCCGCCGGGCTCAAGGCCGCCATGGCAACCTGATAAAGCAGGGGTTGAAACAGATGGTGATTGAGGCGGTCAACCAGGGTGACCCGGATGTTTTTTCTGTTGCCGAGAGCCTTGGCCGCATTCAGGCCGGCAAAGCCCCCTCCCACAATAACGACATGCTTCATAGCTGCTCTGTCCTCGCCACTCTCCGCTGAGAATGGATGCATAAAATCTGATCACGGGCATGGCCCGTTCCTAGCGCAGCGGACCATGCCCGCCACCCGTCACTTTGCATCAATAGAACTCCCGCAGCACCCCTTTGGCCGCCTGGCGGTCAAAGGGCTGGGTCGGCAGGGGACCGGGCTGCAACGGCGGCAGCATATCGGTCAAAACCGGCTTTTCATGCTGGTAAAAAATCCCGGTGGGGATCCTCTCTCCCCATTCCAGTGAGCGTTGGAAGGCGGTCATCCGGTCGGTCGCATCATAATCCGCCTCCAGGGGATAGACCCGCTCCTTATACCACTTATAGGTGTTGACCTTGTTAAAGGTGATGCAGGGCTGGAGGATATCAATGAGGGCAAAGCCCTTATGTCTGATGGCGGCCGCCATCAGCGCCTGCAGCAGAGGTCTGTCTCCGGTGAAACCCCGGGCCACGAAAGCGCAATCCAGGGCGATGGCCAGGGTCAGGGGATTGAGCTGCGATGAAAAGACCCCGAAGGGCTGGGTCTTGGTCTTCACCCCTTCCATGGTCGTTGGCGAGGCCTGGCCCTTGGTGAGCCCGTAAACCTGATTGTCATGGACAAAAAGCTTGACGTTGATATTGCGGCGGATGGCATGCAGCAGATGGTTGCCCCCCTCGCCATAGCAATCGCCGTCACCGGTGGTAACCAGCACCAGCATCTCCGGATTCACCATGGATACCCCGGTGGACACGGGCAGGGCCCTGCCGTGCAGCCCGTTAAAGGTGTTGCAGCGTAGATAATGGGGGAGCTTGGCCGCCTGGCCGATGCCGGAAACCACGACGAGACGGTGGGGCGGGATCTCAAGTTCCACCAGGGTTCTTTTCAGCGTGTCGATAAGGCTGTAATTACCGCAGCCCGGACACCATGCGGGTTTTTGTCCTTTATAATCTTCCAGTTCAACCATTGTCAGCCTCAAGAAAGCGGTTATTTGAGCCTCTGCAAAACGTATGTCATCCCCGCATGCTTTTATCGGGGATCCATTTTTTTCAGACAGTTAGAATTTGAACTCCGGTGAAAAGCCCGCCGGAATGACGGCTGTCCCCGGCTTTTGCAACAGGCTCATTTGTTTGATGAAATCGTATTTTCACATCCTTGCCATCTGTGCCCGCACCTGCTGCACCAGCGATTCCAGGGTAAAGGGCCGGCCGTCGTAGCGGTTGATGCGCCCTGTGCAGCAAAATCCGGTTTCCGCCCGCAGCAGCCGCTCAAACTGCCCGGTGGCGTTGTTTTCGATGCAGATGGTCTGTTCCGCCTTCCGCAGCCTGTCCAGCAAGCCATGCTCTTCAAGGGCGGGAAAGGGGTAGACCTCGCTGAAATGGAGCATGGCGATGGGGGAGCTGCCGGCGAGTTCATCGACCACCTCCCGCATCACCCCCAAGGTGGAGCCGAAGCCCAGCAGCACCATCCGGGCCTCCTGGTCCCCATGCCAAACCGGCAGGGCGATTTCCGCCCGCAGTCCGGCCCTTTTGGCAAACAGCCTTTTGTGCACCATCTTGACCCGGGTGGCGGCGTCCTCGATGATATGCCCCTCTTCGTCATGTTCATCGCTGTCAACCACCACCAGATGGGTCGAATCACCGGGAACGGCCAGGGGCGATATGCCGCTGTCGGTGAAGGCGTAGCGTTTGTATTCGGCAAGCCCCCGCAGGGAGCCGCCACGTAAACGATAATCCTCATATATCAGCTTCTCTGGGTCAAGGCCCTCATAGGTCCACTCCGTATCAGCCAGATACTGATCAGTCAGGATAAAGACCGGGATCTGGTATTTTTCCGCCAGATCAAAGGCCTTGTTGGCCGCAAAAAAGGCCTGCTCCGGGCTGCCCGGGGTGAGGACGACCCGTGGAAATTCGCCATGGCCGCCATGGATGACAAAAGAGAGATCACCCTGTTCCGTGCGGGTGGGCAGACCGGTGGCCGGCCCGGGCCGCTGCCCCTCCATGATCACCAGGGGTGTTTCTGTCATGCCGGCCCGTGACAGTCCTTCCGTCATCAGGGCAAAGCCGCCGCCCGAGGTGCCGGTCATGGCCCGCACCCCGGCATAGGAGGCGCCCAGCGCCATGTTGATGGCGCTGATCTCATCCTCGGCCTGCTCCACGACGATGTTGAATTCAGCACTTTTGCCGGCTAGATAGACCATGATGCCGGTTGACGGGGTCATGGGATAGGCCGCATAGAACTTGCAGCCGCTCATCAGCGCCCCGGCGGCCACAGCCTGGGTGCCGTTGATCAGCATCAATTTCTTCCCGGCGGATTGGCGCACCGCAAAGTGTTGCAGGCGGGTGCAGTGGCGGCGGCTATGGTCATGGCCGGCCTTGACGGCGAGCAGATTCTGGTTAAGGATTTCCTCATTTTTTTTGCTGAGAAAATCGGCCAGCACCTCCCGCATGATTTCAGGGCTCAGGCCGAACAGGCCGAGCACGGCGCCGATGGCCACGCTGTTGGCCATGATCTTGCCGCCGCCGCTTTCTTCGGCCAGCCGGACAAAGGGGGTGGCCATGAAACGGTCCCCGCTGAACTCTTCAGCCGCGGCTTGCGGGTCATGGAGGATAATGCCGTGCTCAAGCAGGGCATCCTGATGGATGATGATGGTATCCCTGTCCAGGGCGACAAGGATATGAATCTGGTCCGTTGAGGCGCAAAGCGGCTTTTCCGAGACCCTGATCTGATAAAAATTGTGGCCCCCCCGGATGCGGGACATGTAATCCTGGTGGGTAAAAACATGATAACCCTGCCGGCTCAGCACCCTGGCCAAGGCGGCGCCGACTGTCTGCAAGCCCTGTCCGGCCTCTCCCCCAATCAGTATTGTATAATCCATGACGCCTCCATTGTCCGTGGCTTGTCGGGCAGTGCCGATATCCCGTGGCCTGCCATCTGCAGAGATCTGTTAAGCAAATCCCGCACCACTTATTTAAAATCAAGGGGAAACAGCGAAAAAAAATACCGGTATGCAGAGAATTGACGGTGCGGCAGGCGAGGGGATTGGCAAGGGAAGAGGCGAGAGGGCGGGATCAACCGTTTTTGCAGGTCAACTGGTACTTTTTTAGCAGATCATAAAGCCTGGAGCGGGAAAGTTCCGAAATCCGGCATGATTTTTTGATATCCCCCCGGGTAAATTCCATGAGCCCTTGGAGATATTTCTTTTCTTCCACCTCGATGGCCTTCTGGCGCACGGCCTGCAGCGTAGGCGGGTTGTCTCCGGCAAAAAGATCTCCACCGTCAGCCTCATAACGACGATTCGCGGCGAATCCGGCGCGGGTGTCTCCTCTGCTCTGGCGGGCGTCAAGCACCTGACGGGTGACGGCCACACGAATGCTGGTGGGCAGATGCATGGGATAGAGGGTATCGTAGTCCCCGGCTGCGGTGATCGATCGCTCCAGGACCTGGAAAAGCTCGCGGACATTGCCGGGCCAGCTGTACTGCTTCAGCACCATCAGGAAATCGGGAGAAAAACCTTTTTCCTTTTCCTTGGTCCGCTGGCTGTACATTGATCTGAAATAGTAGGCAAGCTCGGTAATGTCACCAACCCGTATGCGGAGGGACGGCAGCTCGAGATGAAATGTCTTCAGCCGGTACAGCAGATCTTCCCTGAAGGCCCCGTTTTTTTGCAGTTGATCCAGATCCTTATTGGTTGCCGCAATCAGCCTGAAATTGCTTCGTATCTGTGCCGTGCTGCCGACAGGGAGAAAGACCCTCTCCTGCAGGACGCGAAGAAATTTTTTCTGGATTTCGAGCGGCAGTTCACCAACCTCATCCAGAAAAAGGGTGCCGTTGTGCGCCAGTTCGACAAGCCCGGATTTATTTTTGGTCGCACCGGTAAAGGCCCCCCTTTCATGGCCGAACAAAATGCTTTCCACCAGCTCGGCCGGCAGCGCGGCGCAATCGACGATGACAAATTTCTTATCCGCTCGCGGGCTGATTTTATGAATGGCGGCGGCAAACAGCTCCTTGCCGGTACCGGATTCTCCGGTGATAAGGATGTTTGCATCCGACTGAGCGGCCTTGGCTACGATATTCAGGCAGGACTGCAGTATTGAACTTGAACCGACAATGCCTTCGTTCTGCAGCTCGGCACAGATGGCGGTAAGTTTTCCCCCGGATTTACTCTGTTTTTCCTCCCTGAAGCGGATGGCCCTGAGCAGCAGCTCCATCATTGACTTGGGGCTCCACGGGTAAATAATATAGTCCCAGGCCCCTTTGGTCAGCACCTGTTCCGCTTCGTCCGGGTCCGCCTCATCGGCATAGACGATCAGCTCCGGAGAATGTTTTCCTTCAAAAAACAAGGGGATGGCATCGGAGGCCCTGCCATCCGTCAATTGGTTCTTGAGCAGGATTACATCAAAGGGTTGGGCCAGGCAGAGATTAATGCCGTTTCGGATGCTCTCTGCCCAGGTTATGCGAATTCCATCGGCAGCAGCCAGCTGCTGTAACGAGTCGGAGAAAATTCTTTCTTGGTCAACTATTAGAATTTCCGCCATAAAATATTCTCCATTCCTGCATTCTTCATGTGTCCGATGTGGTATCTTTTCTTGCCGGCATTCGCTTCACCCGGCATCATAATGAATAAAAAGGTGCCGCCATGTAAAGCATTGTCTTGTTTCTTTCGGACCAAAAGGCTGTTGGCCAGCTTCTCTTCCGGATTCAAATTGATGAAAAGTTAAAGAAAATAGTTTAAACAGTGAATTTTTCTTTTATTATGCTATATACTATCGGTATACATTTTGCTGTATAATCCATCAGCTTGTCTACATTTTTTTGATGAATATAAAAAAATGTCATCTCGGGTAGTCTGACCAAAATAGGTAGTTATACGTATTTGAAACTGATCCGCAATGGGAAATCGCCGGCTTGATAAAAGTCTTGGCCCCAGCTTTTTGAGATGATAATTCAGATAGTTACAATGCACTGTATGGCGGGCGGGCAGCTTTTGCCGCGACCGTCAAAATTGAGAGGCGAAACAAAAAAATGAGAAACACATCCCTTCTCATCGTTGAAGATAATCCTGCCGATGTGCTCCTGATTAAGGAACAACTCAGCGAGGCCCCCCGGAAACAGTATGATATAGCCGTTAACGAGACCCTGGCCGAGGCCATAGAACGGCTGAAAGACAACGATATCGATGTCGTGCTCCTGGATCTGAGCCTTCCCGACTCTTCCGGCCTGGATACGGTCCGGACCCTGACCACGAAATTTCCGGGGGTGGTGATCATTGTCCTCACGGGCCTGCAGGACGAACAGATTGCCCTGCAGGCCGTCCGTTACGGAGCCCAGGACTATATCGAAAAAAACCAGATCACCTCAATCCTGCTGAACAGGTCTATTTCCTACTCCATAGAGCGCAAAAAGACATTGCAGGAAAAGGAACGGCTGCTTGGCGATCTTTCAAAAATCCTGGATCAGCTGGAGATTCTCCAGGGCATACTGCCCATCTGCGCAGCCTGCCGGAGAATTCGCGACAACGACGGCAACTGGCAGCAAATCGGCACCTACATTAAAAATCACGCCAAGGGAGAGTCCCACGACATTTGTCCTGACTGTTACAGTGAATTGTATCCGGCTGTGGCGCAAAAGGGTAAATAAGCACCTTTTCCTGAACAGGCCGAGTCAAGCCGCGATGGCCGGGATATTTTTTTCGGCCTCGGACGGGTGAGCGGACCTGTCCCGTGGAGGCACTCTCACCCCACTCGGCTGTCCTGCTAAAGAGGATTTTTCCTTTCCGGCAGGATAAATCGTCCGATCAGGAAGGTTGCCTAGCTTCCATTTGTCGCTCAGCGGTAATGGGGATGATGCGCATCCCTCTCCCTCACCCCTTTCTTTCTCCGGGGTCAAAAAAGTTTTCCGGCTGACCTTCTCAGCTATACATCATTATATATTGACCGTCATTGACATGGATCTCCAGACGGCCGCCATGATGTATGCCATAGAACCGCCACCTTTTAAACTCCTCGGTATCCGGCCCGACATCTTCCGGCCAATGCTGATTTTTCTCCTTATCAAACCAGGTAACCAGGGCTGCATCGGGATTGCCCGCGGCAGCCAGAACCCCGGTCATCTTCCGGGCTGTGGCAAATCAGGCGCCATCCCCACAATGCTTATATCGATTCTTTTTATCTGATTTCCTTTCATCCGGTTTCCTCCGTGGCAAAAATAAAAAATGATTCATAAACAGCAAGCCTTCCGGTGCGGGCGGGAAATAGTTATCATCCCTTCCCTTCCGCAAAGTAAGCACCGCGGCAGAGGAATGATCATGCCTCCAGCGCCCGAGAACCCTCATGATCAAGAGAGCGGACCATGCCGGCAGAGCGATTCCGCCGGCGGCCCGGCCATGCTCTGGACGCAGATAAATTGCAAATATTGTTCCCATTAATCTCAGGCCGGTCAGTCGCAATTGTTTTCCGGCATTTATTTTGCAATATTGCGGGACTGAACCGGTTCCCTCGAACCCTCCAGGGGAGGGAAGGGGACCCCAAAAATGATGGCGTCGTAAAAAATACCCTGAAGGGCATAAATTCGATCTACTGCGTTGTAGCGCATTTTTGTTCGTTCGGCATACCGCATGTATCGCCTCGCTCTCAAAAATACACTACGTCTTGTATGTCAAATTTTGTTACTTAGCCATCCGGGCTTTGCCGCCGACTTTTTACGAGTTCATCAAAAATAGGGAGACCGCTGTTATGTCACACGAAGCATTGCATGAAAGAAGCGAAGCCCTCTCGGCAGGCGTCAAGAATTTTCATCGCGCCATCATTTCCCTGATCGAGGAACTTGAGGCCATAGACTGGTATAATCAGAGGGGCGAGGTATGCGAAGACGAGGCGTTGCGCAAAATCCTCATCCATAACCGGGATGAGGAAAAGGAGCATGCCGCCATGCTCCTGGAATGGATGAGGCGCCATGACGACCGGTTTTCCGCTGAGCTGAAAGAGTATCTTTTCACGGAAAAGGATATTGCTGAACACGAACTCGGTAAAGAGTGACGGCTATCGCCGCAATAAGCCTCTTGTTTAGACGGCGGTTGCCGCAGTGTCGACAGCACATGCCAGCCAAGGAGCAGAACGCATGAAATATAAATCATCCATCCTCATGACTGAATTTGTCACCCATGACGTCAAACGCTTTATTATCGGCAAGCCGGAGAATTTCATCCACGAACCGGGGCAAGGCGTTGAGCTTGTCATCAACAAGCAGCGCTGGAAAGACGAAGAGGGTAGGCCGTTTACCCCCACCTCTCTGCCCCATGATCAGGTGCTGGAATTCACCATAAAGTGCTACCCCGGCCATCATGGGGTGACGGAAAAACTGCACGGCTTGCAGCCGGGCGATGAGCTTTTCATCTCCGAACCTTTCGGCACCATCCGTTATAAGGGGCCAGGGGTCTTTATTGCGGCCGGGGCGGGTATCACCCCCTTTCTCGGTATCTGCCGTCATCTCGTCTCCCGGGGTAATACCGGCAACCACCAGCTGCTCTTTGCCAACAAGACAAAAAACGACATTATCTGTGAAAAGGAATTGCGTCATTTTTTCGGCGCGGACAGCTTTTTCATCCTGTCAAAAGAAAATACGCCCGGTTACTACCATGGCCGTATCACCAGCGAACTGCTTCGGGAGACGGTCAGTGATTTCAGTCACTATTTTTATGTGTGCGGACCGGAGGGCTTTGTTACTGATATGCATGTCGCCCTGCAATCCCTTGGGGCCGAAGTGGAATCCCTGGTGTTTGAAGAGTAGGATCAGGGCGTGTCTTCGCCTCCCAGGCAGTAGTTGATGATGCTGTCGCAGTGAATGGCCGTGGTGTTGAGAAAGGGGATGCCGAATTCCGTTTCGGGCAGGATCAGCGGCAGCTCGGTGCAGCCCAGGACCAATGAGTCAATCCGGTCCTCCCGCACCATCCTTGCCGCGATTCCCAGCAGCTCGTTACGGGTTGATTCATTGAACAGGCCCAGTTCGATTTCGGCAAAGAGTTTGTGGTGGATCAGCTGCTGTTCGTCCGCGGTGGGGACGACTACGTTGATGCCCTGTTCCAGGAAGGGCCTTTTGTAGAAATCAGCGGTCATGGTCAGGCTGGTGCCCATCAGGCCGATGTTTTTAAGCCCCAGTTGCCGCGCCCTGGTGCAGGTGGCGCGGACAATGCTCAGCAGCGGGATGGGGGAGCGGGTCCGCACCTCGTCGAAGACAATGTGCGGGGTATTGGAGGCGATGGCGGCGAAATCGGCCCCGGCCCGATGCACGTCCTGGACCTTTGCTGCCAGCCAGCGCGCCATTTTCTCCCAGGCCGCTTGATTCACCAGTTCCATGAGCTCGCGCATGTTGACGCTGAAGATGATGATCTCCGGTTGCACATACCCCTCAAAGGAGGAGTTGAAAACGCCGATGATTCTCCGGTAGTAGTCGATTGTTGATTCCGGGCCGATGCCGCCGATGATGCCGATGGTTTTCATGATGCATCTCCGAAAATTTTTTACACAGCTCTCTTTTCAGAGGCGTAGCCGCCAGAAGAGCTTGGTGTCTTTTATTGTTGCTGTGCCTCGGTTTTTTTCCGTTTCATACCAGACATTAAAATCTTATCGACCCTCCTGCCGTCCATGTCAACCACCTCGAATCGCAGTCCCTTCCATTCGAAATGCTGCCCCTCGGCAGGCACGGCGCCGATCTTTTCCATGACGAAACCGCCCACGGTGTGCATCTCCGTGCGTTCTTCCACGCTTAGTTTCCCCGCCTCAAGGTAATCCATGAATTCGTCCAGGGGAAGGCTTCCCGATATGAGCAGAGAGCCGTCTTCCCGTTCCACGATTTCCTTTTCCCCCTCCGCTCCGTCTTCGATTTCCTCAAAAACCGAGCGCAGAATATCGCCGAAGGTCACAAGACCATGGATTGCCCCGTACTCATCGACAACAAGGGCGATGTGCATGCCCGATTTCTTGAAAAGTTCCAGGACTTTAACCGCCGGCGTTGATTCCCAGACAAAGAGCGGCTTGCGGGATATTTCCCGCAGGTTAAACGCTTTCCCTTCCATGGTAAGGGAAAGCAGTTCTTTCGCCCGGATGACCCCGACAATGTCGTCAAGGGCGTTTTGCGCGACTGGGAAGAAGGAAAATTTATGCAGGGCGATTTTTCGTTTTATTTCTTCCTCGCTTTCGTTCAGATCAAGCCAGATGACGTTTGCCCTGGGTGTCATCAACACCGCCACGCGGCGGTCGGCCAGACGAAAGACGCGCTCGATGGTATCCTGTTCAAATTCCTGAAATATTCCAGCCTGTGTTCCTGAGTTGATCAGTAACTTTATCTCTTCCTCCGTAATGCCCGGCTCGGAGGATGGTTTCACGCGAAAAACGCGGAGCAGCAGGCTGGTTGAACCACTCAGCAAAATCACTAATGGATGCGCCAGCCGTGAAAGCTGCTTTATGGAGGGGGCAACAAGGCGGGCCACCTTTTCCGGATTATTAAGAGCCAGCCGTTTGGGGGCCAGTTCGCCGATGATCAGGGAGAGATAGGTGATGCCGACAACCACGATCGTGAAGGCGATCCCTTCACTGTGCGGAGCAAGCAGGGGAAAGGCGGCAATGCGCGGGGTGAGCAGCTCAGCAAGGGTTGCCCCGCCAAAAGCGCCCGCCAGAATGCCGATAAAGGTGATGCCGATTTGGATGGTGGACAAAAAGTTGTTCGGGGCATCGGCGAGTTCAAGGGCGATGCCCGCCTTTGTGTCTCCTTCCGCCGCCCACTGTTGCAGCCGCGCCTTTCTGGCTGAAACCAGGGCGATCTCCGCCAGGGCGAATACCCCGTTTACGATGATCAGGAAAATGATTAATGATATTTCAATCAGGGTTTGCTTCATGCTCTCCTTTCTTGATGGCCATGCCCTTGAAAAAGGTATAGCAGAAAACACCGTCCGGCTCCGTTGTCCGGTAAAGGTCCCGGATGCCTTGATCAAAGGCGGTTTCAGCAATCATCCCCGCTTTGAGCGCACCCTCGCGCACCCCCTCGATCATGGCGGTAAAGGTCTTTTTGGTGAAGCCGTCGACCAGTTCCGGTCTGGCCCCGTCGACATACACCAGACGAGGGGAAACATGGATGGCGGAAAAACCCGCCTCCTGCAGGAGAGGATAAACCTGTCTGCCGATATTGGCGTTGCCGCCGGCCCGTTTCTGCAGCTCGACCTGGCATTGAATGGCTTGATGCGCTGCTTCGCTGTCCGGAAAGAAAAAGGTTGAGCCGTGATCGCCCTCGATAACGGTTATCGTCCCGCCGGCCTTCAGAAAGGTTTTCAGCACGGACAGGGCGTCCGCCGGCCGGGGCAGGTGCTCAAGCACGAAACAGACGAAGATATGGTCAAATGACTCCGGCGCAAAGGGCAGGTGAAAGATGTCGCCCTGCTGGAATTCGACATTGGTCAATCCTGTCTGCCGCACTTTGCGCCTGGCTTCGGTCACTGACTTTTCAGAGATGTCAACCGAGATGATGCTGGCCTGGGGGCTGTTAGCGGCCAGGGTGACTGTCTGGGCGCCGACTCCGCAGCCGGCCTCGAGAACCAGGCTGCCCGGGGGGTAGCTTGTGTCAGCGTGCAACAGCTCAACAAGGGTTGAGGCCTGGTCCTGCAAGCGGATGTTTTCCCGTGGATCGTAGCCGTGCACATAGGCGTCATTCACTTCTTGCTCTCCTGTCTGTCGAATGGTCTTGACTATATGTCTGTGTCAGGTACTGCATAGGCGACGTAAATATTCTTAATCGATATATATATGTGAAAAAAAAGAATAATTGTCAAATAGTTCTCTATCTTTAATTCTGTTCTTGGCGGGGAAGGAAGAATGACCTCATGGATAACGGCAATATCCCGCTCTCGTTTTGTCTGCAAACAAATTTGTTGGCAAGACTTGACAGATGGGGAAGTGAGTGGTAGTTTGCCAACAAGATTGTTGCCAACAGAATTGTTTTTATAGATTAGGAGGATAGCGATGCAGGAAAAATTGAAGCAGGCATACGGTAATTATGTGGAAGGGGATCGCTTTTGGGACAGGGAAAAGGATATCGAGCTGCTGATCAACAAGCTTGACGAGGGGGCTCATATCCTGTTGGCCGCGCAAAGACGGATGGGCAAAACCAGCCTGATGCAGGAGGTGAAGAGGCAGTTGAGCAGCCGGTATCTCTGTCTGTTTGTTGATCTGCAGAAGGCAGCCTCGGCCGAAGACGCCATCGTTGACATAAGCCTGGCGCTGAAACCCCACAACTCTCTCTGGAACAAGACAAAAGATCTCTTTGCCAATGCCTTGAACAAATTAACCGACACGGTCGAGGAGCTCAATCTCGGCGAGATGGGCATCAGATTGCGAGCCGGGTTGACATCCGGCAACTGGAGTGAAAAAGGCGACTCGATTTTCTCAATTCTGGCGGGGATCGATAAGCCTGTTCTGCTGCTGATCGATGAAGTGCCGCTCATGGTCAACCGCATTCTCAAGGGCGAAGACTTCAGGATAACCCGCGAAAGCAGGGCAAGGGTGGACCAATTCATGTCCTGGCTCAGAAAGAACAGTCTTCTGCATCAGGGAAAGGTGCGCATTGTCCTTTCCGGCAGCATCGGCTTTGAACCGATACTCCGGCAGGCCGGGCTGAGTGCGACCATCAACAACTTTCAGCCCTTTGACCTCAAGCCCTGGGATGAAGAGATTGCCGCGGGATGCCTGCGGGCCTTGGCAAACGAATACGGTATCCACTTCAAGGACAAGGCCGAAGCAGTCATGGCAAAAAGGCTCGGTTGCTGCATTCCCCACCATGTGCAGATGTTTTTCTCCCATGTTCATGACCGGTGCAAACGCAGGGGCAGGATGGATTTCTTCCCCGATGAAGTAAACGACATCTACGAAAATGAGATGCTCGGCATTCGCGGCCATGCGGAGCTCACCCACTATGAAGACCGGCTAAAGCTCGTGCTGGGGTTTGAGATCTACCCCCTGGCCCTGGAGATACTTACCGAGACGGCGGTCACCGGCTGTCTCGGCCGGCAGGCGCTGGCCGCCCTGCAAAAAGAGTATGAGTTTGCGCAAAGCAGTGCCCGGGAGGCGGAAGAGGAGATCCTGCGGGTGCTGGAGCACGACGGTTACCTCAAGGCAGGAAAGGGCGGCTATGTCTTTGCGTCCCATCTTCTGCAGGACTGGTGGAAAAAGCGCTACGGCTTGTTTCATGTGCCGGTCCTGGAGAGGGGGATCTAGCCATGGCGCGACGTATCGTCAAATACAACCCCTCATTTCTTTCCGAGGCCGAGCTGATCAACAACTTCGTGGTTCGCCAGGTTGATCTCGAAATGATCATCAGGATCATCAGCGAAAATACGACAAGTTCCAATCAACACGTTCTGGTTACAGGTCCGCGGGGCAGCGGCAAGACAACCCTGGCCCTGCGCGTGGCCGCGGAAATTGAGCGGGACGCCGGGCTGCGCAGCCAGTGGTATCCCCTGGTTTTTTCCGAGGAAAGCTACCGGGCTACCTCGGCTGCTGATTTCTGGCTTGAGGCCCTGTCTCATCTGGCTGATCAGACCGGTGAGGAAAAATGGCTGCGCGCCTACCATGAGATGCGAGACGAACTCGACGATCAGAGGCTGGGAGAGCGCCCGCTCTGGCAGCTGCTTGATTTTGCCGACAGCCGGGGCAAGAGGATTCTGCTGATCGTTGAAAATCTCAATATGCTGTTTGGCGACCTGGCAAGTGACGGCGAGGCATGGAAGATGCGCCATACCCTGATCAACGAGCCGCGGCTCATGCTGCTGGCCACGGCCACCAGTCGGTTTGAGGACATTGAAAATCCCTCCCACGCTATGTTTGAAATGTTCAAGATGCATGAGCTTAAACCCCTGGATGATGAAGAATGCAATGTCGTCTGGGAACTGGTGACTGGCGGGAGGCTTCCCGGCAACCAGATCAGGCCGATACGGATCCTCACCGGCGGCAATCCCCGTCTGCTTGCCATTATCGCCAAATTCGGCGCCCACCGTTCCTTCAGGCAGCTTCTTGATGATCTGGTCGATTTGATCGACGACCATACCGATTATTTCAAGAGCCGTATCGACCATATGCCGTCCATTGAGAGAAAGGTGTATCTGAGCCTGGCCGAACTGTGGAAACCGGCAACCGCCCGCGAGATCGCCCGCATTGCAAGGCTTGATGTCAACAAGACCAGCTCCCTGCTGAACCGGCTTGCCGGCCGGGGCGACGTGGTCGTCGAGTCGCGCAGCAAGAAGACCAAATGGTACAGAATCGCCGAAGGGATCTACAATATTTACTATCTCATGCGCAGACGGGGCAGGTCAGCCGACCGGGTCAGGGCGACCGTAACCTTCATGGTCGCCATGTACGGTCCTGAATCAGCCACCAGGATACTGGCCGAAGAGGCGTGCCGGCTGGCCCCGGAACTGTGCCGGGATCATTACACGGCTTACGGGGAAATCATCAAATCGGTCCGGGACCGGCAGCTCATCAATAGAATCATAGAGTCCACGCCCAGGAGTTTTCTGGAGTCTCCCTATCTTGACGAATCGCTGAGAAATTTCATGACCGCGGAGAGGGTGGCGGGAGAGGGAAAAGAAGAGCCTGTTAGCGAGGAGGTCGAACTGGAGGAGGTTCGCAAAATAAACGAGCAGGGTGGGCAATTTTTTTGGGGAGGAAATCTCGAACAAGCATTGGCCATGTTTGAACAGGCCGTCATCCGGTTTGGCAGCATGGAGACATTGCCATTTTTGCATGAAGTGTCCCGAGCCCATGTTAACAAGGGCATTACCCTCCGGCTGCTCAACAGGTTTGACGAAGCAATAACAGCCTGCGACGAAGTGGTGCAGCGATACGGCGGCAGGGAGGAAAAAGAACTTGCAAAGAGAGTGGCAGTCGCTCTTGGCAATAAGGGGGTTGCTCTCGGCAAGCTTGACAGGTTTGAAGAAGAAATTGCCGTGTATGACGAGGTCGTGAGACGCAACGGTGGCAGGGATGAAATGGAAGTGGCGGAGAAAGTGGCATTGGCTCTTATTAGTAAAGGAATCACCCTTTGCAGACTTGACAGGTTCGACGAAGCAATAGTTGCCTATGATGAGGTGGTACGCCGCTATGTCGGCAGGAAGGAAATGAAACTGGCGGAGAAAGTGGCATTGGCACTTGTTAACAAGGGACTCACACTCGGCAGACTTGACTGGCCTGAGGAGGCAGAAGAAGCTTTGCCCCACGCAATAAAACAATTCCTGGGACTCGCAGGGTTCCATAACAATTATCATGCCTTGGTTTTCATCCTCTGCCAGTTCGGCAAGGGCGGCCAAGCGTTGGAGGCGGCGGGGAAATACCTTCAGGACCCTGCTGTTGTTGAGGACACAATCGAGGACGCCATCGAGCTGTTCACCGGCCTTGCCGCCCGAGGGCTGGCAAAGGAGGCGCTTGAGCTGCTCGTCAACTCACCTGCGGCAAACCATCTCGAACCCCTGATCGCCGGGCTGAAACTGTTCCTGGGCGAGGAGGTGCGGACCGCCATGGAAATACTTGAGGTGGCAAAAGACGTGGTTAAAAAGATTGAGGAACAACAGCAGTTACATGCATCAGGCAAGGAAAGCTGAAATTATTGCTTCATCCCGGCTCGGTCCGTAAGAGGAAGGCGCGTGGTATGATAACGGCCTGCGCCAGGCCGGGCCGTTTGAATCAATCAGGTCCGCGGGGTGCGGGACACAGTCGTGTCGCACCCCGCGGGCAGTTCAAGGGTTTCCTGGCCGGTGTGCTTCCGTCCCTACCCTTGGCAGGCCGCCAGCTGTTCCCTGGCGAATTCGATGCTGGGGTCCATGGACAGGGCCAGCTCAAGGTATTTGGCCGCCTCGCCCGTCTTGCCGATTTTGCGGTAGTTGACCCCGAGGTTGGCGTAATCAATGGCTGAGGTGGGGGCCAGTTCCACCGCCCGGTGGAAATGGCTGATGGCCTTGTCATGCTGGCCCAGCTTGAAATAGCAGACGCCGAGGATGTTGTGCATGTCGGGCCGTTCCTCGTCATGGTCCAATCCCTGCCGGATGGCGGCAATGGCCTCGTCAAAGCGGCCGATGCTCTTTAAACCGTCGCCGATGTAGGAGTAGATATAGGGGATGTCCTCCTCTTCGGGCCGCAGGGTGAGCGCCCTGTGCAGATGATGCAGGGCCTCCTCGATCTGGCCGGTTTCCATGAGGTTGCGGCCGAGATAGAATTCAAGATAATAGGCTTGGGGCAGCACCTCCTGCATGGCCAGCAGACTCTCCCGGCAGGTGCGCGGGTCCGCGATTTTTTCCGCCACCAGCTTGGCGGCAAAGAGGCCCACGTTATTGATGCGGGACCGTTCCCGGAAATGGGCGCCCGGGATGATGGTGTAAATGGCCGGGATGTTCAGCCGCGGGTGGGTGACGTTGATAATGTACACCTCCAGGTTGATTCTGGCCAGGGCCGCCAGGCAATTTTCGAGCTCCACCTTGATGTTGTCGTCGGACAGATCGGGCATCTCCTCGATGGTGACGCTGCGGCCGGAATGGGTGAGATAGGGAACCTCATCCATGGACAGGGGTTTGGGCAGCCCGCTGGCCACATAATTGGCTTTTGAGTTGAAGTCTCCGGCCAGCTGGGCCACCTCGGTAAGGGCGCGGATCACCGCCTTTTCCGCGTTGGGCGTGGTGCCGGCCGTATAGACGATCTCGCTGCTTTCCGGGAAGGTCGAGCGGTCGATGGCCAGTGCCCCAACTGTCGGAATACCCGTGTCCAGGGTGAAATCATTGAGGTGGACCTCAATGCCGTTTCTGGTGAATTTGGCCAGCAGTTCGCGGGCGATGGGGTCCATGATGGACAGGGTGTCAATGGCCGGAACCGGATGTCTATCGTGGCTGACCACCGCCGAAACGTGACGCTCGACCACCTCGCAGACCCCCTGGCTGATGGCCTCTTCCAGCGAGTTGCCGGCGGAAGGGCCGTTGAATTCGTTGATGGCGTAAAACCAGCTGAATGGAACCAGCACCTCCTCCTGTCTGTTCAGATTGGTGGCCCAGGTCCATTGGATGGGGACGTTGTCAATAAGTTTTTCCAGGGTGGCGACGCCGGTGGTGGTGTCGTGCACCGACTGCAACATGGTTTGCAGGGGCAACAGGGGATAGTTTGACTTCTTCAGGTTGGCGTAGGTGTCATGGATGAAGTTGTCCGGATTTTTCATGAAGGAAAAAAAACTGAAGCGCTCGCCCAGCTCCATGCAGGCGCTGGCCTGGGACTGCTCCGGGGTGCTGCCCTTGCCCATCTGTTTTTTGGTGCCGATGGTGGCCAGGGCGTCCTTGCCGCAGACACTGAAATAGACGGGAATGTCCAGACGGCCGTTGTCAATGCGCCGTACTTCTTTCAGCACATCGAGCTGCACTTCCTGGAGTCTTTCCTTGAAGCGCTTGATAGTTTCAGTGGGGGTGCAGACCTTGTCCTGGTCAAGGGTGTAATGTTTGAAACAGTCTGCAAGACGGATCGGCTTTTTTTCCATGATATTTCCTCGTACTGCTGTGGTGACTCTTGATGGCGCAGCTTAAGCTGCGAGAAAATTGATACCACTATGTAATCGATTTCTCCGGTTTTGCAAAGAGTCCAGGTTTGCTTTCAGCGTTTGCGAAGCAACGCTTCAAAGGCCTCCTTGAGCCGGACAAACTTATCATGCTCCCCGCCCGTATCGGGATGCAGCTCTTTAGCCCGCCGCCGGTAAAGGCGGGTCAGCTCGCGATCGTTCATTTTAGCCAGACTCTCGGCCGGTTCCCCGAATATCTCGCTGGCCTTGTTCATGTCCATCGGCTTGTTTTTTTGCGGAAAACGGAATTGCCGGTGGCTGTTCAAGAACTGTCTGATGTAGTCGTCAAGGGCCTGGCTGGCGCTGAAATCATAATCAAAAAACATGATGAGATAACGGATGAGATAGGGCCGCAGGCCGGCTGCCTTATCCATGCCCAGCCAGAACTCCTTGTCCTCATTGAGACGGCAGAGTTCCTCGACCATGAATCCGTCAAGCTCATCCTGGTCCAGGCCCTGGGGCATGATGCGGGCATAGGACTGGCTGAAATGGCGCTGGAGATCAAAGATGGTAAACAGATATTCCTTCACCTGGTCGGCATGGAAGACCTGTTCCCTTTCGATGAAATACTGTTCCTTCTCATCCCGCGATTTGCCCAGCAGCTTGCGGCACAGTTTGGCCGGCATCCGGTACAGGCCGCTCTGGTCAATGGCGCCGTACCAGAGAAAATGGAGCCTGCGCCGGTCAAAGAGGTGGATTTCCCGGTCAATGGCCGCCTGTTCCTCGGCGGTCACCTTGGTGATGGCCGGGCGGCCGCCCCGGTTCATGAAGGGCTCGAGTTTGGCGCGGACCTCTTTTCGAACAAAGGGCCACAGGAGCTTTTCCGCCATCTCCGCCCCGTCGCCGGCAATATAGGGAGAAATGGCCTCCGTCAGTGCGTCGTCAAGGCCATAGCCGTGGTCGCCCAGGTAGATGATAAACTGTTGCGGGCTATCCCCCAGAGCAAAGATTTCCCGATGGAGCAGCAGACCGCCTGCTTCGTCGCGATAGGTCTGGCGCAGCGAGTAGTGCATCCTTGTGTCCTTGATCTCCCGGGCCAGGTAGAGGCTTTTGCTCGGCTGGATGGGAGGAGAGACGGACACGATATCACCTTTTTTTTTCATCGGCCTGCTTCCTCTTTTGGGGAATAGGATGGGACCTTAAGTGCACGGATTTCGTGTTACCCTACAATAAATAATAGAACGTTTTCCCCAAAATGCAGCAAATAAAGCGAAACTTTTCTCGGTTTGGGAGGAGAGGATGGGGGTAAACAGAGGAAACAGCGGGCCGCGCCCAGGGTGATCCCGTCTTTTTTTATCGCAGGCAAGGATTGACATAGCCGAATTTGAGTACCGGAAAGCGTTGCCGAAGCTGGACCGGCCCGGCAAGCCTCAACGAAACAGGAAAGCGCACTGTTTCTGCATGGGTAATGAGAAGGGTGGTCCGCTTTCATATTAAAATTATTATAGGAGTAACATATTGGATGTGCCGGGAAAATAATTTATACTATCACATAGGGTTAGAGGAGGGTATGGGCCATTTAACCCGCGGTTTTCAGGAAAAAAATGGTGTGCCCTGCGGCGAACAGGCACGGTTTGACAATAACGGAGGGGAGCGATGCAGTGTCCGAAATGCGGCCATGATGGAGAGAGTGAAGTTGAATGCCCACGCTGCGGCTTGATTTTTGCCCGCTACCAGTCTTCTCGGATGGCCCGGCAAGCCGGGGAACTCCATGCAAAACAGCCGTCATCCGAAATGTCGCCCCGGGAGAGGCCAAGGAATAAAGGGCTGCTGGCGGCCGGGGTGCTGTTGATTGTGGCCGCCACCGGCTGGTATCTGTTGCAGGGGGAGCGCGTTGTTCCGCCGCCCGGCCAGGTGGCGGTGGAGGTCTCTTCTCCGGAGACGCAACCGGAGCCGCAACCAGTGGAAAAAAACCGCAAGGGCGTCCCGCCGGCGCTCCCGGCTGACTCCCGCCCCGAAGGGTTGGCCGGGCAGCTGGCAGCCGCCTTTCCCCCCGCCAACCCGGTGGAGGAGGCGCGCAACGCCACGGTCTCCATCAAGACCCCCTGGGGAGGCGGCTCCGGTTTCTTCGTCACCGCCAACGGCTCTATCGTCACCAACCTGCATGTGGTGCGGATGGACTCCGCCGCCCTCAAAACCCTCCAGGCCAATGTTGACAAGCTGGCCGGCGATCTGGAGCGGGAGCGCCGCAACATCGAGCGGGTGGAGGGGCAACTGGCCAGGGTGACAGATCGGGTGCTCAAGCGGGACATAGAGGAAGAGCTGCGCCGGAGGCGGGAGGAGGTTGCCAAGTACACCGCCATCCATCAGGAAGAGACCAAGCAGCTTCAGCTGATGGGCAAGAGTGTCAAACCGGCGGATGTCCGGGTGACCCTGATCGACGGCACCGAGCTTGCCGTGCAGTCGGTGCGCCTCAGTGACCGCACCGACCTTGCCCTGCTTTCGGTGCACTGCTACAACGCCCCGGTGCTCAAACCGCAGGACGTTGGCTCGCAACGGATGGCGCAGGGCGGCCGGGTGTACACCATCGGCAGCCCGTCCGGTTTGCGCCACACGGTGACCAGCGGTGTTATCTCCGGATTCCGGGAGCGTGACGGTCAGTCGTTCATCCAGACCGATGCCCCCATCAACCCGGGCAACAGCGGCGGCCCGCTGGTGGATGAGAATGGCAGGGTGCTCGGCATCAACACCATGATCCTGCGGGACACCCAGGGTATCGGCTTCGCCATCCCCATCCAGGCAGTGCGGGAGGAGTTCGGCCTCTATATCGGTGAGTAGTGAGGCCGCCTTTTTTGCCGGGATGGCATTGAATTGTTTAAGGTGTCAGAGAGATAGGAAACGAATGGCGGCATGGCGGCAACGACTCATCCGCGGAGCGCATATTAGTCATTTGCTAAATTGAATGAAATATTATGGTTACGTCATTTTTTTTCGTATTGGCCGGGTAAACAAAGCAGTGTTATGATTATCCGTCTAGCTGATAACTGGTTAGGATGTGAAAATATGAATATGGAAATGGAAAATGAGTTGTATGTAGAGGATATAATTGTTCCGCTTCTTGCAATTCCAAGAAATAACCCCAACAAATTTCGTTTTTTAGGAACGGGTTTTTATATCGATAGCAAAGGCCATCTTATTACGTGTAATCATGTTATTAGTTCTCTGCTTGAAAATGAAAAAATTATTAGTTATCAACTTGGAATTAAACAAGAAACTGAAATTGAAATTATACATATTTCTTCTAAATACGACATTGCCTTGTGCAAAAGCATATCGCCTCCTTCAATAAACATTTTTTGGCCTTTCATCGACGAGACATTAATAAATTTAGGCAGTGAAGTTGAGGTGTATGGGTATGTAAATGAACCGATAGGCCCTGAAAAATTACCATTTAGACAAAGATATCTCCGGGGGTACATTACTGGTATTTCAAGAGATGACAATTACCCTGACTCATTTGAATTAAGTTTTCCGGTATTGTTTGGTATGAGTGGCTCACCTTTGATCTGTCATCTTAAATTTGAAGGAGTCGAAAAAAGACAAACAGGAATTGTCGGGTGTGCTTATGGGTCAAGAGAATCAGAGATCGTGCATCACACCGTCGTTGAATCAGACGATTATAAAGAAAAAGTTTCGAAAATTGTCGAGCTAGGTATGGCGTTAAATCCACAGGCTATTTTTTCAATTTTTAAAAATACAGATGTGGATATTTATGTTCATACAGAAAAAGAAATTCCACTAAAATCCTAACCGATGGTTAAATGCTGACCGCGAGCACGTCAGTTTTTTGGGTGTAGCAACCATAGTGTTTACGCAATTGAAAGCAACTTTCAGTTTACTCACGGCAGGTTACCCTCGACTTTGAACAACAAGAAATAGATAGAGAAACAATGGCAAGTTATGAAGATTATAAAGTTTTACGAAATAAGATAAGGAATTACGACCCGTTATCCATTGTATTACCATGCATTACAAAATTACATGAGATAAGCAAAAACGCTGTCTATGCGAACGGAGGATACTATCCTTGGGGTCTTTTGTATTTGATAAAAATTGCATTTTTAGAAGGCGGGAAAAATAGTAACAAGACAGCAACGATAGAAAACATTAATTGTGCCCTGGATTACGTCAATGAACTTGCAAAAGAATCCCGTTTTTTTAATGGAGAGAAAGGTGGTGCCAGCAAGTTCATGCGAACACTGGCATTTCAGCAATTTTGGTTTCAGCGATCGATTACATCAAGTGACCTAGCGAGACAGCTCCTGATCTTTGATGGTGCCGCTGCCGCCAAACTGAATGAAGAATTCTTAGCCATCACAGGGCTAGAAATAAACACATTTCTTCAAATGCTGTTATCAGCATGGTCGGGGTTTATCGATGTCAGTGGTAGAAACTATATAACTAAAGAGTGGTTTGCTCCCTTGGGCTTTAGTGAAAAGGTCATAGAATCATTTTTCCTTCTTGTTGCTCTTTCTGTGGAAGATACTAAACAATTTTTTGAACGACATTATGAAAATACGGAAGATAAGCTTTTACAACTGACTGAGCAAACTCCTTTGAAGCAGTACCCATTTCTTAGAATTAATGATAGATATTACTGCTACTCGCCATACGTATTGCAAGAAAAAATCAAGCATGCGATTTATGACAAACTAAAAGATGCACAAGGTCGCGACTTTACCCAAGCCTTTGGAGTCATATTCGAGAATTACATTAACCGACTTATGGATGAAAATAATTTATCCTACATTCCGGAAGTCAGGCTGAAAGAAATTTTCAAGAAGAGGAGGGTATGCGATGCGGTGCTTGAGCTTTGTGATGCTGTGGTCTTAATAGAGGTTAAAGGGGTTGAAATGCATCCTTATGCTCAAATAAATCCTACCAACGCGGTTTTGACAACTCAACTTAAAACCAGTATTATCAAGTCATTTGAACAGATATACGAGTTTGGTCATTTACTGAAAAACACTGAGGAAGGCAGAACTATTCTCAAAGATAAAGCGTTATTTGCAATAGTTGTCACGTACAAGGAAATGTACCTGAGTGATGGCCAAGACCTGTGGAATGAATTTTTAGCGGAGCCACTCCAAACTTACACTACTGCAAAGAACATTGATAGCACATGCGTTTCGCTTCGGAACATCTTTTTCACCTCGGTGAAAAGCTTCGAGGAATTAATAAAGGTTGTCATTGCTAACGGCAATATCATATCGGAGATCCTCAAAAAAGCAGCTGAGGATAACTCTGATCCAATGAAGAAGAAGTATTTGTTTGACATGCACTTAGGCTCATATGCACAAACTCCAATTCCAGTTTTGGATAAAATATTTGACCAGGCAATAGGCGAATTAGAAGTCAAGCTCTGTTGAAAACACTAACAATGCGCGGCATACTGTCTCCACTCTGCTCGCTTCTACGCTCTCGGACGTTCAACCCTTGCGGTTGCCATATCGGACATCTGAAACTATAAAAATGTACGATGGGCAACATCAGAAACTTAATATTTCATGGACGTCCCCACGCCTCCCGACCTCAAAAAGAAAGTCTGACAATATCCTAGACCAGATATCGCAAATACGCTATAATTTCCATATGAGTTGGGTAATTACCTACTGCAGCGACTCTCTGCAGGAAGAAATTCTTGCAATGCCGGCCGGCTTTCTTGGCCGGTTCCTTCGCTATTCCGACCGCATGGAGCTCTACGGCCCGGACCTCGGCATGCCGCATACACGCGCCATGGGTGACGGCCTGTTTGAGTTGCGGCTAAAGGGTGCCGAAGGAATCGCGCGAGTGTTCTACTGTACTGCGGCCGGCAAGAAGATCGTGATTCTGCACCAATTCATAAAGAAAACGGACAAAACTCCGCCCAAAGAACTCGCAATCGCGCGACGGAGGATGAAGGAGATCAAAAATGCTCACACATAAAGAGCTTAAAGCCCGCGCACTTGAGCGCGCAGACGTAAAAGCCGAATACGACCGGCTTGGCGAGGAATTTGCTTTTCTGGACGAGTTTCTGAAAGCGCGCGCGGCCGCTGGAGTCACACAAGCGGAAATTGCCGAACGCATCGGCACCACACAGTCCGCGGTCGCACGTCTGGAATCCGGCAGGGGGAAACACTCTCCATCACTCGCCACCCTCCAAAAATACGCCAACGCCCTCGGGTGCCGTCTTGAGTTGAGGCTAGTCAAAGAAACGAAAGCGCGAAAAGCCGAGGGCCGAACCAGTCGCTCAACGCGGACCGCCAAAAAACAGCCGGCCGGTTAGCTCTGAGCCGTTCAACCCTTGGGATTGCCCCAGCGAACATCTGAAAAAATCAAATAATCTTCCGGTTTCATCCCTCCGGTAAATCCAGACGAAACGTCGAAGAGCCGGGAATTTCAGGTCAGCGCAGGGGTGGGTTGAAGTAACCGAATTTGAGTTCCGGAAAGCGCAGGCGCAGCTGGGCCAGCCAGTTGCGCATGCCCATGGGTTTTTCTTTAGCCGGGTGCTGCACCACCTCGAAATACCAGTCCGGGTCCATGTTGAGGTTGCGCAGCTGGATCAGATCGGGCCGGTAGAGATCAACCAGGTCGCACAGGGCGGCGTACTCCTCCGGATCATCGGTGAAACCGGGCAGGATGAAATAGTTGAGGGAGACAAAGCGTCCCGCCTTTTTCATGGTCAGGATCGATTCCAGCACGTTCTTGAAATCAAAGCCCTGGGGCCGGTAATAGAGGGTGTGACACCCTTTGCGGGCGCTGTTCATGCTGACCCGGATCGAATCGAGTCCGGCCGCGGCCAGGCGGGCCACGGCCTCAGGCAGGCTGGAATTGCTGTTGAGGTTGATGGTGCCGCGGCCGGTCTGCGCGCGGATGAGACGGATGGCTTTTTCAATGGTATCGGCCTGCAGCAACGGTTCCCCCTCGCAGCCCTGGCCGAAACTGACCACGGGACGCGGGGCCGAGTTCAGGTGGGGCACGGCTATTTCAGCAATCTCCGCCGGGGTGGGGATAAATTTGATGCGCTCCTGGGTGGAGGGGCAGCAGCCCGAGGCTTGCAGGGAAATGCAGCCCACGCATTGGGCGTTACAGCCGGGCGAGGTGGGCAGGGGCGCTTCATAGCGGCCGAGAAAGTAGTTCTTGGCGGCCGGACAGCTGTAAGCCAGACAGCATTTGCCCAGGTGTTGAATGAGCCGGTTATGGGGAAAAGCCTTTAATTTCTTTTCCGTCTCTTTTCTGATCCGTCCGGGCTGAAAGCCGGCGCTGTCCTGGCGGATGTCCTCATCGCTGCGGAATCCGCAGACCCAGAAGCGCTCATCGAGCCAGCCCACCGCAGTGTAAGCGAAGAGGGGAAGGGGGTCCACGTCCGGAGATTTTTTTTCATAGGCCGCGGTAAATATGGCGGTGTGGGCCGGGGCCATGAAGGCTGCCACAGCCTGAATGCCATCGCGGGAAGTATAGGGATTTTCGTCGAGCAGGACAGGGTCGCCGGAATTTTTTTCCATGCCGATGGGTATTCTCTGGGGCAGGACAAAAAGTTCGCTCCCTTGGGGCAAGGGAATAATATCTTCAAGTTCCGGTCTGAAAAACCAGGAGCCGCTGCGGCCCGCCATCTCAAGCTCCGGAAAATCCTGGATTTCGCCTTTGGTATTGGCAAATACCAGGCAGGGCATGCGGGAAGGATGCTGCGGACTCATGGCTCTGGAAAAATGTTACAGATCGGTGGGGCGTATCTTGTCCAATACCGAATCAACTGCCTTGTACACGTCGACGTCATCTCCGAATACATCATCAATCTTGGGATGGTTGACCAGATCTTCAATGATGTACTGGGTGAAGTAAAGACTCATGAAGTTCGGATTGGGCGCCAGTTTCCTGAGCGGGGCGATTTTGAACTGGAGGTCAAAATCTTCCATGTCCTGCAGATTGCGCAGCAGGTTGGCGAAAAGTTCCCTGATGGCGCTGTCGGAGGTGGTTTCGATGATATGCTGATCCAGCAGGCGTTGCACAAGCTTCTGAGCCAGCTCATCGGCGAATTTGAATGCCGCTGAGAGCATGATTTTTCGTTCCTGCTCTCTCTTGCGGTCAATTGCCCTGACCGCCTTGTCACCTGACCCGTACGGGTTATTTGCGTGATGTCCCATTTTATCTTCTCCTGTAATTTCTGTAAGAATCGTTATTTAACCGGAGATGGCTGAAAGGGCTATAAAATTCTTTTTGAAAGAACGGAAAAATTGACAACCAGGTAAAAAGGTCCTCGGCCTCCGGCGGCGCGAGGGTAATTTATTGATATTTGTCAGGTGGATGGCAACCCGTGTGAGTTGTTGCGAGACCATTAAAATTCGGGTATAGAATTTTCAGGAAAGGGTGAGGGGCGCGAGGGGATTTGGCTGTTTTTTTTGTCTGCTCTGTTTGCCCGGTTATTAAATCAACAGTGGGAAAACATTATGAATATTACAGTGCTGCTACCGGCGGGACGCCTGCCTCTGGACATCATGGGCAAAGCGCGGGATCTGGCCGAGCAATATAACCTCGGCGTCTATCTTTCCACCGTCCAGAATTTGCGGCTGATCAATGTTCCTGACGAAAGCGCCGACGCCATCAAGGGGGAACTTGCCGCCCTGGGGGCTCAGTTCAAGGGGCCGGGAAAATTCCCCCTGCCGCGGGTCTGTGTAGGGATGCCCCATTGCAATCTGGGCATTATTGATACGGAAAAACTTTCGGAGGCCATCCTGGCGCGTTTCAAGGACAAGGCCGTTACCAAGCCGAAATTCAAGATTGCTGTTTCAGGCTGCAATCTCTCCTGTTCCGGGGTGTTGACGACGGATATCGGGGTCATGGCCACCAGGGCGGGCTTTGAGGTGTATGTCGGCGGCAAGGGCGGGCCGTATCCCAAGGTCGGCCGCCGCATTCTGCGCAAGGCGACCGAGGATGAGGTGCTGGAGGCCATTGAAAAACTGGTCAATTTCCATGATGCGCACACCGTAAAGAAGCAGCGCATGTTCAAGCTGATTGATCACCCCGATTTCCCTTATCCCGAGGCGGTCTGATTACGAGAGCATAAGCCGGGTAGAAGGGTGGGCATGGGTTCATCATGCCCACCGGTTTTATCGTGGCGTTTCCGTCCGGGTGCGCAACAAACAGCCGTTGCGCACCTTACGAAAAAATAGGCGTTGTTCTCGGCCCCTCGGACGGTTCCTATATTTTCCGCGAATCGAAAGAAAAACTACTCTCATTTTCCGGCGAGGGCCGGAATTTGCGGACGAGGGAGCTGAACAGGGTGCAGCCCTTGAGCCGGTTCTTCTGGAATTCCAGGGCGCCGGTGGGGCAGTTCACCGTGCAGTTGCCGCAGCGCATGCACTCACTGCTGGTGACAAATCCCTGTGATTTGAAAGAGGCCGGGCTGGTCTCGATGGGGCAGCTTTTCCGGCAGATCCCGCATTCCTTGCACGACGGCGCCACCTGCAACAGATAATTGCAGGGGGCGATGAGTCCCTGAAAGGTCGCCATGGGGCAGAGGCTGCACCACGATCTCGGCTTCCAGATCATACCGATAAAGATGGCCAGGCCCGTGGACAGGGTCCACATCATGACAAAGGCCGCCCCGATTTTTTCCGGATCGCCTTCCGCGGCGATAAGCCGCAAAGTCAGCAGCCCCATCATCAGGGCAAAGAGCAGCCACCTGAACCAGCCGGCCTTGAAAACGGGCAGCATTTTCTTCCTGCGGCTGACTAACGATAACACCCTCTCGTGAAAAGCTCCCATGGCGCAGATCCATCCGCAGTAGAATCTGCCGCGGAACAGGGCCAGGATAAACATGAGAAGCATCATGGCCAGCGCCACATAGCCGAGATAAGGCTGGAAATACCCTCCGATAATGATCAGGGGAAGAAGTGGCGCCATAAGCCACTGGGTGATTTTGCGGGATTGTTTTTCTTTCATGGCAGCTCCGATTTTTTCGTTGTCAGGCTAAATACTTTATCATTTAAGTTTTTTATAATTTAATTAATTGCTGAAATATTGCAAGCAAAAAAAGAGGAAAATAACTTTATTCCTCTCTTTTTTTGCCTATTGAACCAGGGGGTTTAACTATGCTCCCTGGTTTTATGGAAAACGATATCCGGAAACAGCTCCATGGTGCGGGACAGATTCCATTCGCTGGAGGCCAGAAAGGCGAGATGCCCCTCGCCGTCGAAAGCCAGGTTGGCCTGTTTCTTCTGCTTGAATTCCTCGAGTTTTTTAACATCGGCGCAGCTTATCCAGCGCGCCGTGGCATAATTTACCCCTTCATAAACCGCGTCAACACTATACTCAGCCTTGAGCCGCGCCATGGTCACATCAAACTGCAGCACGCCTACCGCTCCCAGTATATAATCACTGCCCATGAGCGGCCGGAAGAGCTGGACCGCCCCTTCCTCCGCCAGCTGGATCAACCCTTTGTTCAGCTGCTTCATCTTCAGCGGGTTTTTCAGCAGCACCCGGCGGAAATGTTCAGGCGCGAAATTGGGAATGCCGGTGAATTTCAGCGGTTCCTTGTCGGTAAAGGTGTCGCCGATCTTGATGGTGCCGTGATTATGGATGCCGATGATGTCTCCGGGATAGGCCTCCTCAATGTTGGTGCGATCCTGGGCCATGAAGATGGTGGCGTTGGCCAGGGAAACCTCCTTGCCGAGGCGGTGATGTCGCACTTTCATGCCGCGGGTGAATTTGCCCGAGCAGATACGGAAAAAGGCAATGCGGTCCCGGTGGGCCGGATTCATGTTGGCCTGTATTTTGAAAGTAAATCCCGAGAAACTGTCCTCTTCGGGCGCGACCTCGCGGCTGGTGGTGGGGCGCGGACCGGGGGCGGGGGCCAGCTCGACAAAGGCGTCAAGCAGTTCCTTGACCCCGAAATTGTTGATGGCGCTGCCGAAAAATACCGGACTCTGGCTCGCCTTCAGATATTCCTCATGCTCAAAGGGATTGGCCGCCCCTTCCAGCAGTTCGATATCCTCGCGCAGTTTGTCGGCCTGCCTGCCCAGCAGCTGGTCAAGCAGGGGGGCATCAATGTCCCTGACCACAATGGTGTCCTGCGGACGTCTTTCCTGGCTGGGGGTAAAGAGCTGCAGCTCGCCTTTGTACATGTTGTAGACCCCCTTGAAGGTCTTGCCCATGCCGATGGGCCAGGAAAGGGGGGTGCATTCGATCTGCAGCTTGTCTTCGATTTCCGCCAGGATATCCAGCGGGTCCTTGCCCTCCCGGTCAAGCTTGTTGATAAAGGTGATGACCGGCGTGTTGCGCATGCGGCACACCTCCATGAGCTTCTCGGTCTGGGACTCCACGCCCTTGGCGTTGTCAATGACCATCAGGGCGCTGTCCACCGCGGTCAGCACCCGGTAGGTGTCCTCGGAAAAGTCCTGGTGGCCCGGGGTGTCCAACAGGTTGATCTCGTAGTCGCGGTAATCGAATTTCATCACCGAGGAGGTGACGGAGATGCCGCGTTCCTGTTCAATGGCCATCCAGTCGCTCACGGCGTGGTTGGCGGTTTTGCGTGATTTGACCGCGCCGGCCAGCTGGATGGCGCCGCCAAACAGCAGCAGCTTTTCAGTGAGGGTGGTTTTCCCGGCATCGGGATGGCTGATGATGCCGAAGGTGCGGCGACGTTTGATCTCTTTCAGAAGTTTACTGCTCAATTTCTTACTACCTTATATGCGAATCTGGCAAAAAAAACGGGCCGGTAATCCGGCCCGCGTCAACAGAGTATATATAATCAATAAATCGTGTTTTGTCCAGGTTTCGCAACCGGCGGAAAATATTTTTTCCGCCGGTAATCAGGGCAACATGATGTGGTCTTCCGTCACGGCGCCTCCGGCAGCCCCGGCAATCTCCTTAAGAAGGGACGGCTCGACCGGTTCAGCGCTTCTTTGGTCCGCATCTTCCCTGGCCGCGGTTTTTTGCAGGGTGAGGGTTTTATCATCCACCGTGGCGACATAGATTGTTTTGTAGAAATAGACCTCCTCCTCCAGGATGACAGTCGGCTGGCTGTATTCCTTTTTTTTCTCGATCATTGCCTTGCTGAGCAGGGTGGCCAGATGATCTTCGCTCTGCGCTCCCTCCTCCATGTCGTGGTGGTGTTCATGCCCCTCATGTCCCTGGTGATGCTCTGCATGATGCCCTTCGTGATGTTCCGCGGGCATGTCGCGGTCATGTTCCATGTCGCACTTGCTTGGCATGACACCCATCTGGGCGCCGACCACTTGTCTTTCCGTGCCGTATTCATCCAGCACGGATATGTTATTTTGCCGGTAGACATCCATGACCGCGGTCAGAGCTTTTTTTTCCCGGTCCGACAGCGGTTTGTCCGACCACTGATAGGAAGGTGATGAATGGCAGCCGGCGATGAAAAAAAGAACGGCAAGAATCAACAATTGTCTCATGGGGATCATCTCCTCTATTTTTTGCAGCTGGTGTTTTTTTATGGTAAATAAGCTGTCTCTTGTAGAGATTATATACGTAAAAGAGAGCAAAATACAACGAAAATTAAAAAACCTACTGTTAGGTAGGCTCTTGTTTTTTGCCGACGCGGAAGGGAAAACGCCATTGCTATTTCCTGTAGCATTCGGTAAAAAATGGTATTTATTTTCGCACGGCCCATGGCTGTCTCCTGCTGCCATGCAAACATTTCACATTTAATTTACCGGAAAACAAACAGGGAGCGAAAAGCACATGTCTGAATTCAACAATGTCACAGTGGTAAAAAAGGCCAATGTTTATTTTGGCGGCAAAGTCACCAGCCGCACCGTCATATTCGCGGATGGCAGCAAGAAGACCCTAGGGGTCATGCTGCCCGGCGATTATGAATTCAACACGGCGGATGCGGAGATCATGGAGATTCTCGCCGGCGACCTGGAGGTCCTGCTGCCCGGCGCTGCCGGCTGGCGCCAGGTGAAGGGCGGCGAGTCATTCGACGTGCCGGCCAATTCGAAGTTCGGCCTGCGGATCAAGGAGCTGACGGATTACTGCTGCTCCTTCATCAAATAGGATTTTCCGTCTGACTGCGTCTGGCGGGCATCTTTTTGTACCAGGGAGGGGTGGGATGAAGACTGTTTCTTTTGGCGGCGGGCAGCGGCAGGTGTCGATTGCCGGCCTGGGCGGCGAAGGGGTGCTGCGCACCTTTGGCAGGGGAACAGAGGCCCAGTCGGTCATCCGGCAGGCCGTCAGTCAGGGCGTCACTTACTTTGATTCGGCCCGGGTCTACTCGGACAGCGAGGTCTATTACGGATCCATATGGGAACACGATCCCGGGCTGCGGGAATCGATTTTTCAGACCAGCAAATCAGCCTCCCGCGACAAGGACTCCGCTCTGGCTGATCTGGCCGCCACCCTGCAGCGGTTGCACACCCCGTATCTTGATCTCTGGCAGATCCATGATGTGCGCACCGAGGAAGACCTGCTGACCATCTCCGGCCCCGGCGGGGCGCTTGAGGCCTTTGTCGAGGCGAAAAAAAGCGGCCTGGTGCGCGCCATCGGGGTCACGGGCCATCATGATCCGGCTGTACTGACCAGGGCGGTGCGGGAATGGCCGGTGGATGCCGTTCTGCTGCCGGTCAATCCGGTTGAGGGAGTGCTGGGCGGATTTTTGACCCATACCATGGAGGCGGCCCGGCAGAAAGGCATTGCCGTTATCGGCATGAAGATTCTGGGGGCAGCCCATTACATCCTGCCTGAACTTGGTGTCACCGCGGAACTGCTCATCCGCTATGCCCTCTCCTCCGGGGTTACCGTGGCCATTGTCGGCTGCGCCACGGCAGAGGAGGTGCGGACCCTGGCTGTTGCCGCGGCTCAGCCCTTGCTTTCCGAGCAGGAAAGAAGCGGGCTGCACAATATCTTTCGGCCATATGCCGCCAGGCTGGCCTTTTACCGGGGCGTACTATAGCTTGCAGCCGCTGGCCCGGTATTTTATATTGCCATCGTCGCCGTCGCCTCATGAGTTAAATGGGCGGGGCAATGGTGACGAGAATCCGCATATCGGTAATAGCCCGGGCCCCATGCGGCTCGCTGATATCGGAGATGAGGATGTCTCCCGGGTTGGCCGGCAGGGCGGAGTTGTCCTTGCCCAGGAATTCGCCATTGCCCGCCACGACCTGGATGGAGAGCTGGCCTTCTATCTGGTGGGAGTGGACCGGAAAGGTGTGGCCTGCCTTGATGTTGAAGTTTATGATCTTGAAATAGGGGGAATCATGCACCAGAAACTTGTTGATTCCACCTTCCGTAAATATGGCTGTTTGATCCAATGCTATTTTTTTCATTGCCCGCCTCCTGGTTGGTTCGGCATGTTATTGAAAGGGAGTCCGCTTGCTTTTTTTTTGCCACCCTCCGCCATTGATTGTTGTATTATTCCATTATAATCATGGCCGGGCAAAGGATCTTTGATTTAAGTCAAGGATGCGGAAAAATGTCATGAAGGGGATATCGCATTTAAATGAACTTTATTAGGAAAGAAATCTGAATATGGACTGGATATACGACCCGCAGGCATGGATTGCCCTTGCCACGCTGACGGCGCTGGAAATTGTTCTCGGCATAGACAATATTATTTTTCTGACGATTCTCGCCGGCCGTCTGCCCGAAGAGCAGCGCCGGCGCGGAAGGTCCTTTGGCCTCATGCTGGCCATGCTGACCCGGATCGGCCTGCTGCTCTCCCTGACCTGGGTCATGAGCTTGACTGAGCCTCTGTTTACCGTTCTCGCCAAGGCCATATCCGGCCGGGATCTTATTCTGCTCGGCGGCGGCCTTTTCCTGCTGGCCAAAAGCACCCATGAAATCCATAACAATCTGGAGGGACCGGAAGAAGAAGAGGAGCGCAAGAGCACCGCTGCCGGTTTTGCCTCGGTGCTTATTCAGATCGCCATCATTGATATCGTCTTTTCCCTCGATTCGGTCATCACGGCCGTGGGCCTTGCCCGGCATCTGACGATCATGATCCTGGCCATCGTCATCTCCGTGGGGGTTATGATGTTTGCGGCCGCCGCCATAGGCGACTTTGTTGAAAAGCACCCCACTATCAAGATGCTGGCCCTCAGTTTCCTCATCCTGGTTGGTTTCACCCTCATGGGTGAGGGGTTCGGCCTGCATATTCCCAAGGGCTATGTTTATTTTGCCATGGCCTTCTCCGTCTGCGTGG
This sequence comes from Deltaproteobacteria bacterium, assembly GCA_016219175.1. Classification (GTDB taxonomy): domain Bacteria; phylum Desulfobacterota; class Desulfobulbia; order Desulfobulbales; family SURF-16; genus SURF-16. Next base: position 7,672 of record JACRCD010000028.1, on the reverse strand, counting down.
AGATGTTGAACATCCGAGTGAGGGCTTCCCGGCCGGTCAAGCTGCATCGGCAAATATGACCATTGTTACCCGTCTGCTGGCGGTCATTGTCCTGTCCGGAGCTCTTTTTCTCGGGACAGCCGGTTTTCCTGGGGCGACCTCTTCCTTTTTCCCCCCTGACTTTCCCCTGCCCGATGAGAATCTGCTGCGCACCGCCTACGGAGGTGAAGAGACAATGCGTTATTCGGTAAGCTGGATGGGGGTTACGGCCGGAGAACTGTTCATGCAGGTCGTGAAACAGCAAGGTGAGGGCGAACACTTTCTTATCAGTGTCAAGGTGAAATCAACGGGGTTGCTGGATGTTTTTTATCCGGTGGAGGATAGCTTTACAACAACGGTTACCGGCGCGCTGCGCCTGCCCCGCCATTACGAAATGATCCAGCGGGAAGGGCGCCGGAAAAACAATAAAACGACGGTGTACGACCAGGGTATTGGCCGCATTACCTATGGAAAAAATAATGATGCCCCGCAAGTTTTCGAGGTGGACGGCCCGGTTCATAATGAGTTCAGTTCCTTTCTTTTTTTACGGGTCATGTCCTTTGGGGCGGGAACGAAAAGCATCTTGCCGGCTTTTGCCGATGAAAAACGGCATAAGGTCGAGATTACCGTGGATGGGAGGGATACCCTGGAGACAATCCTGGGTAAAAAAAGCACATTGCGGGTCAAACCGCACCTGACCTTCAAGGGGCTGTATCAGAAGGCCGGAGCCCCCCTCATCTGGATGACGGATGATTCTTACCGTATTCCGGTGGAAATCAAAGCGAAAATAGTGATTGGCGCGCTGACCGCAACCCTGGTCGAATATCAGGGTCCGGCGGGTATTTTTACAGTGGGGGAGAATTAACCCCTCCCCTCTATTGAAAGGTAAAAGAATGGGCAAGATAATCAGGGTGGATTTTCCGCGGAAGTCCGTAAAATCTAAAAAAAGACCGGCCGAGGTATTTCAGCTGAAAATCGTCCTGACCGGAGCGAAGCCGCCAATCTGGCGACGCGTGCAGGTTCCGGGCAACATCTCCCTCGCTAAGCTCCATAAGGTCATCCAGCGGTGCATGGGCTGGACGGATAGCCACATGCATCATTTTATTGCCGGCCGGAATTTTTATGCCCCGCCTGCCCCGGAAGATATCTCGGAGGGAGTCAGGGTGCTGGATGAAGGCAAGGTGAAGCTGTGTGAGATCGAAGAGGTGGACCGGAAGAAATTCATCTACGAGTACGATTTCGGTGATTCATGGCGGCATGAGATTAAAGTGGAAAAGGTCATTGCGGCCGGAGAGACGATCGTCAAGCATGCCGTCCTGCTGGACGGGGCGCGGGCCTGTCCGCCCGAGGATATCGGCGGCATTCCCGGTTATGAGGATTTTCTTGTTGCCCTGGAAAATCCGGAGGATGAGGAGAATGGTGAACTGCTGGCAGAGTTTGGCCGCGATTTCGATCCGGATCATCTTGAAGTCGAGGCCATAAACAAGCTTCTGAAAAAGCTGCGCTGATACTTTTTTTGTGAAATGGTTTCCCTGCGCGGCTCACCCCCCGAGTTTTCCGGCCGCATTGGTGATGACGGTTATGGCCCTGTCTATCTGGGCCGCGGTGGTCGGACGGCCGACGCTGAAGCGCAGGGCGCCCCTGGCCCATTCCCCTGGAACCCCCATGGCTTGCAGGACATGGGAGATCTCTATCTTGTCCGAATGGCAGGCCGCTCCAGGCGAGGCGGCGACCTCCAGGCCTATTTCCTCCAGAATGCGGTGTGCCTCAAGTCCCCGGAAAGAGACGCTCAGGGTATTGGGCAGTCTTTTTTCCGGATGGCCGTTCAACGCAACAATCTGGCCCAGATTTCCGGTTAAACCTTGATGGAGCCGGTCGCGCAGGGTCTGCATATGGCTGAAATTGTCGGCAGCGTCCCGGCCGGCAATTTCGCAGGCCTTGCCCAGTCCGACAATCCCCGGCACATTTTCCGTACCCGCCCGCCATCCTTTTTCCTGTCCGGCCCCGTGGCAGAATTTTGCAGGAGTCACTGACCCGCGGATGAAAAGCGCGCCGACGCCTTTGGGCGCGTAAAGTTTGTGGCCGGCCACGGAAAGCAGATCAAGACCCAGGGCGCGCACATCAACCGTCACCTTGCCCACTGATTGGGCGGCGTCCGAGTGCATGACGACGCCATGCCCGCGGGCGATTTCGCTGATTTCGCCTATGGGCTGCAAGGCGCCGACCTCGTTGTTGCTGTGCATGATGGTGATCAGAATGGTTTCCGGACGGATGGCCTTCTCCACCTCGGCGGGAGTGACGAGTCCCTGGCGGTCGACTGGCAGGTAGGTGGTTTCCACGCCGTATGCGGCAAGAGCCCGGCATACCTCAAGGACAGCCGGATGTTCGATGCTGCTGGTGATGATATGGTTGCCTTTGTCCCTGAGGTGCATGGCCATGCCCTTGATGGCGTGGTTATTCGACTCGGTGCCGCCGCTGGTGAAGATGATCTCGTCGGCTTCACAATTCAGCAGGTGCGCCACCTGGCGCCGCGCCTTTTCCACCGCCTGCCGGGGGGCGATGCCGTACCAGTGGGAACTTGACGGGTTGCCGAACTCCTGTTCCCAAAAAGGGCGCATGGCCTCGATAACCTCGGGGGCGTGGGGTGTGGTGCCGTTGTAATCCAGATATATTGGTTGAGCCATATGTGTCACTCTTTATTACTTTTTGTGAAAGCCCTGTTTTCATGCATCGGGGATGAGGCAATCGGCGATAGGCAAAAGGCATAAGAAAAGCACCTTCACTCATGTCTCTTGCCTTTTCATGAAATCCTCTTTCCTGTTTTGTTGTTCCCGCTTGCCGTGTTGGGGGCGGCCATTTAGTTCGCGCCATCCGATTTATATTTATCATTGTAAAAAAAATCATAGCTTTTTGCTATGGGAAGGTGTTAATATATAATAATAAATGTGCAGTAGCTGTTTGTAGTAAAAAAATACTAAAAAAAGATAACCGCACAATCTCGACAAAGAGGATGTGCGGTTTTTTGTTTTAACAGGCAAGCTGCAAACCGGTTTATTCATTCGGTAAATCGGACAAATTATCAAGCGGTCCATATGGCCCAAAGTTTTCAAGGAGTGTTGCAAAATGGCAGAAGGTAAAGTTAAATGGTTCAACGATGCTAAGGGTTTTGGTTTTATTGAGCAGGACGGCGGTAAGGATATTTTTGTCCATCATTCCGCTATTCAGGCCCAAGGTTTCAAATCTCTTGCTGAAGGCGCCCGTGTTACTTTCGACGTTGTCGATGGCCCCAAGGGCCCGGCGGCACAGAATGTTGTACAGAAGTAATTCTCTGTAAGTAACCGCGAAAAACCCCGCATCATGCGGGGTTTTTTTTTTGCAGGAAGCATGAAGTTTCTTTCCTCGGGAATGTGCAAGAGAAAAAAAGCCTTCGCACCCCTCCAATCTCACTTGGTATAACAGCGGATGAAAATGTTTCAGTATGTTGTCATAGGCAGCAGGGGCAGAAAAAAAGAAATATGGGTCTGTGAAAGTTGCCGAAAAAAACATGCGGGAGAGAGTCTGGATGGTCACTGGCGGCTGGTTGACAAGTGCAGCAGCGACAACATCGAATGTGCGTTATGCTGCCAGGCGCGGGAAGGGGCTGAGAGCAGTTAAAGGGTATGATGCGGCACGCTAAAAATTCGATTCTCTGCCCGGGCTGCCGGCGCCTTGTCAGCCGGGATGAACGGATCTGTCCCTATTGCGGTATAGGCAGACCCGGCTCCTGGTGGAAAAATAATCGTCTTATGGCGGGCCTTGTCGATCCGGGCCGGATCATCACTCTCATCATCTATGTCAATGTCGGCATGTACGTGCTTTCCCTGCTGCTGAATCCCCGTGCTTCAGGTTTTGCCTTCAATCCCCTTCATTTTCTGTCACCGGATAACAGAAGCCTGCTGATCCTCGGTTCGACCGGCACCGTCTCCATTCTGCAGCTGCATCGCTGGTGGTCTCTTGTGTCGGCGAATTATCTGCACGGCAGTCTTCTGCACATCATTTTCAATATGATCGCTCTGCAGCAGATAGGGCCTCTTATTATTCGCGAATATGGCCTGTACCGGATGTTTGCCATCTACACCCTGGGGGGGGTAGCCGGGTTTATCCTTTCCTTTCTGGCCGGCATTCCCTTTACCATCGGAGCCTCTGCCGCGGTGTGCAGTCTTGTCGGGGCCGCGCTTTACTACGGCAGAAGCCGCGGGGGGACCTACGGAGACAATCTTTACCGGCAGGTCGGCGGCTGGGCCGTCAGTATTTTTGTTTTTGGCCTGATCGTACCGGGCATTAATAACTGGGGGCATGGCGGCGGTATGGCCGCGGGGGCCCTGCTTGGCTATATGCTGGGATACCAGGAACGAAAAAGAGAAAATGCAGGTCACAGGTTGCTCGGCATCGGTTGCGCAGCCGTAACCATCCTGGTGCTCGTCTGGGCCGCCTTGAACGGAGTCCTGTTTCTGCTGCTTGCATAAGGTTAGGGGAGCAGAGGATGCAATTAAATTACCCTCGGCACAGCAGCAGGACCTCGGGGCCGATAAGCTGCAGGGGCATGATTTTGTGGACCCCGCCGTGCTTGACCGCCTCATTCGGCATGCCATAGACCACGCAGCTGGCCTCATCCTGGGCGATGTTGATGGCGCCGGCATCAAACAGCTCCTTCATGCCGCGGGCTCCATCGTCTCCCATGCCGGTCATGATCACCCCGACCGCATTCCTGCCGGCATAGCGCGCCGCCGAGCGGAAGAGCACATCCACCGATGGACGATGGCGGGACACCAGCGGGCCGTCCTTGATTTCCACATAGTAGCGCGCTCCGCTGCGTTTGAGCAGGGTATGATGATTGCCGGGGGCGATGAGCGCCCGGCCGCGCACCACGGTATCGTTATCCTGGGCCTCCTTGACGGTTACCCGGCAGGTGGAGTCGAGACGTTTGGCAAAGGCGGCGGTAAAATTTTCCGGCATATGCTGAACAATGACAATGCCAGGCGTGTCTTCCGGCAGCATCTCCAGAAAAACCTTGAGCGCCTCGGTGCCACCGGTTGAGGCCCCAACCACTACCACCTTCTCGGTCGTCTGGATCATGGCCTTGGAGCTTGGCTTCTCCATAATCACATCAGCGGTGTATTTCGGGGAAACCTCCTTCAGGGAGCTGCGCTCCGGCCGCCTGCCCAGACGCGCGGCGGCGGCGCCTTTGATCGCGTCGCATATCGTCACCCGCGATTCTTCAATGAACTGCTTGGTGCCCATTTTCGGCTTGGTGATGATATCAACCGCCCCGTATTCCATGGCCTTGAGCGCCGTTTCACTGCCGCTTAGCGCCAGACTGGAACACATCACCACCGGCAGGGGATGCTGGCTCATTATTTTTTGCAGAAAGGTCAGGCCGTCCATGCGCGGCATCTCGATGTCCAGCGTAATGACGTCAGGCACGACCGTCTTCAGCCGTTCCGCCGCCAGGAAGGGATCACCCGCGGTCGCCACAACCTCGATGCCGGGGTCGGAATTGAGTATGTCACACAGTGTTTGCCGCACCAGCGCTGAATCATCAACAACCAGCACCTTGATTTTCTTCATGTCTTGTCTCCGGGTAATGAAGCGGGCTTCCGTCCCATCCGTCTGACATAGACAGCTCCATTCATGGTTGAAAAATACAGCTTGCGGCCAAGGATGCCGCCGATATCGGCATTGGTAACCGTGAGGCCGAGGAGACTGAGGATCTCTTCCGCCCGAGTTACGTTCAGCTCGCCAATGGTCCGTTTTGCCAAGGCATAGTGTCCTAAAGCCAGCACCTGCGCTCCTCCGAAAAGCTTGATCACTATAGTATCTTTCGCGCCATATTCAATGATTTTGCGATAAATGTAACGCACCGCCGTGTCGACATAGCGCAGGTCTTCGTTTCGTCCACCGCTGTCCGGCAGCATGGCATGGCAGATTGCGCCAACTCCTGGTCCCGGCGAAAACATGGTCACGGCCACGCACGATCCCAGCACGGTGGAAACCAGCACCGGATTGCGCGAGACCAGCACCTCGCCCGGTTTCAGATAGACATGTCGCCCATGGGAGGCGATAACACGTTTCATGTTTTTCGATACACGGTCGAGGACACGGCGCGGAAGTCGACATCCAGGCCGTTCAATGTCTCGGAATGACCGAGAAACAGATACCCGTCCGTCCTTAACTGACGGTGAAACTTGCGCATCAAGGCTTGCTGGGTGGGTTTATCAAAGTAAATAACAACATTACGGCAGAAGATAATATCCATTTTGTCGGAAAAACCGAAGTCGTCATCCATGAAATTGATTCTTTTGAAGACAATCTGAGAACGCAGGGCAGGGCAGATACGCACCAGCGAACTATTCCGGTCTTTGCTGCGCAGAAGATACTTTTTTTTGAGAATGGCTGAGATAGTGCTCGTGCTTTCTTCCGGATAAACCGCTTTTTTGGCTTTGTCCAGGATCCGGGTGCTGATGTCCGAGGCGAGGATCGAAAAGCGGAAATCCTGACGGTCATCCGCGAATTCGGACATTACCATGGCCAACGTGTACGGTTCCTCGCCACTGGAGCAACCGGCGCTCCAGATTCGCACCGGTTCTCTCAGGTAACCCCCGCGTTTCTGCAAGATTGCTGGCAGTGCGGTTTTGGTCAAATAATCAAAATGGGCAGGTTCCCGGAAAAAATCCGTCTTATTGGTGGTGACCACATCAATAAAGTGAATCAGCTCGGTGGACTGGCCCTCGGGGCTGAAAACCAGATCACTGTAAGCCTCGAAAGTGGCTATATTAAGAGCCTTGAGCCGTTTTTGCAAGCGGGCCTCAAGCATGGTCTTCTTGGCCGGAGGCAGTTTGATGCCTACGTGATCAAAGATGAAGGAGCTGAAGTTTTGAAACTCCTTATCCTTCATGGCGGCTGGGGAATTTTGCATCATAAGGGTGAATTTTTGTCTTTAGGATTTTAGTATGTTAGGTTGCGGGAAGCAGGGTTCAGGAGGTTGAGTTTTTCCCTTACATCCCACAACCCAAACACCTTCAGAGGAGCTGGATCAGTATTTTTCAAACTCGTTATCAAGATGATCAGCGCCCCATGTGACCCCCATGTCGAGAATCGCTCCCCCTTTCTCCTCCTTGGCGGATTTGGGCGCGGCCGGGCGGGCTGTGGTATGGCGACCCAGGGCAAGCTGTCTGGCCGAGCCGCTCCGGGGCGCGGTGGCAATCCGCTGGCGGCTTCCCGTCTCCAGGGTGAAGAAGGCAATGGTGGATTTCAGCTGTTCGGCCTGGCTGGACAGCTCTTCCGTGGTGGAGGCCATTTCCTCGGCCGCCCCGGCGTTTTGCTGAATGACCTGGTCCAGCTGCTGGATGGCCTTGTTGATCTGCTCGGCCCCGGTATCCTGCTCCTTGCTTGAGGCGCTGATCTCCTGCACCAGTTCGGCGGTTTTCTGGATGTCGGGCAGCATCTTGTTTAACATGTTGCCCGCTGTGTCCGAGATGGCCACGCTGCTGGTGGAGAGCTTGCTGATCTCGCCCGCGGCGGACTGGCTCCGTTCCGCGAGTTTCCTGACCTCCGAGGCCACCACGGCGAACCCCTTGCCGTGTTCGCCGGCCCGGGCCGCTTCGATGGCGGCGTT
>JACRCD010000027.1 GCA_016219175.1 Deltaproteobacteria bacterium | reverse complement strand
ATATTCAATATTGAAAACTGTATGACTCCCATACCTATATTCCATAAGAACCCCCTTGTTGGGAGCCATTATACACCATTCATTGTGAGTGATAAATCTACCCGCCTAAAGGCGGGGGTTTAAACCTTATTTGGGACTAATGACGAATGCCGGTCGAGTTATCTATCAGCACCATCTTATTTCATCCATAATCGCACCTTTACCTATTCTAAGCCGGGAGACAGGTTGCGTCAATGGTGAAACACCTTCGAGCCTTCATACCTTGCCGCCATCGGCAACCACGCGCAATTCATAATTCTCAATTTCGCTTATAACCCCGCCCTGGCAAAGGAAGCCGCCACGATCTCCCTGGCCTCCTTCTGGATGAGCTTGAGGTGGTCCTTGCCCAGGAAGCTTTCCGTGTAAATCTTGTAAACATCCTCCGTGCCGGACGGCCGGGCGGCAAACCAGCCGTTTTCAGTGACCACCTTCAGCCCGCCGATGGGCGCCTGGTTGCCGGGGGCGTGGGTGAGCCTGGCCAGCACGGCTTCTCCGGCCAGGGTCGTGGCCTCGACATCATCGGGGGAAAGGGTGCTCAGCACCTTTTTTTGGGCCGGTGAGGCGGGGGCCTCGATTCGTTCATAAAGGGGCGAACCGAACTTCTGTTCAAGCTCACGGTAATGCTGGCCGGGATCTTTTTTGGTCACGGCGGTGATCTCGGCGGCCAGCAGGGCCATGATAATGCCGTCCTTGTCCGTGGTCCAAACGCTGCCGTCCTTGCGCAGAAAAGTGGCCCCCGCGCTCTCCTCCCCGCCGAAGCCGCACTCGCCATTAAAGAGCCCCGGCACGAACCACTTGAAACCCACCGGCACCTCCTTTAACTTCCTGCCCATTCCTTGCGCAACCCGGTCAATCATGGAACTGGAAACCAGGGTTTTGCCAACGGCCAGCTCAGCGCTCCAGCCGGGACGATGGGTGAAAAGATAATTGATGGCCACCGCCAGGTAATGATTGGGATTGAGCAGCCCGAATTCACGGGTGACAATGCCGTGCCGGTCATAATCAGGATCATTGCTCACCGCGATGTCGAAACGGTCCTTAAGCGATATGAGAGAAGCCATGGCGTAGGGTGAGGAGCAATCCATGCGGATCTTGCCGTCCTTATCAAGGGTCATGAAGGAAAAAGTCGGATCGACCCGCTGGTTGACCACCTCGATATCAAGTCCGTAGGTTTCGGCGATGACCGGCCAGTAAGCGATACCCGACCCGCCCAGGGGATCGACGCCGATGCGGATCTTGGCCTTTCTGATGGCGTCCATATCAAGCACATTTTGCAGATCATCCACATAGGGGCGGACAAAATCATGGGGCGCCGCCAGGCGGGAGGCAAAGGCCTGGGCCAGGGGAACAGCCTGCACGCCTTTCAGGCCAGAGGCCAGCAGCTCGTTGGCCCGTTTTTCGATGACCTTCGTGGCGTCGCTGTCAGCCGGACCGCCATGGGGCGGATTGTACTTGAACCCGCCGTCTTCCGGCGGATTATGGGAAGGGGTAATCACCACCCCGTCAGCCTGATTTTCGGGATGCTTCCGGTTCCAGCGGAGGATGGCGTGGGAAACGACGGGGGTAGGCGTGTAGCCCCTGCCCTCCTGGTAGCGCACCTCCAGGCCGCTGGCTACAAAAACCTGCAAGGCCGTGGCAAAGGCCGGCTCGGAGAGGGCATGGGTGTCCATGCCGACAAAAAGAGGCCCGGTGATGCCCTGACCGGCGCGATACTCGACAATGGCCTGGGATACGGCCATGATATGGTCCTCATTAAAACTTGACTTTATTGAGCTGCCGCGATGCCCCGAGGTGCCGAAGCTGACCTTCTGCCCGTCGATGGCCACATCCGGCCTGTATTGATAATAGGCGGCTGTCAGCCTGGGGATATTTACCAGATTTTCCAGGGCAGCAGGTTTCCCTGCCTGGGGATGAAGCGCCATACCTTACCTCCAGCATTTAAGGATAAGATTCCGATGAGAGAAAAAAAGCATTTTCATCTGCAATTCTAAAAGGTTGTCATTTTTCCAGCCTGATATACCTCTTAATAAATGTCAATGAAAAAGGTAGTTGACAGCGTTGGCTTATCCTGTTTGAATACGTGAGTGTGGCCGGCAGAGTTACGCCGGCCCACGGGACTGGACGGCAGGCCGGGAAACCTTTCCCGTCCGGGCTGCGCCGGCAAACGAAGAGAGAGACTGGAAACCCACCGCAATGAACAGATACCGGACCAGACCAGGCCGCAGATACCCACCTGGCGCATCGTTTCAGACCAGGGGCACCAATTTCTGCATCTTCTCCCGGCAAGCCACCGCCATGGAGCTTCTCCTCTACAGCGGACCGGAAAGCGCCGAACCATTCCAGATTATCAGCCTCGATCCCCACGAAAACCGCACCTTCTTCTTCTGGCATGTTTTTGTCGAAGACCTGCCGGCGGGCGCCTGTTACACATGGCGCGCCGACGGACCAGGCAACACCGCTGCTTCCGGCTGCCGGTTCAACAGGGAAAAAGAGCTGCTCGACCCCTGGGCCAAAGCGGTGGTAGACAACCTCTGGGACAGACAGACGGCATGCGGGCCGGATCCCAGCGAGGGTAAAAGCATGCGCGCCATGGTGGTCAAGGATGATGATTATGACTGGGAGGGTGACGCGGTTCTCAATCATGCCCCGGCAAAGACCATCATCTACGAGTTCCATGTCGGTGGTTTCACCAAGCATCCCTCATCAATGGTAGCGCATCCAGGCACCTTCTCCGCCGTCATAGAAAAAATACCCTACTTGAAAGAGCTCGGCATTACCGCCGTCGAACTCCTGCCAATCATGGCCTTTGACGAACAGGATCTGCCGGAAAACTCCCGGCGGCTGGGATTGAAAAATTTCTGGGGCTACAGCACCCACAGTTTTTACAGCCCCCACCCCCATTACTGCACCACCCCCCTGGCCGGCACCCATATCCGCGAATTCCGCGACATGATCAAGGCCCTGCACAAGGCGGATATCGCCGTTATCCTGGATGTTGTGTTCAATCACACCGCGGAAGGCGGCGGCGGCGGGCCGCTGATCAACTTCAAGGGCCTGGCCAACAGCAGTTTCTATCACCTTGAATCCCACGATCTCAGTCTGTACCGTGACTATACCGGCTGCGGCAATACGGTCAACTGCAATCATCCCCTGGTTGCCCATTTCATCGTCGACTGCCTGGAGTACTGGGTGCGGGAGATGCATATCGACGCCTTCCGCTTTGATCTGGCCAGCGTGCTGGTCAGGGGCAGGGACGGCAAACCGGATCACTATGCCCCCGTGGTCTGGAGCATTGAATTTTCAGGGGTCCTGGCCCGCACCGGACTCATTGCCGAGGCCTGGGACGCGGGAGGATTGTATCAGGTTGGCGGATTTCCGGGTTTCCGCTGGGCGGAGTGGAACGGCAGGTACCGTGACGTCATCCGCCAGTTTGTCAAAGGGGACAAGGGACTGGCGGGAGAAATGGCGACCCGTCTCTGCGGCAGCAGCGACCTGTATCAGCCTTCCGGCCGGCTGCCCATCAACAGCATCAATTTCGTCACCTGCCATGATGGCTTTTCCCTATGGGATCTTGTCAGCTATAACGAAAAACACAATGAGGCAAATGGCGAGGGCAACAGGGACGGCTGCAGCCATAATATAAGTTGGAATTGCGGCCGTGAGGGGGAAACGGCGGACGGACGCATCCTCGCCCTCAGACGCAGGCAGGCCAAGAATTTCATGGCCATCCTGCTGCTCAGCCACGGGGTGCCCATGATTCTCTCGGGTGATGAAGTCCTGCGCACCCAGCAGGGCAACAACAACTGCTATTGCCAGGACAACGAACTCAGCTGGTTTAACTGGGACCTGGTCGAAAAAAACAGGGAGATGTTCCGCTTTGTCAAGGAGATGATCGCCTTCCGCAAGCGCCACACCAGCCTGATGCGGCGCCGCTATGTTACCGGAACCCAAGAAGAGCATGATCGTTTGCCCGACATCACCTGGCACGGCAGAAAGCTGCGCCAGCCTCCCTGGGATGATCAGGGAAAAAATCTGCTGGCCTTCACCCTTGGCGGAACAGACGAGGAGGAAGATCTGCATGTCATGTTTAACATGTCCGAGCGGCCGATTACCTTTGCCCTCCCGGCTGTTAGCGGCAGGACATGGCACATGGCCATAAACACCGCGGCATCCTGGCCGGATGATATTCTGCTGCCGGACAGCCAGACTCGGCTCGACAAAAAATTCTGCAAAACCGCACCTCGCAGTGTGGTTGTACTGGAATGCCGGCCGTAATGTGCAAGACAAGACTGTTAGGTGTTTAGACTGTAGCCTATATCCACCTGAAAACCACCAAGGAAAACCTTATGAGCAATATGAAGCTGAAAAAATATGAAGGATACAGCGAATTTCCCGGTCCGCTTGTCATGGTGATCATGGACGGCATGGGGTTAGGCCCGGACAACGACAGTAACGGCATCCATGTGGCCTATACCCCGCAGCTTGACGCCCTCGCCGCCGAGCCGTTATACACCCGGCTCAAGGCCCACGGCCTGGCGGTGGGCATGCCGTCCGACGATGACATGGGCAATTCGGAGGTTGGCCACAATGCCTTGGGGGCGGGCAGAATCTTTTTCCAGGGGGCAAAACTCGTCAGCGAGGCCATCAGCTCCGGCCACATTTTTAATGGCGCGGCCTGGCGGGAAATCAGCAAACGGGCTTCCCAGGGCGGCGCCCTGCATCTGATCGGCATGGTATCCGACGGCAACGTGCACAGCCACATCGATCATCTTTATTCCCTGATCGAGCATGCCGCCGCGGCAGGATTTGCGCGTCTGCGGGTGCATGGCCTGCTGGACGGCAGGGATGTGGGGGAAAAAAGCGGGCTCAGCTATTTTGAACCCCTGGAGAAAAAACTGGCTGAACTTTCAACCACCGGCCGGGACTATCGCCTGGCCTCCGGCGGCGGCAGGATGGTGACCACCATGGACCGCTACCACGCGGACTGGCGGGTGGTGGAAAACGGCTGGAACGCCCATGTGCTGGGCAAGGGCCGCCCCTTCTCCTCGGCAACCGAGGCGATTCGCACCTACTATGCGGAAAATCCCGACATCACCGATCAGTATATGGAAAGTTTTGTCGTGGTGGAGAATGGCAAACCGGTGGGAACCATCGAAGACGGGGACGCCGTTGTGCTGTTTAACTTCAGGGGCGACCGGGCCATCGAACTGTCCCGGGCCTTTGACGAGGCGGATTTCACCGAGTTTGACCGCCAGCGCGTGCCGGATGTTTTCTTCGCCGGCATGATGCAGTACGACGGCGACGCGGCTATCCCCCGCCACTACCTGGTCGAACCTCCGGCCATTGACCGCACCATCGGTGAGTATCTGTGCGCTGCCGGCATCAGCTCCTTTGCCATTTCCGAGACCCAGAAATTCGGCCATGTCACTTACTTCTGGAACGGCAACAACTCGGGCTACATTGACGACAAGCTGGAAAAATACGTGGAAATCCTGTCAGACAAAATCGCCTTTGACCTGCGCCCCTGGATGAAGGCCTCCGAAATCACCGATGAGGTGATCAAAGCCATAGTGAGCGGCAGATACAAGTTCATTCGCCTCAATTACGCCAATGGCGACATGGTGGGCCACACCGGCATTCCCATCGCCATTCGTATCGCGGTGGAGACCGTGGATATGTGTTTGGCCAGGCTGTTGAAGGCCGTCAGAAAAGCGCAGGGGGTAGCGGTCATCACGGCGGATCACGGCAACGCCGATTGCATGTGGACGGAGAAGAAAGGGGTGCGCTCCCCCATGGTGGCCCACACCAAGAATCCGGTGCCGTTTATCATCAAGGATTATTCCGGGGCAAACAACTTTCGTTTAGCTACAGTGACAAATCAAGGCTTAAGCAACATCGCGGCCACCCTGTGCAACCTTCTGGGCTTTGAGGCGCCGGGCGACTATGACCCGTCGCTCGTCACTTTAGACAAACCTTGATCACGTTTTTACCCTTGTCTCTCCACCCTCACCGCCCGCAGCCGGGTGGGGTGCTGCAAACAGCCGTATCGTTTGCGCACGCGGGAAGGTAGAAATTGAACGATCACGACAATCCCGCGTGGGCACGATAAACCCGTGCCCACCCTACCAAACCGATTATGGTTTTCTCCTTGTCTGCCACCTCACCGCCCGGAGCCGGGTAGGGTGCGCAACGGCCGTTTGTTGCGCACGCGGATAAAACGACAACACCGCAATCGTCACGGTGAGCACGTTAACCCCGTGCCCACCCAACCAAACCACCGACGCTCATTGCAGGCCGGGAAACCTTTCCCGACATAACTGCTGCATACCTACGCCCCATCACCGCCCGAAACTCCCGGCAAAATCAACCAGAGTCAGGTCTGTTCCTTCCTGAAGCGCCTGGATGTAAAGCACCGCATCAAGGCCGTCCACATCCCCATCGAAATCCATGTCAACCGGGTCGAAAAATGTAAAGGCGGAGGCCATGGTAACGCTGCCGCCATCATCCCGGGTCACGGCCAGCTCAACAGCACCCGCGGGCCGGGAAGGGGTGACACAGACGATTTCCGTATTGTTCCAGGAGGTGATTGTTGCCTCTACCCCATCGAAAGTCACGAAACCCGCGCCCTGCTCAGATCCAAAGTTCTGGCCGGTGACGGTTACCGTTGTCCCGCCCGTCACAGGGCCGCTTGCGGGGGTCAGGCCTGAAATAACCAAATCACCCAATGCCCCACCCTGTCCGGCTCGCACCGCGCGCACATAGAAACTAAACTTAATGTCGTAGTTGACGTAACCATAGTGGAAACTTACGTACCACGCGTAGTACGTACTACCGGCGTAGGTAGTAGACGACCAGTAGTTGGACGGCTTAGTGCCTGGAAAAGAGGTGGTGTCTATAGACGGATAAGAACGAGAATAATCCACCAGACTCTGAAGTTCGTTGCGGTTGGGTAGCCGCCAGTCACTGTAACCGGCCAGGGTGAGATTTTCACTCTGCTCTAGGGCATCCTGCCAGTTAACAGAAATTGCCGTGCCGTCGCAGCCTTGCGTGGCCGGATTCCAGGTCTGACCCAGGCTGCACTGCTGCCACATCAGCCCCGTGGCGGTGTCCGTCACCGTGCCGTCGCCGTTAGTGACCAAATCACCCAATGACCCAGCCTCTCCGGCTCGCACCGCGCGCACATAGTAACTGTAGGACTTATTGCCGTTGTAGACGTTACCTTTGAGGAAACTCACGTACCACGCGTTGTACGTGTTATAGGCGCCGGAAGTAGACGACCAGTAGCCGGACGACACTGTACCGGGGAAATAAGCGAGGGCAACAACCGGGCCAGGATCAGGAATAGAGCTGTTCACCAAAGCAGACAGCTCCTCGACCGTGGGCAGCCGCCAATCATCATGGCCGCCGAAATTCCCGTCATTGATGGCATTTATGAAATCCTCGGTGTCGGTGCCATTGCCGCAGATGCCGGGATCGCCGCCGTTGGTGGCCGGGTTGGTGTCGCACCAGGTATACTTGTTATCCTTGTCGTGGATGGACCCGTCATCACTCTTCATCTCCCAGATCAGCCCGGTGACATTGTCCCGGGTGGCAAGCCAGCCGTCGGCGTAGGTGGCCGTATCCGGCAGCTCCACATCGCCATAGCCCAGCTTGGTGTAGGATCTGGCCGGGCCGGCATACTGGGCGTCCTGGCCGTAAAACGGTTCCCCCGGCTGAGGGCAGGTTATTTCCACACTGTTGTCGTAGCACTTCGTCTGGCCCGTGTCCGGCCGCTGATTGAAGCCATAACCCGGCAGAAAAAATGTAAAGGACGCGGCGCGGATGGCGAAGGCGCCGTCATTCCGGGTCACGGCCAGCTCAACAGCACCCGCAGGCCGGGAAGGGGTGACACAGACAATTTCCGTATCGTTCCAGGAGGTGATTGTTGCTTCTACCCCATCGAAAGTCACGAAACCCGCGCCCTGTTCGGAACCGAAATTCTCCCCTGTGACGGTTACCGTGGTGCCACCCGTCACAGGGCCGCTTGCGGGGGTCAGGCCTGAAATAACCAAATCACCCAATGCCCCACTCTGTCCGGCTCGAACCGCGCGAGCATAGTAACTAAAGGACTTATAGTCGTAGCCGACGTGACCATAGTTGAAATGCACGTACCACGCGTAGTTCGTATAATTGGCGCTGGTAGTAGACGACCAGTAGTAGGACGGCTTAGTGCCAGGAAAAGAGGTGGTGTCGATAGACGGAGAATAACGAGAATAATCCACCAGGCTCTGAAGTTCGTTGCGGTTGGGTAATCGCCAGTCACTGTAACCGGCCATGTTGAGATTTTCACTCTGCTCTAGGGCATCCTGCCAGTCAACAGGGGTTGCCGTGCCGTCGCAGCCTTGCGTGGCCGGATTCCAGGTCTGACCCAGGCTGCACTGCTGCCACATCAGCCCCGTGGCGGTGTCCGTCACCGTGCCGTCGCCGTTAATGACCAAATCACCCAATGCCCCAGCCTGTCCGGCTCGCACCGCGCGAGCATAGTAACTGTTAGACTTATTGAGGCTGGCGACGTAACCACTGGTGAAATGCACGCGCCACGCGTTGTACGTATAGTTGACGCTAGTAGTAGACGACCAATAGTCGGAAGACACAGTGTCCGGGAAGTAGGAGGTGTCAATAGTCGGGCCAGGCATGGGAATGCTGGCGTTCAGCAAAGACGACAGTTCCTTGACCGACGGCAGACGCCAATCATCATGGCCGCCGAAATTCCCGCCATTGATGACGTTTATGAAATCCTCGGTGTCGGTGCCGTTGCCGCAGGTGCCAGCATAACCGCCGTTGGTGGCCGGGTTGGTGTCGCACCAGGTATACTTGTTATCCTTGTCGTGGATGGTGTTGTCATCGGTCTTCATCTCCCAGATCAGACCGGTGACGTTGTCCCGGGTGGCAAGCCAACCGTCGGCGTAGGTGGCCGTATCCGGCAGTTCCACATCGTAGGCCCCCAATTTGGTGTAGGATCTGGCCGGGCCGGCATACTGGGCGTCCTGGCCGTAAAACGGCTCCCCCGGCTGCGGGCAGGTTATTTCCACGTCATTGTCGTAGCACTTCGTCTGGCCCGTGTCCGGCGCGGGCGCGGCCGCCAGATGCGAGGCCGGAAGCAAGACGAACAGAATAAGGAATGTAAAGAGATGTTTCAGCCGGGTTTTCATCATTTTGGTGCTCTCCTGAAATTTTGCAAAAAAACTAAAACATGAGGCTGTTGGCAATGTGACGAAACGATCATTAGCATCATTTTGCATAAAGCTCAACTGCCAAGTTATGAATTTTTATTACTGACTGCCTGTTTGATTGCAAGCAATAGTTAAGCCAACCACCAGACAGGCCATAAAAAAAACAGCAGGGATTGAGCTGCAAGGGTTTTCCGTTGGGATTGTCAACAAATCCGAACAGTTGCCACGAACAAAAACGCGGCAAAAAATCCGAAAAAGCGGAAACTTTCCTGGAATATGGAATTTGCCTTAGTGGAAATCCTGTCCGACTGTCTGTGAACGGGAAAGAATGGGGCCCACGCCAAAAATCCGGTGCCGTTTATCATCAAGGATTATTCCGGGGCAAACAGCTTCTCGCTGGCCAACCCGGTAGGGTGCCGCAAACAGCCGTATCGTTTGCGGCACGCGGGGCGGTGGAGATTGAGAGGTTATATGGTATTTCGGCGTGGGCACGATAAAGCCGTGCCCACCAAACTCATCCCTTGTCACTTTGGGTAAGGGCTGATCTCGGCCTGGAGGATATGCATTCCACCCGGCGGCAACAGTATCGTGTCATCCGCGGCATTGGCCGTTTCCACACAAACCATCTGCCGGTAGCCGTTTCTGTCCATGTCCGGCATTGTTGCTGACTTGCGCGGTCCGGGATTCCAGATGACGGTGCTGTTGCTGCCTTTTTTGGCAACGGTGACATACCTTGACAGCACCGGATCTTTAATGGTGCAGACATCAGCGGTATTGACATAGATGCGGTCTGTCTCGCCTGCCAGCCGCACTGTTCCGCCTTGGCGTCCGCGGCTGAAATGATCGATTTTGTCAAGATAGTCGCAGCCGTCCAGACCGAAAATTTCAATTGACTCGACAGCCCCAACCAGGAAATAACTGTGCAGCGCCCCGCCGCACGGAAATGGCGTCTTACCGGTATTGCGGGCGACCAGCGCCACCACCAGACTTCTGCCGACAAGGACTCGCAGTTCGAGCTGAAAGGAGTTGGGCCAGATTCTCCGGCTTGCCTCATCATCCTCCAGGCGCAGCCGGACAAGGGTCACGCCATCAGCCGTCTCCCAGGTTTCAAGAACTTCCCATAAAGATGTGCGGACAAAACCGTGGGCCGGTTTCGTCGGATCGTCCGGATGGTCGCCAAACCAGGGCCAACAGAGAGGAATGCCGCCGCGTATGGCTTTTCCCTCCTGATAGGCGCTCCTGTTGCTCAGCCAGAGAACGGGTTGCTGCCCCTCGGGCTGAAAATGGGTAACATGGGCGCCCTGCAAAAAAATACAGGCGGATGCATATCTATTTTTTACCAGGACGGAAACGAGTCCGCCTTTCCCCGCGGCAAAGTGCACCTTTCCTTCAATGCCGTATCGGCTGTTTAGTTCCTGGACGCCAAGATGAGATGATGTCATAAAATTGTCGAATGGTAACTCGTTTAGATGCTTTGGCAGAAGACTGAAGGCTATAGGAGGCTCTTGCAAAATAAGCAAAAGCGTGCCTCCTGTCATTTCGACCGAAGGGAGAAATCTCATAAAATCAAGGCAATTAAAGATTCCTCACTGCGTTCGGAATGACACACAAGTTCATTTTGCAAGAGCCTCTAGGAGGACTGTAAATACTGACTTATACTAGCCACTGCGACGCCTGTCCTTCAGCCTACGGCCTCATGCCTGAATACCGATAAAGCTCCTGACAGACACCGGCACAAACAAAACGAGCAGGCTGACAAACCCATATCCCGCTAATATTGATGGCGTCGTAAAAAATACCCTGAAGGGCATAAATCCGATCTACTGCGTTGTAGTGCATTTTTGTTCGTTCGGCATACCACATGTATAGCCTCACTCTCAAAAATACACTACGCCTTGTATATCGAATTTTGTTACTTAGCCATCTGGGCTTTGTCGCCGACTTTTTACGAGTTCATCAATATTACAACATTAGCAGAATAAGCAATTTCCCGTCTAACTATTTTTTCATACCCGGCGGGGTCTTTGGGCG
Source organism: Deltaproteobacteria bacterium (assembly GCA_016219175.1). Classification (GTDB taxonomy): domain Bacteria; phylum Desulfobacterota; class Desulfobulbia; order Desulfobulbales; family SURF-16; genus SURF-16. The sequence goes on along the minus strand of JACRCD010000027.1, from coordinate 25,175 downwards.
GCTGATTCATGGCGCCATGCCCCGGACCTTAGCCCGGGAGCGGCTAAAACGAACTCAGCTGCGGGAGATGACCTGGAAGGAGTCTCTGCCGTCCCGGCGATAGAGGCCGGCGATGCGGATATCAGCAGAAGCAAGCAGCTCGGAAACCTTTTCAATTTCCCGGCAAGGAAATTCGACAGCCATGCCGCAGTCGGAACTGATTTCCCGCGGCACGGGAATAACGTCGTGGCTGATGCCCTGTTTCTTGAAAAGTTTTTCCGCCTTGAGGACAAAATGGATGGAAAAGAGGATGACAACGCAGGTTGGGGAGTGGTGTTGAGGGGGCCACATGATCGACTTATCTCGCCGCTATCATGTCCAGTCCCCGCAGACATGTTGCGACATCTTTTTCCGTGTTGAAATAACCGAAGGAAAAGCGCACCGTGCCCGCGGGAAAGGTGCCTATGGCCCGGTGCGCCGCCGGGGCGCAATGCAGACCGGCCCGCACCATGACGCCAAACTCCCGGTCAAGGCGAAACGCCACCTCGGACTCACTCTTGCCCTTGACTCGCAGCGAGACGACCGCAGCCCTTTGCCTGCCCGCTCCCGGTCCGAAAACCGTGACATTCTTCAGTTGCCGTAACCCGTCCAGGAAAAGAGCGCATAATCTCTGTTCATGACCGCGGATGGCGGCAAGGCCTGTCTTGACGATAAATTCGACCCCGCTGCCGAGCCCGGCAATGCCAAGGGTGTTTGGCGTACCCGCCTCATAGATGTCCGGCATGAAGTCAGGCTGGACTTCCGTTTCGGAGTTGCTGCCCGTCCCCCCCATCTTCAACGGTTGCAAGGCCAGACCCTCACGCAGATAGAAGCCGCCGCTGCCGGTCGGACCGAATAATGACTTATGGCCGGTAAAGGCCAGCATATCGATATGCATCTTTTTGACATCAATGGAAAAAACACCTGCGGACTGGGCCGCATCGACCATCAGCAGGCACTCACCCTTCAGCCGGCCGATTTCCTCAAGATCAACAACCGAACCGGTGACATTGGAGACATGGTTGACCACGATCAGCCGGGTATTGTCCCGCATCAGACGCGGCAGCTCGCTCACCATGACTTCACCTTCATCTGAAAGCGGCAGGATGGACAGGGTGAGGCCCGCGTTTTTTTCCAGATACCGCAGGGGCCGCATGACCGAGTTGTGTTCAAACGGGGTGGTGATGACATGATCACCAGGATGCAAGGCGGTGCCGAAAAGACCGAGGATTCCCGCATTGAGCGCCTCCGTTACATTACAGGCAAAGGCGATGCGGCTTGAGTCGGGACAGTTGAAAAACGAGGCCAGGGTCTCCCGCGCCTCGAAGATGATCCTGCTGCATTCCAGGGAATAGCGGTGGGCGGAGCGACCCGGACTGAGGGACATGCCGCCGAGCAGCGAGGAAATGGTGTCAATCACCTCCCGCGGCTTGGGAAAGGAGGTGGCGGCATTGTCAACATAAATGGGTGCGGGTTTGCTGTCCATCGCTTTGTATTAATAAGGGCTGACGACGTGAGCCGCGCTGGACATGGACTGCATGATCTCGTACATATTGGTTGGCTTGCCGACCATGAGTTTCTCCTTCAAATCAAAAAAATCCAGACAGGTGCCGCAGGAAAAAATTTCCACCCCCTTGGACTCAAGTTCCCGGAGGGGGGCGATCAGATCCGACTCGGTTGCCGTAATCCGCACGCCGCTGTTGTAAAACAGGATCTTGCGCGGCAAGGGGGTGACATCCTTGATGGTCTTGACATAGGCCCGCATCAATACCTTGCCCAGCTCCTCGCTGCCGCGGCCCATGGTCTCGGCGGAAATGACATGGACGATCTCACCCTGCCCGGGCCGGCAGGTAAATTGCGAGGCATCAGCCGCGCCTGGTTCCGGCCGGGAATCGCCCGTCTTGCTGATGATGATGCGAAAATTTTCACCCTCCTGACTGACCAGCGCCGGACAACCCTGACTTTTGGCAAATCGCTCAATATTGCTTCTGGATGCCTCATTATCGACCGTGATCTCGATCTCTCCGGCAACCATCCGCTCGAGCGCGTCTTTTACCCGCAGTACCGGCTGGGGACACTTCAGCCCCCGGCAGTCAATTGTGATTCGCTGACTCATTGACTCACCATTTTTCCCATAGAATAAGTCTATGCAAATTTTTTATAAATCGGCAAATACTATATAAAGTATTTGAAAACATTGACTTTTTTATCTATACCATGCGAAACGCAAAAGGGGAATATCCGTTTGCAATAATTTTTCCCGGCACGTGTCCCGAAGGATGGATGTGAGCCGCCGGAGCTTCAGCGCTTCTGACTCATTTCCAGCGCCTCGGCCGCCAGAGCAGTGATACGCGGCCAGTCACCCTGCTCAATGGTCTCATTGGGGGCAACCCACGATCCGCCGACGCAGGCCACGTTTTTTAAGGCAAGATATTTTTGATAGTTCTCCAGGGTTATGCCCCCTGTCGGACAAAAGGTGATGCGCGGGAAGGGGCCGGCAATGGAGGTGAGATATTTTACCCCTCCCGCCGCCTCGGCCGGGAAAAATTTGAAATGATCAAAACCCCGGCCCATGCCGGTCATGAGTTCCGAGATAGTGGCAATGCCGGGGATCAGGGCGATAGAACCCCGGTTGGCAGCCTCAAGCAGCTCGGGGGTCAAGCCCGGACTGATGGCAAAGACTGCCCCCGCCTCCTCCACATCAAGAAGATCCCGGGGTGTCACCACGGTACCCGCGCCGACCACCGCTTCCGGAACCTCCCGGGCAACAGCCCTGATGGCATCAAGAGCCACGGGGGTGCGCAGGGTGATTTCCAGCACCCTGATGCCCCCACGCACCAGGGCCCTGGCCAGGGGAACCGCATCGGCAAGCTTTTCTATCACCATCACCGGCACCACCGGGCTTATCCGCAGAATCTCGGCAGGTCCCTTTTTCCATTTTCTCATAGGCGATATGGTTTCCTTTCAGGGTGCTGTTTGCAAGGGGCTTAGAAATTACAAAAGTACCGTTTATCTGTGTCGTCATGCCAGCATGCTTCTAGCTGGCATCCACATTGGAGAACCTGGATTCCGGCTTAAAACATGCCGGAATGACGGACGTTTTGAGACTTGATAAACGGGATATTAACAATTGCCGAATCCCTAAGATAAATTTTTCCTGTTCACTCCCGGTCAAAAGAGACATGACATCTTTCCTGCACGTAGGTAAAAAGAGAACTGGCCCCCTCTTCCGCCCCCATCATATCGCGGCGCAAGGCGGCAAATATCTGGCGCCCCAGTCCGCTCCGGTGGGGCCTGAGAGAGGCCTCGGCATATTCACGTTTATCCAGTTCTTCCTTGCTCACCTTCAGCTCCAGGATGGATTTCCCCGCATCAATGCGGATCATATCCCCGTTGCGCACTTTGGCCAGCAAACCTCCGCAAAAGGCTTCGGGTGTGACATGAATGGCGGCCGGCACCTTGCCCGAGGCCCCGGACAACCTGCCGTCGGTGACAAGCGCCACCTTGAAACCACGGTTCATCAGGATGCCAAGGGGGGTTATCAGTTTATGCAGCTCAGGCATGCCGATGGCCTGGGGTCCCTGGAAACGGACCACCGCCACCACATCCCTGTCGAGTTCCCCCGCATGAAAGGCCTTTTCCAGTTCCGCCTGATCGTCAAAAACCATGGCCTCCGCTTCCACCACGGTTCGCGCCCCATCGGCGAGAGGCGCCGTCTTGATCACGGCGCGGCCAAGATTGCCGGCAACAACTTTCAGGCCGCCGCTTGTTTCAAAAGGGGTGGTAATCGCCGCGATCACCTCGCGATTTAATGATCTCGCGGGTTCGTCACGATAAGAGATGGCATCGCCATGCAATTCCGGGCTCCGGGTGTAGCGTTCCAGTCCTTTCCCGGCCACGGTCTGCACATCCTCATGCAGATAGCCGCCGGAAAGGAGCTCGCCGATCAGCACCGCCATCCCGCCGGCCTGCTGAAAGCCATTGATGTCCTCGGGGCCGTTCGGATAAATCCGGGCGATCAGGGGCACAACCTCGGAAAGATCGGAAAAATCATCCCAGTTGATCCTGATGCCGGCAGCCCGGGCAATGGCGACCAGATGCATGGTCTGGTTGGTGGACCCTCCCGTGGCCAGCAGGGCGACAATCCCGTTGACAAGGGCTTTTTCGCTGACCACATGGCCAAGGGGCGTGTAGTTGGGGCCGAGGCTGGTCTGCCCCACCACCTGCCTGGCCGCCTCCCGGTTGAAGGCCTCGCGCCAGGGGGTCCCCGGATTGACAAAGGAGGCGCCGGGCAGATGGAGCCCCATGACCTCGGCCAGCAGCTGATTGCTGTTGGCCGTGCCGTAAAAGGTGCAGGTGCCGGCGCAGTGATACGAGCGGCATTCCACCTCAAGCATGTCATCCCGGCTGATTTCGCCCTGGGTGAAACGTTCCCGGGCCCTGGCCTTCTCCCGGTTGCCAATACCGGTGGGCATGGGGCCCGCCGGCACCAGAATCATGGGCAGATGGCCAAACTGCAAGGCGCCCATCAGCAGACCCGGCATGATTTTGTCGCAGATGCCGAGCAGCAAACCCCCATCAAAAAGATTATGGGAAAGGGCGATAACCACGGACATGGCGATGACATCCCGGCTGATCAGGCTCAGATCCATGCCCGCCTCACCCTGGGTAATGCCATCGCACATGGCCGGCACCGCGCCGGCCACCTGGGCTGTACCGCCGGCCCGGGCCACGCTATCCTTCAGGACCCGCGGATAGGTTTCATAGGGCTTATGGGCGGAAAGCATATCATTATAGGAGGTAATAATGGCGATGTTCGGGCCGCTCCCGTGCCGCATGGCTTGATTTTCTTTTGGACCGCAGACGGCCAGACCATGGGCCAGATTGCTGCAGGGCAGAAAATGGCGGGCCGGCCTGTTCCTTTTCGCCTCGGTGATACGCTGCAGATAACCTTCACGGCTTGCGCGGCTTCGACTGCGTATTCGATCAGTTACTTCCAGGACAATGCGATTCATATTTTTCATCCCCTTATCACGGCGCCCAGAAAACCGTAACAGACTCCCTGGCCTTGGCCAGAACATGCCTGATGGGCATCTCGTTTAATACTTCCTCGGAAACCGGCTGGACAGCCAGGGCCTTTTCAAAGACATGCAGCTTATCCTTGCCTGTTATATGCAAAATCATCTCCCGGCAGTCAAGCAGGGCCGGCAGGGTAAGCGTCATACGGTCATGGGGTGCGGCGGCGGGGGTGACGGCCAGACACAGTCTGCCTGAATTCATGTCCGTGGCCATGGGCAGATTGACGGCGCCGGGGAAAAACGAGGCCGTATGTCCGTCTCCACCCATGCCGAGCACCACCACGTCAAACGGGCGGGGAATGGAGCTGACTCTTTTTTCGCAGGAAGGCTCACCCGCCAGGGCGGTATTCTCTTCCGTCCTGAGCCCGATAAATTTTGCGGCGGCAGCCCTGTTCCGCAGCAGATGCATCCGCACCAGCCCTTCATTGCTCGCGCTGTCCGAGGGATCAACCCAGCGCTCATCGGCCAGGGTGACGATTACCTGCCGCCAGGGAATATCTTCGAAAGACAATGCCTTAAAAAAAGACACGGGCGTTGAACCGCCGGAGACCACCATGCTGGCATAGCCTCTTTTTGCCACGGCTGCCTGGAGAAGCCCGGCAATAAAGCTGGCCAGGGCCACGGCCTGATTACCGCCATCATGAAAGCCCCGGAAAAGAACCTTGTAATCTTCCATAATTCAGGTCTATTCCTCCCAGGCCCTGGCGTCCTTGGCCAGCAGGGCGACGGAGGCCACCGGTCCCCAGGTGCCAGCGGGGTAGGACTTGGGGGGTTCATTGAGCCCGGCCCAGGCGTCCTGAATGGAATCAATCCAGGACCAGGCCTGCTCCACCTCATCACGGCGGATGAACAGGGCCTGATTGCCGCGCATGGCTTCAAGCAGCAGCCGCTCATAGGCATCCGCCACCCGGTCAATCTTGAAGGCCTCGGAAAAACTCAAATCCAGTCTGGTCTGCTGCAATTTCAGCGATTCATCAATGCCGGGCAGCTTGTTCAGCATCATGATCTCCACCCCTTCATGGGGCTGCAGACGGATGATCAATTTATTGGGCGGCAGCTTTTTGTAACTCTCCCGGAAGATATTATGGGGAAGCCGCTTGAAGTTGATCACCACCTCGGAGATCTTGGTGGGCATCCGTTTGCCGGTCCGCAGATAAAAGGGCACATCGGCCCAGCGCCAGTTGTCAATATCAACCCGGATGGCCACAAAGGTCTCGGTGCGGCTTGAGGTATGGGCGTCATCTTCCTCATTGTAGCCGGGCACCGCCCCGCCTTTCAGGAAACCCGCGCTATACTGGCCGCGTACCGTCTTTTCATCGACATTGTCAATGGTGATGGGACGCAGGGCCTTGAGCACCTTCAGTTTTTCGTTGCGGATGCTGTCGCTTTCCAGATTGACCGGCGGCTCCATGGCGATCAGGGTCAGAATCTGCAGCAGGTGGTTCTGCACCATGTCGCGCAGCTGGCCCGCCTGGTCAAAATAGCCCCAGCGCCCCTCGATTCCCACCTCTTCCGCCACGGTGATCTGTACATGATCAATGGTATTATGGTCCCAGTTCGTGGTGAATATCGAGTTGGCAAACCGCAGGGCCAGCAGATTCAGCACCGTTTCCTTGCCGAGATAGTGATCGATGCGGTAAATCTGTTTTTCGGAAAAGGCCTTGGCCACCTCGTCATTGATGGCCTGGGAGGAGTCAAAATCATGGCCGATGGGCTTTTCCAGCACTACCCTGGTCTCCCCATTAACCAGCCCCGCGGTTTTCAGCCCCAGGCAGATGTCCCCATAGATGGACGGGGGCACGGCAAAGTAGTTGGTCATCACCCTGGACTGCTGATCAACAAGCCCGCAAAGTTTTACGTATTCCTCGGGCTTTGCCATATCAATATGGACATAGGCCAGCCTGGCGGACAGCCGCGCCCACACGGACTGCTCAAAATCCCATTTGAGAAACTGATCCAGACTGTCTTTCATCTTGCCGACAAAGGACTCCGTGGTTTCATCCCGCCGGGCGACGCCGATAATTTTCGTTTCCGCTTCAATCAGCCCCACCCTCTCCAGATGATACAGAGAGGTGATGAGCTTGCGCCGGCACAGATCCCCCAAGGCGCCGAATATGACAAAATCACACGCCTTACTCTTCTTTTTTTCCATGTACTCTATCTCCCTGATAGTCAGAGCCGCCCGTTACCAGACCGGCTCTCATTTTCTGTTTGCCGCCGCCCGGCTTGTCAAAACAGCAACGGTCTGCCTGGCGATTTCAAGCTCTTCGTTGGTGGGTATCACCATAATTTTCATCTTCCGCCCGTCACGCTGCAACTCCCGCGGACCTTGCGTTGCCAGAAGGTTTTTGCCGGGGTCAAGATCAATTCCCAGCCCTTCCAGTCCGGCGCAGACCTTCTCCCTGACAATGGCGGCATTTTCGCCGATGCCGCCCGTAAAAACAAGGGCATCAACCCGGCCCAGCACCGCCAGATAAGCGCCGAGGTATTTTTTGATGCGGTAACAGAACATGTCAAGGGCAAGTCCCGCCTGGCTGTCGCCCTGCCCCGCCCGCTCCGCAACCACTCGCATGTCGTTGACCCCGCAGATCCCTTTCAGGCCGCTCTCCTGGTTCAGCAGGATATCGAGTTCCCGCAGCCCCATGCCGGTTTCCCGGGCCAGATAAAAGATGATGGCGGGATCGACATCGCCGCATCTCGTGCCCATGATCAAACCCTCAAGCGGGGTCATGCCCATGGAGGTATCCACACACCTGCCGCCCCGGATCGCGGCCATGCTGGCCCCATTACCCAGATGCAGGGTGATGAGATTCATTTCCGCCAAAGGCCTTTCCAGATGCGCGGCAGCCTCCTTGGCCACAAAATAATGAGAGGTGCCGTGAAAGCCGTAGCGCCGCACATGCAGTTTTTCATAGAGAGTGCGCGGCAGGGCATAGAGAAAGGCATGCTCGGGCATGGTCTGATGGAAGGCGGTATCAAAGACGGCCACCTGCCGCACCGCCGGGGCATAAGCCATGGCGACCTCGATGCCTGTCAGGTTAGCCGGATTGTGCAGAGGGGCCAGGGGGGACAACTTGCGGATCGTCTCAACGACCTCTGCCGTGATGATAACCGGTTCGCGGAATGTCTCGCCGCCATGCACCACCCGGTGCCCTATGCCGGCCAGGTCATCCGTGGTGCTGATCGCCCCTGTTTCCGCAAGTATCTGCCCCAGCAGCTCAAAACCGCGGCGATGGTCAACAACGGGCACGGCGCGGCTTATGGTTTCGCCCGCCCTGTCCCCGGCCGCCATGACCCGGTGCTTGATGTGGCCCATGGCTTCGCCGATCCGCTCAATCATGCCGGCGGCCAGAACGGCCAGATCATTCATGTCGAAAAGCTGATATTTAATGGAAGAACTGCCGGAGTTCAGCACCAGAACCTTCAAGATCACGCGCCTCCTGACCGGGCCTGAATGGCCGTGATGGCGATGGTGTTGACGATATCAGCCACCGTGCAGCCCCGGCTGAGATCATTGACCGGTTTATTGAGCCCCTGCAGCAGGGGACCGATGGCCACGACGTTTGCTGAGCGCTGCACGGCCTTGTAGGTATTGTTGCCGGTGTTGAGATCCGGAAAAATAAAAACCGTGGCCTGGCCCGCGACCTCGCTGCCTGGCATCTTTGCCTTGGCCACTCCCGGATCGATGGCGGCGTCATACTGAATGGGACCTTCAAGCTTGAGGTCGGGCCTTTGTTTTCTGGCAATCGCCGCCGCCTCGCGCACCTTGTCCACATCCTTGCCCTTGCCCGATTCCCCGGTTGAGTAGGAGAGCATGGCGATGCGCGGCTCGATGCCGAACATGACGGCGGTTTCCGCCGAACTGATGGCAATGTCGGCAAGCTGCTGGGAATTGGGGTCAGGATTAACCGCACAGTCTCCGAAGACCAGGACCCGGTCGGCAAGACACATGAGAAAAACGCTTGAGACAATGGAACAGTCCGGCTTGGTGCGGATAATTTCAAAGGCGGGACGGATGGTATGCTGGGTCGTGTGCGCGGCCCAGGAAACCATGCCGCCGGCATCGCCGCAATGGACCATCATGGTGCCGAAATAGCTCACGTCGGTCACGGTGTCATGGGCCATCTGCGGGGAAATGCCCTTATGCTGCCGCAGTTCATGGTAGATGCCGGCGAATTTTTCCCGCATCTCGGAGGTCGCGGGATCAATGATCCGCACATCATCAAGACGCAGGCCAAGGGCGTTGATTTTGTTTCGCACTTCCGTCACGTTTCCCAGCAGGGTCAGTTCAGCCACCCCGCGCAGACGGATGATTTCAGCCGCCTGCAGAATGCGCTCATCGTTGCCCTCGGGCAGCACGATACAACACTGTTTCTCCCTGGCTCTCTGCAGCAGGTCATGCTCAAACATCAAGGGCGTAACCTTGGTGGACCGGGACATGGACAACCGTCTTTCCAGGGAGACCAGATCAACGGCCGCCTCCATGAGCCCGAGCGCCGCGGCGATTTTCCGCTGATCGGCCGCGACAAAAGTCCCGCTCAAGGCATTGACATTCATGGCCGTGGTGAAGGTGTCGGTTTCCACCCCGAGAATGGGCACCGGGAAGCGGTCAAGACCTTCAATGAGTTTGCTGACCTGGGGGGCAGGCTTTAATCCGCCGGTGAGGAGCAGGGCGGCGATCTGCGGGTAGTTTTTCGAGGGGTAGGAGAGCAGACTGCCGAGAATGATGTCGGAGCGGTCGCCGGGCACGATGATCAGGCTGCCCTGTTCAATGTAGCCGAGGAAATTCGGCAACTCCATGGCCGCCACCTTGTAATTGCTGATCTGGCGGTGCAGCCATTCCTCTTCCGCATTGAAACACACCGCGCCAAGGGAGTCGGCGATATTGCCCACCGTGGGCTTGGCCAGAATGGAGCTCTCCGGCACCACATAAAACAGCACATTGCCGTCCAGGACCTCATCAAGGCCCTTGGTCACCTCGCCGATCATATAGGATGGAACACGGTTAACGACAATGGCCAGGATATCGCAGTTTCGATCAGTAAGAGAATCGATGATGGTGGTAACCCGGTCAATGACCTCCTGCACCGTGGCGTGCTGACCGCTGATGACAAAAAGCACGGGGCAGCCGAGATTGTTGGCGATATCCGTGTTGAAATCAAACTCCAGGGCCGGTGAGATATTTCTGAAGTCGGTGCCTATGCTGAGAACCTGGGCGCACCTGCTTTCAAGGGCCTTGAATTTTTCCAGAATGGCCTTGAGAAGTTCATTATATTTGCCGGAGTTGATCAACTCCCTGGCGCTGGCTGATGTACAGCCATACATCGCTTCATAAGGCAGATCGGGCTTGTAACGCTCAATAATGAAGCGCAGGTCCGGATCAATCTGGTCGCCCGAGGCGATAAGCGGTTTAAAGCAGGCGATTTTCTGGCCGCTGCGGGCAAAGAGATCCATCATGCCCAGCACCACAAGGGACTTGCCGCTGCCTGACTCACCACTGGCTATGTAAATTTTCTGGGACATCTGTTCTTTCCCGCGGAAAGGCTGTCTACAGCCATTTCTTTATCTTGAAATAGTAGCCCATAATTGAGCCAACCATGAGCATAAAGGCGAGCACACCAAAATACCCCCAGCGCCACTCAAGTTCAGGCATGTATTTAAAATTCATTCCATAGACCCCGGCAATAAAAGTCAAGGGAATAAATATGGTGGCGATGATGGTCAGCACCTTCATGATCTCGTTCATCTTATTGCTGTTGAGGGAAAGGGTGACCTCATGCAGATTGGCGAGCATGTCGCGGAATGTCTCCACTATGTCTATGGCCTGGACAACATGGTCATGGACATCCCGCAGATAATATCTGGTGTTGTCAACAATCAGCCGTTCATTCATTTCAAGCCGGGTGATAATATCCCGGAGCGGCCAGATTGATTTGCGGATGACGGTCATTTCCCGTTTCAAGGCGTGAATGCGGTGAAAAGCGCCGCGATTGCTGTTTTCCAGAATGGCTTCCTCCAGAATTTCGATCCTGTCCCCGATTTTTTCCAGGGCCGAGAAATAACCGTCAACAACCGTATCCAGCAGGGCATAAACCAAATAATCCGCGCCTTTTTTGCGGATTCTCCCCTTGCCGTCATTAATTCTTTCCCTGACCGACCTGAAGAGATCGGGGCCGGATTCCTGGAAGGAAAAAACCATATTGGCGGCGCAGATGATGCTGACATGATCCGGCAGGACAAACTGCGCCTCCTCGTCGTAGACCAGGGATTTCAGAATCAGAAAAAAATAGTCCTCCCAGTCATCGATTTTCGGCCGATGGCCGGTATCGGCAATGTCTTCCAGCACCAGGAAGTGGAAATCAAATTTCCGGCCCAGCTCTTCAATCATCCGGGCCTGATGAATGCCGTTGACATGGACCCAGGTGACCGTCCCTTCGCTGGCGTCGTCCGGAAGATCCTGAATATTCAGATATTCCTGTTCCCGGCACTCGCTTTCCGAATACCGGACAAAGTATATCCTGCTCCGCTGTTCTCTTTCTTCGCCCACGTGGACAACGGAACCGGGAGGCAATCCCGCTTTTCGGGAAAACTGCTGAAAAATTCTGTCAATCATCTTCTTCCCCCCGGCACAATGAACGGCGCCACAGTGACATAAGAATATATGCCGGAATCCCGTACCTGTGCCTTCCGCCGTCAGTCGCAACGCTTGAGCAGTTCCGATCGTTACATTATAGCTTGCCTACTAACGCCTGAAATTGTCAATGCAGAATATAACGAGCCCGAAATGGACGCCATGAAGCAGTTATTATTGCTTTTTTTTAAAAAAACATGTGATAGCCGCTGGAAATACATGTATAAAAAGATTCTGAAATATTTTTCTGCCACCCACGCACTCAATCCGGCCATGACTGAACGCGAAACAACCCGCACAAGTGAACAGCAGATCCAACCGCCGCAGAAGTTGATGCGGCGTCTCGCCTATCTCGTGCAATACAGCCCCAACACCCTGATCATCACCGACACCAAGGGCAGGATCGAGTACATCAATACGGTTTTCACCTCCACCTCAGGGTACCAATATGAAGAGGCGGTCGGTCACAACCTGGATGAATTAGCCCTGCACGACCAGGGTAGCATGCCGGGATTTTCTCTGGCATCAATCAGCGGCGGCGATGTCTGGCAGGGGGAAATCACCAGTTACAAAAAAACCGGCGATCCTTTTTTTGAGCAGGTTTCCGTCCTGCCGATTACTGACGCAAACGGCGCCTTCTCCTGGATTGCCTTCATCAAACAAGACATCAGCGAAAGAAAGCAGGTCGAAAAGGACTTCCGCACCCTGACTGAAACCCTGGAAAAACAGATCCGGGAACAGAAGGCCACGGAGATTGAACTGGCCATAGTAAACCGGCAGAACGAATTGATCCTCAATTCGGTGGCCGAGGGCATCTTCGGCGTGGATGTCGAAGGCAGCATCACCTTTCTCAATGCCACGGCGGAAAAATTGACCGGCTACCGCGAAAAAGATGTGTTCGGCATCCCCTACCGCCTTTTTTTCCGTCCGACCAGGGAAGACGGTTCCCGGTTTGAATCCTCCCGATGCCCGATCTTCGCCTCTTTTAAAGACGGAAAATCTCATAAGAGCCGGCATGAAGTTTTCGCGAAAGAGGATGGCGCAAGCTTTCCCGTTCGTCTGGTCAGCGCGCCGATCATCGAGGATAAAACGGTTATCGGCGCTGTGGTGCTGTTCAAGGATATCACCGATGAACTGCGAATCCAGAATGAAAAGAAAAAGGCGGAACAGAAATTACGCGAATTGACGGCCACTCTGGATGAACGGGTGCGGAAACGCACGGCCCAGCTCAATGCCGCCAACGAAGATCTGCTAAATACCCTGGATCAGCTGCAGAAAACCCAGGCCCAGCTGGTGCAGTCGGAAAAAATGGCCTCCCTGGGCGCCCTGGTGGCCGGGATTGCCCATGAAATCAATACCCCCGTCGGCATAGCCTATACCGCCGCCACCCATCTTGACAAGGAAACAGAACAGATGGTCAAGCTGTACCAGGGCGGCAAAATGAAACGCCGCGATTTCGAGGAGTATCTCACCGTGTGCCAGGAATCAAGCACCCTGCTCCAGTCCAACCTGAACCGGGCCGGGGAGCTGATCCGCGGCTTCAAACAGGTTGCCATTGACCAGTCAGGGGAAGCGAAACGGACCTTCAACCTGCGCCAGTACATCGATGAGGTAATGTTGAGCCTCCGGCCCGTGCTGAAAAAAACCAGCCATGCCATCAAGGTCAACTGTGATACGGAAATCCAGTTGCACAGCTATCCCGGCGCCTTCTCCCAGATACTGACCAATCTCTTCACCAATGCGCTGAATCATGCCTATGAAGAGTGGGAGTCAGGCGTGATCTGTCTTGACTTTTCCCGGGCGGAAAATTTTCTCCATTTCCAGTTCCGTGATAATGGCAGGGGAATCTCCGCCAATGACCGCGCTCATATCTTTGAACCTTTTTTTACCACAAACAGGAGAAATGGCGGCAGCGGCCTGGGCTTGCACATCATCTATAATATTATTACCCAGAAACTGAACGGCGGCATCACCTGCCAGAGTGAACCGGGCAAGGGAACAACATTCGCCGTCAGCATTCCTCTGACATGAGGGGCCCCGAATAAGCGCCCCGGAAATTCATCGCACAACCCCGTTAGCCCGTAGCACACGGCGCCGGATATTTAAGGAGCGGATACATGACGAGCAATGATGAGCTGATTTTCTTTGACGAACAGGAAAACTCCCTGCCTGACGGGAGCCAAAGCTCCGCTCCCCGGCAACTCCCGGCTAAATGCTGGAAAATCCTGATTGTTGATGACGACCAGGAAGTCCACAGCATCACCACCCTGGTGCTGAAAAATTTCCGCTATGACAACAGGAGTCTGCATTTTCTTCATGCCTACAGCGGCAGCGAAGCACGAGACATGATCGGCCAGCACCCGGACACGGCGGTCATCCTGCTCGACGTGGTCATGGAAACCCAGAACGCGGGACTGGCGTTTGTCGAATATGTCCGCAAGGCACGGAACAACCCCTTTGTCCGCATCATCCTCAGAACAGGCCAGCCCGGCCAGGCCCCTGAAGAAAAGGTCATCGTCGAGTATGACATCAATGACTACAAGGAAAAGACCGAGCTTTCCTCGCAAAAACTCTTCACCGTCATGGTTTCCTCATTACGAACTTACAGGGACATGCTCATCATTGAAGCAAACAGGAAAGGACTGAGAAGAATTATCGACGCCTCGGCAAATCTGTTTGAATTACGGTCACTCAAACAACTCGCCTCCGGCGTCCTGACCCAGCTGGTCTCCATCCTGCATATGGATGCCGATGCCATTGTTTTTGAGACCTCGGGGTTTGCCGCAACCAAATCGGCAAAAAAATTCGATATTCTCGCCGCCACCGGCAAATTCGAGGGGTTGACGGAGATAAACAACGGCGATCAGCTGCCGGCAAACGTTCTGCAAGACCTGAATGAGGCTATTTCCCAAAAAAAATGCCTTTACTTTGCCGACAGATACATCGGCTACTTCAGCAGCGAGGTGGGCGCTGAAACCGTCATCTACTGCGAAGGCTGGAATGAATTGAGCGAGCTCAACAAATCACTCATCGAAATCTTCTGCACCAACGTGCATATCGCCTTTGAAAACACCCATCTCAACATGGAGATTGAAGACACCCAAAAGGAAATCATTTACACCCTGGGCGAGATTGCCGAGGCCCGTTCCCAGGAAACCGGTTTTCACGTCAAGAGGGTGTCCGAATACAGCAGGCTGCTCGGCGAAAAATGCGGCCTCAACCCGGCCAAGGTTGAAATTCTGCGTTTGGCGGCTCCCATGCATGATGTGGGCAAGGTCGCCATTCCCGACACTATTTTGAACAATCCGGGACCGCTTTCGGAAGACGAATTCTCAACCATGAAAAATCATGCCGCCATCGGCCGCGACATGCTGGTCGCGTCAAGCAGGGAGATCATGAAGGCGGCGGCCATCATCGCCGTGCAGCACCACGAAAGATTCGACGGCAGCGGCTATCCCCAGGGGCTGCGGGGTGAGGATATCCATATCTTCGCCAGAATTACCGCCATCGCCGATGTCTTTGACGCCCTGTGCAATGACCGGGTCTATCGAAAGGCCTATGATATGCCTGAAATCCTGGCCTATTTCAACCAGGAAAAAGGCAGTCATTTCGACCCCGCCCTGGTGGACATCTTCCTGGCAAACATCGATCATTTCATCCATATCAAAAAGGTCTTCAGGGGCAGTTTGCCGTAAGAGGCGTTACGAGTTCCGCCTTTGTGACGGCTACAAGACAATCGAATCCGCCCGGGGCTCGCGCCAAATCCTATAAGACCGATTTGCCGTCACGTGATACTACACCCCAGCTCGACCATGCCACAAAGTGGTTATTTGACCCAGCCGAGAAATATTACTGGGGAATTTCACACTTTCTGTCTTCACAGACAACTTGCGCCGCCTGGATAACTTCTATTTTTTCGCTGACAAATCAATCATTTACTCATATTTTTGTTACGTTATGCCTGCTTGGCACAAAAATAGCTATGCCACATTGTAACACGTCGGCCGAATAATCCGCTAACACAAGGAGTCGTAACATGAAAACAATCCCAAATAATATTCAAATCAAAATCCAATCCAAGAGTGCTGCCCAAAATGACCATACTGCTGAAATCGAGCAGGAAGTTTCCGGAAATATCATAGTTCTTGCTGCGTTTGCTCCGCTTCTTGTCGGCGTCTGGGTTGCCGCCTGTTTTGTTGGCGCCGTTATGATGAGCGATGGAAGCGTGAACCTGTTTCAGAGCTGGCTATCCGCTATTACTCCCATGTTTTAACCTGAAATCCCGAAGCAAAAATCTTTATTCATTTCTTTGATTTCATCATCATTAGGGTATCTTGAAAAATTAGACATCTGGTCCGGGGACAGGGAGCAGAGAAAATAAACTCCGCATATCAGCTACATGTGGGCATTTTTATTAACGTGAGGCCCGATGACTTTCCGGATGCCGTCCGTCAGTCGGGCCTTTCCATCCTTCAACTTGCCGGCTTCGAAGCGGCTAGCTGCCACCGCCTTCCCCGCTCGAAACACAAAGACCATTTTGGCCGCCTGATTATTTGGCAGTCCATTTCCCGCAAATTGACTCTCATTATCCAGGACAGGGCCCTTGCTGACTATAAAAAGCTTGGGCTAAAGGTGATCTGCTAACCAGCATGGCTGGACCAGGCTGGCCAGACACAACGAACCATGAAAGTCCGACGCTCCGGCATGGGCAGTTTCGAGCACCGTCGACTTTCATATAAAAGACATTCAGTGGCGGCTTGAGGATGCGGCTGGTCTCTAAAGCCTCCCGCTCCTTGTCTTTTTTCTTTTTTTCCTTATCCCTACCAAATCTTTCACGAACCAGCACAGACAGGCAACAACGGCAATGCCTGCTGACAGCCTGACCAGAGTTGCCGCTCCCCCCGCAGTCCCGCAAACCGCTCTTGCCATCCCGCGCGGCCCCTGTTCATCCGTGTCGCTCATTTTATGGATCTCCATGTCCCCGTCCCCCTTGACTTTTTACAGTCTGCCTTCGAGCAAACGATACTTACCAGGATGTCCCTGGAATTCATAGGCCTTTTCCGGCTGGATTCCGACAGGTGCACTGCCTGGCAATTTAAATGCCCAACCTGGACTGGCTATTGATCGCTCAATGTTTATATTATTTCCAGAGCAGGATTAATAATAATTATTCTTTTTTTGGAGGTGATTGATATGACAGCACAACTGGCTGAAAAACTCGAAAGAATGGTGAATGGGGTTGCGGTTGACAAGCTGTATTCAACAATCGATGCGGTGAAGGAGGATCCTGAAATCGCGAGGTTTAATTTCCGTATTACCAACAGATGGGTCAACGGTGGACATAACCGCACCACCGTGAAGGATTTCTATGGGGCCAATAAAACACATGCCCATGAAACTCCATTTGTGCTTGAGGCGGATGAACCGGCCCTGCTTCTCGGCCAAGACCAGGGGGCGAACCCTGTGGAACATCTCCTGAACGCCCTGGCGGCATGTGTGACGAGCACCATCGTCTACCATGCGGCAGCGAGAGGGATTGAAATCCGGGGTGTCGATTCAAGACTTGAAGGAGACCTCGACCTGCGAGGCTTCCTGGGGGTTTCCAACGAGGTTCCGGTTGGGTACCAGAACATCAGAATCACTTTTAAGATCGATGCCGAGGCTCCAGAAAAAGAAAAGGAACTGTTGATCGAGATGGGCAAGAAGTATTCACCTGTCTACAATACGCTCTTTGCCGGTAAAACCTCTGTCACTGTCGAACTTGACAAAGGGTAAGGCCTCGGTTTCCTCCGGCCACGGCCGCAAGGGCCGGGCTGGAGGAGAGTCCGAGGCTGGACCAAGTAAATCCCTTCAATATTTCAGAAAATTGTTCAGGAAAACGGCTTTATCCGCCTTACATCGTTCAGCTTCACCCTCAAAATGCGCAACATAACCAGGAAGACAATGACAATTGGCTCTTCTTGCCATGTCAATCGCCCCCATACAGTGCGCATTGTCCCGTCAAAAAACCCATCATAGCCCTAAAATCCGCTGGTTCCAGGGCACTTCGACCCAAAATATCAAGTCGTTGGCGTGGTCCGCGCCCCGATTCACCATCCGGCATTTCTCACACATGGATATAGGCGTGGGCCAGACTACCTCCAGGCCAGATCTCCGCCACGGTGGTCGGATATTCGTAAAAGTAAAGTTCCTCCTGCGCCTTTACCCAGGGTTCTCCTTTTATTCCCGCCAGCACGCCGCGGACCATGCCCGGATACTTGAACTCGATGATGCCGAATACCCGCTTCTGCACATAGAATTTCCATTTAAATGTTTTCGTATCCCTGACGCCGAACACCGTCCCTTCCGTACCCAGCCGCTGATATTTTTTTTTGCGGGCAAACTTCGGATCCACCCCATGTGCCTGTTTTGCCTGGACGTCAAAATCCTTTTCAACAAGTTTCTTTTCCTGGCCGACATTATCAAGATAGTCCGTTCCCTTGATGAATTTGCCGGAAACAGGCGGTTTGCCAAAGTGAACGGTCCGCGGTTTCGCCTGCTTGACTTCCTCCAGCATCTTGCCGGCCTTCAGATCAAATTTCGCCTCGGTGATTTCATCCTCTTTCATCTTCTTGAGATTCACGCCTTGGAGTTGCTCCTTATTGGCGTTCGAGTGATAAATGACGGGTTTGTCCTCGTCGCCTTCAATGAAAATAGAACAGCCGGAAATTTCCGCGGTGAGAAAGAAATTGGCCGAATCCTTTGCTGACTCAAGCACGGTTTTATACGTCTTGTTCATCTCCCAGTCCATGTAAAAGATGGGAAAACTTCGCTGGCCGCCGGATTTTTCCGCATAAATCTTGCAGAGATGAAGCTGCTTGAAGCCGAATTTGCTGTTAAACCTCGCCTCGGCGATATACTTGTATCCCTGTAGCGGACCGTACAGAAGGGGATTTTTATAGGCGCTGTCAGCCGGGGTGATCAGTCCGTAGACAATGCGGGCCTTTTCCTTGCGCTCTTGCACCCCGCCCTTTGCCTCCATCAGGTTCTTGCCGAGAACCTGCGCCTTGGTGACGATTTCAACCCGCAACGGATACTGTTTCATGAAATCAACAGGATCCATGTTTTTGAAATAACTTTCCAGTCCCATATACAACCTCCTTTCCTCATTTTCTCATCATTTTAACATGCACAATTGTGGGGACATGATACCTAACTGTTCTTCCTCGGGCCAGGTTTCTGTTTTCTCAATATGCGCGCGGTCAACTTTTCAAGCCTCATCAGAAAATCGTCATTTCCTAACGGGCGGCCACTTCTTTCATGGTGCCGGATCGTCTCATATTCTTTTTCGCTTACGTCACTTGACAGCAATCCCTTCCAGTCAGGGATGATGGAAAGTAATGGTCCGGCTTTTACGAGGATATCATCTTCCCCTTGCAGATGTGCCTTGGCGCTGCTCCACCTATAATCTTCCGGTCTTTTTGTGAGTCCGGCCTTCACAGGGTTCAACTCTATGTATCGGACCGCGGCGATCAGATGTTGTTCGTCCATGGGGAAAGATGCGAATCGTCCCTGCCAGAGGTGTCCCTTCCAGCCCTTCTGAAAATTGACATACCGGGTATAGCGGCGATGCGCCTCGCCTATGGCGCGCCCTAACCCATCTTCTGATTCCGGCACCACAACAAGATGTACATGATTGGGCATCAGGCAATAGGCCCAGACCTGAACTTTGCAGCGGTTGGCCCATTCAGCCATCAGAAACAGATACTCCCGGTAATCGGCCTCCGAGAAAAAGGTTTCCATCCGGCGATTACCGCGTTGGGTTATGTGGTGAGGAATGCCGGGAACAACGACTCTTGCTATACGTGCCATAATTATTACGCTATCTCGTTGTGGCTACACTGTCAATAAATAGGTATGGTGTCCCTTTAATTCTTTTATTTATGGTGTCCCTTTGTCCCTTTAATTCTTTCTTTAATTCCTTAATTCATTTCTTTTCATTTCCAACTGTTATCATCTTTTCATCTACTATTGGAGTGTTTATTGTCTGGCTAACGCGCTCCGTTGACACCAGAACCGAAAAGTCCCTAGATTTTTTTAAGCTTTTAGCGACAAGTTTTGCATTTTTTAAAACAATTTTGGGTATTTCGCCATGTTCACTTTCGGCCATAGAAAAAGCTTTTACTGCACCAGTGACACCGATTGTATGGCAACCTCCAAATAGCAAAATTTGACATTCAGGATTATTAGGATTTGTGATCTTTTCTAAATATCCATAATCTTTTTCATCTTCAATTTCACTATATTCTACATCAATAATTTTATCATAAATGACAATTTCTCCGGGATATTTTTTTGATTGGATAGAAACGTATGGACTTCTATAGTCATATCTTGTGATATTTTTCTTAAGTATTCGTTCAGTAAGAGTATTGTAATCAGGACCGCCGATGAGTATCAAATGTTGAGCAAGATCAATTCTTGTGCTTTCAACTTCACCAGCAGACATAACTCGCAATTTGATATTTGGATAAAGTCGTAATAGAGTAATAATTACTTCAAAATATGCATCTACATCACCGTATTTTAAATTGTAAATAAACTCTTTTGGCTCAATATGTTGCCGTGCGAATGCATCATCAAGTTCAGAACAAACAACGATTACATATTGTCCATTTTTTATTCCCCAAACTTTTCTTAGGTGCCTTGTTTTCCAAATTCTAGTGAATTTTTTTGTTGATAAAATAACGCCAACTATGGAAACAACCAAAGCATAAACTTTGACAGAAAATGCGAGGTCATCAACAGTTATGCCAGAAATTAACTGAGGAAAAATCATACTCGCTCACAAAAATATTTAGATTTTTTTAAGGAGCCTGGCCAATTAGAATAATGTGTGAATTTATTTGTTCCGGAAGCAATGTGAAATGGCGGTATGTCTTTGGTTACAATTGATCCTGCACAAATATATACTTTTTCTCCAATTGATATTCCGCCAATTACAATGGCATTAAACCCAATAAAAACGTAATTGCCAATAATAGGAGCAGGCTCTATTGCCTCGTCATCATCCCAGCCAAGATATGGATTATTGTGACAGTGCACAATCTTGCCAAATATTCTGCAATAGTCACCGGTTTTCGTTCGTTCCCCAATGAAACCACCGATAACGTTGTTTTTCCCAATACAAACATCATTACATACTTGTGCACGGTTTGTAATAAGAGAATGTGATCCAATTTGAACGCGAGATTCGATCAAGCAAAAATCATCAATAATTGCATTGTCAGATATTTTGCATCCATTTCCGATTATTGAATAACAACCAATATATGTATTTGAGGCGATACAAGTCCTTTCATGGACTTCTTTTGAACCGTCCAAAAACTTTCTATATGGTTTTCCAATAATTGAACCACTACCTATTTCTACTGTTTCATGAATGTCACAGTCGCCAATTATAGAAAATTGCATGTTGCCAACATTCATAAACAATTCTCCACGATTAATTCATAAATAAATTTCTTATTATTTTGTGACGTTATCCCAGTCCCTTCTTCATCTAATTCATCCATAAAACCATGATCCATGCCTTTGATCGGTACCAAATGTATGTTTTGAAATTTGCTTGATACTTCTTTTGAAACACCAAAAGGTACCATTGAGTCAGCTTCGCCATGCACAATTATTATTTTTTGGTTAATCAAATGTATATCCGCCTCAGGCCTTATCACTTTCATTTCTTCGACAAGTCTTATACCGATAGGAAAATTTTCATTAAACAACAGTAGACCTGTTTTATCTAATTGCGAAATTGTTTCTGAATTAAATAATTCCCGAGCCCATTCAGTTTCAGGTGAGAGAAAAGTCCTCTGGTAGGATAAGACAGGTGATATCAGGAATATTTTTTTAATCTCAGGGTATTCTATTGATGTATAGAGTGCTGGCGGAGCACCAAAACTGCAGCCTAAAATATATATTTCTACATCTGCTTCATAATTTATCTTAATGAATTCAATCGCCGACTTAGCATCAATGATTTGACCAATTATTGAAAAATCATTAGATTTCCCTGAGCTATCGCCATGTCCCCTAAAATCAATTCTTAGCGAATCAATACCTTTTTTTGCGATAAACTCAGCACCATCTTTAAAAAAATCTAAATATTCATTTTTATCTACAGTTATACCGTGTAACCACAAAACGACTTTCTTTTTGTTGGAAATAGTGTGTTCGGCTGAAATATTATACCCATCACAGGTGTTGATAATTACTTGGTTGCTCATTATGAAATCTCCTTTAAAAAGGTACACCATGAATCAGTATCATGGTCTAACGAATATATATAATCAATGCAATCTGATGGATTCAATTCAGCATTTTTAGATATAGCTTTACCTATTATATTCATTTGCAACTTATTCTTTGTGTTTCCCAACAGCTCAATCAACAATGTTTTCCTATTGTTAATTACATCATTCCATATTTCTTTGCTATGTCGAAGATTAAATGCTGATTTTGACAATAGTGCAAACAGTCCTTCAGCAATAACTTCGCCAAATTCTTGAAAAACCGCTTTTTCTGGTTTATGAAAAGGATCATATGATTTTTGATGTATATCTCCGGCAGTACAAATTTTGCTATCTAAAATCATTGGAATCATGAACAACCAATCTTCATTATAAATTTTTGGAAAAAAACTTTTTATCTGTTGTGGAGAAACAAATAAGAAGCTTCCACTTAAGAAACATTTTACATTTACATGTTGTTCAATTTCTACATGACCAATAATAGATGTGTCTGGAAAATTTTCTACAAAACTCCCAACGGCTACAAATTGTTCAAGAAGATGTGTTCCTGTTTCAATGATGGTTTGGTTGATACCTATCATGTCATCATCGATTAACAATATTTTTCTAAACCGTTCTTTTAAAGAAAAATATATAGCGTAGTTACGTTTTATTGGCAAATCCCAACACCAACAATCTGCCACAGAAAGTTTATGCCCAGACGTTTTTAGATTATTAAATAAAGAAACAAATCTTGAGTCATCAACAAATAGTATTTTGGCATTTGGATATTGCTTTAAAGCAGACTTATCAAAATCATAGCAAGATGATGGCATTAAAAATATGTTGCCTGTGAACCACTTGAGGTCGAACAGCAATGATGATATATATTTTTTATTGCCTTTAAACGGAATAAATATCGCGTCAAGACAAGTTGCTTTGGGAATGAATGTTTGTCCATTAAATTGATTCATTAATGGAATTAATGTTTGCGGATTATTTAACAAAGGGAAGTCGTATTTCATGCGCTTATTATTTGGGCCGAACGCCAAGGGTAACCAGCGGCGACCACTGAACTTGCCGCGACTAGCGCAACGCTGCTCCCCGCCGTCTGGTTTACCCAATTGTTGGGCATTACAATATCAATTGATAGAATTTTTAGGATGAGTTCTACTTCTTGGATTGCGAAACGGTTTCGACTATTTTCACAAACACGTCCATTTCGTCTTTAGTCAGTTTCTTACTCTCAAGCAGCTCTGTAGATTCTCCGGGAGCTAGCCTGCCTGGGTTTGAAAAAAAACTTTCGGCCTCTAACAATCGAGTAATATCCACCTTGCCATCTTCTTCTTTCATAAAACGAACAAGAGCAAAACTTTCTTCTCTTTTTCTCTGAACGGCCTCAAAATAGCGGAATTCCTCCATTGCCGATTTGTATTGTCGGAGGAAGAAAAAAGCTATGAACTCTATAAAAAAAAGAATTCCAAATCGAGGGGCGAGACTTCCTAATTGATGCGCTGCAAGTGAGACAGCGGTTTTCGGAATGTCTGAGGATGAGAGATCACGGAGGCCGACCGTTTGAAGGTAAAAGAATCCAAGACCGGAGAATGCGATGAGTACGCCCACGATGAGGTAGACCCCCGCACGCGTAAAAATTCTATCCGATAATCCTTTTGATGATTCAATCAGAGCGACTAAAATCTCCTGTGGCTTGGAATCATGATGTATCCGTGGGCCAGCCAATATGGACATACGCGCTGAAATATTTTTGTATTCTGTTTTGTATTCTGTTTTGTATTCTGATGGAGCCGAAATTATTCGCTCTTTTTTTTGAGGAGCAGTGAGCTGATTCAATCGTAGATGTTCTAATGGAAGTAGTCCAAAAATCAATCGATATAGCATCGGGAAGATAGAGCAAAGAATGCCGGCGAGCACGTCGAGATACATGAATCGGAGAGCGTCAGGCGAAATACCCCCTTCAGCAATAACTTGAAGCCAAAATCGGCCTGATACCAGAAACGCAAGTATACACCACACCATAAGTTCTGTTCTTCGAAATATATTCTCATGATATTCCACCTCCATTTCATCTTTTGCTGAAATATTTATTTCATTTTTCATTTAATTTATGCCTCCTATATGGACACGCCCAACTATATTATTATCTCGTACAAGCTTTTCAGCCAAAAATCGCACTTTTTTGTAAACCAATGCGTTAAAATGTCATCAATTTAAATATTATCTCGCGAACGATGCTAGATAATGATAAAAATTTAAACATTATCTAGCGCGAGATAATAATATGATTACCCTGCAAAAAATTGAAAAGCAGCGGCCATTTTATATCCGCTGGATTTCAAATTTCCTTTCTTTCTCAGAAAAATCAGGGTCTTCAAAGGGCGATGAGGGACAAACCGCAGCCTTTCTTAATACCCTTGCCAAGACCAAGGAAAAATGGCAGGCCCGAGAGGCCATCCGGATCTTTCTTTTCTTCCTCTCCCAGGAGAATGAGCAAAATACGGGCGAGGCCGTTTCACTCGATGCCCAATCGGCCTGGCACCATCTGGCTCGACAGATGCGTGAAGCCTTACGGCTACGCCATCTCTCCATCCGTACCGAAAAGTCTTACTTGCAGTGGCTGCGTTCCTTCTACCTTTTCCTGAACGGGAAAAAACCAGGGGAGATTGCTCCCCAGGATGTCAAACGTTTCCTCGGCCACATAGCCCTTGACCGGAAAGTCGCGGCCTCGGCCCAGAACCAGGCAGTCAACGCCCTGCTTTTTCTATTGGAGCAGCGGCACTCCGCCTCTTGATCCACGCGCCATTAAGGTTAGGACTTACCTAACCATTAGCACCAAAAAACGGCTAAGTCAACAAATACCTGCCTGATCAAGTGCTCTGTTCAACTGTCTTTTGGAAAACTCCGTCTCCAGCGGATTTGCCGTTAACGCCGGTCAACACATAAAAAAACGCCGTTACCTTGCGGCAACGGCGTTTTTTCTTCGGAATCGGCGGGAAAGAGGGAAATCAATGTCCCCTATCTTCCTGAAGGGCGTGAGTTCAGACAACCTGATCTCGGCAGATTAAACGCTGGTACCAAAATACAAGATCAAAAAAAGTGCCTAAAGTACTTAAAATACTTCAAGTGCCTAAAGTTGTGGTACTTTCTGATCAGATAAAACCT
>JACRCD010000026.1 GCA_016219175.1 Deltaproteobacteria bacterium | reverse complement strand
TACTTTCTGATCAGATAACTCCTTTAACTTTAGGCACTTTAAGTACTTCAAGTATTTTAGGCACTTAAACTGGTAACAGAACAGAATCCCTAATGGTGGCATAACCTATTGAAATTGCGTCACGACATCAGGAGTTCTGAAGTTAGCTCTATTGTGATTTTTTGAACTTCTTCATGTCTTTTTTATGATACAGATCAAAAAAAATAACGCTGTTGTCCGGGATTTCCTGGCAATTTTCACAGTCCTTCTCCTGCCGCTGATTTTCTTTGCGGCACCGTCTGCACCAGTAATAGATAATCCTGTAGTCTCTGCGGCCGACATACTTTTTAAAACGGCCTCGATAGACGCCATGCATTTTGCCGTCCGCATCATCGGGATCGCTAAGCAATCTGTCGATTACTTTCATGATGCGGAGGTATCCGGGCGGATCACTATTTTTTATCTGATCAAGTTTTCTGCTGAAAAGCGCGGTAGGTTTATAGAGATGGGTCTGGACATTCATGATTTGAGGCACTCTGCTGCTGCTCTGACGATTTGTCATGCATAATGGGGTAGTCTGCTGGCAGAAAGCCAATCCCGCTGCTTATGAATTGGCGGCATATCCTTGAAATTGTTGAACCAGCCGGTGGTAAACCGGTTTGCGGAAATCAGCCGCCACGTTCAATAAACTTTGCAAGGGCATCCACTGCCAGCAACGAAATTCCCCCCCGCTCTCCACGTCAATGGTACTGTCAAGCCCCCTGAATCTGAAAAGAAACCAGTACTGCGCCTGACCTCTGCCGGTTTTTGCGGTCCGTGCCCCGGGAGGAAGTTCATAAGCGAGAAGATCGGGACACACAGCCAGCAACTCCAGGTCGCTTTTCATGATGCCCGTTTCCTCTGCAATCTCCCGGAAGGCAGCCTGCAGCGGATCTTCTGATGATTCAAGCCCGCCCTGGGGAAGTTGCCAGGCCCCGGGGATATCGGCGCGTTCCAGGACGAGCGCCAGCCCCCTGGCATTAACAATAACCGCGCCAACCCCGGCCCGGAAGTACTGTGCTGGCAAACCCATGTCATACTCCTCCCGCAAGGATCGTAAGCCGTAACCGGTTCAGTCCGGCTCCCGGTGATTTCCCGCAAAATGATGCCAGCCGAGGTCAAGCGGATTTCTTTTGCCTGAGCCATTCAACAACTGCCGGCATGCAGGAAATAATGATGATGGCCAGGATGACCAGTGAAAAATGGCGCTTGACAAAGGGCAGGTTGCCAAAAAAATAACCGCCGCCGACCACGGAAAATACCCACAGAAAAGCACCGGTGATGTTGAAAAGAAAAAATCGCCGGTATTCCATGCTGCCGATACCGGCGACAAAAGGGGCAAAGGTGCGGATGATCGGCATGAACCGGGCAAGAATGATGGTCTTGCCCCCATGCCTCTCATAAAAACGATGGGTCCGCTCCAGGTGCTCCCTGCGCACCAGACGTCCGCCGCGAAAATCAAGAATCTTGACGCCCACGGCCTGACCGATATAAAAATTGACCGAGTCGCCGATTACCGCGGCGGCAAAAAGAATACCGAGAATCCATGCCAGCTCCAGAGATCCGGTAGCGGCAAAGGCGCCGACAGCAAAAAGCAGGGAGTCTCCCGGCAGGAAAGGGGTCACCACCAGACCTGTTTCGCAAAAAACGATGGCAAAGAGAATAAAATAAACCCAGACCCCTGCGCCGGCAATCAGCATATCCAGGTGAACGTCTATATGAAGAATGATATCAAAGAATGCGGCTATGGTTTGCATGGTCGGCCCGGCAAGAAAAAAAACGGTGACCGGGCTTATTCCGCCAGCCGCCTAGAGATAAAAGAAAAAAATACCATCAAGGCCGATTTTTTACCTAGTCGCATTCCTTATGTCAATCTTTTAAAATTGATGGCGCAGTCTTTCCGTGTTTTTCTTGGCTATTTACTGATGAAAGTAAACTGGTCGATCAGGTTTTTTCCGCCCAGAGCGGACTTGCTTTTGATTGTATAGCTGCCGGGGGTTTTGAGATCGATATCGGCGCCGTACCCTCCTGACATGGCCATGGTCATGACGGTCTGTTCGACGCCGTCCGGACCTTTGACCAGAAAGCCCACCTTGCCGTTTGCAACCTGAGCGCCGTCAGGTGCGGTGATGTGCAGCATGAGATGGTGGGTCTTGACCTTGGAGAGGTCGATATTTGCAGCCTTGCCCGCCTTTTGGGCCGCTGCCAGATTGGCCAGGTTGTCGATCAGCTGGTAGGTTAACCGGTAGCCCTCCACCGTGGCTTCATTGATTTTTTCACCCATCTGGGCCGAATGGTCCATGCCCCCCATGTCATGTCCGCCCTTGGCAGGACCGCTCATGTCGTGGCCGCTCATGTCATGGCCGCCATGCTCGTCAGCTGCATATACAGGTTGGACCAGGACGAGGGCAAGGATAAAGGCAAAGAATAAATTCCGTTTTTTCATGGTAACTCCTTTACTGGTTGGTTGTGTAAGCTGTCCGGGACGGACTGTCCGTCCCCGGTTGATAAGCGTAAGTCAGTGTTTTTCTTCCAAAGTTTATAGATCGGCGGATAGACGAGCAATTCCATGATAAAGGAAGTAATGAGCCCGCCGATCATCGGCGCCGCGATCCGTTTCATCACGTCCGCCCCGGCCGAGGTAGACCACATGATGGGCAGCAAGCCCATAAAGGCGGCAGCCACGGTCATGATTTTCGGTCTGGCCCGTTTGACCGCGCCGTGGATAATGGCCTCGTCCAGACCGTCCATGTCCGTAACCTTTCCCTGCCGCCGGGCTTCATTATAGGAAAGATCGAGAAAGAGGAGCATGAAAACGCCGGTCTCGGCGTCGAGGCCAAGGAGAGCGATCATCCCCACCCAGGCGGCAATGGAGACGTTGTAGTCCAGGATATAAAACAGCCAGACGGCGCCCACCGCCGAGAAAGGCACGGCCAGCATGACCAGCCCGGCCTTGAAACCGTTGCGGGTGTTCAGGTAGAGCAGCAGGAAAATAAGAAAGAGGGTGACCGGCACCACCAGTTTGAGACGCTCACGCACCCGCAGCATGTTCTCATACTGGCCGCTCCACTGGAGCACAAAACCCTGGGAAAGGGTCAGATCTTTCGTCACCGCCCTTTTGGCCTCCTCCACATAGCCGCCGATATCACGATTGGCGATGTCGACATAAACGTAACCAGCCAGAAAGCCGTTTTCGTCACGCACCATGGCCGGTCCCTGCAAGAGCTGGATGTCGGCGAGCTGGGCAAGCGGTACCTGGATACCGTCGCCAGCCGGAACCAGGACGCGGCCCAGCTGGTCAACGTTTTCCCGCAACTCCCGAGGATAGCGGATATTCACCGGGTAGCGCTCACGGCCTTCGACGGTGGTGGTGATGTTCTCCCCGCCCACCGCGGCCAGGATCACCCTTTGCACATCATCGATGGTGAGGCCATAGCGGGCGAGCTGATCGCGCTTCGGCACGAAATCGAGGAAAAAACCGCTGCCCACCCGTTCGGCAAAGACGCTCCTGGTGCCGGGCACCTCACGCAGAATACCTTCCAGTTTTTCACCGATACGCTGGATCTCCGTAAGATCATTGCCGAAGATCTTGATGCCCACCGGCGTGCGGATGCCGGTGCTGAGCATGTCGATACGGGCCTTGATCGGCATGGTCCAGGCGTTGGTCACCCCGGGGAAACGGACCACTTTATCCATTTCGGCGATCAGTTCTTCATAGGAGATGTGATCAGGCCAGATGGGGCGCACCAGAAAACCAAGAAAATCCGGCAGCCAGCCTGAGTACCAGCGCTCCTTGGCCCGCCACTGGCTTTCCGGTTTGAGCACCACCACGGTCTCCATCATGGAGAAAGGGGCCGGATCGGTGGAGGTATCCGCCCGGCCGGCCTTGCCCATGACCCGTTCCACTTCGGGAAAGGCTTTCAGCAGCTTGTCCTGGGCGGTCATCAGCTCCTGGGCCAGCCCCACCGAGAGCCCCGGCATGGTGGTGGGCATATAGAGGATGGTGCCCTCGTTAAGCGGCGGCATGAATTCGGAACCCAATTTAAAGTAAACCGGCACGCTCAAGGCGACGATGGCCACCGCCGCGGCGATGACCATTCGCGGATGGCGCAGGGTGAAACGGCAGGACGGCTCATAGACCCGGGCGATGGCCCGGCTGATCGGGTGCTGCTCCTCGGCGTAGTAAGTGCCCACCAGGCTCATGGTGGCAAGCCTGGCCAGGAAGCGCGGCCGGAAACTGAAAGGTTCGATGCGGGCAAAAAGCATGCGCAGGGCCGGGTCCAGGGTGACGGCCAGGATCGCCGCCAGGCCCATGGCCAGGTTCTTGGACAGGGCCAGCGGCTTGAACAGCCTCCCTTCCTGATCCACCAGGGCAAAGATGGGAATAAAGGCCACGGCAATGACCAGCAGGGAGAAAAAAACCGAGGGTCCCACCTCTTTCAGGGCATTGAGCCGGACCTGATGGAAATCCCCGGGCCTGCCGTTTTCCAGCCACTGGTGGATGCGGTTGTAGGCGTTCTCCACCTCGACGATGGCCCCGTCCACCAGCACGCCGATGGAGATGGCAATGCCGGCCAGGCTCATAATATTGACTGTCACTCCGAGGTAAAAAAGCGGGATAAAGGCCAGCAGCACCGAGATCGGAATGGTGATGATAGGCACGATGGCGGACGGAATATGCCAGAGAAAGATGAGGATGACGGCTGAGACGATGACCATCTCCAGGATGAGTTCATGCTTTAAGGTATCGATGGCCCGGGTGATGAGATCGGAACGGTCGTAGGCCGTGACGATGCGCACCCCCTTGGGCAGGGACGGCTCGATCTCGTGCAGCCGTTCCTTGACCCGCTCGATGACATTCAGGGCATTTTCTCCATGGCGCATGACAACGATGCCGCTGACATGGTCGCCTATGCCGTCAAGATCAGCGACGCCGCGCCGGATCTCAGGGCCCAGCTCGACCTGGGCCACATCCCGCAGCAATACCGGCACCCCCCCTGGCCCCACTTTGAGCACGACGGCCGCGAAATCCTCGACGTTCCTGGCGTAACCGCGGCCGCGCACCATGTACTCGCTGCCGGAGAATTCCAGCACCCGGCCGCCCACCTCGTTGTTTGAACGCCGGACCGCATCGATCACCTCGGTAAGGGGCAGGCCGTACACCTCCAGCCGGTTCGGATCGACGGTAATCTGATACTGACGCTGGTAACCGCCGACGGTTGCCACCTCAGCAACCCCCGGCACTGACTGGACCGCATAGCGCAGGGTCCAGTCCTGGTAGGAACGAAGCTCGTCCAGCGAATGGGTACCGGAATCATCCACCAGGGTGTACTGATAGACCCAGCCGACCCCAGTGGCGTCCGGCCCGAGTTCGGTCCGCACCTCCGGCGGCAGACGTGAACTGATCTTGGAAAGATACTCGATAACCCGGGAACGGGCCCAGTAGATGTCGGTGCCGTCCTGGAAAATCACGTAGACAAAGGAATAGCCGAAATCGGAAAACCCCCGGATGGCCTTCACCCCGGGAGCGCCCAGCAGAGAAGTGACAATGGGGTAGGTAACCTGATCCTCGATAATGTCCGGCGACCGTTCCCAGCGCGAGTAGATAATAACCTGGGTGTCGGAGAGATCCGGCAGGGCGTCAAGCCGGATCTGTTTCAGAATATAAACGGCGACAAGACAGAAGAAGCCCGCGCAGAACAGGGTGATCAGCCGGTTGCGGCCGCAGAAGTCAATGATGCGGGCGATCATTTTTTCTCTCCGTCTCCATGGCTCTCGTGGCCTTTGTCGATGAGCCGC
This sequence comes from Deltaproteobacteria bacterium, assembly GCA_016219175.1. Lineage (GTDB taxonomy): Bacteria > Desulfobacterota > Desulfobulbia > Desulfobulbales > SURF-16 > SURF-16. The sequence goes on along the minus strand of JACRCD010000026.1, from coordinate 18,290 downwards.
AAGGTGGTGGCCCGCAGCCGCGATTCCGAATCAAGGAGAAAATTGGCCTTCACCGCTACCATTTCGCCGGTCCGGATGCCGGAGATGATCTGCACCTTGCCGTTGCCGCGCACCCCGGTCTCAATCTCGCGGGGTTCAAAGGTTCCGGCCTCAATCTCGACAAAGGCCAGCTTGCGCGTGCCGGTATCCATGACCGCTGAATCGGCGACCACCACCCCTTCCACCGTTGCCAGATCGATGGCGACATCGGCGTACATGGCGGGCTTGAGCAGAAAATCCTGGTTGGCGAACTCAAAGCGCACCTTAAGCGTCCGGCTCTCGGGGTTCAGAAAGGGATAGATGTAAGTGACCTTGCCTTGCAGTCTGACCCCTGGCGCATAGGGCAGGGTCAGGCCGGCCTCCTGGCCCACCGCCACCTGGCCGGCCTCGTACTCGTAGAGGTTCGCCTCGATCCACACCCGGGACAGATCGGTGATGGTGAAGAGTTCCTGACCGGGCACGATCTGCTGACCCTCAAAGATGGATTTGGCGGTAACGAAACCGGCCACCGGCGCGTTCAAGGTGACGATGCGGCTGGTCTTCCCCTCCCGTTCCAGATCATTGATAAATGAGCTTGGCACATCGAAGAGCTCAAGCCTGCGCCGGGCCGAGTCGAACAGCTGCTGGCCGAGTTTACGTAACCCCTCGTCCTGGTTGGTGCTGAATTTGGCCGCGGTCTCCCTGGCGCGCAGAAACTCTTCCTGACTGGTGAGCAAGGTTGGCGAATAGAGGCTCAGGATGGGCTGCCCTGCCGTGACCAGCTGGCCATTGAAATTGACGGACAGGGACTCGACCCAGCCATCGACCTTGGTGTGCACGTGGCGGATGCGGGTCTCATCAGCGGTGATCAGACCAACGGCGCGGACAGTGCGGCTGATGCGTTCACGCACCGCCGGCGCCGTCTGCACCCCGGAGGACTTCAACGCTTCCGGCCCGACCCGGATCGTCACCCTGCCTTCCGGCACGCCGGTCTTGCCGGATGGTTGCATCTCATCCTCGTAAACCGGCACATAATCCATGCCCATCTCGTCCTTCATGGGGACCGGGGAAGTGACCTCACCATTCATAGGGTTGCGGTAGAAGAGGAGACGACGCTGGCCCGGCTCCTTGAGATCACTGAAAAAATCGTCCTCCGCGGATTTCATCGGTCCGGATCCCGCGGCAGGTTGTGTTTCGGTTTCAATCTTGACCAGATCCATGCCGCAGATCGGGCATTGGCCTGGTTCATCGGTGATGATCTCCGGGTGCATGGGGCAGGTGTATTTTACCTGAGCCGTTACCGCGCTCTTATCCGCGTCGTGGTCGTGGGAAGGAGAGCTGCCCAACCGCAGGAAAAGTCCCGCCCCGATAGCCACGGCAAGGATAAGCAGAACAGCGACGACCTGTAGCCGGCTGCGCCGCTTCCCATCGTCCTGTCCGTTCTTGTTTATGTTATCTGCCATGTTGCCTCCTTTTGCGTTCCAGCGTTCCAGCATTTGAGCGTTTCAGCGTTGAAATGTTTGAACGCTGAAACGCTTACTTCCTCCCAATCTGAGCTCCGACGCTCGCCTCCAGGCCGGCCCAGGCCACACCGAGATCAGCCTGGGCGCGGCGCCAGGCCAGGGTAGCGGTAAACCAGCGGGAATAGACATCAAGCATCTGGGCAAAGGTGACCCCACCAGCCTCGTAGGAGGCGGTGGTGGTATCGAGATCGGTCCGGGCCAAGGGGATAACCTTATCCCGGTACAGCCTTTCTTCGCGGTGGGCCTTGGCAAGTTGATACCAGGCCCCCTGGACCAGACTTCGGGTGTTGGCCTCCTCGGCCGTCAGGCGGTGACGCAGGGCGGCCAAGGTCCGGCGGGTTTCACGCAGATACCCTTCATTCAACCCGTAAAAGGGGTTGCGCGGCGTAACGGCTCCTTCCGCGGCAGCGGCCGGGATGCCGGACGGAAAACTGTCCGGACGTGCTCCGCCGGGCATTACCCTGGCGCCATCCCTGGCTGGAAAGGCTGAGAGATTGAAGGAGTAGCCGGGGTGAATCTCTGCCTCCGCCATACTGATCAACAACTCGGCTTTCGCGATCCGCGCCCGCAGGGCGCGCAGCTCCTGCCTGGCGGTCAAGGCAATTTTTTCCAGCTCCGCCGTTGCCGGCAGATCCCGTCCCGCCATGGTCTCGTCCGGAGCGCCGATTGTTACCGGCAAGGGCAGATCAAGCAGGGCGCGCATCTCCGCCTCCCTGACCCCCAGTTCTTCCAGCCGGACCGGGATCGCCTCCTTCATCAGCCCATGTTCCAGATCCACCCGCAACAGATCCACGAAAGAACCGGTGCCGGCCGCATAACTGGCGGCACTGGTATTCTTCAGACTGTCCACCACATCGTAGTTGCGGATGGCGATGGCATGGGTCTGCCGGGTGTAGAAAAGTTCCCAGAACGCCCGGCGGGCGGCGGCGAGGATATCGCGCCTGGCAATGGCCAGGGACTCGCGGGCCTCAGCCACCTCCTGGGCCACGATATCGCCCCGCAGAGCGATAAGGCCGGGGAAAGGATAGAGCCCGGCATTGTTGGCGCCGGGGACCATTGCGCCGACGCCTGTTTCCAGTCCGCTGGTCAAGGCCACGTAGCGGCTGAGCACATCGTTTAAGGCGCTGGTCTGGCTGTAACGTTCAACAACAGCGCGGAACTCATCCTCCGCCGCGTGCAGTGCGGGGTTGCGAAGCAGAACTAAAACCTCAAAATCCGCCAGGCTAAAACCACTTGCCAGCCGGGCGGCGGTAAAATCACCATCAATGGCGGCCGGGGCCAGTTTCTGGAGCAGGGCCGGATCCGGCGAGAAAAGAGCACGTTCAGGGATGGATTCAGGGAGGGGTTCCGGCGCCTGCCACTCCACTTGCTTCGGCTGCGGCGCCGGAAGGGAGGGCGGAGGGGAAAGATCAGTCAAGCTGCTCTCTTCGATATAGGCGGGTGGCCGCGCCTTTTCCCATTCCTCCAGCAGTGCCGGATAACGGGAACAGCCGGAACTGGCGAGAAGGGTCGCAAATATCAGGAGGGGGGCAGGCAATTTTAAACTCCGTCGGAAAATCATGGTTTCGCCTCCCCCCCATCCGGAGAAGAGGGAGCTGCCGCAGGCTCAGCCGTGTTCTCAGTCAGGGTTCTGCCGGCGAGCCCCTCCAGAGCGGCAAGATTCTGGCCGTAGTCGGCGCTGGCCCTGGCCAGGGCGAGCTGAAAATTATACCAGACGGTCCGCGTTTCGGTAAAGTCCGACAGGCTGCCATTACCTTCCCTGAACCAGTTCTCCGCCGTTTCCACCGCCTTGCCCGCCTGGGGAATGAGGTCGTCGCGATACAGGCGGACCAGCCGTTCACTGTTGCGCAGCCGAAAGAACAGACGGCTCACTTCGGCCCGCGCCTCGTTGATGCGGGATTGCATCTCGGCCTGAGCCTGTTCTGCCCTGGCCCGCGCCTCACCCATCTGGCCCTGATTTTTGCCGAACCAGATGGGCATGGTCAGGGAGAATGTGGCGCCAACCGCCATGACCCCTGTTTGTCCGTTATCGTCAAGCGGAGCAGCTTCCTTGACGTTGTCAACAAAAAGACCGATATCGAATTCAGGCAGGGTGCGGTAACGGGCAAGTGTTACGTTGCGTTGGGATTTTTCAAGGGCAGCCTTGGCGAGAAGCACCTCGGAGCGGCTTTCCTCGGCAAAGAGGTAGAGATCGTCAAGAGAATGGTTCATGAATTGTAAAGGCGGAGCAGTCAAAGCGCCGATCACGGTTTGCGGAGGTCTGCCCAGCAGGCTGTTCAACCTCGTTTTCTCGGTGGCTGCCAGTTCCGCCAACAGATGCTCGTCATACTGGAGCTGCCCCGACTGCGCCGCAGCCTTGGACAGATCAATGAGAGAAGCCCGGTCTTGGGCATAGGCGGCAGTGCCGGAGGCCAACACCTGATCCATGAGATCGCGGTTAGCGGCCGCAATTTTACCGGCTTCCTGCAGATAAAGCAATTCATGGGCCGCTTGCCGGACCTCGACCACCACGTCACGAACCATTTTTTCATAGGTAATGCGGGCAAGGCTGATATTGGCGGAGGCGACCTTGCCCTCGGCGGCAAGCCGGCCCGGAAAGGGAATTCCCTGGGAGAGGGTGACTCCCCACTCCTCCTCGCCGATTCTGGTCTCCACCGGGTAATACGCGGAAATTTTCGGATCAGGATAAGCCCTGGCCACCCGGTATCCTTCCACTTCGGCCTTCCAGCCCTGGCGCGCCGCCTCAATCGCCGGGCTAGCGTGCAGGGCGAGAGTCATGAGATCAGAAACAGCGGGGCCGGCGGCGATACGTCTTTCGATTTCCTGGCGGCCCGTCTTCTCGTCATCCGCCGCGGCGAAGGTGTTCCAGCAGACCATGGCAAGCAGGGACAAAAGAAAGATGCAGGGGGGCCGGCGGTTTCCCGGACTTCTTTTTCTCACTGCCATGGCCTTTCTCCTGCCTTGAATTTCCATAACTGTCTGAATATTTCTGGCATACCCCTTGATTTCCCTTAAAAAATAGATGCTTTAGTTATGGTGAGGTGTGGGCGTCCCGCCTGCCTTGAAAAATATGACAATGTAGCACCACTTTCTGTTCCCGCGCCTTCGGTCGCCTCAAGGTCGCACAACCCGGACAAAGTCTTCTGCCTAATACCGGTTATAGCACACTTCAACATGAAGAGGGAAGTCGCCGCATCGTTTCCCGGTTTTTTTGCCGTTCGCCAGGAATTCCACCCCGGCCTGGTTATCCATTGCCTTGAAATGATGGAGATATTCCTGCACGGAATGCATCCCCTGATCAAAAAAATAGGTGGAAGCCAGAAAACAGGCGGGGATGATGACACTTGCGTTATGCTGCAGGGTCACGGTGATGTTCAGCAACCGGTTCCGCAGCCGGCCAAGCAGCTCATTGCCGCTGAAAATCAGGATTTTCCAGGATGAATGATTGGTGACCCGCACATGGGGCACCCCGTCAAAATGTTCAACCTGAAAGACCTCTATCAACCCTTCATTCAGGGCCTCGTCAAACGGCATGCTCTCTTCACCTGCACCACATGGTATTACATGTAGCGATTTTTGAAAAGGCAATATCATCCGAAAATCCCGTCCATCCGTCCATGTCTGCATCATTCTTCCCATGCCGTCCTCCTTATTTTCATTTTTACTTGCATTCCCTGCCCTTTTGTTTCACCATACAGAAGGAGGTAGGACAGATAGTGTCCTACCAGAATATTTCTTAAAAAAAATGAAAAAATTTAAACCACAGCACAGCCGCCTGCTCTTTATCGATAAAAGGATCAGGGAAAAAACCTACCCGAACTGCGCAACACTCGCCGAGGAATGGGAGGTCAGCGCGAAAACGATCCAACGCGACCTGGACTACATGCGTTCCATGCTCGACGCCCCCATGACCTATGACGCCGGGAAGAGAGGGTATTATTATACGCAGGAATGCTTTCACCTGCCGGCCATCGCCCTGAACGACAGCGAACTGTTTGCCATTTTCATTGCTGAAAAGGTTCTCGGCCAGTATGAAAGCACCCCGATCTATCCCCGGCTGAAATCTTTTTTCGCCAAGGTTGCGGAGTCCCTGCCGGAAAAAATCTCCATTGATCCGGCCCAGCTCGACTCCAAATTTTCTTTTTTCATGATGCCGTACACTATCATCCGCGAGCAGGTGTGGGAGACGGTTTTTACCTCCTTGCGCAGCCTGCGGACTATTGAGATCAGCCACGCCAAACCGGGAGGGACATCCCTTGCCCTCCGCGAAATTGATCCCTATCATATCGTCAACTTTCAGGGAGAATGGTATATCATCGCCTTCTGCCATTCCCGCCAGGACATCCGCACCTTTGCCCTCTCCCGCATCAGTGAAGCCCGCTTGACCGATCGTGTTTTTTTTGTTCCCGCTGATTTTGATTTCAGGGCAGCAACCCGCAACCGTTTCGGGGTGCAATGGAGTGAAAAAAAATATGAGGTCAGGATATGGTTTTCCAGTCTTGCCGCCCCGTATATCCGCGAAAGACAATGGCACGAGGGCCAGATAATTGAGGAAAACCCGGACGGAAGCGTTATTATGTCATTTACCGCCAGCCACTTGCTTGAGATCAAAAGATGGGTTCTTTCCTGGGGTGGGTTGGCCAGGGCGCTCGCCCCGGAGAGCCTGGCGGATGAAATTGTAAGCGAACTGAAAAGAGCCGCGGAAAATTACGGAGATATTGATGGGAAAAGAGATCATCAGCCTGCTTGAGGCAGACATAACCACCCTTGCTGTTGACGCCATCGTCAACGCGGCCAACAATTCCCTGCTGGGAGGAGGGGGGGTGGACGGGGCCATCCATCGCGCGGCCGGACCTGATCTTCTGGTTGAGTGCCGCGCCCTGCAAGGCTGCCGCACGGGTGAAGCAAAACTAACCCAGGGCTACAGGCTCCCGGCCCGTTTTATCATTCACACGGTCGGTCCGGTCTGGCGGGGCGGCAATGACAATGAGGCGCAACTGCTCGGCGCGTGTTATCGCAGCGTCTTTGCCATTGTGGAAGCCCACCGCATTGCCACCATAGCCTTTCCGGCGATCAGCACCGGGGTTTACGGCTATCCCGTCCGGGAGGCGGCGCAAATTGCCGTCCGGGAAGCCCTGATCGCCTCGGAACGCCTGCCTTTTTTAAGCCGGATCATCTTCACCTGTTTCAATGAAAAGAACAGAAAAGCATATGAGGAAGTTTTAACATGACGGACCTGCTCGCCCCCGACCCTCAACTTGTCGCCTGGATGACTGCTATCCGCAGGGAAATCCACCAGTATCCGGAACTTGCCTTTCAGGAATTCCGCACGGCCGACCTCGTGGCCGCAAAGCTTGCCGAACTGGGCATTCCCTGCCGGCAGGGAATCGCGGGCACAGGTTTGGTCGCTACCTTCGGAAAAACGGACGATGGACCGGCTGTTGCCCTGCGCGCCGACATGGATGCCCTGCCGATAGCCGAAAAGACCGGGCTGCCCTTTTCCTCAAAGCATGAAGGCATCATGCACGCCTGCGGTCACGACGGCCATGTGGCCATGCTCCTTGGCGCCGCCGCCCTGCTGAAAAAACAGACCACTCTGCCGGGCCGGATCGTTCTGCTCTTCCAGCCGGCGGAAGAGGATGACGGCGGGGCGGAAAAGATGATTGCCGAGGGGGCGCTGGACAATGTACACGCCATCTTCGGCGGCCATATCGAGCGCCATTACAATGTTGGTGAAATTTCCGTGCAGCCCGGCCTCATCTGCGCCTTTACCGATGATTTCCTCATCACTGTCCGCGGCCGGGGAGGACACGCGGCCAAGCCCCATGAAAGTCCCGACCCGATTGTCGCCGCCTGTTTTCTGGTAACCACCATGCAAACCCTTGTCGCCAGGGAGACCAATCCGGTCCATCCCGCGGTGGTCACCGTGGGGAAAATCAACGGCGGCACAGCCTCCAATGTCATTGCCGATTGCGTGGTGCTGGAAGGGACCATCCGCACGACCCAGCCCGAGGCGCGGGAAAAGATGTTCAGCAGTCTCAGACGCATGGTGGCTGCCTGCCAGGATCTCTTTGGTACGGAAACGGAACTGCAATTGACCGCGGGTTACCCGCCGGTGATTAATGATGCCCGGGCGGCCGAGGTGGCGGAAGCAGCCGCCCGGTTAACGGTCGGCGAAAGCGGCTTGAAAAGGCAACCATATCCAAGCCTCGGCGGGGAGGATTTCTCCTTTTTTCTCAAACAGGTGCCGGGCTGTTTTGTCCGCTTCGGGGCGAAACGCGATGACCTGCCCCATGCCAATCCCCACAGCGCCACCTTTGACTTTGATGAACGGGTGCTGCCCATCGGAGCCGAATATCTGGCCCGCTGCGCTCTTCTTTATCTGCAAAAACAATGAATTGCCAGTTTGGTAGGGTGCGCAACGGCTGTTTTGTTGCGCACGCGGGAGCGTAAACGATTGAAGTGGCACGCCAATCCCGGCGGGCACGATAAAGCCGTGCCCACCCTACGCCAGACCACGGCAACACATCGAAATAACAAGATTTTTTAAGGTAGCGTGCGCAACGGCTTTCTGTTGCGCACGCGGAAACTTCAGGAGGGATCGGCCAGACGGATCAGGGAAACGATCGTCTCCAGATGATGGGTCTGGGGAAACATGTCCACCATCTTCATCCTTTCCACCTCATAGCCCGCCCCTTCAAGGAGCAACAGATCGCGACACAGGGTGGCCGGATCGCAGGAGATATAGATGACCTGCGCGGCCTCAAGTCCCGGCAGAACAGGAATCACTTCAGCACAACCCTGCCGGGGCGGATCAAGCAGAACGAGATCAAATTTCTCACCGTTTGCGGCCAACTGTTTTGCCCCATTAAGAGAGGCATTCTGGGCAAAGGCGCAATTGACGATGTCATTTAATTTGGCATTGCGGATGGCGCTGCGGATGGCTGATCGTTGCAGATCCATGCCTGTTACGGATTTGACCCCGCGAGCCAGGGGCAGGGAAAAATTGCCCATGCCGCAGAAAAGATCAAGAACCCTGGAGCCTCCATCAACCCTGGCCCAGTCAAGCAGCAGGGAGGTGAGATTTTCATTCTGAGCGGAATTCACCTGACAGAAGCCGCCCGGCTCGATGGTCATCCCCAACCTGTCGCCATCCGGCAACAGATGGCTGAAATGAAGCAGGGGCTGCTCTCCTTTCGGCTCCCCCCTCGAAAAGAGCTCCGGCACGCCGGAACCTGTCGCCAGAACCACCACACTTTTTATCCTGCTGTCTCCGGAAGCAAGCTCTTCAACAACCCCGCGTTCGGCGGGCCGCAATTTTCTTGTCAGATTCAGGAGAACAACAACCGCTTCGTCAACAGGGCTGAGCAGCAGTTCCACCGAGGTGGTCAAGGGTGCAATTTTATAAAATGAGGGATGGCCTGCCAGATAAGCAAGAATTTCGTTTAATGGCGGACGGGCCAACAGACAGGAAGTTATGGGCTCCACCTCATGGGACTGGCCGCGGTGAAAGCCGAGTTCGCCATTTTTCCCCACATGCAGCCTGATGCGCTGCCGGTAGTGAAATGGCTGCGGCGAGGACAAGGGAGGAGACAACAATTTACCGCAGTCCGCCTGGAGAGTTGAGCGCTCCAGCTGCTCGAGCAGTATCCGGTTTTTCAGATCCGCCTGCCGGTCCGCTCTGACATGCTGGAAATCGCAGCCGCCGCAACGCGGGTAATAAGTACATGGCGGCTTGGTACGATCAGGCGAGGGCTTCAGGATGTCAACAACACTGGCCTGCATGAAACTTTTTTTTCGGCTGACCGGCCGGACCACGACCTCCTCGCCGGGCAAAACGAAGGGGACAAGCACGATCTTGCCGTCGGCAAGGCGACTGAGGCCGTGGCCGCCGATAACCAGTTTTTCAATTGTTATGGGGGATAGCTGATGGGTCATGGCTGTTGGCTGCTAGCTGATGGCTGATGGCTTATGGCTGATGGCTCATGGTTGAAGTAGGGTGGCAGATAGCGAATTATATGAGACTTCGAACCATTACCGCCATTTTTACTCAGTTGCCGCAGACTTCAGCCTGACAACCTGAAATAAAAATCCCGTCCGACGCTAAACCGTCAGACGGGATTGAATTAACTTGAACCGCAGCGTGAGCTGATCAGCTGTTTTTGCGTCTCAGGGCAACCAGGCCTGAAAGACCGGCGCCGAGCAGCCAGACCGCTGCGGGGACTGGTACGGAAGGAACTACTACTTCCGTCTGTGAAATAGTATAGGTATTGCTGGCAACATCAAAATTTGCAAAAAAGTTATCATTGAATACGAATGTGTCAAAATTACCATCAAAATCTGAAAGAATCCAGCTGGTGGGGTTAAATGTATCGGCAACATCAAAAGTTAATATTGTCCCCGTTGTTAAGGGTGATGCTCCAAGGGTATAGCCCAAAATAGTATTACCGGTGTCACTGATATCCCATTCAGTGCTTATTCCTCCACCAACAAGAGTAAAATCAGTACCCGGCACTGCGGCCCCAGGCACATCAACAACTCCTGGCACAGGAGCGAAAACAAATTTTTTGTTATAATAAATATCAAGGTCACCTGTAGCTAATGAGCCTCCCCCTGAAAGGGCATAATCAACCTGAAAACCATAAACACTGTTAGCCAGGATGCCTGTGCCATCAAAATCGATCGTTACAACTGCCGCTTCAGATTTGCCCGCAAACAAAAACAAAAAAGCCAGAAAGTATAATTTTTTCAAATTTTTCATTTTGTTACCTCAAAATTTTACATTTTAGATTTAACGCATAATACATCCTGAACGTTAATATCGCCACTATTGTTACAATCTGCATATACGGGAAAATTAGTTGTGCCAATATAAGATTTAACCTTCAACACATCCTGAACATTGATGAGCCCATCAGCGTTCGCATCTCCGCGTTTACGAATTTTCACAGCATAGGAAACCCCGCCGTTATCGAGCACCACCTCTGCGTTGGTAACGAAGTTGGCAAACTCCCCACCATCCGTCCGGGTAACGCCAAGGCCGAGCGCGGAACCGAAGTACGTTTCCGGAGTGGCGCCGGGCGCCGCGCTTTCGTTTCTGGTAAAGGTGGCCTTGCCGATAAGTTTCCGGGCGCCTGTCACCCCGGCGGTGGGAGTGGTCTCATCAATCTTGCCGCAGAGAAAAACCACGGCGCTGCCGGTATCCTGGGGGTCCTGATAAGCATATTTCTGTACTGGGGTGCCGAAATACCAGTCCGTATCGTTTTTTACAGCGGATGCCAAGGTCAACTTACTGTTATCATATGATAACTGCACCCCGGCGCTGACCAGGGGGGCGGCATTGATGTCCGCATAGATGTAAACAACCAGATCCGTATCCGTATAGGCGCCCTCGGCATAGGCATCTACATCCGCCGCTAATGCCGTGAGACTGGAAGCAGCAATCACAGCTGATGAAAGTATGCCAGCAAGGCTGTATTTGACTTTTTTCCTCACATCAACCCTCCTTTGTATATTTTTTCAAACAGCATAAAAACTCTGTGAAAAAATTGTGCGGTATTGACCACAATTAAACTTACCGTTTACAACAAAGCAATTCATGTGCCATCTAGACAAAATGCAACAGCAAAAAAAACAGCTTTAATTTCAACAGGTAAACCTATCTCAATAATATTCATGCAAGAATTTCTTTTGCAAGAATTTCGATTTTCCGGAATTCAGCACAAATAAGTTCATTAAATTGGAAAAAAATTAAGTCGTATATCGCCGGATAATCTAAAAAAAATACAAAAAGGGGCAATTAGCCCACCCTGCAAATTTTCCACCAGGTCAAAACACCCATTTGTTTTAATGAGACCCCAAAACAGCCTTGAATGTCAAGAAAAACCTGGCAAGACAAAATGTCATGCCAGTCATACCGGTTGCTTTTCGCTTCAGAACCTACAACCTTCAGTCTAAACACCTGGTAGTGATTAATATTTTTTATCGGCATAGGCCAGCCAGCCCCCGGCCTGGACCAGGTCCTTGTCGAATGAATTAAGTGCAAATTTACAGGTCATCTCTTTTGCGCCTCTGGCGGTAATCGTTTCCTTGTCAAGATCAACGGCAATGGTTGTTTTGCCGCCAAGAGACAAAAGGGCATCAATGTCCTGCCCTGGCAGTTCAATGGCCAGCATGCCGCAGTTGAACATATTCTGCCGGAAAATCCTGGCGAAACTCTCGGCAATGACAACGTTGATGTCATTGACCTCAAAAACCCAGACAGCATGCTCCCGCGACGAACCGCAGCCGAAGTTGGAACGGGTGACGACCACTCCCTTCCCCTTCGTATCCCTGAGGGGGTCAAAGCCCGGCAGTTTCAAATCCTCAAGGATATAGGGCTTTAACGCCAGCTTCGAATTTTCAGTCAGATATTTCGCTGGAATGATTTCATCCGTATTGATATCGCTTCTGTCCAGAAAAAGAACCGGACCGCCAAATGTTTTCATAACAATCTCCTAAAAAATAGGGATACAGGTGGTAGGTTACTGGCGGCAAGGGTTCGAAGTCTCATGCAATTCGCTATCTGCCGCCCCACTTCTGCCTTCTGCCTTCCCTTATAACATTTCCCTCGGATCAACAAGAGCGCCATGCACCGCCGCCGCCGCCGCGCTCACCGGGCTCATCAGATGCACCATGCCGCCTTTGCCCATGCGGCCGTTGAAATTGCGGTTCGTGGTCGAGGCGCAGACCTCGCCCGCGGCCAAAACCCCATTACTCATACCCAGGCAGGCCCCGCAGGTGGGATTGGTCACACAGAAACCAGCATCCATAAAAATTTTTATCAACCCCTCATCCATGGCCTGGCTGTAAACCTTCGGGGTGGCCGGAGATAGAATGGCCCGAACATTGCCAGCGATTTTCCGGCCTTTCAGCACCTCGGCCGCGGCGCGCAGATCTTCAATCCGGCCGTTGGTGCAGGAGCCCATGTAGACCTGATCAATCATCGTCCCCGCCATCTCCGTTATATCCTTCACCTCATCGGGTTTAAAACCGTAAGTCACCTGGGGAGGAAGGGTTGACACATCAAAGGTTTTTTCCGAGAAGTAATGCGCGTCACCATCGGAATGCCATTTCCTGAAATCAACCACGGCCTCGTCAATATTTTTGTACTCATCCTGAATAAAGGGCCAGAGGTATTCGGCGGTGACCCGGTCGGGCAGGCAGACCCCGCAGGTGGCGCCCGCCTCAATGGCCATGTTGCACAGGGTCATGCGCGCTTCCATGCTCATACCGTCAACCACCGGACCGCAGAACTCCATGACCTTGTCCGTGGCCCCGTTCACCGTCAGCTCCTTGATAATTCGCAAGATAACATCCTTGGCGAAAACCCCTTTGCCAAGAGAACCGGTTATGGTGATCTTCATCGTCTCCGGCAACCGGAAGGAACAGACTCCTTTCAGAATGCCGACCTCGAGATCCGTGGTGCCGACGCCCGCGGCAAAGGCGCCAAAGGCGCCGTGGGTGCAGGTGTGGGAGTCGCCCATGATGACCGTATAGCCCGGACGGATAAAGCCCTTTTCCGGGAAAAGAGCATGACAGACCCCGTTGGCGCCGATATCAAAAAAATCCTTGATATGCTGCCGGCGCGCCCAGTCACGCAGAATTTTTGCCTGGGTGGCGGTTTTCGTATCCTTGGAAGGCGTGACATGGTCGATGACCACCTTGATCCTGGCCGGGTCAAAAACCCTGTCCATCCCCCTCTCCTCCAGATCGTTAATGGCAATCGGGGTGGTGATTTCGTGGCACATGACCACGTCTATATCTAAAACGACATTGTTGTCCGAGGGGGTATCCCTCCGGTGGGCTTCAAAAATTTTCTCAGTGATGGTTTTACCCATTGGCTGTTGTCCTCCAGAGCAGGCAGTAAAATAATCCAGGCTTGGGGCCTGGTTGAATCAGGATTGTAACATTAATAGATCCTGCGGAGTTAAGCAATTTTTTTTAATTTTGTATACTGCCAATAATATGCTATAAAAATCAATAAATTGTCACTTAGAGCTTTCTGACCAGACCATTTTACTACCAATAACACCATGCCGATAAAGACGCATCGACCCTCCCCCGTCATCCTGCCCTCTGAGCAATCAGATTCATCCCCGCAAACCATGATCAGGCAGATTCGTGTCATCTATCACGATGAGTATGGGGTGGCTGAGGCAAAACTAGATCGGCTTTTCAGCGACATCAAAGCTCTTTATGCCGGGAAATGGCCGGAGTACGAAGCCTGCCAGGTCGGCTACCACAACATCAAGCACTGCCTGGCGGTGGCCCTGGCCACGGCCAGGATGACCTGCGGCTGGAACAGGACAAAGGACGGCAGACGCGCCCTTTCCCGGTCCGCTTTTCTTGCCGGCCTGGCCGCCTCCCTCCTGCATGACTCGGGCTATCTGAAGGAAAAAAATGATTGCCAGGGCAGAGGGGGCAAATACACCTTTTCCCATGTGGGACGCAGCAAAAAAATCGCCCGCGACTATCTGACGAAAACCGGCTGGAGCAAACCGCGGATAACCCTAGTCTGCCGGATCATCGCCACAACCGAATTCGGCGCCAAACCCGACCTCGCCATTTTTAAAAATGACGAGCATCGCGTCATGGCCCAGATGGTTGCCTCGGCCGACCTGATAGCCCAGATGGCTGATATCAATTATATCAGGCGGCTGCACGACCTCCACGATGAATTCCTTGAGGCCTATGACAGCGAAGGCCGGGACAAGCTCCGGCAGCGGGATGTCCATGTTTATGAATCCTTTCGGGAAATGCTCGATGCCACCCCGGAATTTTATGAAAACTTTGTCCTGCCGAGACTGAAACTTTTCGGCAGAATGGACAATTATCTTGTCGCCTTTTTTGCCGGAGGCAGAAACCCCTATCTTGAGAGCATCACCGCCAACATCTCCGGACAGCTGCTGAGCAACAGGGTTCCGTGGCAAAGGCTTGGCGACATTCTGCAGGAGCAGGACCTGGTTGATCAGGAAACCATCAGCGAGGCGCTGAGCAGGCAACAGCAGGCGGAAACAAAAACATTAAAGCAGAAAAAACGGCCGGACCTCCACAACATCGGGCAACAGATGCTTGACTGGCTTCGCCGCGACTCTTCGGAAAAAACCAGACTCGGTGACATTCTCATGGAAATGCAGGCCGTTGATGCGAAAGCGCTGCGCAGCGGACTGCTCTCGCAACTGCTGCCGGAGAAATTAACCAGCAGACTGTCCCGCGCCGAACTTCTGAATCTTCTGCGCCTTTCCCTGCTAGGACAGAACCTGCGGGATTCCCCTGTTTTTTTTGCCCAGCTGCTCGACATGACGGCAACCATGCTGCACAGTCAGTCAGGCTCTCTCCTGCTGGTTAACCGCAAAAAAAATGAACTGCGCATCGCCATCCACCGCGGGCCCCGCAAAGAGCAGCTTGAGGGGTTAACCATACCAATTGACAAGGGGCTTGCCGGTTGGGTTTTCCGGCACGCCAAGCCCGCTTTTGTCAGCAAATCCGCCATGGCGGATCTTGCCTGGGAAAATTCCTATCCGGACGGCGAGGAAATTGACAGTATTCTTGCCGTGCCCCTGCACATCAACGGCGACATCATCGGCGCAGTCGAAGTCATTAATAAAGACAACTCCGACTTCAACGACCATGACGCCGACCTTCTCACCCTGGCCGCCAACGTCATCGCCTGTTGCCTGGCGGATGTCGTCCGCGGACCGAAGGCTGATGGCTGATGGCTGATGGCTGATGGCTGATGGACGGAGTGAAACACCATTCAGGCAAAAAGATAGCGAAACAAATGCTCTTAAAGGAATAAATCATGAATACCGGCAGAACTTTTTCCGTAAAAAAAATTCCATCCTTATTATCAGCCGCGGCAAGCCTCTTCACCCTGGCCATCTGGACCATATTCCCAGCCCAGTCACTGGCGGCCCACGGTATCAGCATTGACGGCAAGCTCAAATACCCGCCGGGATTTGAGCAATTTGCCTACACCTCAGCCAAGGCTGTCAAAGGAGGAGATCTCATCCTGCATTCCCTGGGCAGCTTTGACAAAATGAATCCCTACACCCTGAAAGGCACCGCACCGGACGGCCTCACCGACCTCGTCTTCGAGACCCTTGCCAGCCCAAGCCTTGACGAACCTTTTGCCGAATACGGCCTCATCGCGAAAGATATAGAGCTTGCCGGCGACAGGATGTCGGTCACCTTTACCTTAAATGAGAAGGCCCGCTTTTCAGACGGCGCGCCCGTCACCCCCCAAGACGTGCAATTTTCCCTGGAAACCCTGAAAAGCCAGGAGGCCCATCCCTTTTACGCCTCCTATTACCAGGATATCAGTCATGCCGAGATCCTTGGCCCCAGCCAGATCCGTTTTCATTTCGCGCGGCCCAACCGGGAAATACACATGATTGCCGGGCAGCTTCCCGTGCTCAATAAGGCTTTTTACCAGAAGCATCCCTTTGCCGAGCCGGATATGACCCCGCCGGTGGGCAGCGGCCCCTATGTGGTCAGCGATTTTAAACAGGGGAAATCAATCACCTACAAACGGAACCCTGATTACTGGGGCAATGATCTCCCCAGCCGGCGCGGGATGTTCAACTTCGATACCGTCACCTTTAAATTTTTCAAGGATCAGATTGTCGCGGTGGAGGCCTTCAAGGCCGGCGAGTTCGACTTCATGCATGTCAATATCGCCAAGCAGTGGGCCAGGGATCTGCAGGGTCCCCTTTTTGACAGCGGCAAAATCATCAAGGACAACGTGCCGCACAAAAACGACCAGGGCATGCAGGCCTTCATCTTCAACCTGCGCAAACCACTTTTCGAGGATATCCGGGTGCGGAGGGCCATCGGCCTGGCCTTTGATTTCGAGCGCACCAACAAGACTCTGTTTTTTGACCAGTATACCCAGACCCAGAGTTATTTCAGCAATTCGCAACTCGCCGCCACCGGCCTGCCCCAAGGGCTGGAACTGGAAATGCTCGAGCCCTTCAGGTCCCAGGTTCCAGCCGAGGTTTTCACCACCCCCATCACCGCGGTCAAGACCGGCTCCCCCCAGGAACTGCGCGACAATCTACGCATAGCCATCAAGCTGCTTTCCGAGGCGGGCTGGACGATTAAAGACGGCAAACTCGCCGACAAGGATGGCAAAACCTTCGAGTTTGAAATCCTGCTCTCCTCGTCCTCTTTTGAACGGGTCATGGCCGATTTCAGCAAGAATCTGGAAACCTTGGGCATTAAGGCCACCTACCGCACCATTGACCCTGCCCTCTATGTCCGGCGCATGCAGAACTTTGATTTTGACATGACGGTGGAGGTCTTCGGCCAGTCCCAGTCGCCCGGCAACGAGCAGCGTGATTACTGGACCTCTATTGCCGCTGACCGCAATGGCTCACGCAACACCATCGGCATAAAAAACCCAGTGGTGGACAAACTGGTCGACCGCATCATCTACGCCACCACCCAGGAAGAGCTGACCGCGGCCTGCAAGGCCCTGGACAGGGTGCTCTGGCATAATTATTATGTGGTGCCCAACTGGTATCTCGCCACCTACCGGCTGGCCTTCCGGGACAAGTTTGCCCGGCCCGAAACCCTGCCTCTCTATTATGCACCCTTTCAGCTGCTCATGACATGGTGGAAAGGCAATTGAAAATTGACAATTGATGATTGATAATGAAAGGTGAAAATATCATACAGGAGAAGAGTTATGCCTTTATCAACTCAACAAAAACAAAATCCGGACAGTCGTATTCATAATTTTCAATTATCCGAGGCTCTTGCAAAATAAGCAAAAGAGAGGTTCCTGTCATTTCGACCGAAGGGAGAAATCTAATAAAATCAAGGCCATTAAAGATTCCTCACTGCGTTCGGAATGACACACAAGTTCATTTTGCAAGAGCCTCATCCATTATCAATTATCAATTTTAATTTATGTTTTCCTACATTCTCCACCGCATACTTCTCATGATCCCCACCCTGTTCGGGATCATGCTCATTACCTTCACGGTGACCCAGTTCGTGCCCGGCGGTCCCGTGGAGAAAATGATTGCCGATATGCAGCGCTCTGCCCGGGGCGGGGAGGTCAGCAGCGGGGCAACGAACATCTACCAGGGCAGCCAGGGTCTCGACGAGGAACGATTAAGCGAGATCAGGGCGCTGTACGGCTTCGACAAGCCGCCGGTTGAACGGTTTGTGTCCATGATGGGCAACTATCTTGTCTTTGACTTCGGCAAATCCTACTACCATCACCAGAGTGTTGTCGATCTGGTCATCTCCAAGCTGCCGGTATCCATGTCCCTGGGACTCTGGTCCTTTGTCATTGTCTACGGGATCTGCATCCCGCTCGGCATCAAAAAGGCGGTGCGTGACGGCTCCCGTTTTGATGTGTTTTCCAGCACGGTGATCCTTATCGGCTACGCCATTCCCGGCTTTGTCCTGGCCATTGCCCTGATTGTGCTTTTCGGCGGGGGGAGCTTCTGGGACATCTTCCCGCTGCGGGGGCTCGTTTCGGATAACTGGGCGGAGCTGGGAGTGACAGCCCAGATCCTCGATTACCTCTGGCACATGGTCCTGCCCATCACCTCTAGCGCGGTGGGCAGCCTGGCCGTCATGACCCTGCTCACCAAGAACAGCTTTCTTGAGGAGATCAGAAAACAGTATGTGCTCACGGCCCGGGCCAAGGGTTTAAGCGAAAACCGGGTGCTCTACCGCCATGTTTTCAGAAAC
>JACRCD010000025.1 GCA_016219175.1 Deltaproteobacteria bacterium | reverse complement strand
TTATCATGCAATCAGTGAAAAACATATACCCCGTTATCTTGCTGAGTTTTGTTACCGATTCAACCGCCGTTTTGAGTTGGGCAAAATGGTACCAAGCTTGGCTCATGCCGCTGTGCATACTTTGCCGAGACCCACTAAATTGTTGAAGCTGGCTGAAAGTCGGTGGTAATCACAAAAATTTTTAAAGTTTACCGTCTAATCAACAAATCAATCCTGAAGGCAATAAACAACAAATTTCCAGCCGGAATTTCCCGGATCAATAATACCCTTGCATGGTCAAATTACCAAACCACACCGGCCACGAGGAGAGCAGGGCAAATACGGTCAGGGCCAACATGGACAGCGCCACCCATATTCTTTCTGCCCGTTTGACTTCTTCCCTGAGCGATGCCAGCCGTTTCAATGGCTGAAAAAGGCCGGGAAACAAACCATACAAAACCCCGAGAAAAAGAGTGGTGTAGAGAGGGTAACCTATAAAATGGTATTCCTTCTGCAAAATATCAAACGGACAATGATGGGTCGGCAGCTCATAAATATATAAAGAAATATAGGAAATAATCGCGGCCATGGCCACAAAGAAAAAGAGAAGGGAAAGCAGGGAAAGCGCGTAGCGAAAAACGGTGGCCTGGGTGAGAAGACAGAGTATACCTGCTCCGCTGTGCAGCAGCAGAAACAGGTAAAAAACTCCCATCATCGGTTTAACCGGCAGACCAGCCAGGCTCCCGGCCACGGCGGATCCACTGTCCGCAAACAACGATCCGCAGCAGGAGGTAATGATTTCAGGATGCAATCCGAGAAAATACATACTCTCATAATACAAGTCCAAAAAGACTACCGGCACCACCAGCAAGAGAAAAATATATTTTAATTTTACGAGAGGAAAGTCTTCCGCCCTTTGGTCAAAATAGTTTAAGGCCAGCCAGACGGCTGCCAAAAAGAAACTCCCTATTTTGGTCCACAACACATACCAGCCGATGGGGTTGGCATTCAGAGAACCCACGGCGCACATGGCCCCGACAAACAGCTGATGAATATCGTCAACCGTGTAAACATAAAGAAAGCCGGAGAGCACCACAAAGCCGAAGGCATAACTGATTAATGTGGAAATGAGGCAGGTTCGCCTTTCCAGGGCCAGCTGCCCTGCCGAGCTGCTCTGAAAATCCCATTGCAACAGAATTTTTACGCCCATCGCGGAGGCATAGAGCAGCATCAGTGCTACAATGACCGACCCAAGCAGCAGAGCCATTATGCCCGGATGAAGTATCATGATGCTATCGCTCTGACACCCTTTCTATCTGACCGTTTCTCATGGAGATCGTCCTGTCCACAAAATTACTCTCGAAAATGAACGGGTCGTGGGTGGCGATGACAATCGTCCTCCCTTCCCGGCGGAAACCATCAAGAATTTTCACCAGATCCTCGGCAAGCGCCTGGTCGAGATGGGCCGTAGGCTCATCGGCAATGATAATCTCGGGATCATTAATCAAGGCCCGGGCTATGGCAACCCGTTGTTGCTCGCCGCCTGAGAGTTTTTTCACCTTGAGATTTTTCTTGGCAAGAATGCCGAATTGATCAAGCATGCGGTCCACTCGCTCCCTTATCTCCGTAAAGCCGGTTTTCATGGGATAAAAAGGCAAGGCCACATTTTCCTGAACGCTGACCTCACGAATCAAATTAAACTGCTGAAAGATAAAGCCGAAGGTATTGCGCCTGATCCCCGTAAGAAACCGTTCCGGCAGTTTCGCAACATCCTTGCCTTTCACCACTACTCGCCCAGCCGTGGGACGGGACATACAGCCTATAATACTGAGAAGGGAGGTCTTGCCGGACCCGCTTGGCCCTTTCAGCACCGTCACCTGCCCTTGGCGGATGGTGATGCTGGCCTTGTCCAGCGCCACCATTTCATCCGGCAGGCGGGGGTTGTAGATCTTGGTGGCCCCTTCAGTCCAAATCAAGCTTTCCTCCATGCCTCAGCTCCTCATGACGCTCTCCGGATCCGCGATAGCGGCCTTCCAGGATGGGATAACAGTGCTGGCGATATAGGGAATGACGGTCAAAAAACCAATGACAAAGACCTGATAGAGATTAACAAAAGGGATAAGCTTGAAGGAAGGAAAAAGCACGGACCATCCCTTGATCACCGGCGCCAGAATAGTGGCCCCGAAATAAAAGACATGCACAAATGCCGCGATCAGGCCAAGAAGAAATGAAGTGAGGGAGATGACGAGCCCCTCCCAGAACTTCAGTTCCAGGATATCAGAGGTATCCCAGCCAATGGCCTTGAGAATGCCGATTTCGCTTTTTTCTTCGCCGCTGAGACCGGTGGCCTTATCCCAGGCCAGGATGCAGAATGAGACCAGGGCAGCGGAGAATATGGTGAGCATCATGCCGCTGCGCCAATTGAATACCGCATCGTAGGTGCGGATAATTTCCTGTTTTGTGATGGGCCGGGCGTCGGGTAAATCCCGCTTTATTCTGCCGGCAATGTTCTGGACCTCGCTGGGATTGCGGATCTCCACGGTAATGTCCGTTGCCCGGCCCTGGGGAAATCCGAAAAAATCAATGACATCACGTTCGCCAAGAATAATGAGATCGTTGGTGAGTATGTCGGATGCGGCGGTAAATTTTCCCGCCACCTCAAACACCTGGCCAAGCCCTTGGCTGTTTACCAGAATCAGCTCATCACCCACGCCGATTCTGCGCGCCCTGGCCACGCCTTCTCCGACCACGCACTCGCCGGAGCGGGAGGGCAGGGCGCCCTCCACCATTTCCATCTCGGGGAGTGCCCCGGTAACACCAAGAATCGTATAGTTTGACCCGGTGAGGGCATCGTAATAATACCCCCAGTATCTCGGGGTTATTTTCCCAACCCCGCGGTTTCCCTTGATCACTTCGACATAATTTTCAGGGACCAACTCATGGCGTCCCGCCATGGTCCTCTGCACAATCAAGTCAGGGGCCTGGCTCAGAATGTTAGCAGCCTCTGTTTTTAATGAATGGCTCAAAAAAAGAATGGAGGCCAGCACCATGATCGTGAAGGAATAAACAACAATGACGGCAAAATTCTTGTATTTTCTGCGCACAATAGTTGACAGGGCGTGTTCAAGAATTTTTAGATGCCGTATCACTGGCTACTCTCACGTGTTTTCATCATTTTTTTTTCAAAAAAACAACACTTGGAAGCGGCGCGACAATCGATCCGGCCGGAAAATGTTCAATCGCGGCGGGAAAATCCTGAAATGCGGTAAAAAAATCAGCCTGAGAGGGATGCCGGGTATAGCGCGCTTCGGTCCACAGAGAAAGGTCCGTCAACCCAAGAAGCGCGACAAGTTGGCTTTTACTGTTCATCTGCCGTTGTCCCTTTGTCCGGACCATATCAGCGCTCAAAACGAAAAGGACCGCAAGCAGGGCGAGCTCAAGCCCGGTTATGCCGATAAAAATCAGATGCTTTCGCATAGCAAGATGAAATGAGGTAAAAGTTTATGGGTCAGCGGCCTTTTCCTCCAAGGCACAAAGTATATCCTGCAGATTATCTTTTTAAACCGCTGTCTGTCAAACTAATGATTTGCGGCCCTGACATTCAGAACCTCAGGCCAGCCAACAATCTTCATTTTAACGCCCTGATTTTTTTAATCAGACCGGTAGTGGATAAATCACGAACCAGCTCAATGGTTTTCACCACCCCTCCGGCTGCCAGCACTTCCCTGGCCCCGACAATTTTATCTACTGACCAGTCAGCTCCCTTGACCAGAACATCGGGCAGAAGAGTTGTGATAAGCCGGTGCGGGGTTGCTTCGCCAAACAGCACAACATGATCAACGCACCCCAGGGCGGCCAGAAGGCGCGCCCTGCTTGATTGGCTGTTCACCGGCCTTTCCGGCCCTTTTATGGCCCTGATGGACTCATCGCTGTTTAAACCGACCACAAGATAATCGCCCTGCCTGCGCGCCGCTTCCAGATAGGTGACGTGCCCCTCGTGCAGGATATCAAAACAGCCGTTGGTAAAAACCATTTTCCTGCCTGCTTCACGGTAACAGGCAACTTTTTCCTGCAGGCAGTCTAGTTCGCAGACCTTATCCTGATCAGAGAAACGGTAAGGGCTTTTGCCGGTTGTTTGAAAAGCGGACCGGATGCCGGCCAAAAGAGAGCGGTCCAACCCCACCCCGCTACATTCTTCATCGACACCTGCCTCAGCCAGTATTGAGCCGTCAGGGGCTACAACCATGGAGTGGCCGGCAAAAACCGTATCGCCGGATGTGCCGCAGCGATTACAGGCGACAACAAAGACTTGATTTTCTATGGCCCGGGCCTGCAGCAGAATGCGCCACTGTCTTTCCCTGGCCGCCGGCCATTGGGCGCTCACCACCAACACCTTAGCCCCCAGAACCATCTGGCTCCTGGCCAGTTCAGGAAAACGCAGATCAAAACAGACAAGTCCGGCCGTCATGCCCCAAGGTGTTCGTACAGGAAGCGGGGAGTCTGCCGGGGTGAAATAGCTGTCTTCACCCATGGGAGAAAAAAGCTCCTGCTTGCGATACATGCCCAGCACCCCGTCCGGCCCGCTGAAATAAAGGGTGTTGCAGTAGCTGACCTCCCCGCTTTCCGCCACCCTTTTTTCCGGCAGCGATCCAACCAGACATATCCGGTACCGCGCGGCAAGATCTGCCAGAGAAGCAAGCATCTCCCCGGTTATTGCGGCCTGGGCGTCAATTTCTTCATAACAAAAACCGGCGGACCAGAGTTCCGGCAAAACGACAAGCGCACCTTCAGGTGGAGAAAGCCTGCCGGCAAGCTCTTTAATTCTGGCCAAGTTTTCCCGTGGTTCGCCTGACCGTACATCAATCTGCAGAAATCCCCCAAAACTTGGCAAAGAGAAATGTGTCTCGCTGGTTGAATTTTTTGCGCATTCCATGATAGTGTCCAGTAAATTAACCGCAAATGCTTTAGGTTGTGATTATTCAGCTGAATCATAAATGATTCTCTGTCAATAGAGTATTTTTTTTTTGAAATTGCCGGGAGGCAGCTCTTTCCTTGTCCATCCTTTGTTTTATATTCATTACTGTTGTTTCCACCCTTTTTCCCATGACAGGGCCAGCCTATGGCCTGACAGCCGAAGAAATAGCCGTTATCGCCAATAAACAGGAAGAGGACAGCATCAACCTGGCCAGGTTTTACATGGACTGCCGGGGCATCCCCGCTAAAAACCTCATCACCAGAGACATCGACCCGGCGGAGGAATGCCAGCGCAGTGATTATGATAGCCTGATAGCCGCGCCGGTCCGCTCTTTTCTCCACAAGCACTCTCCCGCGGGAAACATCCGCTGTTTGGTAACAATGTACGGCGTGCCGTTAAAAATCACCGCTCCCGCTTTTTCAGCCGTGGGGAGCGATATCATCGCCGCCTTACGAAAAAAAATTGAAGACAGCGGCAAATCGTCTCAACAGCACGAAGAAGAAACAGAGTTGAGTGATCATGGCGGCGGCAGAGTTGCCGAAATAAAAAAAGAGATCGCCCATTACACTCAAATACATGACATGCGGGCCTCGGTTGATTCCGAACTTTCCTTGGTATTACAGCCTCACCCCCTGGCTTACTGGATCGACAACCCGTACAACAGAGATCTTGATCCGGACCTTATCACGTATAACAAAAAGGATGTTATCATGGTAAGCCGGCTCGATGCTTCCAGTGCGGATCTTGTCAAAAAAATCATCACAACCTCACTTTTCGCGGAAAAGGAAGGATTACGGGGATCTGCCTTTTTTGACGCCCGCTGGCCTGATCCCGGCATCAAAGAGGTGAGCGGCTATGCCTGGTATGACCGCGCCATTCATCGGGCGGCGGCGGTTGTCAGACAGAGCGGCAAGGCGGACAAGGTGGTAGTGGATGAAGAAAGCAGACTCTTTCCGCCAGGCAGCATGCACCATGCGGCGCTTTACTGCGGCTGGTACAGTCTGGCCAAGTATATTGACGCCTTTGACTGGCAAAATGGAGCTGTCGGCTACCATATTGCCAGCAGCGAATGCAGCACTCTGAAAAAAGAGGGAAGCCAGGTCTGGTGCAAGAGAATGCTTGAAAAAGGGGTTTGCGCCACCATGGGTCCGGTTGGAGAGCCTTACGTAAACGCCTTTCCCCCTCCAGATCTCTTTTTTTCATTTCTGACTGGCGGCAAAAATCTTGTTGAGAGCTATTATTTCAGCCTGCCGTATCTTTCGTGGAAAATGGTGCTCATCGGGGACCCGCTCTATACGCCTTTTGCCGCTGCACCAAGGTAGACGGTGCAGGGCAAAAGGTGATGGAAAGGCATTTTATAATAAAAAAGGAAGCTATCAAACAAAACCAAACTTATCGATTATTTTACAAAAATAACTCTTTTCCTGCTTATTTGCTGACCCTTAAACGAAATGTCTCTTGCGTTAGTGAGAACAGAAATAAACATCATCCTTTTCAACATAATAACAACCAGTCGTACTCCCCCTGTGGCCGTCCGGGTACATCGTTTTATGCTCTTTGCCCGGAATACGTTTATAGAGGGCCTCTCCGGATGTTCCTGCCTTCTGGGCGCAACCTGTTACGCCAACCATTGCCAGCATTGCTGCCCCTGCCAGTAAAGGTAATAATTTTCTCATATCCTTCCTCCTTTGTGGGTTAAGTTCAATAGCTTCCTTTTTTTATTAACCGCTGAACTGCCGTAAAAGGCGTTCCATACGCAAATAAGAGCAACCATCTTTTTGCTGCAAATTTTTCTCTTCCACGGCAAATCTTCTCCTAACAAATTTCATAAGGAGAAAAACGGACCTTCAAGAAAGCCCTGTTACGTATGTTTCAACAAGTAACAAAGCAAAATGAAGGCCAAGGTGACAAAAAAATAAAAAAATCAAGTTAATTCAAATTGATATCGGAGCAAAACCGTTTTTCCAAACCCTCTGTGGAAAGTGCTTTTCCCTCTAGTCCTGTTTTTCAGGACAAAAAATCCGCCCTGGCAAGAACAAAACAATTAATTACGTTTATTTAAGGGATAAGCTCTTAATTACACCATTATAAAAATAATGGTGCAGTAAAAAAATTTAATCAAGAATTATTTTCCCGGCCTCACCAGCACCGACCGTGCCGATGACAGCCCAGGGCTGGGATGAAGTGGCACTTATTTTTTCAGCGATCAGGCGGACCTGTTCGGGAGAAGCGGCGATCAGCAAGCCCCCGGATGTCTGGGGGTCGTAAAGGATCATCTCCAGAGGATCAAGCTCGGGAAGATGGTTTGTTACCCATTTCTTATAAAATTCTTTATTTTTATGGGCGCCTTCAGGAATGATGCCCATGGCGGCAAAGGAGAGTGTGCCGGGAAGAAGAGGAACCGAAGCGGTATTAACCGTGATGGAAACCTTAGAAGCATGCGCTAATTCAAAGAGATGGCCGATAAGTCCGAAGCCGGTAATGTCCGTGCAACCATGGGCGCCGACATCAGCCATGGCCTCTCCGGCAATGCGGTTCAAGGTGATCATGCATTCCGTTATCACTTTTTCCACCTCTTCACCGGCAAGTCCACCCTTGATGGCCGTGGATAAAATACCCGTACCCAGCGGTTTAGTGAGTAGAAGCTGGTCGCCAGGCCTTGCCCCGGAATTAAGCATGACCCGATCCGGGTGCACCAGGCCGGTAACGGAAAGTCCATATTTGAGTTCTCTGTCCTCAATGCTGTGTCCGCCCACCAGCAAAGCGCCGGCCTCCTTGATCTTCTCCAGACCGCCGCGCAGAATATCCCTTAAAACGGATTTGTCCATCTCGCCCAAAGGAAAGGCTACAATATTCATGGCAAGCAGAGGTCTGCCCCCCATGGCATAGACATCACTTAAGGCGTTGGCTGCCGTGATCTGTCCGAATCGGTAGGGATCATCAACAATCGGCGTGAAAAAATCCAAGGTCTGGATTAAGGCGCAGTCATCATTTAACCTGTACACTCCGGCATCATCACAGCCCTCAGCGCCAACAATCAAATTCGGATCGGTCGGCAAATCCAGCCCGCACAATATCTGGTCCAGGTCCCCTGGACTCAGCTTGGCGGCTCAACCGGCTGCTTTTACCGTGCTTGTCAGTTTTATTTTCTTTTCCGGGTCCATTTTTCTTAAACCTTAATACCTACCAAAGCGGCTCAATTGAATTCAACATAACTATTTGCCTTCAATTGATATTTACAAGAAGAAGAGAATTTTTTAATACATAATACATTTTTCAAAACTCCATCTCCTCCTTCTGATCCCTTGTCAAAAGGGACATAACGGCCTCCTGACATGGTTTATCATGGTAAAGAACCTCATGGATCTGCTCGAGAATAGGCATATCAACCCCTTCCCGCCTGGCCAGCTTCCAGGCGGATTGAGTGGTTTTCACCCCTTCCGCCACCATTTCCATCTCCGCAAGGACAGCCTGCAGCTTTTTCCCCTGACCAAGTTTCAGTCCAACCGTCCTGTTTCTGCTCAAATCCCCGGTGCAGGTGAGCACAAGATCTCCCAACCCGCCCAGACCGGAAAAGGTCAGGGGGTTTGCCCCCATCTTCACCCCAAGACGGGTTATCTCGGCAAGTCCCCTGGTAATCAAGGCGGCTCTGGTATTGGTGCCATAGCCAAGCCCGTCACAGATCCCGGCGGCAATGGCAACGATGTTTTTTAAGGCGGCGCCAAGTTCCTGACCAATCACATCCGTACTGGTATAAACCCGGAATCTCTCGGTAAAAAAAATATCCTGAATCAGCGCTGCCTGTTTTTTCGTCTTAGCGGCGACGGTAACCGCGGTTGGAATACCTGCCGCTACCTCTTTTGCAAAAGAGGGGCCGGTCAAAACGCCGATTTTTGCTGCTTTGCCGCTTTTGCCGAGCACATCATGCATAATTTGACTCATGGTCATCAAACTCTCATTTTCAATACCCTTGGTGGCGGAAACAATAACGCATTTTTCGCCAAGAAAAGGAATGAGACTTTGAAACACCGAGCGATAGACGTGGGAAGGGACAACCATGAGCACTACTGTTTTGCCGCTGACAACGCCACGCAAATCAGAGGAGGCTGTTACCTTGCTGTTTAATAAAAACCCCGGCAGATACTTTTTATTTTCACGATCTCTGTTGATTGCTTCAACATGCTCAGGCCGGTGCGCCCATAAATGGACCTCATACCCCTTTTCGGCAAGAAGCTTTGCCAGGGCGGTACCCCAACTTCCCGCCCCGATTACAGCTATGGATTGTCTGTGCGGTAAGGACATTAAATACTGTCTTCCGTTTCTTCCCCGGCAACATCACTTTCTTCTGAAACCGGGACCCTGTCCAGGGCCACCACCTTTTCTCCTGGTTCCAGATTAATGAGCGTCACCCCTTGAGTGGCCCGGCCGATGACCCGCATCGCGCTCATATCCATGCGGATAATCTTGCCGCGATCGGTGATGAGCATAATCTCATCCTCCTTGGTAATCTGGCAGGCGCCGACGATGTTGCCGTTCCGTTCGCTGGGTTTGATGGCATAGACGCCCTTGCCGCCGCGTCTGGTCAGCCGGTATTCTTCCACCGGGCTGCGCTTGCCGTAGCCGTTTTCCGTGACAACCAGAATGGATTCATCGCTGTCAATGACCACGGCGGCAACCACATGGTCATTCTCGGCCAAATTGATGCCGCGCACCCCGGAGGCGGTACGCCCCATGCCCCGCACATCCTCCTCGTTGAAACGGACCGCCATGCCCTTGTGGGAGACAAGCAAAATTCTACTTTGTCCGTTCGTTATGGCGGCACTGATGATTTCATCGTCTTCCCGGATGGTCAGGGCAATCTTGCCTTTGCGCATCGGCCGGGCAAATTCGGAGATCACCGTCTTTTTGATAATGCCTTTTTTGGTGACCATCAACACATAGCATTCACTGGCGCTGCAGTCAAAGCCCGACACCGGCAGAATAGCGGCAACCCGCTCATCCTCGGAGAGCTCGAGCAGATTGACAATGGCCTTGCCGCGGGCAATCCGGCTGGCCAGGGGTATTTCATACACCTTGCGCCAGAACACCTTGCCATGATTGGTAAAGAAGAGGAAGGTATCATGGGTTGAGGCGAGATAGAGGCTGTTGACAAAGTCCTCCTCCACCGCGGTAATGCCCTTGATGCCCTTGCCTCCGCGCCGTTGGGAGCGATACAGATCCACTGAATTTCGTTTGATATAGCCGCCGTGGGTCACGGTGACCACCATGTCCTCCGTCTGAATCATATCTTCCGGCAGAATTTCATCAGGCGCTTCAATGATCTCCGTACGCCGTTCATCACCGTACTGCTCCTTGATTTCCAGGGATTCGTCCCGGATGATCTTCATCACCAGAGTTTCATCGCTGATAATTTTTTTATACCACGCGATTTTTTCCAGCAGTTCGGTCAACTCAGCGATGATTTTTTCCCGTTCCAGTCCGGTCAGTTTCTGCAGCCGCATGTCAAGGATGGACTGGGCCTGGATCTCGGAAAGGACAAAGCGCGCCATGAGCTGCTCGCGGGCTATCTGGGCATTAGCCGAGGCCCTGATCAGCGCCACAACCTCGTCCAGATTGTTAAGCGCCACCTGCAGCCCTTCCAGGATATGGGCTCGGGCCTCGGCTTTTTTCAGATCGAACGCTGTGCGCCGGTACACCACGTTTTTGCGGTGCTGCAGAAAATAGTCGAGCATCTGTTTCAGGTTGAGCACTTCCGGCCGATTATTAACAATGCTCAGGAATATAATACCGAAGCTCTTTTGCAGCGGCGTCATCTTGTAAAGCTGGTTCAGCACCACATCGGCAATTTCATCTTTTTTCAGCTCCAGCACAATCCGCATGCCGTGGCGGTCTGATTCGTCGCGAATCTCGCCGATTGATTCAATCCTTTTTTCCTTGATCAGCAGGGCGATCTTTTCCACCAGCCGCGCCTTATTCTGCTGATAGGGAATTTCGGTGATGATGATCGACTCGCGGTTTATTTTTTTGCTTTTTTCAATGTGGCTTCTGGCTCGCATCAGAACAGACCCGCGGCCCGTTTCATAGGCCTCCCGGATGCCGGCCCGGCCGCAGATGAAGCCGCCGGTGGGGAAATCGGGACCGGAGACATGCGCCATCAGGCCGTTTACCGTAATATGCGGGTCGTCGATCAGGGCGACGACGCCATCCATGATCTCGTTTAAATTATGGGGTGGAATATTGGTGGCCATGCCGACGGCGATGCCGGCGGAGCCGTTGATCAGCAGGTTAGGTATTTTTGTTGGAAAAACAACAGGTTCGCTCAGTGAATTATCATAGTTCGGCACAAAATCTACCGTTTCTTTCTCCAGATCGGCGATGATTTCCTGGTCCAGTTTCGTCATCCTGGCCTCGGTGTAGCGCATGGCCGCCGGCGAATCTCCGTCCACGGAACCGAAGTTGCCCTGACCGTCCACCAGGGGATAGCGCATGGAAAAATCCTGGGCCATCCTGACAATGGTATCATAGGCGGCGGTATCACCATGGGGATGAAATTTACCAATAATATCACCGACAATCCTGGCGGATTTCAGATAGGGCCGGTTATGGTAATTGTTCAGTTCCCGCATGGCAAAAAGGGACCGGCGATGCACCGGTTTCAGGCCGTCGCGCACGTCGGGCAGGGCTCTGCCGATAATGACGCTCATGGCATAATCGAGATAGGATTTTTTCAGCTCTTTCTCGATGGAAACAGTTGCTATTGTTACTTCCTCGTTTTCATTCATAATATTTATCGCTAATTGGATTATTCATCCGATTTTGTTGTTTTGCTTTGCGGCGGAGAGAGTTGATCAGCCAGCCATCAGATATCAAGTTCGGTCACTTCCAGGGCGTGGGTATTGATGAAATCCCTTCTTGGTTCCACCTTATCGCCCATGAGGGTGGTAAAAATATCATCAGCCGCTTCCGCATCCTCAATTTTTACCTGCAACAGTACCCTATTCTGCGGATTCATGGTGGTATCCCAGAGCTGAATCGGGTTCATTTCGCCGAGACCTTTATAGCGCTGCAAGGTGCTGCCCTTAAAGGATTCTACTTTTATCTTTTCCAGCAGCTCCAGCCAGTTTTCCGCCGGGATGTCCTTCTCCCCCGTGGTCAGGGTAAAGCGGGCAGTGACAAACTCCCTGATCTGCGGAAACATATGCAGGGCGGAGCGGAATTCCGGAATCAACGGTATCTGCGGCCCCACGGTGATAAACATATGCGCCTTGTCTTTGACGGCGGCGTCGAATTCATAACAGCTTGCCTTCCACCGGCAGGGACGGATGTTGCCCAGGACAAAATTCTTATCCGCCAATTTATCCCGCAGGGTATTCACAAAAATTTCGTCACCGAATTGATCGGCGGAATGGACATTCTGATCCAGGAAAAAATAAGCCATATCCTCCCACATATTGATGCGCTGCAGATACTCCATCAATTTCCGGTAATGGGAGAGATTTTTTAAAACATTTACCAGTTCACTTTCCTGTAATACTCTGTCATCATTGACTTTTACCTTGAACTGTTCACTGGCCTGCCGGAAGAGATAACTGTTTAAGTCTTCCTCGCCGCTGAAAAACATCTCCTTTTTTCCCCTGCCGATCCGGTACAGCGGCGGCTGGGCGATATAGACAAAGCCTCCTTCCACCAGCACGGACATCTGCCGGTAAAAAAAGGTGAGCAACAGGGTGCGGATATGGGCGCCGTCCACGTCGGCATCCGTCATGATGATGACCTTGTGATACCGGAGTTTTTCCCGGTCAAAATCCTCATCGCCCACTCCGGCGCCCAGCGCGGAGATGATCTGTTTGATTTCCTCGCTGGCCAGTATCTTATCAAAACGGGCCTTTTCCACATTCATGATCTTACCGCGCAGGGGCAAAATGGCCTGAAAAGCACGGTCTCTTCCCTGTTTGGCGCTGCCGCCGGCCGAATCACCCTCAACCAGGAAAATTTCCCTTTCCGCCGGCACCTTGCTTTGGCATTCGGCCAGTTTGCCGGCCATGAGCAGGTCAATGCCCGCTCCTTTCTTGCGCGTCAGTTCCTTGGCCCTTCTGGCAGCTTCCCTCGCCCTCGCGGCATCCACCGCCTTGGCGAGAATTTTCCTGGCCTCCTGGGGATTTTTCTCCAGATAAATGGTCAGCTTCTCATTGCAGATTGACTCGACAATCGCCTTGATTTCGCTGTTGCCGAGTTTTGTTTTGGTCTGCCCTTCAAACTGCGGATTAGGCACCCTGACTGAAATAACACAGGTAAGGCCTTCCCGCACGTCATCGCCGCCCATTTTTTCCCGCAGGTTTTTCGGCACAATGTCATCGCTGGCATAGCGGTTGATACATTTGGTCAATGCCCCCCGGAAACCGGTGACATGGGTGCCTCCTTCCTTGGTGGGAATATTATTGACAAAGGAAAAGAGTCTCTCGGTGTAGCCGTCATAATATTGAAAGGCCACTTCAACCTGGACATTTTCCTTTTCGCCGGCAAGAAAAATCGGTTTTTCATTGACCGGGGTTCTTTTCCGGTTGAGATATTCAACAAAAGAAACAATGCCGCCCTTATAATTAAATTCATCTTCCGCCCCGCTTCTTTCGTCCTTCAACAGGATCTTTACATCCTTGTTCAAGAAGGCGAGCTCCCTGAGCCGGGTCTGGATGATCTCATATTTATATTCGGTTGTTTCCGTAAAAATATCGGGATCCGGGAGAAAGGTAATGGTCGTCCCGGTCTGACTGGTCTGACCGATAACCTTCACCTCGTCGGTCTTTAACCCGTAACTGTACGACTGCTCATAAATCTGGCCGTTTCTTTTGATCTCCGCCCTGGCCCGGATGCTGAGGGCGTTGACCACGGAGACACCGACGCCGTGCAAGCCGCCGGACACCTTGTATGTTGAATGATCAAACTTACCGCCGGCGTGCAGGGTGCAGAGCACCAATTCCAGCGCGGAGACCTTTTCCGTGGGATGCATTTCAACCGGGATACCCCGGCCGTTGTCCTCCACCGAGACGGACCCGTCCTTATGCAGGATCACTTTAATTCTACTACAATAACCGGCCAGTGCTTCGTCAATACTGTTATCAACAACCTCGTATACCAGATGATGCAGACCGCCTTCCCCGGTGTTGCCTATATACATGGAAGGTCTCATTCTGACACCTTCAAGGCCGGAAAGAACCTTTATCTGTTCAGCACCATACTCGCTGTTTTGTTCTGTCAAATTTTTTTCCTCTTATTATCTTATTATGATTAATAGAATCAAAGCAGATAACTATTTAATAATCTTAAATTTCCATCGGCATGATAACGCTTATAAAGTTTGGTTCATTTTCCGAATAGATAAGACAAGGTCTGTCCTTTCCCGAAATAAAAATTTTCACTGTTTCACTGGTCATAACTTGCAGGGTATCTATAAAATATTTACCATTAAAACCGAGTTTTATGGGTTCCTGTTGATAAATAACAGGATGAATTTCCTTAGCATTGCCCAAATCCATGCTTTGTGAGCTTAAGGTCATTTCATTATTTTCGATATAGCATTTGACGACATTAAATCTGTCTTCGGTAAAAATATTCATTCTCTTCATGGAATTGAGAAGAACGGTTCTTTTTATTTCAATAAATTTTTCTTTGTTTATTACCTGCAGAAGATTTCTGAAGTCCGGAAAATCACCGTTCATGAGACGGATAATAAGAATAGAATGATCATTCTTTATAACCGCCTGTTTTTCTTCGAATCCTACTAAAATATTTTTATAATTTTCACAGAATTTTTTTATTTCCTGAACCCCTTTTCGAGGAATAATTGTGGTCTTATCAATGTTGAATTTTGATATATCACCATTAACCTCTTTCTTCATAAGAGAAAGTCTATGTCCGTCTGAAGATACCATACGAATATAATTTTTATCATCTTTTGTTTCTTTCTCAATCAGCACCCCGGTTAGGGTAAAATTACTTTCATTATCAGGGGCAACGGAAAAAATTGTCTTTTCTATGATATCTTTCAGATCTTCAGCCTCAACTTCAATAAGAGATTCCTCTTTATACTCAGGAAAAGAGGGAAAATCTTCACTTGCCATTCCCGCCAGATTATAATCGCTGGAGTCTGCTTTTATTTTTACCCAGTAGTTATCCCTTTCTTCAATATGGATATGGTCCGATGTTGATTCCCTTACTATTTCGAAAAGTTTTTTGGCAGGGAGTGTTATGGATCCTTGAGAAAGAATCTCTGCCGGCATTGTCTTACGAATGCCAATCTCAAGGTCGGTTCCTGTTAATTCCAGCAAATCATTCTGGCTACGGAGAAGTATATTGGCAAGAATGGCTATGGTCCCCGATTTTCCGGTGACACTCTGCATGGAGGAAAGGGCGCTTAAAAAATCTTCTCGGGCTATATTAAGAACTAACGGCATGACAAAATCCTTTTTTGTTTTTTTTGCGTGTAATGAATATGACCTTCAACAGGGGAAGTATAAATAAAATAAATATTAAATTAACTTTATTATTATTTAGAGTGTTACTTTGTTAAAAACAGTTATAAATATATTATTTTAATAGGTTTTTTTTTAGAGTGATTATTTTAATAAAAGTGGAAAAAAAGAGGGAAAAAAGTTTTCAACATGTTATCAATAATAAAATCAACATCCTCCTGAAAAGGTGAAAAAAACCAAAAAAAATACTCGTAAAATACTAGTTTAAAAACCAAAAAAATTCAATAATAATAGTAAAACAATCTTTTCTTACCTTTATTAAATAATATTAATAATATTAATATGTTAAAAGTATATTTATTGTGCTGAAAACGAACGCTCGAATAATAGAATTCATAGAGCTTATCAGCAATATCATGGAGACATATACCACCACTCTTTTTTTAGCTGGCGAAAGAGATGGGGACACCCTAGATCTTTATTTTTTTTATTCGTTAGGGAAGAATATAAAAAAAAATTGTAAGGTATTGAGTGGAGAGGGTATTATTGGCTGGGTTTTTAGGGAACAGAAGTCTGTTTTAGCAACATATTTCGACAAAAGGGACGCAACGACACTCAAATTTTATGAAAAAGATGAAGATATTAAATCATTGATAGCTATTCCGTTGCCGGAAAAATACGGGGTTCTCTGTATCGATAGTAAAAAAAGTTATGTTTTTACTGAAGAAAAAGAAAAAATATTGAAACAGATGGCTCATGTCCTCGTAGCAATTATGAAGGCAGAAAAAGAAATAAGTGAAAAAGTAGTTTTAGAACATATTCTTTCATTATCAATGAATACGAATGAACTAATTGTTAACACAACAAATAAAAATGATTTTGTGAGAAAATTTTTAAATTTACTTATTGAAATGGTGCAATTGGAAATTGCCATAGTTATAATTGAAGAAGATGTTATATATTGTGCCTATAACGTAAATGAAAAAAAATACTTTGAAGAATTTCCATACGATTATCTTGATAAGTATGGTTTAGCAGGATTGGTTATAAAAAATAAAAAAGAACTGTTTTTAGAAAAAATAAATAAAAACGACAAATCTTTTATTCTTTATAAGAATGAACCATTTGGAAAATTTACCAATTTTTTAGGTTTTCCTACTCGTTGTATAGATAGCAAAAATATAGCAACATTAGCATTTGTAAAAAAAATAAATGAAAAATGGCTCGTTAAAGAAAAAAAATATATAAGTTATATAGGTAACCTTTTTTTTCAGGAGTATATCAATAAAAAATGAGTATTTTTAAATTACCCTCTTTTTTCTCAAAAAACATGGCAATGGATCTCGGAACAGCCAACACACTTATTTATTTAAAAGGTGTAGGCGTGGTTCTTAATGAACCTTCTGTTGTTGCCTATAATACCTACTCAAAAGAAGTTCTTGCCGTGGGAAAGGAAGCTAAAAAATATTTGGGAAGAACACCACAGCATATCAGTGCCGTTCGCCCGTTAAAAGACGGGGTGATTGCTGATTTTGTTATAACCCAGGCGATGATAAGAAATTTTTTTCTTAAAATTCAAAAAATGAATCGGTTTTTTAAACCGAAGGTTGTCATCTGTGTACCAACCGGCATTACCCAGGTTGAAAAAAAGGCTGTTATAGAGGCAGCTGAAGAGGTTGGTTGCGGAACGGTGCATCTGCTTGAAGAACCAATGGCCGCGGCAATTGGCGCCGGGCTTGATATAAGCGAAAACAAGGGACGGATGATCATTGACATTGGCGGCGGCACCACGGAGGTTGCCGTGATCACCATGTCGTCAGTTGCCTATTGCGAATCATTGCGGGTTGCCGGAGATGAATTGAATGAGTCTATTATACGGCATCTTTTTAATAAGCATAAGGTTTATATAGGAGAAAACAGCGCGGAAAAATGTAAAATCGAGGCTGCTTCCGCTGTTGATCTTCCCCTTTTGCAGCCATACAGTCTTGTTGGCAAAGACGTTGCCACCAGCACACCGAAAGAGGTTGTTCTTACCCCTGAAGAGATAAGAATGGCCATAAAAGAGCCGGTAAATGCCATTGTTGAATCTGTCCGAAGGGCTTTGGAAAAAACACCTGCCGATCTGGTAACGGATATTTATGAAGAGGGAATCTACATGGCAGGAGGTGGCTCGCTGCTGCGCGGTTTAAATACCCTGATAGAAAACGAAACAAAAATTGCCTGCCATCTGACGGATGAACCTCTTCTTTCCATTGTGATGGGGAGTGGCATTGCTCTGGAAAAACTACATGACTACAAAAAGGTTTTCATTAATTGAAGGAAGACTTTTCTTTCTCGGCCGGTTTAGCTAAAGTCATTGATCCTCTTATCGTAAATGCCATCAACTCCCATGTTTTCCCCGGAGCAGCGGTTGGAATTTCGCTAAAATGTGGTCCGCGGGAAAAAAAATTTTCCGCGGCGTGGGGTTATGCATCTTTTCTTCCCTGGAAAGAAAAGATGCATAAAAATACCTTTTTCGATCTTGCCTCACTAACAAAACCTTTTGCCACAACCCTTGCTCTTCTCTGCCTTCTCACTGAAGGAAAAATAGAGCTGGATGAAAACCTGTCCTCACTTCTGCTTAGAAAAATCCCCGCGGATAAAAAAAAGATTACCCTCAGACATCTCCTTAACCATTGCTCAGGTCTTGCCGCGCATCGACCTTTTTTTAAAAAACTCATGCTCCGTGCCGAAAAAGAGAGGAAGAAAGTGCTTCTGGACTTAATCTTAGAAGACAACCTTGTCTATCCAACAGGCACGACAGCTCTTTACAGTGATCTGGGATTTATTTTGTTGGGTATGGTTATTGAACTAAAATCGGGTCTGCCGTTAGATATCTATGTCGCCGAAAAAGTGACATCTCCTCTGGGGCTGGCGGATCACATCCTTTTTAATCCTTTGCGGAAAAACAAAAAATATTTTGCGGCCACGGAAAATTGCCCCTGGAGAAAAAGGATTCTGTCCGGTGAAGTTCATGACGATAACGCCTATGCCGTCGGGGGCGTATCGGGTCAGGCGGGACTTTTTGGCGCAATCGACAGTGTGCTTTATCTGGCCTCGTTTCTGCTGGAAATTTGGCAGAACAGAGCGCACCATCCAAACTTTTCAGCCGAGCTGCTTAAACAATTTTTTACGCGCCAGGATATTGTGCAGCAAAGCACCTGGGCGCTCGGTTTTGATACCCCATCGCCGACAGGGTCATCGGCAGGAAAATATATTAACCCTGCAAGCGTTGGTCATCTTGGTTTTACCGGAACCTCTTTCTGGATAGATCCGCAGCGGGAACTGGTGATGGTGCTCATGACAAACCGGGTTCATCCCTCCCGTGAAAATAATCGTATCAGGGAGTTCAGACCATTGTTTCATGATAGGGTGATTGAGTTTATTTCTTAGGATCTCTTCTTCTCCGGAAACATCTTTAAAATTTCATCCCTGTCAGCGGCAACCACGCCTCGTTCGGTGATAAGGGCGCTGACCAGGCGGGCCGGGGTGACATCAAAACCGAAATTGACGGAGCTGGTATTTTCCGGAGGAACAAGAACCGTTTCAATCCTCTTATTGGCTGTCAGACCAGTGACGAAATTCACCTCATCGCCGGATCGTTCCTCAATCGGGATCTGCTTAATGCCGTCCTCGATCTCCCAGTCAAAGGTGGAGGAAGGCAAGGCTACGTAAAAGGGGACGTTATTATCCCTGGCAGCAAGAGCTTTCAGGTAGGTGCCTATTTTATTGGCCACATCACCGGTGTAAGTGGTCCTGTCCGTGCCGACAATGACCAGATCGACCATGCCATGCTGCATCAGGTGCCCCCCTGTATTGTCGGCAATCAGGATGTGGGGCACTCCTTCCTCCTTCAGTTCCCATGCCGTCAGTCTTGCGCCCTGCAGCCAAGGTCTGGTTTCATCAACATAGACATTGATTTTAATGCCGGCATGATGGGCGGCGTAGATTGGCGCCGTGGCTGATCCATAATCGACAAAGGCCAGCCAACCGGCGTTGCAGTGGGTGAGAATGTTTACAGGTTCCCCCCCTTTTTTTTTGCTTATTTCTTCAATGAGTTTTAGCCCATGCTCCCCGATCTTTTGACAGAACAAGGCATCTTCATCAGCGATTTCACAGGCCACCTGAAAGGATTTTTGTATCCTGGATTGCTGATCTTTTTCCCTGGAAAGGGCCTGGAGCTGTCGTTGCACCGCCCAGGCAAGATTTTTTGCCGTTGGTCTGGTGGCAAGGAGTTTTTGCCCAGCCTCCTTGAGATAGGAGGCGTAATCTCCCGATGGAGAAGAAAGGGTGGCGCAATACATACCGAAGGCGGCAGTTGCCCCGATCAAACCAGCCCCTCTGATATGCATATCACGGATGGCCATGACATAATCGGCAAGTGATCGCAAACTTTCGATAACAAACTGGTGCGGAAGGAAACGCTGATCTATGATTTTAATTATTCTGTTATCAGCGGGATCGGGCCATATGGTGCGGTAGTGTGTGTTGTTTACCTTCATGTCTTAGTCTGGTAAGGAGTGAAAAGAATGAAAAAGATATCCTGCCGTAGTTAGTTTAAAAAAAATTAGTGAGAAGATAAAAGGTAAGAAGACCCAAACCTATGGATCCATAAATAACAAGTCACGGGGTGCAGTTGCTGCTTTTTAATATTTTTTTTATAAACACCAGAGCAACAGCAACGGCAATAATGGCAAAAAGGAGGGTTTTCATTATTTTGTGTTCCTTATGCCAACCGGGGCATAAAAGAGTAAACCGCAGAAAAAATTAGCAAAAGTAAAATTAACATTTTAGCACGATGAATTCAATATTTACAACAATAGCCGCGCACGGGATGCATTGTTTTCATGATTTGCTTGATCTCTTGTTTCCGCCAAGCTGCCTTTCCTGCGGGGCTTCTCTCCTGCAATCATCAATACTTTTCTGCGAAAGCTGTCTTAAAAAAATAAAATTTGTCACTGAACCGTATTGCACCTGCTGCGGCACGCTCTTTCCATCCGGGGAAAACCATCTCTGCGGTATATGTCTGGTAAGCAAATGGAGCTTTACCAGGGCACGATCTGTCATTGTTTATAATGAGACAGCGGCAAAAGCCATTTTTGGATTGAAATTCGGGGGCAGGAAGGCAGGACTGAAAACGTTTAAAAACATGAAGGAACAAAGCGTAGGCTGCCAGGACCTCATAAGTCCGGACAGGATCATTCCCGTGCCTCTCCACATGAACCGCTTGCGGCAGCGGGGCTTCAACCAATCCCTGCTCCTTGCCAGGGCTTTTTTCCCGGACCAGCGAAACAAAATAATAAAAACCGCCTTAAGGCGCCAACGGGATACCATTGCCCAAACAGGTCTAACCGGCCTATCACGCAGGAAAAATTTGCGGGATGCCTTTGTGGTGGAGAAAAAAGATGATGTGTCCGGGAAAAAAATTCTGTTAATCGACGATGTCTTCACCACGGGGACGACTGTCAATGAGTGCGCCAGGGTTTTAAAGCAGGCGGGCGCAGAGCGGGTGGACGTCTTGACCCTGGCCAGG
This sequence comes from Deltaproteobacteria bacterium, assembly GCA_016219175.1. GTDB lineage: Bacteria > Desulfobacterota > Desulfobulbia > Desulfobulbales > SURF-16 > SURF-16. Next base: position 148,549 of record JACRCD010000025.1, on the reverse strand, counting down.
GTGGCGGAAAAGTTTTGATTACAATGAGCTCAGTTTTGCAACATATTGCCTCACTCCGTCGACAATATAACGGGCAATGGCTTCAAGATAACGCTCGTCCTGTAGTCTGACTATCTCCTCTTTATTGCTTAAAAAAGCGATTTCGGTGAGAACGGAGGGCATTTGCGCCCCGATAAGGACAATGAAAGGAGCCTTTTTCACCCCCAGGTTTCTTACCTCATACCTGCTTCTCAGACCATTGACCAGCTCACCCTGGACGTTGCCCGCCAGTCTGGCGGATTCTTCTATTTTGCTGTTTTGCATTAAATCCTGCAAAATTTTCTGCAGGTCACTGATCTGGCTGGATGAGGCGGCATTTTCCCTGGCTGCCGCCTGCATTTCTTCCCGGCTGGTGGCCAGGCTCAAAAAGTAGGTTTCCACCCCGCTGGCATTTTCGTTTGGCGCTGAGTTGGCGTGAATGGACAGAAAGAGATCCGCCTCTTTGGTATTAGCGATGGCTGTCCTTTCTTCCAGAGGGATATAGATGTCCCTGTCTCTTGTCAGGATAACGCTGTAAGCCGTTTCCTTTTGCAGGATGGCGGCAACCTTCTTTGCCACCTTTAAAACAATGTCCTTTTCCTGCAGGCCATTTATGCCGATTGCCCCCGGATCCTTTCCTCCATGTCCCGGATCGATGACAATGGTTTTGACCCCGAGACCGAACTGCTCGGCCAAAGTGGGCAGCTTTTGCTGTGGAACTTTCGGTTTTGTGCCGGTGACGTCAATGACCACCCGGAATGGGTCTGCCATGGCGAATATCTTGTAGCTTTCAACCGATTCGGTATCAAGCACGACACGCACTGTATCCTGGTCAAACTGTGCCCCTCTGACCTGTTTCAGCAATCCGTCTCGAATGGGGATGGGATTCTGGAACGTGGGGGCAATGCGGCAGTTGAAAAGATCAACATAAAGCCGCTTGGGCAGGTCGCCTTCAGCCTTGAGGAAATTTTCTTTAAAACGAAGGGGTTGGGTGCTTTCAATAACAATTCTCGTGTAATTTTTTGTAGACCAGAAGCGAATGGGCTGGTTCAAGTGGGCCATGGGCATGACAGGTTCTGGTACGTGTGGTTCCGGCCTGCCGCTGGTCTGTTTTTTCATTTGGAGCAGCATGAGCGCGGCAGACTGTGCCTTGTCGCCGTCAGGATAAACGGCAATGACCCTGGCAAATAGCTTTTCGGCATTTTTGCCGTTATTTTTTTTGGTTAAGGAAATATTGCCAAGGATAAGCAAGGCGTCATCGGCCAGGCTGTGTTTTGGAAAAATCATAGCCAGGTCTTCGTAATAGCCAATCGCTTCATCAAGATCTTTTGGATCGTGAAAATGATCATGCATCTCCGCGTAAATATTGCCCAGCATGTACAGGGCAAGAGAAGCTTTTTCATGTCCCGTATTGAGACGGTACAGCACCTGGAGGGATTTCACGCAGCTCAGCCACCTGTCTCTGTCCTCCTCTCCCCGCTGAAACGAGAGATTGTTATGGAGGTAGGATGCCATGTTGTAACGTTTGCTGGCCAGGTCAGGAAGGCGGCTATCTTTAGCCCAAGCGGAGCTGAAAACATAGGAGCTCATGAGCTGCAAAATAATGACAGCAAGAAAAAGCGGAAGTTTACGCATCATTTTTCAGTTCATAGAGCAAATGCAGGGCCTCAATCGGCGTTAAGCGGTCCGGCTCTACCTGTTTAATTTTTTGGCGGAGGGGGTCATCTTCCGCGGCAAAAAGGTTCAGTTGGCTTGGGTGTTTTGCTTTTGTTTTTTTGCCCGGGGCAATCCTTGGCCTGCCGTCACTGTTTAACTCCCCTTTTTCTATATTATGCAGAAGCTCCTTGGCGCGCTCCACCACCCTTTTGGGCACTCCGGCCAGGGCCGCAACCTGGATGCCGTAACTTTTGCTGGTTCCCCCGGGCAGCAGTTTGTGCAGAAAGATGATGCTGTCGTTCCACTCCCTGACCGCGATATTGAAGTTTTTTACCCTGTTGTGGGTAAGAGCAAGTTCGGTCAGCTCGTGATAATGGGTGGCGAAGATGGTTTTCACCCCTTTGGCGTTTATGTTCACCAGGTCTTCCGTCACGGCCCAGGCAATGGCCAGTCCGTCAAAGGTGCTCGTGCCTCGCCCTATTTCATCAAGCACCACCAAACTTCTTTCCGTGACATTATTTAATATATTGGCGGTTTCATTCATTTCCACCATGAAGGTCGACTGCCCCCTCCTGAGATCATCCATGGCGCCGACCCTGGTGAAGATACGGTCAACGATGCCGATGCGCGCTTCCTCGGCGGGAACAAAGCCGCCCATCTGGCACATGAGTACGATGAGCGCGGTCTGCCGCAGCACCGTGGATTTGCCGGCCATGTTGGGTCCGGTGACGATAAGCACTTCCTGGCTGGTTTGATCAAGATGCACGTCATTGGGGACAAAACGGCCAGCCGGCAGGGAGCGCTCGATAACGGGATGCCTTCCCTCCCTGATTATAATTTCTTCTCCGTTATCCACCATGGGCCGGATGTAATGGTAGCGCCGCGCAACCTCGCTGAGAGCGGTGAAAAAATCCACACTGGCGATAAAGAAAGCAGCTTTGATAATCCGTGGGCTGGCCGCGGCTACCTCTGATCTGATCCTGCAGAACAGCTGATACTCAAGTTCCACCCTTTTTTCTTCCGCGCCAAGCACCTTGTTTTCAAATTCCTTCAGTTCCGGGGTGATGAATCGTTCGGCGTTGACCAGGGTCTGTTTGCGGATAAAATCATCCGGCACGTGGTTAAGCTGTCCTTTGCTCACTTCGATGAAATAACCGAAAATTTTGTTAAAGCCGATTTTCAGTTTGGCGATTCCTGTCCGCAGCCGCTCTTTTTCTTCCAGGGCCAGAATGTGTTTTTTACCATCGGTGAGGATGGAGACGAGTTCATCAAGCTCGTTGTTGTACCCGGGTTTGATGAGCTTTCCTTCCCGCAGGGTAATGGGGCATTCTTCGCGGATAGCGCGGGCAAGAAGATCATGAATATCCTCCAGCGGATCGAGATCACGGCTTTGCTCAAAAAGAAGGCCGCGGGTCAGGGAAGACAGGAGCTTCAGTTCCGGCAGCATGGCCAGTGAATGGCTGAGGGAGGTCAGATCCCTGCCGTTGGCGGAGCCCAGCACCACCCGGCTGTTGAGCCTTTCCAGATCGTAGACATTGGATAGAAGTTCCCGCAGCTTGGCCCGCAGCCCTTCGCCTTTGACGATCAACGCCCTGTCGAGTCCCGGTGTTGCGGTATCGGCAAGCGAGGGCGCGACAGGTTCTCGTTCCCCGAAAAGAAAGGATACCGTATCGAGCCTTTTATTTATTTCATCGATGTCCCGCAAAGGGAAGAGCAGGCTTTTTTTAAGAAGCCTGGCCCCCATCGGCGTGCGGGTCAGATCAATGCTGGCGAGCAGGGAACCCTCCCTGTTCCCGCCGGCAATGGTCTGGGTCAGCTCCAGGTTGCGCCGGGAGGATTCGTCAATGAGCAGCACGTTGTCCCGTTCAATCAGGACAAGGCGTTCGATATGGGAAAGATCGGTCTTCTGGGTTTCCCGGATGTACTGGAGAAGCGCGCCCGCGGCGCACAATCCTGCGTGCAGATGGTCGCAGCCGAATCCGGCCAGGTTGGTGGTGCGGAAGTGGTCAAGCAGTGTTTCCCTGGCGTTTTCCCGGTGAAAGAGGGAGGCTGGGCGCTTGGTCAGGCAGGCCGGCTGCACCATTTTTTCAACGTCGCTCAGACAACCCTCTTCCTCTTCGCTTATGAGAAGTTCGGCGGGACCCATCCTGGTCAGCTCGTCAATGAGTTCGGTAATTTCTTGATGTTCTGCCACCAGAAACTCCCCGGTGGAGAGATCAAGCAGACTCACCCCCCATTTTTCCCGGTGGCAGAGGGAGGCCACATAACGGTTTGATTTTTCGTCAAGTATCTGCTCTTCGGTAACCACCCCCGGAGTGATGATACGCACCACCTCTCTTTTTACCACCCCTTTTGCCTCTTTCGGGTCTTCAACCTGCTCGCAGATGGCCACTCTGTAGCCCTTGTTGACAAGTTTGGCCAGATAGGATGAGGCGGCGTGATAGGGAACACCGCAAAGGGGCACCTTGTTTTCGTCGTCCTTGCCGCTGCGGGAAGTGAGGGTGATGCCAAGTTCCCGGGAGGCGGTGACGGCGTCCGCAAAGAACATTTCGTAAAAGTCGCCGAGACGGTAAAAGAGGATGGCATCCTTGTGCTGCTCCTTGATCTCAAGATACTGGCGGAGCATGGGGGTCATTTTCAGCGTATCGCTCATGAAAGTGGGCCGTGAAGTAGGTTTTGGAAATCAGGAAGCAATTGGTCGTATGTTTGTTCTATATGCTGGGGTATGGCGCGGATCTCGGCAATAACGGTCATAAAGTTGTGGTCGTCCCGCCAGCGGGGCACCACATGAAAATGGAGATGATCGGCAAGGCCGGCCCCTGCCACGGAACCGATATTGAGACCTATATTAAACCCGTGCGGTCGCAGATGTTTTTTTAAAATCGCCACACTGAGCCGGATATGTTCCATGAGGATGGCTGATTCGTCAGGGAGCAGATCGGATAACTCCCCGACATGACGGACGGGCGCGATGAGCAGGTGGCCGTTAGCGTAGGGAAAGCGGTTCAGCAGTATGACGATATGGGAGCCGCGGCAGAGAATCAGCTCTTTCCTGTCACAGGGCTTATCCGGGGCCCGGTCAAAAATGCATTGACCAGCGCGATCATCCTGCCCCAGAATGTAATCCATTCTCCATGGCGTCCAGAGATTTTTCATTGATCACCGTAAGCGGGGAACCTCCAGGATCTGTCCTGTGAGTGTTTTATCTGCTTCAAGTATTGCGTATGTGCCGGGAGCGCCATGGCGGCCGGAACCAATAAAAGTGCCCGGGTTGATAAAAAGGATTTCAAAAAGAGCGTGGCAGACGGGTCTGTGGGTGTGCCCGAAGACAATACAGTCAACCTTATCAAACTCCCGCAGCAGATGTTCTTCCATATGGTGATGAAAGCCCATGCCATGCATCAGACCGACAGCAAAACCCTCCACGTAAATGATCTTTTTGGCGGGCAAATTGTTTCTGCTTGATACGTGGCACATATTGCCATGGACCGCATGGACTTCCCGGCCGCCGAAGGCGTCAAGCACGCTTAAATCCGTCAGGTCTCCGGCATGGAAAATAATGGGAACATCGGCAAAACAGAGGTCCACCAGCTGCCGGAAATATTCGTCCGGGCGGATGAGGTGCGTATCTGAGAGAATGCCTATTCTGGTTGTCATGGCTACCGTCCCGCGGCCGGAAGTTAAATAAAATTGTCCACAATTTCGCTGGCCTCTTTCAGGGTGACCCCGTGCAACACGCAGCGTTTATGACGGCTTTGCTGGCCGCTGATAATGGTGACGGAAGATTTTGCCAGGCCGAAAAGCTTGGCAAGATAAGCGATAACCGCCTTGTTTGCCTTGCCGTCAACCGGCGGGGAGGTGATGGCAAGCTTGAGCTCATTGCCGTGCAAACCACAGATAGTATTTTTTGAGGACTTCGGCTGAATGTACAGATCAAGACAAACCGCTGTTTCCGCGATCTCATGGAGAAAGTTCATCTCACCTTCAAATCCGCAAAACCGCGATCTTCATCGGTTTTAATGGTCACCTTCGGCTCCTGGTCTTCATCAAGCGGGTCTTCAAGGGAAAAGAGCATGTCATCTTCCAGGTTGTCAGGGATGGACATCCGCTTCTTCGCCGCCGCATCCTCCAGGCGGTCAAACTCATTTTCCTGCCGTGACGTGTCCATCATGCCCTCATCTTTGCGCTCCTGGTCATCCATGTCCATTTCGTCGGGGAGTTCTATTTTCGCATACAGTTCATTGAGGTCATCGTTAGCCGTGTCCCCTGTCTGTAACCCTGGCGCATCCTCCTCATCCCCTTCTCGTTCCGCCGCATTATCAGTTTGACTCAGGACGGAATCCATGATGTTCGGCTGAGGCGGGGATTGCGGGACGCTTCCCTGCGGGGGTATGTCCTGTTCGAGCCGGTCGAGGGAGGTTTGCAGATAGTTGCGCAGATCTTCCTTGACCTTTTGTCTGTTTGCTTTCAGGCCGGCAATTTCCCTTTGCAGGGTTTCCACCTCCCCCCTGCTTTCCATGCGCAGCCGGTTAACTTCCTCCCGGACGGCGGTAAGCCGTTCATCCGCTTCCCTGCGGCTTTTTTCCTGCATTTCCTCGGCGATCTTCTGGGCGGATATGATGGCATGCTGAAAAGTTTTTTCCTGGGAGTGAAATTCATGAATCTCCATTTCCAGTTTTTCGACCTGTTCAGCCAGCAATCGTTTTTCATCATTTAATAGAACAAAATGCTCGGCGATACGTTCCAGAAAGGCATCAACCTCTTCAACATCAAAGCCGCGGAAACGGACGTGAAACTGTTTGGTCTGTATATCTTCAGCTGATAATGGCATAAGCGCTCTCCTTTAATTTCGTAAATTCATAGTAATATAAGCCGCAATCAACCAAGTGACCGGGCGATACCATGCAGGGTCGGGACAATAAAACTCTGTAAAAAAAGTATGATAAGAATCAGAATCATCGGCGAAAAGTCAATTCCCGCCGCGGATGAAAAGGGCAGCAGGCGCCGGATTCTGTTGAGAAGTGGTTCGGTGATGTCGTAGAGGAACCGGACAATCGGGTTGTAAGGGTCGGGGTTAACCCAGGAAATTATGGCCCGCCCGACTATGACCCACATGTAGGCGCCCAATATAAAGTTGATCAGGCTGGCCACGGCGCCGATAAAATTTCCTATGACAAACATAACTACTCCTTGGGTAAAAAATGAAGTAAAGCAGTGGTCCGCTATGAGAGTATTTTATTGCAGATTTCCCTGACAGCCATGCTGGCCCTTGATTTAGGCTGGTCGGTCAGAAAGGGCTTTTGTCTGCGCACCGCCATGCTAACAGCGCTGTCCTGGGGGATAGCGCCCTGATAGTTGGGGATGACCCCCAGGAAATTTTCCAGCACGGTGCTCATGTTGGTAAAGACCTCCTGACCTTCTTTTTTGTTTTTCACGTTGTTGATGATAAGATGAAAATCCTTTTTATTATAACGGGTTTTGAGAATTTTGATCAGCGCATAGGCATCGGTCATGGCCGTGGGATCAGGGGATAGGATGGTAATATTTTTGTCCGCCCAGTCATTGAACCAGAGAACAGACTCCCCGATTCCCGCCGCCGTATCGACCAGGACAAAATCAAAGTTGCCGATGATCCGCTCAAGACTGTCGGTCAGAAAGGCCTGCTCCTCATAGGAGAGGCTTGCCATTTCCGGAACACCCGAGCTTGCCGGCAGAACAAAGAATCCCGGCATGATCTCCACGAGAATTTCCAGGGGATTCCGGCCCTCTTCCACGGTTTCCCGCAGGTTGTGCTGGACATTCAAGCCCAGCATAACATCCACGTTGGCCAGGCCCAGGTCGCCGTCGATAAGCAGAACCTGGCGGGATTTATCGGAAAGCGCGGCAGCCAGGTTGATGGTAAAAGAGGTTTTACCGACACCGCCTTTGCCGCTGCTGATGCAGATAATCTGCGGATTTCTGTTTTTTTTCATTCTATCACTTTTCCCCGGCCGGACAAAAAGCTGAAAAGCTGCGCCCTTTCTTCCACCGATACCTGGCAACCATCTTCAACCGCATCCTCCGAGGAGTAAAAAAATTCACCTTCTTCATGATCTGCTCTGAGCAGTTCCTTAACAGCCATGCGGATAAACATATCAGCCGACGAGGGCACAGCCCTGGCCACGCAGACAGCAAGCCCGCTTGCCACCCTGGCCGTGGTTTTTGCCGTAAAAATTTCGTGGATGGCCCGGGCCTGAATCAAGGCCCGGTTTTTATTCAGCCCGGGGAGAAGAATCGCCAAGGTTTCGTTGTCGTAATGGCTAAGGTGCGCTTCAGCTTGCATCTCTTTTTTTACGGCGGCCACGGCTTTACCAAGGCATCCCTTGTCTTTCGCGGCGGCAATTCTGGTCAGCAGCAGAGAGCAGGGCAGCCTGCTTTTTTTTACCCTGTCCAGTTCGGCATAAACAGTGCGTTTAAAGTTCTCGTGTTCCGCCGCCTCGGACTGGCAATCGATTAAAGCCATATGGGGTAAAGCCATATGCGGCTGGGTTTCATGGGAAACGGCCCCGGCATTGACAGCTTTGGCCAGGGCCTTCTTTCTTCCTGCTGCCAGAGCAGTATCCAGGGCCAGAAATCCCTGCGGACCTGTGCCGTCTTTCGAGGCCACCGGGATAAGTTCCACCGGGAAAAAGATGGCCTCCTGCTCGATTAGACGCAAAAAATCAGCAAATTCGCCTGTTACCTTTTTGCAATTCGCTTTTGCCACCGGCTTATGAAACCTTGCTGCCTGGAGTTACTTTGCCGGAAACAGCTGACAGCAAAAGGGTCCCTTGGTCTTTGACCGCCAAAACCATGCCGTGTGAGGCAATGCCCATCAATTTTGTCGGCTTGAGGTTTGCCGCGATAAGAACCTGTTTGCCAACCACCTCTTCCGGCTGGTAAAATTCAGCGATACCCGCGACAATCGTTCTCTCCTCGGGGGCTTTGACGGTAAGCTTGAGAAGACGGTCTGATTTTTTTATTTTTTCCGCTGCCACGATCTCACCCACCCGCAGATCAACTTTCTTAAAATCATCAAAAGAGATCAGGTCGCTGTCATCAGGTTTTTCGTCTGCCGTCATATTCTTGTCCTTCTCCCGAGGGGGTTGTTCCCGGTCGGCGCCATGTTGTTTTTTTCCGCTGTCAAGCCTGGGGAACAGTGCACTGGGCAAGGTGATGCTGTTTGCGGGGCTAAGCCTCCCCCAGGAGATCTGTCCTGACAGGTCGGGGGTATCGGTCAGACCAAGCGCCTGCCGCATTTTCGCAGCCGTTACCGGCATGACCGGCAGCAGGGTCAGGGAGATGAGGCGCAGGGTCTCCAACAGATAATACAGGACAGTGGCCAGCCTCTCTTTTTTATCCGGATTCTTGGCCAGATCCCAGGGCGCGTTTTCGACAATATATTTGTTGGCCCTGCTGATTACTTCCCACACCGCGGCCAGGGCCCGGTTAAAGGAAAAATTGTCCATTTCCCGCAAATAGGTTTCCATCATCGCCGCGGCGGCAGCGGCCAGCTCCAGGTCAATCTGCTCAGGCGCGCCCGGAACGGGCACCGTGCTCTGGGCAAACTTGACAACCATGGTCAGCGAGCGGCTGAAAAGATTGCCCAGGTCATTGGCCAGGTCGGAGTTCTGTCGATTCAGCACCGCATCGGCTGAGTAGCCAGAATCAAGGCCGAAGGACATGTCGCGCAGCAGAAAGTAACGCACCGTATCAGCGCCGTATTCATTCACCATTTCAGCCGGGCGGACAACATTGCCCAGGCTTTTGCTCATCTTGGTTTCCCCAACATTCCAGTAACCGTGCACATGCAGTTTCCGGTAGGGCGCAAGCCCCAGGGAGCGCAGCATGGTGGGCCAGTAGATGGCGTGCGGCTTGAGGATGTCCTTGGCAATGATGTGCTCGGCCGCGGCCCAGAAAGGCGGGAAATTCTCGCCGTCGGGATAGCCGATGCCGGTAAGATAATTGATGAGGGCGTCAAACCAGACGTAAGTGACAAACCGCTCATCAAAGGGCAGCGGGATGCCCCAGGTGAGGCGGGAGGTGGGCCGGGAGATGCACAGGTCTTCCAGCGGCTCTTTCAGGAAGGAGAGCACCTCGTTGCGATACCGTTCGGGAGTAATGAACTCGGGGTGACTGTTGATGTGCGCAATGAGCCATTCCTGGTACTTGCTCATGCGGAAAAAATAGTTCTGTTCAGTGATGGGGTCCGGCGCCACCTGATGATCGGGGCATTTGCCGTCAAGCAATTCTTTTTCGGTGAGAAAGCGCTCGCATCCCTTGCAGTAAAGGCCGGAATACTCACTGAAGTAAATATCCCCCTGCTCATAAACCTTCTGCAGGATGTTCTGCACGGTTTTTATGTGCACGGGATCGGTGGTGCGGATGAAGTTGTCCGGTTCAATGTTAAGCAGCGGCCAGGTGTCGCGAAACATTTTGCTGATGCGGCCGACATATTCCCCGGGAGAAACAGCGGCACCTTGGGCGGCCTGCACGATTTTCTCGCCATGTTCATCGGTGCCTGTTTGAAACAGCACCACATCACCACGCAGTCTGCGGTAGCGGCAGTAAGTGTCCGCCACAATGGTGGAAAAGGCATGGCCCAGGTGGGGTTGGGCGTTGACATAAAAAATTGGCGTGGTGATGTAGGTAGTCATTGATGTCTCATTCAGAGGGATTTTCGTTGCTGTCGGTTTTTGGCGGCCCCTTTTTGCGAGTGCGGCCAGGCTTGGCCGGCCGGAGATTTTTTGGCGTGACGCTCTCCCATTCTTTCCGGGTAAAAACACGGGATACTTCGGGATTATCAGGGTCAATGGCCGTCACGGTTTCTTCAAGCACGCTCTGCTGCACGACCTTGTATGTCTTGCCCTCAATGATCAATTTTTTACCTGGCCGGGGCATCTCTTTTTTCAAATCGCGATATGTGGGGTATTCGTAGGTAAGACAGCAGAGAAGACGATTGCAGATGCCCGAAATCTTCAGGGGATTGAGGGGAAGATTCTGCTCCTTGGCCATCTTGATGGAGACCGGAGCAAAATTGTTAATAAAAGAGGCGCAGCACAATTCCAGGCCGCAACAGCCCAGTCCACCGAGCATTTTGGTTTCATGGCGCACGCCGATCTGCCGCATTTCCACCCTGGTGCGGAATTCCTGGACCAGATCCTTGACCAGCTGCCTGAAGTCCACTCTGTTTTCCGCGGTAAAGTAGAAAATAATTTTGCTGCCGTTGAAGTAGCGCTCCACCCGGATAAGTTTCATGGAGAGGTTTTGTTTTTCAATATGCTGCTGACAGAAGGTAAAGGCATCCTGTTCCCTTTCAATAAGCCGCTCATATTTTTCTATTTCGTCCCGGCTTGCCCGCCGTTGCAGGGCATGAGTGGTTTTGACAGGATGGTTCACTTCCGGACCTATCTGTGGACCCAGTCCGACGACAATGGCCGGTTCGAGACTGTGGTCTGTTTGGATCATGACCACCTCGCCGGTTTTAAGATTCTGCAGTTGAGAAGCGGCGGAAAAAATCTGTTCTTTCACCCGGAAGCGGATCTTATAAATTTTTTCCGTCGGTTGGGGCTCTGCTGTCTGGTCCTGTTGCATAGAAAATTATTTGTTTACCAAGGGGTTATTATTGTTTTTTAAGAAAGGAGCACATCATACGTTGTTATATAACATCAAAGAAGCTCAAAGAAAAGGACTTCGCACACCAGTGTCCTGTTACAGTTGTGCAAAAGCTGTCTGCGGGCTCTGTCAATGCGCTGTAGTTTTTCGGCCAGAACAGGAAAGTCCCATTTCCGGCAGGCTTCCGGCAAACAGGCGCGCAGATCGCTGCTTATCACTCTGGCGGACAAACCTTTGTGGGCAAGCATGACATCCCGCAGCCAGATGGTGAGAAGATCAAGAAGCTCTTCCAGATTGTCCTTCATGCCGGCAGCCTTTTCGGCCAGCCGAAAAACAGATTCCACCGTATCAGGATGGTCCGGGGCGAGAGAGAGCAGGTTTTCAATGATCTCCCTCCGCAGCGGCAACAGCTCTTCCTGATAAAGAAGACGGGCCCGCCCCAGACTACCCTCGGCTATAGCGCTCAGGGTAATCGCCGTATCCTGGTCAATCTTTTCCCGCATAAGCGCCTGGGCGACCCGTTCGTAAGGAAGCGGGTAGAAGGAAATGATCTGGCAGCGGGACAGGATCGTCGGCAGAATATCGCCTGCCTCATCGCCGGTAAGGATGAAAAGGGTGTTGGCCGGCGGTTCTTCCAGGATTTTCAGCAGGCTGTTTGTCACCTCTTTGCGGCGCATGGTAATGTGGATGTCTGTGATCAAGACCACGCGGAAACTGGCCTCGAAAGGAGGGTAGGTGAGCAGTTTTTTCAGTTCCCGTATCTGATCGATCTTTATGGAGGAAGCTGTTCCCTGCAACTCAAGCTGCAGCAAATCCGGGAAGTTGCCGGAATGGAATTTCAAACAGCTGGGGCAGTGCCCGCAAACCTCATCGTTGCCCGGAGCTGCGCAGTTGATCAGGGCGGCAAAGGCTTGAGCGCAGGTTTTTTTCCCCACCCCGGCAGGGCCCCTGAAAAGATAGGCGTGGCTCATTTTTTGCCGTTGAAAGGAAATGGCTAATAAATGTTTTGCCTTTTCCTGCCCTATGATTGACTGGAATGGGATGAGCATGAAGGAGCTGAAAGGTTGTTGTGCTTATTGTCTGTATTGTTGTGTTGTGCCGGTCCGCGGCAATGGGTGGTGCGAAACACCGATTACAAGCTGTCAAAAAGGCTTGGTTGTCTCACGTCCTGATCAGTTGCGGTTTTTTTCTTTTTTGCCGGCGGGGTTTCTTCTTCCCGGGACTGGGTCGCGTGGCCGGAAAGAAAGAGGAAGCGCTCCAGATTACGCTGATATTCGCTCCAGCGGTATTCATTTTCCGGGATCTGGGCGCTGAGCCGTTCCAGGTAATTTGTTTTGGCGTCCAGGTCATCAAGGAAATTCAGGACAAAAGCCTCGTGCAGCATGGGTAGAGTCGGGGAGCCGAATTCATGACTGCCGTGATGGCTGAGGATGAGATGCTTTATTTTTACGGCAAGATCCTGCGGGAAATCCTTGATCCTGGCAATTTTTTCCTGCACCATTTCCACGCCGATAACCATGTGGCCCATGAGTCTGCCCTGGTCACTGTAATCAAAGAGGGTGGAGGTGATGGCAAGTTCCTCCACCTTGCCCACATCGTGCAGCATGGCCCCGGCCAGGAGAAGTGAACGGTTGATGGAAGGGTACAGTTCCGTGACCTTGTCAGCCAGCTGCGCCACATGGAGTGTATGCTCCAAAAGGCCGCCCAGATAAGCGTGGTGCATGCTTTTTGCCGCGGGACCCTTTTTGAATTTCGTCATAAACTCCTGATCGGTAAAAAATTTGAGCAGCAGTTTTTTGATAAAGACATCCGCCACACCGCGGGCCAGGTCTGTCAGTTCCTCCGCCATCCGGTCGATATCGCCGGAGGTGGAAGGAATAAACTGGGCGAGGTCAATCTCGCTTGCGCTCATCCCGCGGACTTCGGTAATGACGAGCTGCAGATTGCCTTTGTAGCTCTGAGCCCGGCCGGAAATTCCCACGGCCTGGCCGGGGCTGCATTCCTGTTCCCAGCGGTCGGCCTCATCCCAGATGCGTCCGGTCACTTCCCCGGTTTTATCCATTAATTTCACGGTCAGAAAGGGTTTGCCACCCTTGGTTTCCGCGCGGATCAGCTCTTTCAGTAGAAAAACACCTTCCACCTGTTGGCCATCCTGGATTGTCTTGATGAAAAGAGTTTCGGTCAAAACGCCAGGGTCTCCTGCCAGGCCTTTTTCAAGGCCGCCATCTTTTCTGAAAGGACACAGCTGCCGGTAAGACCAGTGACCGTAAACAGGGGCTCCGCAGTTACGGCGCCCACCCTGGCCCATCCTGTGTCAGCCATGGTTTTTTCAAAGGCTCCGGACTTTTCCGGGGCCACCGTCACCACAAAACGGCTCTGGGACTCGGAAAAGAGCAGCACGTCGTCGCGGTCGATGCCTTGGGCCGGGACCTTGCGCAGGTCAATGTCGAGCCCCAGCCCGCCGGCAAAACCACTTTCAGCCAGGGCCACGCCCAAACCCCCGTCCGAACAGTCATGGCAGGAGGCCACCAGCCCTTGGGCCATGGCTTTTTCCAGGCACCGGTAGCGGGGCAGGGAATCCTTTTCGCGCACCATGGGGACCGTGTTGCCGATGCCGCCATGCCGCACGGCATATTCCGAGGCGCCAAGTTCGGCATAGGTGGCGCCCAGCACGTAAACAATGTCGCCAGCCTTTTTCACGTCCATGGTCACCGCCTTTCTGACGTCATCAATTTTGGCGACCACGGAGAAAAGAAGGGTGGGGGGAATGGAGATTTTCGTCTCCCCCACCAGATAGTCGTTTTTCATGCTGTCCTTACCGGAAATACAGGGCACCCCATAGGCGCGGGCATAGTGAGCCAGGGCCTGGTTGGCCCGCACCAGCTGGGCCAGCTTGTAGTCGCCGTCCGGTGTCTTGTCGGAGAGGATCGGGTCGCACCAGCAGAAGTTGTCCAGCCCGGCCATGACCGCAAGGTTTGCCCCCACGGCCAGGGCGTTGCGCACGGCCTCATCCATGCTGCAGGCCACCATGTGATAGGTGTCAATGTCCGAATAACGCGGACAGACGCCGTGGGAGATGACCAGACCGGCAAAGGAGTCAAGCACCGGCCGGATCACCGCCGCATCAGACGGCCCGTCGTTGTCAACCCCGATGAGCGGTTTGACGATGCTGCCGCCCTGCACCTCGTGGTCATACTGGCGGACCACATACTCCTTGCTGCAGATGTTCAGGCTGCCCAGCAGCCCTTTTAGTTCTCGGCCCAGGTCGGGTAGGGCGGGCAGCCGCGGTTCGTCATAGGTTTTCTGCCGCCATCTGGCTATCATCCGCATGGGCGGCAGCCCTTCATGGACGAAATCCATATCAAGATAGGCCACGGTTTTCCCCTGGTAGAGGCAGTGGAATTTGCCGGAATCGCGGAAGGCGCCGAGCACCGTGGCCTCCACATCCATTTTCCGGCACAGGGCCAGGAAGTCGTCAAGCTTTTCCGGGGCAATGGCCAGGGTCATGCGCTCCTGGGCCTCGGACAGAAAGATCTCCCAGGGCTGCAACCCCGCATATTTCAAAGGGGCCTTGTCGAGATGCAGCTCAAAGCCGTTGGTGTCGCCGCCCATCTCGCCCACCGAGGAGGAAAGCCCTCCCGCGCCGTTGTCGGTGATGCAGCGGTACAACCCCCGGTCGCGGGCTTTGAGCAGACAATCGAACATCTTTTTCTGGGTGATGGGATCGCCGATCTGCACCGCCGTGGCCGGGGAGTTTTCGTTAAGTTCCTCGGAGGAAAAGGTGGCGCCATGGATGCCGTCCTTGCCGATGCGGCCACCCGTCATGACAATGATGTCGCCGGGCAGGGCCTTTTTCTCATGGGACGGCTTGCCGTTGATGACCGCGGGCATGATACCCACCGTGCCGCAGAAAACCAGGGGCTTGCCGGCAAAACGGTCGTCAAAGTAAAGAGAGCCGTTCACCGTAGGGATGCCGCTCTTGTTGCCGCCGTGTTCCACCCCTTCCCGCACCCCCTCGAATATGCGTTTCGGGTGCAGCAGGCGGGCGGGTATTGGTTTGTCGTAAAAGGGGGTGGCAAAACAGAACATGTTGGTGTTGCAGATGAGCTTGGCCCCCATGCCGGTGCCGAAGGGGTCGCGGTTGACCCCGACAATGCCGGTAAGCGCGCCGCCGTATGGATCAAGGGCCGAGGGGCTGTTGTGGGTTTCCACTTTAAAAACCACATTCCAGTTGTCGTCGAATTTGATGACCCCGGCGTTGTCCTTAAATACCGAAAGACACCAGTCCTTATCGCCCATCCTGGCCCGGATGTCGCTGGTGGGCTGGCGGATGCAGGTGTTGAACAAATTGGAAAATTGTGATTTTTCACCTGTTTGTTTGTCTTCATAATCGATATTGCCGGAAAAGATTTTGTGCTTGCAGTGTTCCGACCAGGTCTGGGCCAGGGCCTCAAGCTCCACGTCGGTGACCTTTTCGCTTAAGCCTTGCGCCTGGCGCTGGGTTTTGATGTCCGGCCGGGTCAGATAATCACGGATCAGCTTCATCTCCTCCAGGGTCAGGGCCAGCACCCCTTCCTTGCTGATGCGCATCAGCTCAGCATCCGGCACGTTCAAGTCAATTTCCGCGATTTTCACTTCGCTTTTGCCGGCAACCTTGGGGGCAAAGGGTTTCAGGCCGCCGGCCTTGACAAAATCCGCCTTGGCCATGATGGTGCAACGCTGAATGAGCTCATTGGCCAGACCTTTTCTGGCGATGGTTTCCGCCTCATCCTGGCTGATTTTGCCGGACAAAAGGTATTGACAGGAGGTGTAAACCGCCTCATCCCTGCTCAGTTTGCGGCCGAGGAGCAGCTCCAGGGCCTGGGCCGATGTGTGTCCTTCGTTGTCCGTAACCCCTGGGCGGAAGCCGATCTCGATCATCCAGTCAAAGTCGAGTTTCCAGTCAAGGGATAAGGGACCCAGGGAATAATCCTGGGTCACCGGATCGCTGAATGGGCCGCTGGCCGCCGCCAGCAGCTCCTGTTGGCTGATGTCCGCCTCAACGGTGAAAACCTTGATGGTGCGGACCGATTCCACGGGCATTTTCAGATCGCCCTGGATCTTTTTTTTGATTTTTTCGCCAAATGAGTCGGTAAAACAGGGCTTGATACCAACCTGAATACGTGCCAGCATAGGAAACTCCGAGAAAATTTTCGGGGACCATCTAAAGACAGGTTACAAAAAAATCCTGATTTTTAGAGATACCCATATGTTTTACATGGTAAGATACGATTGTGCGCATGAGGCGCAATAAATTTTAGGGAACCTTGAAAAATTGCCCTCTGGCCCGATTACTGCGGCGCAACGAAAAGAAAAATACTCACATATGCAAAATATGCTGCGTTTTTTATTTTCGCTGCTCCTTGTCCTCGAACCAGATGTCTCATTTTTCAAGGCACCCTTAAATCTAACATTTAACTCTTAAAACTTAAAACGTTTTTATGCAATACCTGGACAATGAAACCTACCTGCTTGACGTCTTGGTGCGCCAAGGGCTTATGTCAGCCGCCCAGCAGAAAATGGTCATCCTGAAAAAAGAGCAGCAGCGTCAGACCCTGATGCGGCTCGCCAGGGATCAGGAACGGGGAAGAAAACGGAAATATAAAAGTGAAATTGATCTGGTTGATATCATTGTTTC
Organism: Deltaproteobacteria bacterium; assembly: GCA_016219175.1. Lineage (GTDB taxonomy): Bacteria > Desulfobacterota > Desulfobulbia > Desulfobulbales > SURF-16 > SURF-16. Next base: position 131,565 of record JACRCD010000025.1, on the reverse strand, counting down.
CCTGAATCTGGAGCTGCCGGGCCGGACCAATGAATTTCTGACGGAAGAGATAATCATCCGGGCCGTGGCCGTTGATCTGGACTTGCCCTATAAAAAGCTGGACCCCCTGGAGCTTGATCTGGATGTGGTCACCAAGACCATCCCCGAATCCTTTGCCTTAAAACACCTGCTGCTGCCCTTTGCCGTGAAGAACGGGGTGCTGGAGGTCGCCATCAACGAGCCGGAGAACCGCACCCTGCTTGAAGATATCGAGCGGGCCAACCAGATCAAGGTGCGGGCTCATCTCAGCACGAAATCAGACCTGAAAAAGATTCTTGCCGAATTTTTCGGGTTCAAGTCCTCCATCTCGGCGGCGGAAACCCACTTAAGCGGCCCCTTGGTCGATCTGGGCAATCTGGAGCAGCTGGTCAAGATCTCCTCCACCCGGGAGATCAGCTCCTCGGACCAGAATATCAAGACCGCGGTGGATCATCTGTTCAACTATGCCTTTGATGAACGGGCCAGCGACATCCACATAGAACCGAAACGGGAGGTCAGCCGGGTCAGGCTGCGCATTGACGGGGTGCTGCATACTATTTATGAGCTGCCCAGGGTGGTGCATCCGGCCATTATCTCCCGCATCAAGTTTCTTTCCCGTCTTGACATTGCCGAAAAGCGGAGGCCCCAGGACGGGCGCATCAAGGTGGACCGGGCGGGCAAGGAGGCGGAGATTAGGGTGTCCACCATTCCGGTGGCCTTCGGCGAAAAGGCGGTCATGCGTATCTTAAGCTCTGATATCATGTTCAAGGATGTCAAGGAAATCGGCTTTTCGGAAAGGGACCTGCGAGTCTACCAGCGGTTCATGGAGTCCCCCCATGGCATCATGCTGGTGACAGGCCCCACCGGCAGCGGCAAGTCAACCACCCTCTACTCCACCCTGCAGAATATCGCCTCGCCGGAGGTCAATATCGTCACCGTGGAAGACCCGGTGGAGATGATCCATGAGGATTTCAATCAGATTGCCGTGCAGCCCCTGATTGATGTGACCTTTGCCACCATCTTGAGAAATATACTGCGTCAGGATCCGGATATTATTATGATAGGGGAGATCCGCGATCTGGAGACAGCCACCAATGCCATCCAGGCCGCCCTGACCGGTCATCTGGTCTTTTCCACCCTGCATACCAATGATGCCGTCTCGGCCATAACCCGCCTGCTTGAGCTTGGGGTACAGCCCTTTCTGGTCTCTTCCACCTTGCTTGGGGCCATGGCCCAGCGGCTGGTGCGGATGATCTGCCCCCATTGCGTGGAAAGTTTTACCCTGGCCACCTCGGCATTGCAGGGCTTTGGTTTTCCTCTGCCGGATCAGCCGGAGCTAACGCTCAGGCGCGGTAAAGGCTGCCGCATGTGCCGGGGCACGGGTTTTTTGGGCCGGTGTGGTATCTTTGAGATTTTTCCGATGTCGGAGCAGATTAAAAAACAGGTCACCCAGGGGGCAAGCGCCAGCGAAATGGCTAAGGTGGCAAGAAAGGAAGGGATGACGACGCTGAAAGAGGATGCCTGGCAGAAGGTCATGAAGGGCATCACCACCCACGAGGAGGCCATCCGGGTGACCGGGGCAGCGGAGTTATTATAAAGAGTAAAGTCAAGAGAAAGTAGATTCGGATGTCTGGAAAAATAATCGCAACCAATAAAAAGGCCTACCATGAATACACCATCGACACCGTTATTGAAGCGGGCATGGTGCTTTTGGGCTCCGAGGTGAAATCCCTGCGGGCCGGCCGGGTCAATCTGCGGGACGGCTATGTGAAGATTAAAAACGGCGAGGTCTGGCTGCTCAGTGTCCATATCTCGCCGTATCAATTCGCCACCTATGATGCCCCGGACCCCCTGCGTGACAGAAAGCTGCTGCTCTCGGCCAAGGAGATCAAAAAACTCATCGGCAAGGTGCAGGAAAAAGGATTTGCTTTAATACCGATAAAGATTTATTTTAATAGTAGGGGTTTAGCAAAACTTGGTCTTGGTCTGTGCAAAGGAAAAACCCTTTACGACAAGCGCCATTCCCTGAAGAAAAAAGAGGCTGACCGGGAGATGGACCGGCTGCGAAAAACGTACAAATAATTTTCCAACTTTAACACTCTCGCAAGGGGGGCGAAACGGATTCGACGGGGATATATAAGCTCAAGCTGCATGCCGAGGTCTCTGATTGCTCGTTAAACGTCAGTACTTAAATATAGTCGCAGATGACTATGCATATGCTGTGGCAGCATAAATAAGCCACTGCCCGCCCGGTTGCTCCTGCGAAACCGGGATCGGGCATCGACTAGCGGGATAGCTTCCATATTTGGTCTCTGGGCATGGCGGCGAAACAAAACAGGGGATAGCGCCGAAAGTTTCTAGTCCTGGTGGAACCAGGGCGCGATAAGCACTTAAGCAGGAATAAACATGTAGACGCTTGCAGGGGAGTATTTTCGGACGCGGGTTCAACTCCCGCCGCCTCCACCAATTGAAAGAGACGAACTCATCCAAGGGCCATACGGTTCTTAGGAGGGTTCGTTTTTTTTTGCCCGAGCAGCGGGTTACATTGGATTCGTCGCGGAGATGGATTTTAGAGATACCCGCTATTGCTCATCCCTAAGCTGCCAGAGAGTCCAGATCAGGGCGATAAGAGGGGCCAGAAAAAAGGCGGAGATCAGCATGCTTTTTTTCTGCACCAAGGGGTCGCTGATCACGCTGTAGAGGCCGGAATAGGAGCTCTCTTTCAAGCCCATGGGCAGCACCATGAAAATAATAAAGCCGGCGAAGAAAAGAGCCAGCTCGGATATGATTGCTTTTTTGACAAAGAGTTTCACGCCGGTTAAGAGAACTCTGATCCACATAATTTTCTCTTGCTTTTCCTGCAAGGCTGAAAAGGATATATCCGCCAGATCAAGAAGATTGACTGCTGCCCTGAACTCATGGCCCTGCTGTTTGGCGATTAAGGCCTGCGCTTGCTTGAGCGAATTCCCGGTCTTGGCAATCAGCTCCTGGTATGTGGTGAAATAGGATTTGTATTCATAGCTGTTCCAGAAATCGTGATGCAGCCCCAGGCGGTTATCCAGCTCTTTTTTCCGTAACTCGATTTCCTCAATTTTGGCCTTGCGTATCCTCTGACAGGCGTAGGCAATTCCCTTGGCCCGTTCAAGGACTTCGAGCAGGTCATAGTAGGTGCCCCTGCTGTACTGTTTTTGTTGCTCCTGCAAAGCCTGCTTGTTTTCCTCAACGATTGGGTCTTCTTCACCAAGCCAGTATTTAAGATCGGCAAGTTCCACCTCTGCCAGGGCCAGGTTTTTCATGGCATCCTGCCGCACCTGTTGCAGATGGCCAAGGGCCAGATCGTTTACCAGCCCCTGTACCGGCAGGAGAAGCGGGTCCAGCAGCGCGGTCATGAATACTTCTTTCTGTCCGACCATGAGCGAGCGCAAGCGCCGGAGGTCTCCTTCGTCAAAACCATAACGAACGTTGTACTGCATTTTGCGGTATTGACATTCCAGGGCCTCGGAATTGACCTTTATGGCCTGGTTGATTGATTCCTTGGCTGTCCAGGAATCATTCTGCAGTTCGTAGTAACGGGAAAGAAGCAGATGACTGTAAAGCAGTTCTTTTTCCTGGGAGGCTATGTTCCGTGCCCTTTCGAGATAATGGCCCATGTCCTTTGAACGGCCTTTTTCCAGAGCCCAGAAGGCCAGCCCCACCGACGCATAGAACGGTTTGCCCTCCCTCCTTTTGTTCTCCCTGGACAGGAGCTCCTCCGCCTGATCGTACTGCCCGACACGCAGGCAGTCAAAACCGAGATGGAGATTGGGGAGGTCAATTTTAATCTTGTCGGTTTTGTCCTGCCCGTCCCATTTACTATAAAGACAAAAGGCTATATTGGCTAAAAAGCGAAGCTGGTAAAGGCGATTGATGTCAAGATAGGAAACAAAGACCAGCAGTTCTTTATCTTTGCGGAGCTGCGCGGGCTTTATTACCGACGCGCATTTTTTGCTGCAACCGGAATAATCCGGGAAAATTTTTTTATAGAGGGTGTTTAATTCTTCAAACGGCAGATAACCAACCAGATCGAGTCCACTCATCTTCATGGTGATAAGTTTGCTGGGACAGTTGGCCGGGGCATGGCTGGTCATGCCGCAGTAGAAACATTCGTTCATTTTGCCGTGCAGGGGCAGGTTGCGGTAAGCGAAGAGCTCAACTTGCCGGACGTTGGCCTTGCCCTGAAAAATCATCTGGAAAAAACCACCACCGTCATCGGCAAAGGTATGCTCGGGAAGCTCTCTGCCGTTCAGCAACTCTTGCCATTTTTTCATCAGGGGACGCGTAATGTAAACGGTCTCCAGTTGCAGGAGATCCCAATCCGCGGCGGATGGTTGCTGGATTTGGGGCATGCTGTCATCCTCCTCAACGAGATGGATGACGAGCTGTACCGGCACAGCCCCATGGCTTTCCTGCCAGCCATGCTCCTCTTTGCATTTATCCAGGCTCTCAAGCAGGGAGATCAGGGCCAGGAAGAGGTTGGGGAAGGTGAAGAGCAGCAGATCATCATTGCTTTCAGGCTGCTCAAATCCTGACTTGGCAACGGCCTGTCTGATTGAGTCAACCAGAGGAAGCCATCTGTTGCCAAGAATTTTTCCTCCCTGATAGCTCAGGGTGCGGATTGCCAGGAGTATGGTGTTGTTTTTTTTCATTCAGGCATCTTACAGGCATTTATTAAGGATCCTTCTTGCCTCCTTACTGTCAGGATAAAGACGGAGCGCTATGCTGGAACATCTGTCCGCCCGGACGACCATGTTCATATCAAAATAGGCCTGAGCCAAGCTGAGAAGAAGATCAAGTTCCTCTCCGTGTTTGCTTGACGCCTTTTCCAGATGCAGAATGGCATCATTATTCATCCCGCCCTTTTGCAGGGCGATGCCCAGTTTCATATTCATCGAAAGATTATCCGGCTGTTCCTTGAGCACAGTCCGGTAGCACTTGATGGCAAGCGGGTAGAGTCCTTGTTCCATGGCAAGGGCGGCAATCTCTTCCTGGATATCGGTGTCGGTCGGGTTATTTTTCAAAATGAGCTTCAGGACCTTCTCCGCTTCAGCGGGGCTGTCTTTTTTCACCAGCAGCCGCGCAAATTTAATGGCCCGTTCGGAGTGGCGCGGGCTGATTTCCATGGCCTGGGCGAAATAGCCCACGGCCTTATCAATTTCACCCTGACGGTAATAGATCTGGCCCAGGTAATGGTAGGAAGTAACATCCAGCCGGTTGATTTCGATAGCTTTTAGAAAACATTTCAGAGAGGTCGGCATATCTCCGGCCTTGAGCATCAGCCGGCCCAGCTCCCTGAAGGGGCGGGAGGATTTGGGGTTAGCGGCGGATGCTTTTTTTGTTTCTTCTATGGCCGCGGGGATGTCGCCTTTCTCTTCAAGATCACGGGCCTGGATGAGATGCTGGGTCAGCGGGTCGGGGTTTTGCGCCCTGGCCAGCAATTCGTCAATTTTATGCTCCAGGGAGGCCGTAACGAACGGTTTGGTCAAATAGGCATCCACATCATGTTCCGCCGCCTCGGCCACAACCTCCTTGTTGGCCTCCGCCGTAATCATCAGAAAGGGGATATCGCGGAGTTTTTTATGGGAACGCATGCGGGAGAGCAGCTCGGTTCCTTTCATGAACGGCATGGCGTAATCGGAAATAACAAAATCAATTTTGGCCTCGTTGGCAGTGAGAAATTTCCAGGCTTCCTTGCCGTTTGGCGACTCGTGCAGCTCCTTGCCGTAATTGATGAGTTTCAGCATGGCCCGGATGGAGCGGCGCATATTATCCTGATCGTCAACGATCAGAAAATTCATGACACGGGGAGATTGCTTATTTTCAGCAGACATAACGTAGCCTCTTATTTAATGGGAATGATGAAGAAAAAGCGACAGCCTTTCCCTTCTTCACTCTCAACACCTATCGTGCCGTTATGCAGTTCCACGGCAAGTTTGCAAAAGTGCAACCCCAGACCGGTGCCCACCAGCGCATCCTGTTTGCTGGAAATTCTGGCATATTTGTCAAAGATGGATTCCTGCTGCTCCGGGGGGATTCCAGGACCCTGGTCCTGCACATAAAATTCGATCCTGGACTCGCCCGCCATTTTGTAGCCGAGGGTGATGGTGGTGCCCTGATCCGTATAGCTCAGGCTGTTAGTCAGCAGATTCTGCAATACCCGCAGAATGAGGGTGCGATCAATGGTGAGCAGCGGGCAGTCCGCTTCGATCCGCTGGATCAAATCAATGTTTTTGATGCGGGCCAGCCCCTTTATGCCGGAAGTGGCTTCGCCAAGCAGGCTGCGGCAATCGGTTTCTTCATAGAGAAGCTGCTGTTTGCCATCGGCGATTTTATCCGTGGTGACAAGATTGGCAACCATGCGCACGGCCCGGTCGCAGCCCAGCTGGGCTGCTTCCAGAAATTCTTTCTGCTCGTCTATTATACTGTAGGAAAGGATATCAAGGTTAGCCACGACTTCCGAAAGGGGTGTTTTCAGGTCGTGCATGAGCATGCGGGTCAGGTGGGCGCGCATCTCTTCCTGGCGGCGCAGTTCACTGTTGCGTTTTTTCAAGGTGTTGCGCTGGGCGGTGATTTTCTGATGCAGGTCCTGCTGGATAAAAGTCCAGAGGATGAAACTGCTGAAATAGAGGAGATAGGTAATGTCCTCTTTAAGCAGATCCCTGGTCCCGCTTTTGTCGGTGGCATTGATAACGCCGATGACTTGATCCTTATGGATAACAGGAGCGGAAAGCAGGGAATCCTTCTTATAGATTCCCTTTCTTTTGGCGAAACGGCTGTCCTTGGAAATATCGCTGATGAAAAGCGGGGTGGCGTGCTTGACAACCCAGGCCGCCACGGAATCGTCGGTCAGACTCTGTTTATGGCCGACAATTTCAGCGCGGGTTGCGGCGCGGACAACCAGCTTGTTTTTTTCAAGAACCATCAGGGAGCCCTGTTCAACACCGAGATACTCAAGAACTACCTGCAGGATTTTGTCCATCCTGTTGTTGTGGTTCATTTTTTTGTCATTCATTACATCAGCTATCTGGAACAGACTTTTCAGCAGGCGGCTGGCCTGGCTGGCATCAGGCAGGATTTCTTTCATTTGTTTTGTTTCCATGGATAATCCCGGATGAACAGGTTGCGCGAGTAACCGTTCAGATGTTGAGGTGGCAGGCTTTTGGTTTGCGAGATCAGCCAAGGCAAGGACCACGAGTTTTTTTTAGAACCGGCGGCCCGTGTTCCTCATCGCTGTGCGTCTCGGTCTATTGTGTTAACTTGCGGTATTTCCGGAGTTTTCGTAAAAGATTACGCCCCGGATTCGGCAATGAAAAAAATGGCGCGGCCGATTATTTAAAATCTTCATCATTAAACAGCCGGATATTTACGGCCTCAAGTTTGTTTGTGTCTTTAGGTGTGGGGCAGATCTGAAATTCAAAAATTTTGCCCTGACTGGCAAAAATCTGGGGATCGTTTTCATAAAGCGATTTGGAGCAATGAAAAAAAACTGTCCGCGTTTCCAGGCCTTTCAGGCCAAGAAGGTAATAGCGCATGAAGCCGAAGCCCCGTTCCGTCTTATAGGTGGCCACCGTGCCCCGTTGCCACTCTTCATTTTCCCGTTCGCCAATGATCGGCAGCAGGCCGGGAACCAGAAAACCCGGGAGAAAAAAATCAGCCTCTTCCTTCAAGGCGGTGCTGACGTTGTTAAAGCCTATCACCTCAACCCGGCAGCCTTTATTCTGCAGGGCGGTTACCAGCCTCAGGAAATCACCGTCTCCCGTGACCAGCAGAATCCGGTCAAGATTGCGCGACTGCAGAATGGCGTCAATGGCCAGGTCCATATCCGCATTGGCCTTGGTCGTGACCGTGCCGTCTTCATCCACATAACGCTGCACGTATTTTTTAATGATCTTGAAACCGCATTTCCGCAGGATGTCGTGATAGTTATAGAGCTTCTGGCGATATTCCTGGTCGGTTTTGGTTCTTTCGAGATCCTCGGCCAGATAGGAATTGGCCCGCAGCATGACGGACTTGCCGCTGTTCGCCAGTTCAACCAGCACGTCGTAGCGCATGCCATACCCGCCGCAGAGCCGGATATTTTCAGCATCAACATATATGCCTGTTTTCAGCATAGGAAAGAAATGATCCGAGTGCGGGGATATCCGTTATTCCCATTCAATAGTGCTTGGCGGCTTGGAGGAGATATCAAACACCACCCGGTTGACCCCGCGTACCTCGTTGATGATGCGGTTGGAGATGCGGCCCAGCAGATCATAGGGCAGGCGCGACCAGTCGGCGGTCATGGCGTCGACACTGTCCACCGCGCGCAGGGCGATGACATTTTCATAGGTGCGCTCATCACCCATGACGCCCACGGTTTGGATGGGCAGCAGCACGGCGAATGACTGCCATACCTTGCGGTAGTAACCGGATTTTTTCATCTCTTCCAGGACAATCACGTCGGCCTGCCGCAGAATATGCAGCCTTTCCCTGCTTACCTCGCCCATGATGCGGATGCCGAGCCCTGGCCCGGGAAAGGGCTGGCGGTAAATGGCCTCTTCCGGCAGGCCGAGCTCAAGGCCCAATTCCCGAACCTCATCCTTGAACAGTTCCCGCAGGGGCTCAATCAGCGTGAGTTTCATTCTTTCCGGCAGCCCTCCCACATTGTGGTGGGATTTTATCACGGCCCCGCCCCGGAAGGAAACACTTTCAATCACATCAGGATAAAGGGTCCCCTGGGCCAGATATTTGACATCGCCCAGTTTGCCCGCCTCCTCCTCGAAGATCTTGATAAAGCCGTAGCCGATGCGTTTTCTTTTTTCTTCCGGATCAACAATGCCCTCCAGGCGGTCCAGAAAATAGTCCTCGGCATCGATGTCAATGACGTTGAGACGGGTTTTCTCCCGGAAATAGCGCATCAGGCTTGCCGTCTCCCCGGTGCGCATCAGGCCGTTATTGACGTAGATGCAGGTCAGCTGATCACCAATGGCCTTATGGACCAGGGCCGCGGTCACGGAAGAGTCAACGCCGCCGGATAAAGCGCAGATGACCTTGCCCTGGCCAACCTTGTCCCGGATGCCCTGCACCGTGGTCTCCACAAAATTATGCATGGTCCAGTTGGGCTCACAGCCGCAGAGACCGAAAATGAAATTGCGCAGCACATCCGTGCCGATCAGGGTGTGGGCCACCTCCGGATGGAATTGCACCCCCACCAGTTTTTGGTCTTGATGACGGATGGCGGCGTGGGGCGAATGCTCGCTCACGGCCGAGGCGGCAAAGCCTGCCGGCAGCGCTTCAATGCGGTCGCCGTGGCTCATCCATACCTGGTATTGGCTCGATCCGGTTTCCAGCCCGGCAAAGATGCCGCCGCTATATTTGATCTCCAGATCCGACTTGCCGAACTCCCGTTTCAGCGCGCGTTCCACCTTGCCCCCCAGTTGCTGGGTCATGAGCTGGGCCCCGTAGCAGATACCGAGCACCGGAATGCCAAGGTCAAACAGGGCGGGATCGCTCAGGGGCGCATCCTCATCATAAACGCTGGCCGGCCCGCCCGAGAGGACAATGCCTTTCGGCTGCATCGCCTTGATTTTTTCAAGAGGCAGGGTGTAGGGATGGATCTCGCTGTAGACCTTCTGCTCACGGATGCGCCTGGCGATGAGCTGGGTGGTCTGGGAACCGAAATCAAGAATAAGTATTTTTTCACTGTGAATATTCATAGTAACTTACGTGGTGGAATGGATAAAAATGGTTGCGCGACCGGGAGAGATTTATTCCCTGTGGCGATCAGCCCATGCGGTAATTGGGGGCCTCTTTGGTGATAATGACATCATGCACATGGCTTTCTTTTAAGCCGGCCGGGCTGATGCGGACAAACTTCGCCTTTTTCTGCAGATCCGCGATGTTTATTGCGCCCAGGTAGCCCATGCCGGACCGCAAGCCGCCGATCAGCTGGTAAATGGTATCGCAAATAGGGCCGCGATAGGGAACCTTGCCTTCAATTCCTTCAGGAACCAGCTTGGCCGGAGACTCAACATCATCCTGAAAATAACGGTCGCTGCTGCCTTTTTTCATGGCGCCCAGTGAGCCCATGCCCCGGTAGCCTTTATAAGTCCGGCCCTGGTAGAGAAAGGTTTCGCCGGGGGTTTCATCGCAGCCGGCGAAAAGACTGCCGATCATGATGACATCCGCACCGATGCCCAGCGCCTTGGTGATGTCGCCTGAGTGTTTTATGCCGCCGTCGCCTATGACCGGGATGTCATAGTTTCCCGCCACTTTCCTGCAGTTGTGAATGGCCGTGAGCTGCGGTACGCCCACCCCCGCCACAATGCGGGTTGTGCAGATCGATCCGGGCCCGACTCCCACCTTGATACAATCGGCGCCTGCCCTGATCAGGGCCTCCGCCGCCTCGGCGGTGGCGATATTGCCGGCAATAATCTGTGTCTCAGGGAAGGCATCCTTGATGACCTGCAGTTTGGTCAGAATATTTTTTGAGTGACCATGGGCGGAGTCAAGGACAAAGATATCGACCTCGGCTTTGACCAGTTTCTCCACGTCATCAAGCGAGCTGGAGACGCCGATGGCTGCCCCGACACGAAGCCTGCCGAGGTTGTCTTTGGCGGCCAGGGGATATTTTTTGATTTTTTCCAGGTCCTTGATGGTAATGAGGCCCTGCAGTTCTCCGCTGTCGTTGACAACCAGCAGTTTTTCAATACGATGCTCGTGCAGAAGCGCCTTGGACTGCTCCAGGGTGATGCCGACCTTGGCGGTAACCAGGTTCTTGCTGGTCATGACCTCCTTGACACGCAGGTCAAGGTCGGAGACAAAGCGCAGATCCCGGTTGGTAACGATGCCGATCAGTTGTTTGCCCTTCAGGACCGGCACCCCGGAAATCCGGTAATTGTGCATGATCTCCTTGACCTCACCCACGGTCTGCTCTTCCACAACCGTCACCGGGTCGACTATCATGCCGGATTCTGATTTTTTCACCTTTTTCACCTGCAGAACCTGCTCTTCAATGGGCATGTTCTTGTGAATAATGCCGAGCCCGCCCTCCCTGGCCATGGCAATGGCGGCCCGATGCTCGGTTACCGTGTCCATGGCCGCGCTGATTAAGGGGATATGCAGCGTAATATCCCGGGTCAGTCTGGTCGACAGGTCGACCTCGTTGGGAAGGACCTCGGAGGCCTGCGGCACCAGGAGGAGATCATCAAAAGTGTAGGCATATTCGATCGCATCATTCATTATCCGTGGTCTCCATCAGCTCTTGAGCTGTCAATATAATAAATCCAAGATTATCAAACATTCTAGCAGATTTTTCCGCGGCAGGAGGAAAATTAACAGATTTTTTTACTTTTTTTCCTCCTGCCAGTCCGGCCGGAGATGCAGCTCCGTCAGCTGCTTGCGCGCCACTCCCGCCGGGGCGTCGGTAAGCGGGCAGGTGGCCTTCTGGGTTTTCGGGAAAGCGATGACGTCACGGATTGTATCCCGGCCGGCGATGATCATCATCAGCCGGTCAAGGCCAAAGGCTATGCCGCCATGGGGCGGCGCGCCAAGTTCCAGGGCTTTCAGCAGAAAGGCGAATTTGTCGGCCGCCTCTTCCGGGGCGATGGACAAGGCCTTGAAAACCCTGTTCTGTACCTCTTTCTGGTGAATGCGCAGGCTGCCGCCGCCGATTTCCGTGCCGTTCAGCACCAGGTCGTAAGCCCGGCTGCGCACCTTGCCCGGATCGCTTTCCAGCATGGCCATATCCTCTTCGGTCGGGGCGGTAAAGGGATGATGCACGGCGGTGTGGCGCTTCTGGTCATGGTCATATTCCAGCAGCGGAAAATCGGTGACCCAGAGAAAGTTGAAGGTGTTCTTGTCAATCAAACCCAGCCTGCGGGCCAGTTCCAGCCTCAGTTCCGCCAGGGAGGTCCGGACAATGGTTGCCGTGTCCGCCACAAAGAAGAGCAGGTCGCCGGGCTGGGCGGCGAGGGTGGCTGCCATGCCGGCTCGTTCCTGGTCCGTGAAGAATTTGGCGATGGGAGACTGCCATTCCCCGTCCTCTTTCACCTTGACCCAGGCCAGCCCCTTGGCGCCGTAATTGGCCACATACGCTGTCAGGTCATCGAGATCCTTCCGGGAGAGATGGGCGCAGCCCTTGGCGTTGATGCCTTGCACCAGCCCGCCTTTTTCCACCACCGTGCGGAAGACCTGAAAGCCGCAGCCCCGCACCACATCGGTGAGGCTGATCAGTTCGAGGCCGAAGCGGGTATCCGGCTTGTCCGAGCCATAGCGCTCCATGGCCTCGGCATAGGTCATGCGGGGGAAAGGGGTTTTCAGCTCAAGACCCCTGGTGGCGGCAAAGAGGCTTTTCATCACCCCTTCGGCAATGCGGTAGATGTCTTCCTCGGTAATAAAGGAGAGCTCCATGTCCACCTGGGTGAATTCCGGCTGGCGATCAGCTCGCAGGTCTTCGTCCCTGAAGCATTTGACGATCTGGTAGTAGCGATCCATGCCGGCTACCATGAGCAGCTGCTTGAAAAGCTGGGGGGACTGGGGCAGGGCATAGAATTTTCCGGGATTGACCCTGCTGGGCACCAGATAGTCGCGGGCGCCTTCCGGGGTTGACCGGGTAAGGACCGGGGTTTCGATCTCCAGAAAGTTTTCATCATTAAGGAAGGCGCGCAAGGCCTGACATGCCTTGTGGCGCATGATGAGATTGTCAGCCATGCCCGGACGGCGCAGATCGAGATAGCGGTACTGCAGGCGCAGACTGTCCGAAACCTCGATGTCCTCATCCAGGGGAAAGGGGGGCGTGATGCTGCTGTTTAGGATACGCAGCTCAGTGACCAGCAGCTCGATTTCGCCTGTATGCAGATTGTTATTAACCATGCCTTCCGGACGGCGGATGACCTTGCCCCGCACGGCAATAACCCACTCACTGCGCAGCACGTGGGCCTTGGCATGGACCTCGGTGTTGAATTCAGGATTGAAAACAACCTGGGTCATGCCCCAGCGGTCGCGCAGGTCAATGAATATAACGCCGCCATGATCGCGACGGCGCAGCACCCAGCCCATCAAGGTTACTTCCTGATCAATATGATCGACGCCAAGGTCATTACAGGAATGACTGCGCTTCAGCTCACCCATGGATTCCATAGGGGTCTCCTTTACGGTTGATATATGAATGATTCGGTTAATGGTATAAAAAAGGGAGTTAAAAGGAAGCGGCGGGATAAACCCGAAAGCCCTTAGGTCGGCTTTTCACTCCTGATTTCTCAAATAACTTTTGCCGCAAGCTCCCTGGCCCAGGTGCCGACCTCCCCGGTCAGCACAAAGGGAACCTGGCCGCTGCTCTCCATATTGCGCAAGACCGCCTCGCCGCGGGCGAGTTCCTCTTCGCCCATGATCAGGGCAAAACGGGCCATGGCCTTGCCTGCTTGTTTCATCTGATTTTTCAGGCTGCGATCCTGATAATCCATGGTAGCGGTAAGGCCGGCATGCCGCAGGGCCTGGGTCAGGGCAAAACCTTTGCTCTGGGCGGCTGACCCCAAGGCGACGACGTACAGATCAAGGCCTGGCGCGGCAAGGGTTTTCCCCTGCTGCTCAAGCAGGAGAGCCAACCGCTCCATGCCCATGGCGAAACCGATGCCCGGGACATCCGGGCCGCCGAGCTGCTTGACCAGGCCATCATAACGGCCCCCGGCCCCCACGGCGCTCTGGGCCCCCAGGTCGCCGGTCACCAGTTCAAAGGTGGTTCGGGTATAATAATCGAGGCCGCGCACCATAAAGGAATTGACCCGGTAAGGAATGGCAAGCAGCTCGAGTCCTTCCTTCACCCGGGCGAAATGAGTGGTGCAGTCGCTGCAGAGAAAATCGAGAATGGAAGGCGACCGGAGGTATTGTTCCTGGCAATGGGCGCTTTTGCAATCGAGCACCCGCAGCGGGTTGGTCTCCCTTCTGCGCCGGCAGTCGTCACAGATGCTTTCCGTCTGGTGGAGAAAATCAAGCAAAGCCTTATTGAATGCGGGTCTGCATTGCGGGCAGCCAAGGGAGTTTATTTCCAGGCTGGCCGAAAGGCCAAGCTCCCGCATGATCAACGTGGCCATGGCCATCATTTCAGCATCCACCCGCGGATGGTCCGAACCCAGCACCTCGACGCTCATCTGGTGAAACTGCCGTAATCGTCCTTTCTGGGGACGCTCATGGCGGAACATGGGGCCGATGGTGTAAAGCTTCTGCACGGTCTTTTTGGCGAGCAGGCCGTTTTCAATATAGGCGCGGAGCACCGAAGCCGTTCCTTCCGGCCGCAGGGTCAGGGATGCCCCGTTGCGGTCGATGAAGGTGTACATCTCCTTTTCCACGATATCGGTGGTGTCGCCGATGGAGCGGATAAAAAGATCCGTTTTCTCCAGGATGGGCACCTTGATTTCGGCCAGATCAAAACGATGGAAAATGTCTCTGGCCGTTTTTTCGATGAACTGCCAGGTTTCGACCTCGCCCGGCACAATATCCTTGAAACCTTTCAGGGCGTTGATGCTCAAAGAGTTACCTCATGAATCAAAAAGGGGCTGTACCGTAGGCCGGCCGAGCTGGATGCGATTCTTGGTGTGGATATTTTAGTCATAATTTCAATATGATATAAACCTGAAAAATCATTTTTCAGGCCATGAAGAGTAAGGATCTCATGGTTCTGCCCGGTTTGTGGGCAGAAGAATAATCAGCCGCAATAAAAAATTGTAAAATTTAGCTTAAAAAAAACGGGAAGTCAAGCCTTTACAGCTGCGGCCGCATGGCTTTTTCTCCCTGGGCGGGTCGCTCGCGTTGCACGGGAATTCTTATGCGGCATAACGAGTTGGCAAAGAAAATTTTCATGTGATCTTGCCAAAAAAGATGGTATTTATGGTATAAAATGTTTTAACCTTAACAGGTTATGGGCCGATGACCGGACCCTTATTTCAATAAGGATTTTCAAAACTGGCAGGGAAACAGACGATATATGATGACAATAATAGGCATGTTGGTTGTGATTGGCGCGGTTGCCGGCGGGTACATGATTGTGCATGGCAATTTCAGTGTTCTTTTTCAGCCGGCCGAGCTGGTTATTATCTTCGGGGCGGCTACCGGGTCGCTGATAATCGCCTCCCCCGGCAAAATTTTTCACGCCGTGATCAAGGATATCAAGCGTGTTTTTACCGACACCAAGGTGGGCAAGCAGCAATACCTTGAACTGCTGCTGCTGTTTAACGCCCTGTTTTATAAAATCAAAAAGGAAGGCCTCATCTCGGTGGAGGCTGATATTGATAATTATAAAAAAAGCGCGCTCTTTCTGAAGTTCCCCAACATCATGATGAAAGACGAGGAGGCTGCCGACTTTATCTGCGACACGATCCGGGTCATGATCACCGCCAATTATCCGCCCCATGAGGTGGAGGCCTTGATGGAGATCGATCTGGAAATAAACAGCCACGAGAGACTGGTGCCCTCCCACATGATCACCAAGGTTGCCGATGCCTTGCCCGGTCTCGGTATCGTGGCCGCGGTGCTCGGCGTTGTTCTGACCATGGGCATAATCGACTCGCCAGTGGAAGTGCTTGGCCATCACATCGGCGCCGCCCTGGTCGGCACCTTTCTCGGTATTCTGGCCAGTTACGGTTTTGTCGGCCCCATGGCGACCAACCTTGAACACAAGGCCAAGGAGCGGGACACTTACATGAATGTGCTGAAGACCACCCTGCTTGCCGCCTACTCCACCCAGTTCATGGTGCAGTTCGCCATTGAAGCCGGAAGAAGATCCATACCCAATGAAGACCGGCCCTCATTTGCCGAAACCGATATCGCCATGAAGAAAGCGAAATCAAAGTGATCATAAGCAGATGGAAAACAAAAACCCGATCATCATCAAAAAGATAAAGAAGGGCGGTGGAGGCGGCCACCACGGCGGCAGCTGGAAGGTTGCCTATGCCGACTTCGTCACGGCCATGATGGCCTTTTTTCTCCTGATGTGGCTGATCAACGCCACCCCCCAGGAAAAAAAAGAAGAGCTTGCCAATTATTTCCAGAACTACAGCCTGTTTGAGGAGGGCAGCGGCGCCTCGAAAAAAGTCCCCCTGGACACGCAGGACAGCGCGGCCATCAGTGTCAGCCCCACGCCTCCTTCGGCAACGGGATCCTCCGGCACGGAGGATAAGTCGCCGGAGGTGCAGGAACTGCAGAAGCAGCTGGAAGAGGAAATCGAGCAGAAGCTGTCCGATGTCAAGGATCAGATCATCATCGGCACCTTTAAAGGTGGGGTCAAGGTCGATATCATGGATAAAAATAACGCCCCCATGTTTCCCAGCGGCAGCACCAAGCTCACGGACAGCGGCAAAAGGATCATCGGGGTGATCGCCGAAAATCTCAAGACGAAAAAGAACCGGCTTGAGATCGAAGGACACACCGATGCCAAGGGATACAGCAACAAGGATTTCAGCAACTGGGAGCTTTCCACGGCCAGGGCCTCATCCGCCCGCATCGAAATGGAATCCCACGGCATTGACCCGGCCCGTCTCCTCCGTGTCTCAGGCTATGCCGCCACCGAGCCGATCATCAAGGAGGACCCTTATGATCCGCGGAACCGTAGAATCAGCCTCAGGCTTTATCCATAAAGAGAATTGGGCGCGGTAGAAAAATCCACGGACCAGCAAAAAAACCCGTCACGTTAGGAGATCGGACATTTTGCCATGCCGGCCAAGTCGAGATGCCATTATTCCAAAGCGATATATGGAAGTATCAGGTACGAGATGCCTTGATTTACTGGCTCTATATCCCTGCCGCCGTCATTATTTCCGGGTTGCTGCTGGACAGATTGTTCACTCTTGATCAGCTGCCCGCAACCCCATGGCTGGCAGCGGTCTCTTTCCTTTCCCTGGCTGCCGGCGCCTATTGCATCGGCCTGGCTACCAGGGATTTTGCCCGCTACGGCGAAGGCACGCCCAACCCGCGCAGGCCGCCGAAAAGGCTGGTGACCGGCGGCATATACCAACGGTGCCGGCACCCCATGTTTTTTGGCTACGATCTGGCCGCCTTGGCTATAATCTTTATATTCCGCTCGCCAGGCATGCTTTATATCAGCTTCCCCTTATTTCTTTTCATGCAGGTCCAATACCTCAAAAAAGAGGAGCGATATCTGATGCGCCGTTATGGTGAAGTGTTTGCCGACTATAAACGGAAGGTGCCTTTTCTTCTCCCTTCCCTACGCAACAGGAGATGACGGAAGATGCAGTCGATAAAGTTTTTTAGAAATTTCCTGCTTGCCGCCCGGGAACATCGGAAGGTAGAGGAAAAAATTCAATTGCTGCTCGATGAATTTCTGGACGGGAAGTATATCCGGGACAAGGGACGACGTCTGGGCATGGCGCGCTATGCCCAGAAGAATTTCTTCTCCATCCTTTTCCTCTCGGTTTACAAGGCCCTTGGCATTGCCCGGGAAAGGCGCATGCTCTACGGGGTGATCAATCATTGTCTGCGGGGGTTGGTCACCGGCACGGACAATCTGCTGGACAATGAATACAAGGAGATGTTGCCCCTGAATCTGCCGGACGAGGCGGTGCGTTTTAAAAGCGTCATGCATATCCTGCTGTTTGACCGGTTTCTTTTCCGGATGATGAACCAGCTGGTTGATGACGGGGTTGTTGACCGCCAAGTGGCGGCCGGCATCAATGTTGCCCTCTTCGGGGCCATGGTGCCCATCGGCGCGGGGGAGGCCCGGGAGGAGGGGGGGGTGAAAGAGATTATCTCGCCCGCGGCGATTCTTGATTCGGTGCACATGTACAAAGGGGGCAAACTCCTCTGCCTCTCTTTCGTGGCCCCGCTGCTGGTTGAAAAAGAACAGCGTGAACGCATCGTCCTGGCTGAGCAGGGGATTTTCTGCATTGGCATGGCTTTGCAGGTTATTGACGATCTCACCGATTTTTATGCCGACCTCAGGGACCGCAGGCACAACTATCTGGTTTCCGTTATCCACCATGAGGGAACAGTGGACGAAAGGTCTGTTCTGGGTCAGGCTCTGGCAGAGCGCTCCGGAGATGGGCCGGCCATTGAAGAAACCTTCCAGGCCAGCGTGGGGCTGGTCATGGAGCGCGCCATCGGCGAGGCTCTGCAGGGTTTTGAGCTGCTTGCCCGAGCCGGCTATTGGCTTGACCGGCAGCAGGCTGTGCGGCTCATCCGGCAGCTTTTCCGTTTGCGCGGGGTGCAGAGGCTCCTGCCCTTTTTCCCGGCGGAAGAGGATATCCGGCAGACCTTGACTTCCCCGGGACACGACGCCATGCCGGCCAAGAAGTTTTGATGCCATGATGAACGGCGACCAATATCCCGTCACCAGGGGGCGGGATCTGAATCACGTGGCCTGGCTCTATGACCCGCTTGTTGAAAAGCTGTCCTTTGGCCGGGAGCGCAGGTTCAGGGAAAAAACCATATCCTGCATGGATATACAGGATACGGATCGTATTCTCGATATCGGCTGCGGCACGGGAAGTTTGACCCTGCTGCTGGCTCGGCGGATAACGGCGCCGGGTGAGGTCATCGGTATTGATGCGGCGCCGCGCATGATTGCCATTGCCCGCCAAAAAGCGGCAAAAAAACATAGCCCCGCCTATTTTCAGGTCGGCATCGCCGAATCCCTTTCCTTTGCCGATGCCTCCTTCGACTGGGTAGTGAATTCCATGTTCACCCATCACATAGACAGCGGGCTCAAGGAAAAGGCCTTTGCGGAGATGTACCGGGTGCTGAGGCCCGGGGGGCTCCTGCTCACCGCGGATATTGACCGGCCCACCACAGCCATGGGGATGTTGCTTGGCTGGGGCGGCCGCTACCTGTTATTGCAGCCGGAGCTGGAGGATAACCTGCTGGGCCGGCTTGCCGATTTTATGCGCGGGGCCGGTTTCGTGGAGGTGGAAAAGAAAGCGCATCTCCATGGTCTTGTCTCCTTTTTCAAAGCCAGAAAGCCCGAGTGATCAGCGTGAAGACCTTCCTTGTCCTGGCCCGCATCGGCTTCCGTAATATCCGCAGAAATGTCCGGCGTTCCTTGCTGACCATTTTGGCCATTTCCTTCGGGCTCTTCTGCCTCATTGTTTTTCAGGCGTTAAAAGCCGGGTTGCATAAGGAAATGGTCAGCAGCACCCTGGGGCTTGATGCGGGCACGATTCAGGTGCATGCGGCGGGCTATGAGGCGAATACGGCCGTCATTCAGCCAATGGCCAATATTGCTGAGGCAAAGAGAACGTTGGCCACTCTAGGGTTAACCCGGTTTTCCGAGCGGATAAAATCTCCGGCCCTCCTGCTGGCGGGCCGCAAAAGTTCGGCGATTCTGCTGGCCGGGGTTCTGCCGGGAGATGAACAACAGGTTACCTTCATTGGCCGGAAAATGGTGGAGGGGAGCTATCTGGCCGAGGCGGACAGGCTGTTGCTTGGCAGTCCTCTGGCGGTAAGCCTCGGGGTGCGGTCAGGCGATGAGGTGGTTCTCATGGCCCAGGGCATGCTCGGCCGCCCGGCAACAAGAAAGTTCGTGATCGGCGGCATATACCAGACCGACCTCGCCACTTTTGACCGCAGCCATGTCTATCTCCCCCTGCCGGCCGCCCAGCATTTCTTGGGGGCGGACGAGGTGGTGACGGAAATAGCCCTGCTGACCGAGGCGGAGCGGGCGCAATCCTTGGCCACGGCTTTACGGGAAAAGCTCGATCCCGGGTTGTTTCAGGTCTCTTCCTGGCAGAAAGTTGCTCCTGATCTCGACCAGCTCATCAAACTCAACGACGCCACCATGGGGCTTCTTGTCTTTATTGTTTTCGCCATCGTCGCCATGGGTATCACCAATACGATGACCACGGTCATCTTTGAGCGCTTCAGGGAGTTCGGCATCTTAAACGCCATCGGCACGGGCCCCACGGCGATTGTCTCTCTTGTTGTGCTGGAATCGCTGTTCCTGGGACTCATCGCGACAATTCTCGGACTTCTGGCCGGCATCGCCGCCTGTTCCTGGCTGCAGAGGTATGGTCTCGATCTGAGCAGCTTTATCAGCGCAAACCAGTATTTCGCCTCCGGCCATGTCTTGAAGGCCCATGTGCTCGCCGAAGACCTGGTGAGTTCCGCCCTGGTCACCCTGGCCACGGCAATCGTCGCGGGGATCTACCCCGCCTGGAAAGCGTCCCGGATGGATCCGGTCAAGGCGCTTCTCCATAACTGATGGCGTCGCAAAAAGTCCGATCTACTGCGTTGCGGCTGGATCGCGAAATGCTCGCCGTACCTTATGTACGTCTCCGCTTTCGCGACACCACCGCGCCTTGTATATCGAACTTTTATGCTTAGCCATCCGGCGGCTTCAGGCTGATTTTTTTACGGGATCATCATAATTGAAGGAAAATCCTCATGGCCCTGGTTGAATTGCGGCAGGTGATGAAAACTTACAGCGACGGGCAAAGCTCCCCTGTCACCGCCTTGCAGGCCACGGACCTGCTCGTCGGACCGGGCGAGTTTGTCTGTCTGGCCGGCCCGTCCGGGGCTGGGAAAACAACCCTGCTGAACATGATCGGCTGCATTGACCGGCCAACCTCGGGCCGGATCCTCATCGAGGAAAAGGACACAGCAACGCTGGGGCGCGGGCAGCTTGCCAAAATCCGCCGCCGCGCCTTTGGTTTTGTTTTTCAGTCGTTTAATCTGATCCCGGTATTAAACGCCTATGAAAACGTGGAATATGTGCTGCTGCTGCAGAATGTGGAGGCGGACGAACGGCGGCAGAGGGTGAATACCGCCCTGGCCAGTGTGGGGCTGAGCCGATTGATGGACAAACGGCCGGGACAGCTGAGCGGCGGGCAGCAGCAGAGGGTGGCCGCGGCCCGGGCCATTGTCAGCCGGCCGTTGGTTGTCCTGGCCGATGAGCCCACCGCCAACCTCGATTCAAAAACAGGTGAAGAGCTGATCGACCTGTTTGCCGCCTTAAAACAACAACTGCAAACCACCTTTGTTTTTTCTTCCCATGATCCGGCGGTGATCCGCCGGGCCCAGCGCATTCTCACCCTGCGGGACGGCAGGATCATGACCGACGAGCGGCTTGGCGGATGAGTAGGTGCGGGCCGGCTGCCGCCTTTACAGCAGCGAGGCGTGGTCAATCTTCAGGCAGCGGTCCATGACCACGGCCAGACCGTGGCTCCGGGCCAGGAGGGCAGCCTCTTCGTTTATGATGCCCTGCTGCATCCACACCGCCTTGGCCTTGATTGCCACCGCCTGTTCCACCACCGGCAGCACCTCTTCCGAGCGGCGGAAGATATCCACCACATCAACCGGCTCGGGAATATCCAGCAGGCTCGGGTAACAGGTTTCCCCCAGTATCTCCGTCTGGCCCGGGTTTACCGGGATGATGCGGTAGCCCACATCCTGCAGGTAGCGGGCCACCTGGTTGCTCGGTCTGTTTTCCTTGGGGGAAAGACCGACGACGGCGATGGTTTTGCAGTTTTGCAGAATGGCGCTGATCTCTTTCATATTGGCAAGCATTTCCTTATCTCTCCCTATTTAAGGTATGTGGTGTGCAGCGCACGGGAAATAAACGGTATCTTCTTTATTTTCTGGCGTATTTTTGCTAATTTTGCAATAGTAGCAGCAATTTTCATATTATTCACTCCTGCGGTGAAGGAGAATTTGCATGTGCCAGATGAGCGTGGTGTATGAGGAAAACGGGACAACCAAAACCGTGATGGACAATGTGACCTATCTTGAGGCAGCCGGGGGCGGGATCCGGGTCAGCACGCTGTTTGAAGAGCCCCGGATTATCCCTTCCGCCTTTGTCAAAAGAATAGATTTCATGGGGGGAACCGTGACGCTGGCCCCCCTTGGAGAGGAAAAAAATGTCTGAAAAGAAAGATCTTTCTGAGCTGGAAAAATTACGGGTTCTCATCCCCCATTGGATTGAGCACAGTCACAGCCACCAGCATGAATTCCAGAAATGGGTGGAGGTGGCGAAAAAAGAGGGACAAACCGAGGCGGCCGAGGCCATCGAAAAGGCCCTGGCTAAACTTGCCAAGGCCGACAAATATCTGAACACGGCGCTGGAGAGTCTGGGTGGGGCTGTCCAGCACCATCACGGGCACGATCATCATCACCACTGAGAAAATACGTTCCAGCGTTCCAGCGTTTCAACGTACGTCGAGTGCCTTGCCTTGCTCAATTACCCCGGAAGAGGGGCAGTCTGGCGATTTCCATGAAGCTTTGCACATGGTATTCGGCCTCAAGGCCGGGATTTTTAAAGGCGATCATCTCCATGCCGACGCTGCCCGTGTGCTGGCGGTCAATGATGGAATCACCGATGTAAATCGCCTCATCCACCCTGACGCTAAAATGGTTGAGAATGGCATGCAGGGCGTCCGGGTACGGTTTGGGGCGCTCCACGTCAAAGGCGGTGACGACCTTGCCGAAGTATGGCGCCAGGCCGAAGATGTCTAAAATGGCACGCATGGTGGTCGTGCGGTTGGTGCTGATGGCCTTTTCGTAGCGCGGGGTCAGGAAGTTGAGAAATTCGATCAGGTCGGGTTCCATGTTCATATACTGCAGGAACGGCTGGTAGTCGAGATCGGCCCGGTATCTTTCCGCCTTATCGATGTCGGCCGGATAGTGACGCAGGATGTGGCGGACCGAATCCATGACGTTATGGATATGCACATATTCGATCTCCTCATCGGTCATGGGTGGATGGCCCAGGGCTGAGAGAATAGTGTTGTAGTACATCTTGTTGGCGTTCTTCGAGTCAAACATTACGCCGTCGCAATCAAAGATAACAAGTTTCAGTTCCGACATGTTTCCCTGGTGACATCGTCAATTCATTTTTGAGGGTTGGTATTTTGCCCATTCATAGAAGGATGATGAATCCATCAGACCAAAAAAATAAGAATCTAAATACAAACCATGACATTGGCAACAGATTTTCTCGTTATCGGCTCAGGAATATCCGGCCTCTCCTTTGCCCTCAAGGCGGCCAGGCTCGGCCATGTCACCCTGGTCACCAAAAAAAACAGGGTGGACACCGCCACAAATCTCGCCCAGGGGGGGATAGCCGCGGTGCTGTCCGCCCAGGATTCCTTCGACATGCACATTGCCGACACCCTGCGGGCCGGGGACGGGCTCTGCAATGAAGAGGTGGTGCGGCTGGTGGTGGAAGGCGGACCCGAGAGGATCCGGGAGCTCATTTCGCTTGGCGTCTCCTTTACCAGGGCCGAAAAAAACAGTTCCCTGCTCGATCTGGGCCGGGAAGGCGGCCATTCGGCCCGGCGCATCGCCCATGCCCGGGATCTCACCGGCCGGGAAATTGAGAAGCGGCTGCTTGCCCAGGTGGCGGCCACCGACAACATCACCGTGTTGGAAGACCATCTGGCGGTGGATCTGCTCATTGCCTCCAAGGCGGGGATTCCCGTCAGCGGCCCGTTTCCCGACCGCTGTCTGGGGGCCTATATCCTGGATAGAAGCGACAACAGCATAACGCCGTATCTGGCCAAAACAACCCTGCTCTGCACCGGCGGGGCCGGCAAGGTCTATCTCTTTACCACCAACCCGGACATCGCCACGGGAGACGGTATCGCCATGGCATACCGGGCCGGGGCCAAGGTGGCCAATCTGGAGTTTGTCCAGTTTCATCCAACCTGCCTCTATCATCCGCTGGCCAAAAATTTTCTTATTTCCGAGGCGGTGCGGGGTGAGGGCGGATGTCTGGTTGATAAACACGGCAACGCCTTCATGTCCCGGTATGACGCCAGGGGCGATCTGGCCACCCGCGATGCGGTGGCCCGCGCCATCGACGCCGAGATGAAGGGGAGCGGCGATGATAATGTCTTTCTGGACATCAGCCATAAACCGGCGGAGTTTGTCAAAAAACGCTTTCCCAACATTTACCGGACCTGCCTGTCCTACGGCATCGATATCACCAGGGAGCCGATTCCCGTGGTGCCGGCGGCTCATTACATGTGCGGCGGGGTTTTGACCGATATCATGGCCCGCTCCTCCATTGCCAATCTTTTTGCCTTTGGCGAAACCGCCTGCACCGGCCTGCATGGCGGCAACCGGCTGGCCAGCAACTCACTGCTGGAGGCGGTTGTCTTTGCCCATCAGGCCTTTGTCCAGTGTGAACGTGACTGGCCGGAATTGCAAAGGCGCGAGCATCCCCGGGTTCCGGCCTGGTTTTCCGGGCAGGCGGCAAGAATTGAGGAGTGCGTGCTGATCAGCCACAACTGGGATCAGCTGAGACGGTTGATGTGGAATTATGTGGGGATTGTCCGCTCGGAAAAAAGGCTCAATCTGGTCCGTAAACGCATGCGGCCCATTCTGGACGAGGTCGCCCAGCATTTCAAGGATTATCTGCTGACCCCGGATCTCATTGAGCTCAGAAACATTGCCCTGGTGGCGGAGCTTATCGTCAAGAGCGCCATGATCCGCAAGGAGTCGCGGGGGCTGCATTACATGCTGGAGTATCCGGCCCGGGACGACGCAAATTGGTGCAAGGATACGGTGCTGCAAAAGGGGAACGGTTTTTAAAACAGACCGAAAAACGACTTATCCTTTTTTTCTTCCTTTTTGCCGCTGTCAGGCTCGCCAGACTGGGAAGCATAGCCCAGGGCCTGGTCAAAATTGGCCCGTTGGGTGACGGCGCCGGAGAGATCGGCGCCGGTGAGGTCGGCCTTGTAAAAAGAGGCTTTCACCAGATAGCTGCCTTTCATGTTGGCCCCGCTTAAGGCCGCCGCGCTCAGGATGGCCCAGTGCAGATTGGCCTGCTCCAGGCTGGCGTTTTTCATGACGGCCTTGACGAGAATGGCATCCACCAGCCTGCTCTCTTTGAGCGCGGCGCCCTCAAGCAGGGCATCCTCGAGATTGGCGCCTTCGAGATTGGCGCCGGAGAGATCGGCGCCGGAGAGATCCGCGCCTTCGAGGTTAGCGCCGGACAGGTTGGCCTTTGCCAGGGTGGCGCTTTTCAGGTTGGCGCCCCGCAGGAAGGCCCCGGAGAGATTGGCGCCGGAGAGATTCGCCTCCTCAAGATCCGCCTTTTTCAAGCTGGCGTTCTGCAGATTCTGGCTGGCAAGATCACATTTTACACATTCCTTTTCATCCAGAAGATGAGTCATTTCCCGGGAAAGGGGAGGGGGAGGCGCAATAACATAATCTCCGGCGGTTTCAGCGGATTCCTGTTCGTTTTCGCCGGTGTCATCGGCAAACCAGTTGAATTTCCACCAGCTGTCTTTTTTGGAGGCATCTCCCTTGGAGGATGCAGCATTGGGGTCGGGAATAATCTGGGTGCGGGGGGCTCCCGCATCCGGCATGGCCGGGGTGTCCGCCGAGGTGCTGCCCGGCATGGCCTGGCCGAGTCCAACGCCGCTGTCCGCTGATTCCGGGGCGATGTCGGAGGTTACGGCCAGAGTGGACTCCAAGCCTCCGTCCGACCTGAACATCTTGAAGCCGTCATCCATCTTGTACAGGGAATAGCACTGCATCTCACGGTTGGCCCATTGGTCATATCGGAGGCACAGGGTGTTGTCCTTTGTCACCTGCCATTTGCCTTCGGTTTTCTGGCCGGCGCTGTTATCTGCGGCAAGCTTGCCGCTGTTGTAAAAAGAGACATCAGCCTCAATCGATTTGTCCCAGTGGGCGATATGCACTCGTTTTCCTGAGACAAGAGTGTGGATATCGTCATAGGAGAGCTGCTGCGCGCCCTGCTCGGAGGCGTCCTTGACTTGCAGCATAGTACTGCTGCAACCGGGGAGGAAAAGAAAAAGGGCCAGGCCAAGATAAAGGATGTTTTTTCGGTTCATTTTTTTATTGTGCGCTTTAAATAAATTGTGCAGGTAACTGCTCGGGAGCCAGAAGCCGAAATAGCAGGCGTAATTTGTCGGCCCGTGTCGCTGCTGACTCCTGCATTTCGGCTGCTTGACACCCGCATAGTTGCCAAATTGTCACGATTCAACTCATTAGGGACTAAATACCATTAACCCGTCAACCCGTCAACCGGTCACGCTATCAGCGTGAGCCCCTTAACATTTTCACCAGTTCATCCACTTCAGTAGTTGGCAGGCTGCAGGTGAAATCCCGGCACACATAGGCGCAGGCCCTGCCGTTCTTGGCGGAAAGGTGTGCCGTTTCCGGAAGATGTTTCCCCAGAAACTCCTGGCCGGAACCTCCGTCGGCCAGAAGCAGCGTGGCCCTGGGCCAAAAAAAGGAGTGGACGGCGCTAATCATTTTTTGGGTCTCGGAGGACTCCTGACTGCCGGCGATAATGATCTGGGTGGGCTGGGCCTGGTAAAAATCCAGAGCGGTAAGCATCAGAGGCATGGCCGTGGGATTTGCTTTGAGCTGTCCGGCAAAGGCGGCAATGGTCTTTCTCCCCATTTCCCGCCACTCGGGGCCGCCCAAGGGGGTAAGCCGCAGAAGATTAAGGGCGGCCACGGAATTTGCCGCCGGTTCGGCGCTGTCATAGTCGTTTTTCATGCGCATCAGCAGCGTCGCATCATGGCCCGTTGTGTCAAAGAAACCGCCGGAGCGCTGGTCGGCAAATAATTCAATCTGTTTTTCGGTGAGTTTGATGGCGCTTTGCAGATAGCTGATCACAAATGAGGACTCGTAGAGATCGATAAGGCCTTGAATCAAAAAGGCGTAATCGTCAAGCTGGGCGGCCAGACCCGCTTCCCCTTGCCGGTAGCGGCGCAAAAGTGCGCCTGTTTCCCGGTCAACAAGGGTGGAGAGGATGAAATCGGCCGAACGTTGCGCGCAGGCCAGGTAGGTCTGATTGGCGGTCACCTGGTATCCCTTGGTCAAGGCGGATATCATCAGGCCGTTCCAGGCGCAGATGACCTTGTCATCCAGGTGGGGTCTTGGCCTTGTGGCGCGGCTTAAGGCCAGCTGTTCCCTGGCCAGGGATAAAAGGTGTTCAATGTCGGCTGCGCCGCGCCCGAATTCCCGGGCTGTTTCTTCCCGGGAATGGGGTTGGTGGAAGATATTTTTGTTGGTGAATTCCGCCAGCGGATCGGCAAAGGCATTGCCGGCCGGCTTCACCCCATAGTGAAAATTAAAAATCGCGGCAAGATCATTGTCCAGGATGGCATGGATCTCGTCCGCCCTCCAGGTGTAAAAAGCGCCTTCACCATGTTTTGCCGGATCATCCGGTTCGGCGCTGTCAGCGTCCTCCGCGGAAAAAAAACCGCCCTGCCCGTCGGTCATATCACGCAGCACATAATCCAGGGTCTCCGTGCCGATGCGGCGGAAAAACGGGTCGCCGCTCACCTGAAACGCCTCCAGGTAGGCCATGGCCAGCTGGGCCTGGTCATAGAGCATCTTTTCAAAATGGGGAACCCGCCACTGCTCGTCCACGCTATAACGGTGAAAACCGCCGCCCAGCAGATCGTACATGCCTCCGCCAGCCATGCGGCGCAACGTTTCCAGCGCCATGGCCCGTGCCTGGCCGGCGGCCTCTCCGGCTCCGGAGTAGCGAAGCAGAAACTGAAAAATCACCGGCCGGGGAAACTTGGGGGCAGGGCCGAACCCGCCGTGCTTCCGGTCATAAACCTCGCGCAGCTGGGTAAAGGCGGCGTGGGCGGCGGCTGGGTCAATTTCCCCCGCCATGCTCGTGGCGGCAAGGGTTTGCAGATGGGAGGTCAGGGTTTCGGCAGCTTGCCGGACACGGGAGGGATTATCCTGCCAGGACTGCTGCAGGGCGGCAAGCAGGTCAAGAAAGCCTGGCCGGCCGTGCTTTTGCCGGGGCGGGAAATAGGTGCCGGCATAAAAGGGGCTCAGGTCGGGCAGCAGGAAAACCGACATGGGCCAGCCCCCGCCGCCGGTCAAGGCCTGGGTCGCGGTCATATAAATGCGGTCAACATCGGGCCGTTCCTCCCGGTCGACCTTGATACAGATGAAATAGCGGTTGAGATAGGCGGCGATCTCTTCATCCTCGAATGATTCATGGGCCATAACGTGGCACCAGTGGCAAGTGGAGTAACCCACGGAAAGAAAAATGGGTTTATTTTCCTCCCGGGCCCTGGCAAAGGCCGGTTCTCCCCAGGGCAGCCAGTTGACGGGGTTGAAGGCGTGTTGCAGCAGGTAGGGGCTTTTTTCGTTGATCAGGCTGTTTGCTTGTTTTTTCATGGTGTGTCAAGCAGCAGTTTCACGCTTTGCTCTCAAAAAGACGTTCGATCTCTTCGCTGCCCATCCGGTCAAAATCGTCCGGCACAGAGATTTGGCCGTTCATGAATCCCACCCGTTTTATCTGCGTGGCGCTGGGGGTATCGAGCCGCGATACCTTTACCAGGGGTTTGCCCGCCTTGGCTATAATAAATGGTTCGCCGCGGACGGCTTTTTCAATCAGGCGGGAAAGGTTGGTTTTTGCCTCATGAATATTGATTGTCTGCATAGGAAGCCCTCAACTAGGTTAACTGAGCTTAATTTATCATTTTTATCCTGAATGGCAAAAGGAAAAATGCAGCATACTCCCGCGGTCCTTCTATCCGTTCGCCCCATCCCCTTCCAGCACCAGCTCGATGGGCTGGTGGTCCGAGCTTCTGATTTCATAATGACAGGAAGCGGAGATGATTTTCAAGCCCCGGACAAAAACATGATCAAGCGCCTGGCCGAAATAGCGGGAGCGGCGGTCCGGGCAAAAAGTGGCCAGGTCGAGATGCAGGTTGCTGGTCATTTCCTTGAGGAAGTGGGTGCGGCTGGCCAGCCAGGTGTTGAAATCGCCGCCGAGCAGGATAGGCCCGTCATGGCTGTCGAGAACCTTTTCCAGCTGGCGCATCTGCCGTTTGAACTTGTTGATGCGCACGAAATTAATGGCATGGACGTTGAGAACAAGCAGCTCCCGGTCGCAGTTTTCCAGGCCGTAACGGGTGCCGATGGCCATTTTCGGCAACCGCACCAAGGGCTCATGCACAGGGGAGCGCAGAAAAAAAAGATCGCGGGGCTTGGCGCGGCAGCCGGTCATAACCCCGACGTCAATGGCATTGAGCCGCCTGGTAAAACCCGCGGCCAGATCCCAGCGCAGATGCGAGGTCTGTTGGAGCATGTCCAGCATGGCGGGCCGCAGAAAGGCCTCCTGCAGGAGAACCAGATCCTTGCCTGCTATCAGATGTTGAAAATCAGAGGCCCAGCTGCCTCTTTTTGCCTTGTGGATATTCCAGACCAGCACGCCAAAGCGGCAGCTGATGGACGGCGCCGATGTCTGTCCGAAGGAGGAGAGCACGTCGGCCCGTTTGGGTATTATGTGGGTAAATCCTTTCATTGGAAGCTATTCTAGCACAATTTTTCAGGAGTCAGAAGACGGAATTCAGAATTTTAAAGAGACGGAATCGTGGTATTCCGCACCTTGCTCTCGTGCGGTGGCAATATAACGGTTGACAACCGTTTGTGTAAAAAAGTTAAATAAAAATAGGGTAATTAGGTAAGGAGGTGCAATTTTTCTTGCCAAACGTTTTTGAGTTGGGTAAAAAGAAAGTGTTTTATATTGCAGGTAATACTGTCAGCTGTCTGATTCGACTGTGCCCGGGATGGGGGTAAAAAAATTCCGGGTAACAAGGAGTGGGCCGGCTGGCTTTATCAGGGGATGGATTCCTTGGGGGAGTCCTGCTTAGCATTCATCTTTAGAGAAAAGGAGATACGAGATGAAAAAAATTATTTCTACAGTTGCAGCCCTCGGCCTGGTGGTCGGCGTGGCTGGCACCGCATCCGCCGTTGACTACACCATGACCGGCAAGTACGTGCTTGAAGGTTACATGATGAACGGCGCTGATGGCGCGGGCGTCAGCACCATGGATGATGCCGGCACCGACTCGGCCTGGGTGCAGACCTTCCTGGTCAAACCGACCATCACCGTCAACGACAAGATCAAGATGTTCGGCGAGGTGCGTTTCGCCAAGGATTCCGATTGGGGCGATGATCCTAAAGGCAGCGGTGACGGTTATGATTCAGTGAATGACATTGACGTCGAGTATGTCTACATGGAATACATGTCTGAACTGGGTAAAGTCCGCATGGGCCGCACCCCGGCCGGCGCCTGGGGTAGTGATTTCCTGAGCACCACCGCTAACGCCAACCGTCTCATGTGGTGGCCGAGCTTTGTCGCCCAACCTTTCAGCCTGGTGGTTTTCACCCAGAAGACTGCGGAAAATGACTGGGATAATTCCAGTTCAGACAGCGACAACGACCTGTACGAGATCGCCTTGGACTACAAGGTTGACGGCCTGCTGGCCCAGGTCGGCTATGACTACATCAACAATAAAACCAACTCGACCTATGACAGCCAGTACAGCCTGTTCAAGGCCAATCTGGCCATGGCGGCCGGCCCGGTCAACATCGGCGGTGAGTTCGGCTGGTACTTCGGTGACGCTCAGGATTTTGATGCCTCCACCGCTACGGATGTCGACGTCGATGCCATGGGCCTCATGCTGGACGTCAACACCAAGCTGGACACCCTGACTGTGGGTGGTATGTACTTCTGGGCCCAGGGTGATGATGACGCCACTGACGACGACCAAGAGGCGATCATGGTTTCCACCAGTTCAGGTATCGGCGATGACTTCAATCCCCTGTACATCCTGACCGGCGACCACACCAACGTGTTTAATGACGACGAGTATCCTGGTGGAAACCCCACCCTGTATAATGCCGGTGTGCACGCACTGGCCGTTTATGCCGACCTGGCGGTTTCCGACAAGCTGACCCTGCACAGCGTTCTTGGTTATGCCTTTGCCGATACGACGGACAGGCTTGAGACCCCTGGTAATGATGTGGATGACGAGTACGGCTGGGAGCTTAACCTCGGCGCCAAGTACAAACTGCTTGATAACCTGACCTACGAGGCCCATGCCGGTTACGTCTTCACAGGTGACTTCTTTGAGGATGCCCTTGGTAATGAGAATGATGAAGACATTTATCTGCTCAGCCATCACCTGACCATGACTTTCTAATTTTTTTTAAATTAGAGTGTGATAAAAAAAAAGCCCTGCCTTGCGCAGGGCTTTTTTTATGGTGCGCGCGTTTTACTATCGTTCAACCATGTTTGATATCGACCTGATCCTGGATATTCTCGCTCACGAAGTGGAGACCTACGCCGTGCCGGTGGTCGACCTGATCGCCGCCCAGGGCCGGGATCCCTACCAGGTGCTGGTGGCTACCATCCTCTCCGCCCGCACCAGGGACGAGACAACCGCCGGAGCGGCAGCCAGGCTTTTCAAAAAGGCCCCGGATCTGCCAAGTCTGGCCGTTTTAACAGCAGAGGAGATTGCCAAACTCATTTATCCCGTTGGTTTTTACCGTAATAAGGCCGGCTATCTGGCCCGGCTGCCGGAGGCGCTGAAGGGGATGGGAGGGAGCATCCCGGATGTGGTAGAGCAACTGACCACGCTTCCCGGGGTGGGGCGGAAAACCGCAAATCTGGTGGTCAGCGTGGCCTTTCGCAAGCCCGCCATCTGTGTCGACACCCATGTGCACCGCATCATGAACGTCTGGGGCTATGTGCGGACCAAAACCCCTTTTGAGACCGAGATGGCGCTCCGCCAAAAACTGCCGGAAAAGCACTGGCTTACAGTTAATTCCATCCTGGTGGCCTTCGGCCAGGGAACCTGCAAGCCCGTGGCCCCCCATTGCGACCGCTGCGTCATCAGCACCTATTGCCCGCGGATCGGCGTTACCCCTCGCCGCGTGCCGGGCAGCAGAACCGCCAAAGACAAGGAACGTACCATGAAACTGCTGTGTTGGAATGTCAACGGCATCCGGGCCGTGGAAAAAAAAGGTTTTACCGAACTGATCAAGGAGCTGGATCCGGACATCCTGGCCATTCAGGAAACCAAGATTCAGGAAGAGCAGCTTAGTGCCGGCCTGAAAAACATTGCGGGATACAATTCCTACTGGCACTGCGCCCAGCGCAAAGGCTATTCCGGGGTGGCGGTGTACAGCCGGCTGCCGCCGCTCCAGGTACTGTATGGGCTGGGCGAGCCTGATTTTGACAGCGAAGGACGGGTGCTGACCCTGGAATTTGGCGATTTCTTCCTGGTAAACTGCTATTTCCCCAATGCCGGGGAGGAATTGCAGAGGCTCGGCTATAAGCTTGATTTCAATCGGGCCTTGCTTGCTTTTCTGCAAAAGCTCGCGCAAAAAAAATCGGTGGTGCTCTGTGGCGACTACAATGTGGCCCACCAGGAAATTGATCTGAAAAACCCGAAAAATAATGTGAAGAATGCCGGGTTTACTCCGGAAGAAAGGCAATGGATGGACAAGTTCCTGGCTGTGGGTTTCGTGGACACCTTCCGTATGTTTAACCGGGAAGGGGGCCATTACACCTGGTGGAGCTATCGCTTTCAGGCCAGGGCCAAGGATATCGGCTGGCGTATCGACTACTTTTGCGTGGACAAAAAAAGCGAGGGGAGGGTGCGCTCCGCCACTATTTTGAAGGATGTCATGGGTTCCGATCATTGCCCGGTGCAGCTTGATTTTGTGTAAAGCCAGGGGGGCTTAACCGGTGGGCGCGATAAACCCGGGCCCACCCCGCCACAAATAAATGTTGCGCCCCTAACTCCCGCCCCGGTATTCTTGCCATCAGCCATCAGCCATCAGCCATCAGCCATCAGCCATCAGCCATCAGCCATCAGCCATCAGCCATCAGCCATCAGCCATCAGCCATCAGCCTTCTTTCATTTGAATACTTGGGGCTGAAGTGGTACATTTGCCCTCATGCCCGTTTATCAAAAACAAGATATGGCCAGAGTGCTTGCTGAAATCCGGAAGGAGGCAGTCAGCCCTGTTTATCTTATCTGGGGCGACAGATATCTCTGCCGGGAAGTGGCGGACGATGTCGTCGCTCAACTCCTGCCGGATGAGAAAGAGCGGCGCTTAAGCCTCAGGCGCATCGACGGGGAACAGGAAGACGTGGCCCAGACCATGCACCATCTGCAGACATACAGTCTCTTTGCCGGCCGTCAGGTGATCAGGGTCATGGACTCCCAGCTCTTTTATTCCAAGGCGGTGGCCAAAACCTTCTGGGATAAGGCGAAAAAAGCGGAAAGCGAGGCAAAGCCTGAAAAGGCAGGGCGCTATCTGCTGAAAATGATCCAGGCTGGAGGCCTGGAGCGCGATGAATCCCTGACCGATCTTTCCGGGACTCAATGGAAAAAACTTTTCGGCTTTGATAAACCAGACGATGTGGCCTGGTGCGCCGGTTTGGTTTCGCAGGCGGGGCCGGTGGATGAAAAATCCGCCGCCGGAGATGCGCTGGTCATGCAGGTCCTGGAAAAAGGGGTGCCCAAGGGCAATGTGCTCATTCTCGTGACCGAGGCGGTGGATAAGCGCAAGAAACTCTACAAGCTCATAGGAGATATCGGCGTCATCATCGACCTGTCGGTGGACAGCGGCGCCACCTCCATGGCCCAGAAGGGCCGGGATGGTGTCATCAGGGACCTGGTGCTGCGGACCCTGGCCGAGTTGGGGAAAAAGCCTGGTCCAGGTGTTGTGGACACGTTGATTGACCGGGTCGGTTTTCATCCGGTGGCGGCGGTGCGGGAGGCGGAAAAGGTCGCCCTTTTTGCCGGTGAAACGGAAGTTGTCAGCCGGGAGGATGTCAATGCCGTGGTCGGTCAGACCAGGGAAGAGGCAATTTATGAATTAAATGATGCTGTTGCTTCGGCAAATCTTGACCGCTCGCTCAAGCTTCTCGCCCGGCTGCATGACGGTGGTCTGCACCCGCTGGCCCTGGTGGCGGGGCTGAGAAACCTGCTGCGCAAACTTCTCTTTTTCAAGGCCCTTACCCAGCGGCATGACCCGCTGTATCAGCCGGCCCTTTCCTTTCCCGCCTTCCAGCAAGGCTATCTTCCCGAACTGAAAAAAAAGAGCCACGGCAATTCGCCTTTTCTGGCCGGACACCCTTTTGTGCTGTACAAAACCTTCCAGCAGGCCGGACATTTTTCCTTGCCCACCCTGCGCGAGGCGCTCGGGCAATTGCTTGAGGCCGAATTTCAGTTGAAAAGCAGCGGTTTGCCCCCCCGGCTTATTCTGGAACGATTTCTTTTTGCGTTTCTGGGCTGAGCGTTTTCCGTCACTCTCTTGCCAGTATAAGCCTGAGTGGTTACAATAAGGGGAAAATAACCGGGAAAACAGAGGAGTAAAAATGAGTGTGCCGGACAAAAAGACAGCAGGCGGCGTACTTGCCGAAGAAAAACAGAAGGTGCTTGAGCCGCCGCTTTTCAAGGTGTTGCTGCACAATGACGACTATACCACCATGGATTTTGTTATCATGATTCTGGAGACGGTATTCCATAAAGATACCGGAGAGGCCACCAGAATCATGTTGAATGTGCACCAGCAAGGAGTTGGCCTGGCAGGAATTTATACCAGGGAGATCGCGGATACCAAAATACACATCGTACATGATCTGGCCCGCAGAAATGAATTTCCCCTCAAATGCTCCATGGAGCAAGCATAAAAGGATGAAAGACCCTGTCGCCCAATTGGCGGCGCAGCGGAATTTCCTGAAAGAATATGATTAATCAAAAAGTTGAAATGGCCCTGGTCATGGCAATCCGTGAGGCCAAAAAACGCAGGCATGAGCATGTAACCGTGGAGCATATCCTGTATGGTCTTCTCCATGATGAACTGGCCGTAAGGATTATTGAAGGATGCGGCGGCAATAGTGCAAACCTGAAAAAGGACCTTGAATCTTTTTTCATTCTCAACCTGCCCGTCTTTGATGAAGGAACGGCCGCCGATCCGGTGCAGACCATCGGTTTTAACCGCGTGCTGCAGCGGGCCATCGCCCACGTGCAGAGTTGCGGTAAGGCGGAGGTTGATTCGGGTGATGTGATAACCGCCATCTTTGCCGAGCCGGATTCCTTTGCCGTATATTTTCTTGAGAAGGAAGGCCTCACCCGTTTTGAAGTTGTCCAGTACATCTCCCACAAGGCGCCCTCCCTGCCCCTGGCCCTGCCCCGCGAAGGGCAGAAAAAAGAAGAGGAAAAACCGCGGACGGCGCTGGAGAAATTCACCGTCAGTTTTTCTAAGCGGGCGGCGGAAGGTCTTATTGACCCCCTTATCGGCCGCGGCCCTGAGTTGACCAGGGTCATGCAGATTCTCTGCCGGCGGCGGAAAAACAATCCGCTGCTGGTTGGGGAGCCGGGGGTGGGCAAAACCGCCATCGCTGAGGGTTTGGCTCTGCACATCCATGAGGGCCGGGTGCCGGATCTGCTGAAGGATGCCGCTATTCATCTGCTGGACATGGGGGCGCTGGTCTCGGGCACCAAATACCGGGGCGACTTCGAGGAGCGCCTCAAGGCCATCATCACGGAGGTGGAAAAACAGCCGCATGTCATCCTGGTCATTGATGAAATACATACTATCGTCGGGGCCGGGGCCACGAGCGGCGGCAGCATGGATGCCTCCAACCTGCTTAAGCCGGCCCTGCAGGCGGGCGCCCTGCGCTGCATCGGTTCCACCACCTATGAGGAGTATAAAAACTACATAGAAAAAGACAGAGCCCTGTCGCGGCGTTTTCAGAAGATTGATGTTGAAGAGCCTTCCGTGGAAGAAACCTATGAGATCCTCAAGGGGTTGAAGTCGCGCTACGAAGAGCATCATGGCGTGAAGTTTTCCAGCCCTGCCGTCAAGGCGGCGGCCGAACTGTCGGCCCGCTACCTGAACGACCGTTTTCTGCCGGATAAGGCCATTGATGTGCTTGATGAGGTGGGGGCCGCCCTGCGGCTGGCCAAGCCGGAGAACAAACGGAAAATCGTCACGGTGCACGACATTGAAACCATCATTGCCAGGATGGCCAGGGTGCCCGCCAAAAATATCTCCGGATCCGATGTTGAACAGCTGAAAGGTTTGGCGGAAAGACTGAGAAGCCGGATTTTCGGGCAGGATCATGCCCTGGATGCCGTGGTGACCGCGGTTAAGCGGAGCAGGGCCGGGCTGAAGGAGCCGGAGCGGCCCACCGGGTCATTTCTTTTTGCCGGCCCCACCGGGGTGGGTAAAACAGAGGTTGCCAAACAGCTTGCCGGGGCGCTTGCCGTGCATTTTGAACGCTTCGACATGAGCGAGTATATGGAGAAACACGCAGTGGCGCGACTCATCGGCGCTCCGCCGGGATACGTCGGCTTTGACCAGGGCGGGCTTCTTACCGACGCCATCAGAAAACACCCCTACTGCGTGCTGCTGCTTGATGAAATTGAAAAGGCCCATCCGGATATCTTCAGCATCCTCCTGCAGGTGATGGACCACTCAACCTTGACCGACAATGCCGGGCGCAAGGCGGACTTCAGAAATGTCATTCTGATTATGACCACCAATGCCGGGGCCAGGGAGATGAGCGGGCAGTCCATCGGTTTTATGACCGGCAGGAAAGGGGGCAGCCAAAAGGCCATTAAAGATCTTTTTTCTCCGGAATTCAGAAACCGGCTTGATGGGATCATCACCTTCAATGCCCTTGAATTGTCAGTCATGGAGCGTATTGTTGAAAAGCTCGTTAGTGAAGTGCAGGACCGGCTGCGGGAAAAGAAGGTGAACATCAAACTGACGGAAAAGGCGCGCCAATGGCTGGCCTCGGCTGGGCATGATCCCGATTACGGGGCAAGACCCTTACGCCGGCTTATCATGACGGAAATCGGGGACAGGATCACAGAGGAGATTCTGTTTGGCCAGCTCGCCCGGGGCGGAACCGTGCTGGTTGATCGGAGCGGGGAAGGTTTTGTTTTTAGCTGCGAACCGGCGTCCTGAAGGAAATAAAAAAGTGTTCGCGGGAACTTTTGCACTTTATTGCAATCTGATATATAACGAAATCATTCGCTGTGGAAAATTCCGCTCACACATAACTCTTATGGCAAAAGGATTACAAATGAAACATGCAAAAAAAATTTATATGACCACCGCCCTGGTGCTGGCCCTGGCTTTTGCGGGCTGCAATCAGAATGAGAAGAAGGTAGAGGCCCCGGCCCCGGCGGAAACAAAAGTTGCCGCGGCCCCGGTTCAGGAAGCCAAGGAAGCCGTACCTCCCGCTGAAGCGGCAGCCCCGGCCACCCAGCCTGCCCCGGCGGCAGCTGAGCAGGCTACTTTGTCGGGTACCGTTGTCGAAACCTTTGACAGCGGTGGTTATACCTACATCCAGCTTGATGAGGGCGCCAAAAAAATCTGGGCCGCTGTCGGTCAGGCCAAGGTGGCGGTAGGTGATAAGATCAGTCTGCAAAATGGCCCGGTCATGAGCAATTTCCACAGCAAGACCCTTGACCGGACCTTTCCGGAAATTATCTTTTGCTCCGGCATAGTCGGCGGCGCAGCCGCGGCGCCTCCCGCGGGCGGCGCTCCATCAAGTTTCAGCGCTGCCGTGCAGGGTGAAGGCGCGGCCATGCCGCCTGCCGCGGGCATGGGCGGAGCTGAGGATGCCAGCGGCGGCAGCACCAAGGCCGTGGCCCCGCTGCAGGAGATCAAGGTGGAGAAAGCCGAGGGTGAAAACGGTTATCAGGTTGGCGAGGTGTTCAGCTCAGCTGGTGATCTGGCCGGCAAAAAGGTGAAAGTCCGCGGCAAGGTGGTAAAAGTTTCTCCCAATATCATGGGGCGCACCTGGGTCCATCTGCAGGATGGCACCGGCAATGCGGCAAGCAACAACCATGATCTTGTCGTGACCTCGACCGAGGCGCCGGAGCTCAACTCCGTTGTGGTGGCCGAAGGCGAGCTGGCCAAGGATAAGGATTTCGGTTCCGGCTACTTCTATAATGTTATTATCGAAGGAGCTACCTTCAGCAAATAGTCATGAGATGAAAATCGTCATTGTCGGACCCGGAGCCCTTGGTTCTCTTTTTGCAGCCGCGCTTGCGGCCGGGACTGACAGCGAGGTGTGGCTGCTTGACAAAGATGTTGAAAGGGCCGCACAGGTGCATGGGAAACTCCTGCTGACCAAGGGTGAGCAGGAGTTTTGCCGTTTTGTGTCAGCAAGCGGTGAGGCAGAAAAAATCGGCGCGGCTGATCTCGTCTTGCTCTGCGTCAAGTCCCGTGACGTGGCGGCCGCCCTGCAAGCCGCCTCCCCCCTTTTTACCGAAAAAACCATGTTCATCGCCTTTCAGAACGGCATCAGCCATCTTGACACCCTGGCGCGGGTCAAGCTGCCCGTGCCGCCGGTGATCGGGGTAACGGCCATGGGGGCGACCCTGCTTCGCCCTGGCCATGTCTGTTATGGCGGGCAGGGTTTGACCAGGATCGGCTTTCTTTCCCCGGCGGGAGCTGAGAAAAAAGAGCGGCTCGCTGAGATAGCCGAGCTTTTCAACCGGGCCGGCCTGCCGACGCAGCAGGTGGCAAATATCCTTGATTATGTCTGGGCCAAGCTTTTGGTCAACGTGGGCATCAATGCCCTTACGGCACTCCACGATTGCGCCAATGGTGATCTGCTCGTTATTGACGGGGCGCGGGACAAACTGGTCGCGGCGGTGACTGAGGGAATGGTTGTTGCCCGGGCCCTTGGCATACATCTTCCCGAAGATCCGGTCAGCGGGACCCTTGCCGTCTGCCGGGCCACCGCGGGAAATATTTCCTCCATGCTGCAGGACGTCCGGCGCGGCAGGGCGACGGAGATAGGGGCCATCAACGGCGCCCTGATCGATAAGGCAAACGAGCTGGGTATTGATGTGCCGGTTAACCGGGAGCTGGTAGCCGGGGTCAGGGCGATTGAAGGCGGATATCCCCGGAAAGAATCTCGTGTACTGTGCCCTGATCGTCTCTGATACGCAGCCGTCCATCGTTGTCCGGCCCCAGGGACAGGCCGGTTACCGCCTGATGGGCCGTGCTGACCCAGGTCAGCCGTTTCCCCCTGGTGGCATCGAAACCGCGCCATTCAGCGAGGATTTCGGCAAAACCGCCAGCCTCCAGGCGGGCCATGATGGTGTCAAGGTCGGCGAGAATGTTTTTCAGCAGGGTCAAGCGGCAGACCGCCGTCCTGGCGTGCTGGTTAAGCGAGGTCGCTTTATCCCGCAACTCCGCCGGGAAAGCGTGGGCAGGGGTGGAGACATTCAAGCCTATGCCCAGCACGACAAGGGGAGATCCTGTCTTGCTGAATTCAGCCTCTGTCAGGATGCCGCCGCATTTTTTTCCGGTCAGCAGCAGATCATTGGGCCATTTTATCATGGGTGCGCTAGCGCAGACCCGGGAAACAGCGCGGCAGAGAGCGACGCCGGCGGCCAGGGTTATTTCCGGCAGGTCAGGCGCGGCAAGGGCAGGGTTCATGATGACGGAGAAGTAAAGACCGCTGTCGGGCGGGGAGAGCCATGATTTCCCCAGTCGGCCCCGGCCGCCGGTCTGGCCGCGGGCAATGACCACGGCGCCGGACGATGAGCCGCCGCGCCCCAGCTCCAGGGCGTAGGTGTTGGTGGAAACGGTTTCTTCGAGCACAATAAGCGCATGACCGCTCAGTTCGTTTGCGTGGGCCAATTCCCGCCAGAAGGGGTCGGGTGGTGGAGAGGTGGAGTCGATCATGACCATGATTGTAACCCAAAGACGGAAGCAGGCCAAGGAAGAAAGTAACTGGCTGCTCAAGGAGCTGGACTGAAGTCCGGGGGCTAAGGGTTGAAGGCCAGGGACATATATGGTAAGTCAGTAAATATAGTCGACGGGAGTCTTAACCCTTACTCCCGGAATATCCACCAATAGCAAAGAGGAGAATACCATGCCCTATGTCAATATTCGCGTGGCCGGCGCCCTGAGCAGGGAACAGAAGGAAAAAATCTGCCAGGGGGTAACCGCGGTGATCGCCGAGACGGCCAACAAGCCGAAAGGTTCGATCTTGATTTTCATTGATGAAGTCGCCCATGAAAATATTGCCAGCGGCGGCGAGCTCCTGCAAAAACCAGGCGCCGGGAAATAACACCATGGAGGATAAGCAGGCGGCCTGGGAGCGTCTGAGGCAACTGCGCGAGGAAATAGCCTATCATGACCGCCGCTATTACGAGCTGGACCAGCCTGTTATTGCCGACAGCGAGTATGACCGGCTTTTCCGGGAACTGCTGGATCTGGAGAGGTTGTTTCCCGATCTGGTGGTCAGCGACTCGCCCAGTCAGCGGGTGGGCGGCGCGCCCCTGGAAAAATTTGAGACCGTGCAGCACCGCCATGCCATGCTCAGCCTGGAAAATGTCTTTGCCGAGGGAGAGCTGCGGGATTTTGAGGAGCGCTTGTCCCGCTTTTTAAAAGATGCGCCGCGGTTTGACTATGTGGCAGAGCCGAAAATGGACGGGTTGGCGGTGGAACTGGTCTATGAAAACGGGTTGTTTGTTCTGGGTTCAACCCGGGGGGACGGCCGCATCGGCGAAAATATCACCCGGAATCTGCGGACCATCGCCGCCATTCCCCGGCGGCTGCAAGGGGAAGACCCGCCGCGGCTTCTTGAGGTGCGGGGCGAGGTGTTCATGGACCGTGCGGGTTTCCACAAGTTAAACGAGGAACGGGGCAACGCCGGAGAGCCGCTTTTTGCCAACCCCCGCAATGCCGCGGCAGGTTCCCTGCGCCAGCTTGATTCGCGCCTCACCGCCCGCAGGCCCCTGGATTTTTACCCCTACGGCATCAGCGATCCGTCCCAGCTCGGCTGCGCAACCCAGCTTGAGCTGCTTGGGCAGCTCAGCGCCCTTGGCTTCAAGGTGAACCCCCTGGCCCGTTTCTGCCCCTCGCTTGCGGAGGTGGTCGGTCATTACCGGCATCTGCTGGCAATGCGGGATGGGCTTGACTATGAGATTGACGGCATGGTGGTGAAGGTCAACTCCTTTGGGCTGCAGGAGCGGCTGGGCAATAAGGCCAGAACGCCGCGCTGGGCCGTGGCCTGCAAATTTCCCGCCTGCCAGGCGACCACCCGGCTGGTGGCCGTTGATTTCCAGGTGGGACGCACCGGTGCGGTGACCCCGGTTGCCATTCTTGAGCCGGTCGCCATCGGCGGGGTGACGGTGAGTCGCGCCACCCTGCATAATGAAGAGGAGGTGCGGCGTAAGGACCTCAGACTGGGCGACATGGTGCTGGTGCAGCGGGCCGGGGACGTTATTCCGGAAATCGTGCAGGCGATCGCTGATCTGCGCACCGGCAGCGAGATCCCGGTTGCCATGCCTGGCCTCTGCCCTGCCTGCGGACATGTTTTGGTCAGGGAGGAGGGCGAAGCGGCGCTCCGCTGTGTCAATGCGCATTGCCCAGCCCAGCGTCTGCGCAGCCTGATTCACTTCACCGGGAAAAGCGGCATGGATATCGAAGGTCTCGGCAGAAAGGTCATGGC
This sequence comes from Deltaproteobacteria bacterium, assembly GCA_016219175.1. Classification (GTDB taxonomy): domain Bacteria; phylum Desulfobacterota; class Desulfobulbia; order Desulfobulbales; family SURF-16; genus SURF-16. The sequence continues at coordinate 90,287 of JACRCD010000025.1, read as the reverse complement.
CCAGCTCTTTGCGGAAAAACTGGTGACCGACCTCCCTGATATCTATGCCCTGACTCAGGAAACCCTGGAACAGCTTGAGGGATGGGCCGCCAAGTCAGCGGAGAATGGGGTGAGCGCCATAGCCGCCAGCAAGAATGTTTCCCTGGCCAGATTTCTCTCGGCCCTGGGCATCCGCCATGTGGGCGAAGTGACGGCAGGTCTGCTTGAGGAGCGTTTTCAGACCCTGGAAAAGTTGATGGCGGCCTCGCGGGAGGAACTTTTGAGCGTGGAGGGCATCGGTGAACAGGTGGCCGGTTCGATCAGTGACTATTTCGGCGACCCGGCGGTGTTAAATATGCTGCACAGGCTGCGGGAGCTGGGCGTTGAGCCGAGCAGGGCGAATGTCGAAAAAACGGAGCTGCCGCTGAGCGGGGTTGTTGTGGTCTTCACCGGGACGCTCGCCGCCTTTTCCCGGGATGAGGCCAAGGAGATTGTCAAAAAACTGGGGGGCCAGGTTGCTTCTTCCTTAAACAGAAAGGTGACCCATCTGATTTGCGGCGACAAGCCCGGCAGCAAGTTGAAGAAGGCGGAGGAGCTTGGGGTTGTGGTGCTTGATGAGCAGGGTTTCCAGCAATTCATATCTTAAGGAAGAGGGCGTGGCCATGGCGCAAAAAACCATACGGGCGGTCGTTTCAGGGCGGGTGCAGGGCGTATTCTTCCGGGACTGCACCCGGGAAGAGGCTGTGCATTACGGGGTAAAAGGCTGGGTGCGCAACCTGCCGGACGGTTCGGTGGAAGCGCTGATCTCCGGGGATGCGCTTCAGGTGGAGCGCATGGTTGCCTGGCTGCACACCGGCTCACCCATGGCGCAGGTGCGCCGGGTGACCGTGGAGGAGAAGGAGTTAAGCGAGTCGTTGCACGATTTTGAAATCCGTTATTAAAAAGTGCTCACCTGGGAAAGGCTGCCATGATGCCGCCGTCAACCGGGAGGGTGGCGCCGGTGGTGGGGGTCAGATTACCGGCAAAAAAGACCACCCCGTTTCCCACATGATCGGCCAGCACCTCGGTTTTCAACAGATTGCGCTGCCGGTAGTACTCCTTTAGCCCTGCGGGATCAAGGTTGCGCGCCTTCATGCGGTCCGGTCCCACCACATCCCAGAGTCCGGATGAGACCCCGGCATCGTCAAAAATTGCATCGGCGTTGATCATGTTCACCCTCACCTTGATGGGGGCCAGCTCCAGGGCGGCGATCTTGCCGAGCTGGTGGGCGCCGGCCTTGGAGGCGCTGTAAGCGCCAAAGGATTCACCCGGGGCAAAAACATTTTTTGAACTGTTGATGATAACGTTGCCGCCGGTAGCCTGGCGGGTGAAAATCGGGATGGCGCCCTTGATGACCTGAAAAACTCCCATGAGGTTGACTTCAAGCACCTTGTGAAAGGCTTGTTCATCCAGCTCCTGCAGCTTGGCCACATGGGCGATGCCGGCGTTGGGCACCAGGATGTCAAGTCCGCCGGCCTCGCGGATCAGGCGGGAAAAGCACTCTTGCACCGAGCGGCTGTCCGTCACATCCATCGGCAGGGCTGAAACCATGGTTTTACCGAAGCTGCCGGCCAGCAAGGCGCAAACCTGATCAAGCCTCTGCTGATTGATGTCGGTGAGAAAGATCCGGGCCCCGGCTTCCAGCAGTTTCCGGCCGATGCCGCAGGCGATGGCCCCGCCGCCACCGGTGACCAGGGCGATCTTGCCGGCGAGTAACGGTTTTTTGCCTTTGCCCAGCTTAGCCTGCTCCAGGCTCCAGTATTCCATGTCAAAGATGGTGGCCTCATCAAGCTCCCGGTAGGGGCCGATAGCGGCGCCCTGTGTTTTGGCGCTGATGGTGTGTTCGGCGATGTCGGCTGCGATCAGGGCATCCTTGGGGGTTTCCCCCGCGGTGACCAGTCCCAGCCCCCTGATGAGGATAACCCGCGGTTTCGGGTCGAGCTCGGCGCGCTGGACCTTTTTAGCGGCAAGCTGTTTGGTAAAATAGTCATGGTAGCGCGTTTCATAGGCGGCAAACTCCGCGGCCATATGGCGGGCAATATCCGGCTCCGCGCCGATCCCCGCAAGATCAAGAAAAAGCGGATAGTTTTTGGTGCGGATCACGTGATCAGGGGTGAGAACGCCGCTGACCAGCATCTCACGCGCATCCGGGCGGGCGAGGGCTGCGAGGATTTTGTCGTTTTGGCGGAGATGGAGGTGAAAGGTCTGTTGTTCTTTTGTCGTATGGCTCATGGCCCCCCTGATGAGAGGGAGGACGGTGTCAGTATCAGGGCAGGCAAGGCTGATGCCGGATGTTGGCTTATTCCCGGCGCAACCGGCAAGAAAATTCTCGGCCAGACTGACATAGCGGATCATGCGGTCGTACGCGGTTTTTGCGTCATCACCAAAGGTGAAAATGCCGTGATGGCGGAGAATGAGGCAGTCCATTTCCGGTTTTTTTTCATAGAGATCCGCCACGGCTTGGGCCAGGGGAAATCCCGGCATGATAAAGGGCAGAATACCGATGCTTTCCCCCAGGACATCCCGGAGAAGGGTCTCGCAGTTATCCAGATTGGTCAGGGTGACGATGGCGTCGGCATGGGTATGGTCAATAAAGGTGTGGGGCAGAAAGGCGTGCACCAGGGTTTCGATGGACGGATTGGGGGAGGAGGCGTTGACCAGATGGGTGCGGAACTGGTTCACCATCTCCTCGTCGCTTAAGCCGGGAAGACCGCGCAGTCTGCGCAGATATGCCAGATCAAGACCAGGAAAGCCCTGGGGTTCAATATCACCCAGATCCCAGCCGCTGCCTTTGACAAAGATGATATCCTTTTCCTCGCCGAAAAGATCGGGGACCCGGCATTTGACCGAGGTATTGCCGCCGCCGTGCAGCACCAGGTCCTCCTCGCCGCCGATGAGCCGGGAGGTATAGACCCGGAGGCAGAGACCCTCCGGCTGATCGGGATAGCTGTTAATGAAGCGCTGGGCCTCTATTGCATCATATCTGTTTTTCATGGGATATCCTTAAAACCATCCTTATGCAGGGAAAACGCTGTTTCAGCAAGTTTTTTCAGGTTTTTTTTAATCTGTGGCAGCGGGATCAGCGGCGGGATCTGGGGGAGCTCAAAGCAGACCTGCACCGGGGGGGCAACCCGCATTTTCCGTTCAATGCATTCGGATAAACCGGTGTCGATCGCCCCTTCCATGCCGCACGATTCAACGGCATCCATGGTGCGCAGGAAACCCATGATGGTGCTGATGTCGTTTTGGCGATAAAAAATTTTAATCTCCTCTTCAATGGTCTCCTGGGCGTTGACAAGTTCCATATACTTTTCCCGGTACGTTTCCACATCCTGGGTAAGTTGTTCATAGGTCTGCATGAAAAGATACTTGAAACGTCCTGCCGCGGTCAGTCCCCGGGTTTTTACCTCTGCAAAAATCCGGCGCCGCAAGGTTGGCGAGGTGAGGATGTACGGGTCGTAATAAAATTTTTCTTCAAGCCCGGTAAGCTCGAGAAACCTGTGGATCAATTCTTCGTCCTGGAGCATGATGTAGATTCTGTTCAGATCAAAAACAATCCTCTGCCCTACGGTACGGGCATGCTGGCATATGTCTTTTTCCAGATCAGCCTTATCCTCTTCGATGAGTTTGCGAAAACCGAAGTAGCGATCCGCCAGTTCCTTTTTGATCTCATAGTTGAGAAACTGGGAAATATCGGCAGGCATTGTGGTTGCTCCTTGGCAGGTTGTAAAAAAACATGGTACATGTTTCCGACATGCCGCCCCGAGGTAAAACCGGTCCGCAGACAGGCATTGAAGTTTAACGGTCTGTCGTTCTCGCCCCCCATTTCCTCGCTGGCCCCGGGCAAGGCCAGGATTTTTTTCTTGACACAAATGAAGATAAAGTAAAAAGGATAAAGGGCAAAGCAAAAAGCGTCTGGTTTTTGAAAAAGTCTGCTTTGCCTGGTGTTTCTTTATGGCCCCCTGTTTTTCATATACAGACGTTACGCCGTTGTCAAAAATTAACATGGCAGAGAAATGCCTGAAACGGCATAAGGAGCCGTAACGAAATTGAAAGAAGCGGGCATGTTGTTTCGTAACGGCTCCTAACGCGAGAAGGACGTTTTTTTATGGCAGCATTTCAGGAAAATTCAGCCAGCCGCGTGAAAGATGCCGCCGACATCATAGAGGTGATCGGGCAGCACGTCACCTTGCACAAAGCCGGGGCCCGCTATAAGGGACTCTGTCCTTTTCATGGGGAGAAAACCCCATCTTTCACGGTAAACCGCGAAAGGCAATTTTATCATTGCTTTGGCTGCAATGAAAGCGGCGATGTTCTGTCATTTATGATGAAATATCATAATATGACCTTTCAGGACGCAGTGGCCAATCTGGCGGAGCGCTACGGAATCGCCCTTGAAGAGAGCACCCTCTCGCCCGAAGAGCTGCGCAAGACCAAGGAGCGGGATGCGCTGCATGGTGTTAACAGCGTTGCCGCAACCCTTTATCATGAATTCCTGCTGAAAAACCCCGCGGCGCAAAAGGCCCGGCAGTACCTGGAGCAGAGGGGGATGTCCCGGGAAATTATCAGCCGCTTTCAGCTCGGCTTTGCCCCTGACCGTTGGGATTTTCTTGTCCAGGGCTTATCCGCCAAGGGAGAAGATCAGGAGATCGCCGGGGCGGCGGGACTTCTGGTGCAAAAAGAGCCGGGCCGTTTTTATGACCGCTTCCGGGATCGTATCATCTTCCCAATTTTTTCCCTCACCGGCCAGGTCGCGGGATTCGGCGGCCGGATTCTGGGCGATGGACAGCCAAAGTATCTGAACAGCCCGGAAACACCGGTTTTCAATAAAAGCCAGACCCTTTACGGGCTCTATCAGAATAAAGCAGCTGTCCGGGCGGCGGGCAAGTGTCTTATTGTTGAAGGTAATTTTGATCTTCTTTCCATGGTGGAAAACGGACTGGAGCATGTCGCCGCCCCGCTCGGCACCGCCTTGACCGCTCAACATGTAAAAACGCTGAAACGTTATACCTCGGAGGCGGTCGTTCTTTTTGACGGCGACCAGGCCGGCCTGAAAGCCGCGATGCGCGCTGTTCCCCTTTTTCTGACGGAACAGCTGGACGCCAGGATCGTTGTCCTTCCTCCCGAGCATGATCCGGATACATTCATCAGGACCTTCGGCAAGGAGGCGCTGGAGCAGAAAGTTCAGCAGGCCAGGGAGCTTCCTGAGTTTGTTTTTAACCGGCTGGTGGAAGAACATGGGTTGAGCCTGGCCGGTAAAGGAAAAATTGTCCGGGAATTACAGCCGCTGATTGCGGCGATCGGCAACCGCAAGCTGCAGAAAAGTCTTTTTGTTTCACATTTTAGTGATAAACTTGGCCTGAAGCCGGAAGAGCTCCGCGGCGCAGGGGAAGTTCTTGCGGCCGCACCGCCGCCAGTTACAGTGAGCGTGCGGAAGCAGAAGGTTGTTTTCTCCTGGGACTTTAAAAAAGTATTAGAGTTTCTGCTCAGTTATCCTGAGTCTCTGTCTCATTTCGTTGAAGCCGGCTTGGAGGAGTTTGCCGAGAATGAAAATGATTCCGCCCGGAGTATCATTGAACTCTTAACGGTTCTTGTCCGCCAAGGGGATGGGGGCGGGCCCGAAATGCTCCTTGGCGATTTGCAGGGAGCGGAAAAGGATCTGGTGGCCCGGCTGCTGAATGATCCGCCATCATACGAAAACAAGGCTTCGACCCAGGCCGAGCTGCTGGCCTGGGTGCGCAAACAGTCTTGTCAGAGGCGGGAAGCGCGGCTGCAGAATGCGATCAATGAAGCGTATCGTGCTGGTAATGAAAATTTGTATATGCAGCTTCTGAAAGAAAAAACGGAGCTTTTGGAAAAGAAAAAAGAAATGGACGAAGTTTCTTATACATAATATGTTGGTATGGTTTTTCTGGTTGAAAAGAGAGACTTTCCCCGGCAGGAGTAATTCTTGTGGCAAAAAGAAAGAAATTAAAAGCTGTAATGGACGTAAACGAAGTAGCGGATGGAGAGAACGGCGCGGATGGAGAGGAATCCGAGGGCGGCGATTTTTTTGTCTCGAATGATCTCGACCCGCTGGAAAATCAGTTTGAGGGTCCCGCTGATGATCTCACTTTTCTGTTTGGCGATCAAGAGGTACCGCTGGATAGGGAGTTAGAGGACAAGGATTTTTCTGCCGGGGATAATGAGGATATGATCAGTTTCGGTGAAGTTTCCGCCGGGATGATGCGGGAAATTGATCCTGTTAAGGCCTATTTGCGGGAAATGGGGGCCGTGTCTCTTCTGTCCCCCGTGGAAGAGATAGAGATTGCCAAAAAAATTGAAAGGGGGCAGCGCCAGATTCAAAGCGGGTTGTTGGCCTTTCCTTTTGCCCTCAACACCCTGAAAGGGATCCGGGAGGATCTCCTCGGCCAAAGTTGCGAAATTACCGATGTGTTAAGGGGGTTGGGCGATAAAGACAATGCCAAGGTAAAGGAAAAATTTATCCGGCAGATCAGCGAGGCCCTGCGGATTGATCTCGAGCGCACCGCGCTCCGTGCTGATCTCAGGGAAGCGGATGTTGATCAGGCTTCAGGGGTCAATATTCTGGTCCGTATTGATCGCTCTACCCACTCCATCGGTTCTCTTTTTCAGGAAGATCTGCTGCAGGGTAAGTATCTTCATGAAATGCTCGAAGAGGTAAAAAAGACGACAAAACGTTTTGAAGCGCTTTTGGCCCGGAAAAAGGCCGAGCCCGGGAACCGGGGGCTCATCGACACCATGATCGCCAATCTGGAAGAGGATTGCGGCATCGATTATGATTCCATGGCCCAGGCCCTGGCCCATATCGCCATTGGCGAGGAGGTGAGCCGGGAGGCCAAGAAGGAGTTGACCCATGCCAATCTGCGCCTGGTGGTCAGTGTGGCAAAAAAATATATGAACCGCGGCCTGCAACTGCTTGATCTGATCCAGGAGGGGAATATCGGCCTCATGAAGGCCGTGGAAAAATTTGAATACCGGCGGGGATTTAAGTTCAGTACCTATGCCACCTGGTGGATACGGCAGGCGATTAACAGGGCGATTGCGGATCAGGGACGCACCATCCGTATTCCGGTCCATATGATTGACACCATCAATCGTCTGCTGAAAGGGTCCAAGGAATTTTTGCGGGATGAGGGCAGGGAACCGTCACCGGAAGAAATTTCCGAACGCCTGGAGGTTGATCTTGATAAGGTGCGCAATATCCTTAAGATCTGCAAGGAACCGATTTCACTTGATACACCCATAGGCAACGACGAGGAAAGTAATTTAACTGACTTTATCGAGGATGTGGACGCGGTTTCTCCCCATGAGGCGACAATCAAGGATAATTTGCGGCAGCAGCTGCGCAAGGTGTTGGGTTCTCTGACCGAGAGGGAAGAGAATGTTCTGCGCATGAGGTTTGGCATTGATACGGAAAAAGATCTTACCCTGGAAGAGGTTGGTAAAACCTTTTCCGTCACCAGGGAAAGGATCCGCCAGATTGAGGCCAAGGCCCTTAAAAAATTGAAGCATCCGAACCGGAAAAAACACCTTGAAAGTTTTATTAAAGAATAATTCCCGGACCTGTGAATGAATTGTTAGACTGGCTGGCGCTCTCTCTGACCCCCGGGCTTGGCGTGCGGAGCTGGGATAAATTGCTTGCTGTTTTCCAGGACCCGAGAGAGGTGCTGGAGGCAGACCAGGGACGGATTCGTAAGCTTGTCCCCGGGGTCAGTGCTAAAGTCATTGCCGGCATTGATAAAGATAATCTGCGGCAGGCCGCGGAACAGGAACTGAACCGGGCCAGCAAAGCGCAAGCGGAAATTATCGCCAGACAAGATGAGGCGTACCCGGAGCTGTTGCGAAACATTGACGACCCGCCGATTCTGCTTTATGTCAAAGGAAATGTCTCTCTGCTGCGCAGCGCCTGCCTCGGCGTAGTCGGCTCTCGGGCCGCGACAGTCTATGGGCTGAGAGTCGCCGCCGAGCTCGCTAAAAGTCTTTGCCGGCGGGGATTGACTGTGGTAAGCGGTTTGGCGCTCGGGGTTGACGCTGCCGCCCATAAGGGGGCGTTGCTGGCCAATGGAGCCACTGTGGCTGTTCTTGGTTGCGGCCTTGATGTGGTTTATCCTCGCCAGAACAACAGTCTTTACGAAGAAATTGCCTGTCGTGGCGCCCTGGTCAGCGAGTACCGTTTTGGTTCCTTGCCGGAAGCCTTTCGTTTCCCGGCGCGCAACAGGATTATCAGCGGCCTTTCCCTTGGAGTGGTGGTGGTTGAAGCGGCCCGTAAATCAGGGTCCCTAATCACGGCGGGATTTGCTCTGGAGCAGGGCAGGGAAGTATTCGCCATTCCCGGGCGGATAGATTCCCTCAGGAGTGAAGGCGCCCATCGTTTGCTCAAGGAAGGGGCAAAGCTGGTTCATACCGTTGACGACATTCTTGAGGAAATTACTTTTGTCTCGGGCACAGGGGCCTCCTTTTCTGAACCGGCGAAAGGGGGTGGCGGGGGGGCGCCATTAACGGATGAGGAGAAACACTTTATCGCCTTTCTAGATGTCTACCCCCAGACCATGGATGAAATTACCCGGAGATGTGGTTTGCCGGTGCAGAAGACCAATGAGTTGCTGCTTATGTTGGAATTGAAGGGGGTTGTTGAATCCTTACCCGGGAATCAATACCAGAAGAAAAATTCATGAAATCAGAGGATATGTTACATCTTTGGTAACTAGTTAGGCGGATGGACGATAAGGCTGTAGCGAGGCTGAAGGGCAGGCGGCGCCGTGACATGATAAAGGTCAGGGCCGGCTCGACCTCTCGACTGCAATCTTGAACCTAAGCAGCTGATCAGTTGCCATTTTTACTACCTATGTCGAAATCATTAATAATAGTTGAATCGCCTGCCAAAGCCAGGACGTTACAAAGATATCTCGGGAAATCCTTTACGGTGAAGGCTTCGGTTGGCCATATCCGTGATTTGCCGGTAAAAACCCTCGGCGTTGATGTGGAACATGATTTCCAGCCAACCTATGTGACGATCCGTGGCAAGGGTAAAATCATCAGCGAACTGAAAAGCGCGGCACAAAGCGCCGATGAGGTCTATCTGGCGCCAGACCCCGATCGGGAAGGCGAGGCCATTGCCTGGCATATTGCCTCGGCCATTGATGTGTCCGGAAAGCCTGTTCGGCGTGTCTTGTTTCATGAATTGACTAAAAAAGCCATTCTCGCCGCCATAGAAAAAGCGACGGAAATAGACCTGCATAAATTTGAAGCCCAGCAGGCCAGGCGCATTTTGGACAGGCTTGTCGGCTATCAGATATCGCCGCTGCTCTGGGACAAAGTCCGCCGGGGACTGAGCGCCGGCCGGGTGCAGTCGGTTGCGGTTCGGATGGTTTGCGAGCGGGAGCAGGAGGTTGGTGATTTTAAATCCATGGAGTACTGGTCGATCACAGCCGAGCTGCAACAGGGAGGCCCGCCCCCCTTTCTGGCGCAGCTGGAGCAGATAGACGGCCAGAAGCTGACCAACAAGCAAAATAGTTGCATTGCCAGCGAGGAGACAGCTGGCAATATTGTCACCGAGTTAAGCCAATGCGTCTTCACCATTGACAAGGTCAGCAAAAAAAAGACAAAACGGAACCCCAGTCCGCCTTTTATCACAAGTAGCCTGCAGATAGAGGCCAACAGGAAGCTGCGCTTTTCAGCCAAAAAGACCATGATGCTGGCCCAGCGTCTCTATGAGGGCATAGCAATCGGCGAGGATGGGCCGACCGGCTTGATCACCTATATGCGTACTGATTCAACCAGGATCAATGACGAGGCCTTGGCCCAGGTGCGCGATTATATTCTCAAGGCCTATGGCAATCAATATCTGCCCGCGAAAGCAAATATTTATAAGGCAAAAAAATCAGCCCAGGATGCCCATGAAGCAATCCGGCCGACGGATGCGGCCAAGACGCCGGACACTCTTGCTTCGTTTCTGGACAAGGACATGCTGGCTCTCTATACCTTGATCTGGAAGCGGTTTGTTGCCAGCCAGATGGAGCAGGCTGTTTATGATCAGACTTCGGTGTCGATTCAGGCGGGAAAGTATGGGTTTAAGGCGGTCGGTTCAATTGTGCGGTTCCTCGGCTTTATGACCTTGTACGTTGAATCCGGCGATGAAACCCAGGCCCAGCAGCAGGCGGATCAGGAAAAGGATGTGCTTTTGCCTGATCTGCAAGAAGGAGTGCGCGTTGAGCTGCTGAAACTTGACCCGAAACAGCATTTTACCCAGCCTCCGCCACGTTATACGGAAGCCACGCTGGTAAAGGCCCTGGAAGAAAACGGCGTGGGCCGGCCGAGTACCTACGCCTCCATTTTGTCCACCATCCAGGAAAAAGAGTATGTGAAACTGGAGCAGAGAAAATTTTTTCCGACGGATTTGGGCAAGCTTGTCAATGAGCTTCTTGTCCTGCATTTTCCCGCCATCATGAACACCGAATTTACCGCATCCATGGAGCAGAACCTCGACCGGGTCGAAGAAGGGTCTGTTGACTGGTTGAAGATCCTGCATGATTTTTACAGCCCCTTCCGGCAAGCCCTTGATCAGGCTAAGGAAGAGATGAAGCCCGTCAAGCGCTCGGCTGTGCCCACCGATATTAAATGCAAGCTCTGCGAAGGCGTCATGGTTATCAAGTGGGGGAGAAAAGGAGAGTTCCTGGCCTGCGAGAAGTATCCTGAATGCAAGAATACCCAGGATTTTAAAAAGGATGATGAGGGCCATGTCGTGCCCCTGGAAAAAGAGGAACCGCTGCTGTCCGGCGAAACCTGCGAGAAATGCGGGCAGCCGCTGGTGTTTAAAAATGGACGGTATGGCAGATTTCTTGCGTGTTCTGGTTATCCGGGGTGTAAGCATATCCAGGCGGAAAAAACCGGGGTGCGGTGTCCTGTAGCTGACTGTGGCGGGGAATTGATAAAAAAAGTCTCTAAAAAGGGAAAGGTCTTTTACAGTTGCGACCACTATCCGAAATGCAACTTTGCCCTGTGGGACAAGCCCGTCAATCAGCAATGCCCTGACTGCGGATCCCCATATCTGCTTGAGAAGGAAAACAAAAAACAAGGGTTGCATCTGCGCTGTCCGAATGAAAAGTGCGGATACATGTTGAGACTTACCGAAAATGATTAAGCGGCTCGGAAAAATTATTCTTGCGGGAATCTTTAAGAATTTATAAAAAGAATGGATTTTTCCAGCAGGAGTGTTTAAAATATTTTATAGTTGTTCTGGAGGATAGAGGGTGGATTGACAGGTCGGCGGCACATTGAGTATGTTATAAATCTTCGACCCTCTTTAAGCCTTCATGACTAGTAGTTCACGTTTCTCCGTTCATTGCCGCTGTGGCGGCACGCATAGGAGGTTGGCATGCTTTCAGGAATTCATTCATCCCTTTCCGCGCTTTCCGCTTTTGCCAAAAAACAGGAGTCAATTGCCGACAACACGGCAAATGTCAATACGGATGGTTTCAAAAAGACCAGGGTGACCTTCAAGGCGGACGCGGCAGGGGCTGTTCAACCCCGGGTCAGCACCATTGATACCCCGGGTCCATTGACCTACGAACAGACAGCAACGGGGTATGAATTGGTTGAAAGGTCAAACGTGGAGGTGTCCGAGGAAATCCCCGAGGCCATGCTGAACAGTAGATCTTATCAGGCGAATCTGAAAATGGTGCGGATTGCGGATGATATGCTGGGAAATCTGCTTGATATCAAAAGTTGACGTAGCAACCCGGATTTTGCCTGCCCAAGATTTCTTGGGAAGTTATTCCGGTTCACTGAATGTTATTTTCCCTGCTACCAGGGTAAGCACCGCCTTGCCCGTCAGTTCCCAGCCTAAAAAAGGCGAATTGCTGTTTTTAGAGACCACCCTTTCTTTGGTGTAGACAAAGATTTTTTCCGGATCAATCACGGTGATGTCGGCCGGGCTCCCTTCGGAAAGGGTTCCACCCCCCACTCCCAGAATTCTTGCCGGGTTGACCGAGAGAAGTTCGATGAGCCGGACGGGGCTGAGGACATTTTCCCGAACCAAGGCCATGGCCAGAGGCACTGCTGTCTCCAGGCCAATAATGCCATTGGCCGCCTGATCGAATTCCACATCTTTTTCCATGACACTGTGCGGGGCATGGTCGGTGGCTATGGCATCAATGGTGCCGTCTCGCAGTCCGTCCCGAATCGCGGCCACGTCATCGGCGGTGCGCAGAGGAGGGTTCATTTTCGCTCTGGTATTATATAGTCCCACAGCCTCTTCCGTCAGGGTAAAATAATGGGGGGCGGTCTCTGCGGTGACTTTGCATCCTTTTTTCTTGGCCCGGCGAATCAGATCAACGGATTCTCTGGCGCTGATATGGGCAATATGGATGGGGCGGTTGACGTATTCCGCCAGGGCGAGGTCCCGATAGATCATGATTGACTCGGCTGCGCTGGGAATACCGCGCAAACCCAGTCTGGTGGAGAGGGCTCCCTCATTCATTACCCCGTTTTCGCTTAAGCTCACCTCTTCGGCATGTGATATGGCCAGAAGATCATGGTTGCCGCTGTATTCGAGGGCGCGGCGCATGAGCTGGCTGTTGACCACCGGGCGGCCATCATCCGACACCGCCACGGCGCCGGCTTTTTTTAATTCTCCATATTCGGCCAGCTCTGTCCCCCTGCTGCCATTGCTGATAGCCCCCACCGGGTAGACTCTGGCATATCCTGCCGCCGCTGCCCTGGTCAAAATCAGGGAGGTGACGGCTTGGTTGTCGTTGACTGGCTTGGTGTTGGGCATGCAGGCCACGGCGGTAAAGCCCCCGGCCGCTGCCGCCTTTGTGCCGCTGGCAATTGTTTCCTTGTATTCCTCTCCGGGCTCCCGTAAATGAACATGCATGTCAATGAGGCCGGGAACCAGCCATTTTCCGCGGAGGTCAATGGTCTTTCCATTATCCGGGCAGGAAAGAGAGCCGGCTTTTCCTCTGCGTTGGATCACGCCATTGGCAAGAAGAAGGTCCCCCGGTCCATCAAGGTTGTTTGCAGGGTCGATGATGCGGCCATTTTGCAGAAGTAACGTTTGAGGAGATGTCATCGTTCCTCGCCTCCCATTATAAGGTAGAGCAGGGCCATGCGGACCGCCACGCCGTTTGTGACCTGATCCATGATCACGGATTGTTCGCCATCGGCCACGTCGTGAGTCATTTCAACCCCGCGGTTTATGGGGCCGGGGTGCATGATAATGGCGTCCGGTTTTGCTGATTGCAAAAGCTCCCGGTTGATGCCGAAAAAAGACGCATACTCCCGCAGGGAGGGGAAAAGAGGATCAAGCTGCCGTTCTTTCTGAATGCGAAGGGCCATAACAACATCGGCGTCTTTCACCGCCTCGGCCGGGTTGCGGCAGACAATGGCTCCCATCTGCTCAATTCCTTGGGGAATCAAGGTGGCAGGGCCACTCACATGGACGCGGGCCCCCATTTTGGTGAAACCGATAATATTGGAATGGGCAACACGGCTGTGACTGATATCCCCAACAATGGCTATTTTCAGCCCCTCGATCTTCCCCTTTTTTTCTCTGACTGTCATCATATCCAGCAGGGCCTGGCTGGGGTGTTCGTGGGTGCCGTCGCCGGCATTGATCACGGATGCTTTAATGTGCTTTGCCAGCAGATGAGGAGAGCCGGAACTGGAGTGCCGGATAATGATAATATCCGGATTCATGGAGGTGAGATTTTTGGCCGTGTCGATGAGGGTTTCGCCTTTTGTGGCGCTGCTGGTGGAGGCAGCTATGTTAAAGGTGTCGGCGCTCATCCGTTTTGCGGCGATTTCAAAGGAAAGCCGGGTGCGGGTGCTTGGTTCAAAAAAAAGATGAATTACGGTCTTGCCTCGGAGGGTGGGGACCTTTTTAATGGGGCGTTGGGAGATTTCTTTGAATGATTCGGCGGAGTCAAGAATAAAATTGATATCATGGACGGAAAGTTCGTCAATTCCCAGGATATGTTTATGCTGAAAACGATATTTGGCATCCATGAGCGGCAAGTCCCGGTCTCACCGGAAAGTTATTTTCTAGGGAAGATGCAAAAAAAATTGCATCCGCTGTGGTGGTTGGTGTTTTTAAAGCCAAGGAAGTTTAATGAATCATATCACCGATTCGTCGCCATCGTACAGAAAATTTTTCTTTATCCCAGGACCAATAGAGGATAAAGGCCTTGCCTTTTACAGCCTTAAAGTCGACAAAGCCCCAGAATCTGCTGTCGTGGCTGTTGTCCCTGTTGTCGCCCATGACAAAAAGCGAGTGGTCAGGGACTGTCACGGGACCATAATTGTCCCGGGGAGGATTGGGCCCGGGGTAGACATTCGCATCCAGATGGACGGCATTTTTCAGGTGTATTGGGTTGCCGTTCACATAAACTTCCTTGTTTTTGATTTCTATGCGGTCGCCAGGCTTGCCGATGACCCTTTTTATAAAGTCCTGCGATGGGTTTTCGGGGTATTTGAACACGATCACGTCAAGTGTGTCCGGAGTTCCAAGCGGAATCCACGTTGCGCCGGTAAAAGGGTTCTTGATGCCATAGCTGAATTTATTGACCAGTATATGGTCCCCTATCAAGAGGGTCGGGATCATCGAACCGGATGGAATTTTAAAAGCCTGAACAACGAAAGTCCTGATGAAGAGGGCCAACAGCAGGGCGATGATAATTGCTTCAGCATATTCGCGGAAAACGGATTTTTTCTTATTTTGAGACAAGGCTCGGCTCCCTGTTCGAAAAATTTTACGGTGGAATAATTTTTGCTTTACTTTTTTAGCACATTTGCTCGTGAGTTACCAAAAAAAACATGAACCCCTGAAAATTAAAAACAAAGAGAACAAGCTTTCAGGGCATTTGTAAAGAAAATTGGGGGAAAAATCTTCTACTTCCAGCATATTAAGAAGAATTATTTAACTTTATATTATTACTTCATGGGGCATTAAAATACAAGGATGTTTGTGTCGGTCATCAGCGTTTAGTGATGTTTCCCTGTTGCCCTGAAATATTGTCTGCCACGTTTGTTTGCCGGAAAGAGGGGCGACGGGGATTACCCTGTTGCGATAAAAAATAGTAACTTGCTAGAATTAAAATAAAAAACATAATAAAAATGTATAATAACCTGGAAGGCCACCAGATATGGTGGGGCAACATTTCTGCTTGTACACAATATTGGATTGGTGCATTTGTCGAGAGGGTCTTTTGTCTGTACTCCTTACGACGGAAATACAATAACGTGCCAAATTAGCGTGTGTTTTTAGCTACTTTGCGGTTGACATTCTTTTCGAGATAAGTGTTTAATATTTTTACGGGGTCACCCCCTTGGTAATAAAGGGATAAAGCGAAGACGCTAATAGAGTGAAAGTTTTTTTATCAGGATACCAGCCATGGCTCCTCTCAGTTTGCCGAAGTTCGATTTTAACTTCAATAAATTAAAGCTGCCCTTTATTCAACGGCAGCATTTAACAGTGGGACTCGATATCGGTTCGCACGCGGTTAAGGTATGTGAACTTGCGGAGAATGGCCGAGGATTGAAACTCTTGAGTCTTGGCAGCGCCCGGTTACCTGCCGAGGCTGTGGAAGATGGCGAGTTGAAAGACCCGGCTGCGGTCGCCGGTGTCATTAAAAATCTCCTGGCGAATTTACAGATCAAGGGGAAGAAGGTCGGCATCTCCATCTCTGGCTATTCCGTGATTTTAAAGAAAATCAATCTTGCCGTAATGAATGAAAAGGCCCTTGAAGATCACATCCAGTCCGAGGCGGAGCAGTATATTCCTTTTGATCTGTCGGATGTATATCTTGATTACCAGGATTTAAAAACCAATAAAGAGGACGAGGATAGAACGGACGTCATGCTGGTAGCCGCAAAAAAAGATGTGGTTAATGCCTATCTGCAGATGTTGCGGTCTGTCGGTCTTAAAACAGTCCTGGTTGATGTTGATGCCTTTGCCCTTGAAAACTCTTTTGAAACAAATTGCGGCCAGGAAGGCAATGTGGTGCTTGTCGATATTGGCTCGTCCAAGATGAATATCAATATTGTTTCAAAGGGGGCCTCCCTGTTCGCGCGGGATGTTGCGCTTGGCAGCAGGCAATTGACAGAGCAGATTCAGGGGCGGTTTGACCTTGACTTTGAAGAGGCTGAATCCTTGAAAATAGGCGTGTCGGCCCCCGAGGAAAAACAGGCGGAACTTGAGGAAATTTTTGTCAGCACCACCACGCAATGGATCATGGAGATCAAGAAGGCCATTGATTTTTATAGCACAAATTTTCCTGATACCCCCCTGGCAAAAATTGTGATCAGTGGCGGTGGCTCGAAGATAAAGGGGTTGGATCAATATTTCCGTGAAGAAACAGGGTTGCCGGTCGAAATTTTTAATCCTTTTGCAACAACCCGAATCGATCCGAATAGAATAGACCCTGACTATTTAAAAAGTATAGCGCCTGAAATGGCAATTTCCGTTGGCCTGGCGAGTAGGCCCTGTCCATTTTAGCTTTTGATGCACCTTTTACGTAAAAACGAAAGAGTGTCATGATACGAATAAACTTATTGCCTATCCGGCAAATGAAAAAGCGGGCGCGGACCAGAAGTGAGGTCATTGGCTTTATGACCCTGCTGGTTGTTTTGCTTGCCTTGTTGGGAATGGCCGCCTTGACTTTGAACCAGAAGGTGACGGTGCTCCAGGCAAACATTAAAGATTTGAATGATAAAAAAACGAAATATAATGCCATTCTTACTGAGATAAAACAGCTTGAGCAGGAAAAACAAAAATTGACGGCAAAGATTGATGTCATCAAGCAGCTTAAGTCGCAGTCTCAAGTAACAGTTCGTTTGCTCGATGAAATCGCCAAAGCCACTCCGGCGGATAGTATCTGGTTGCTCAGCATAAAGCAGGCGGCGGGAGGTTTGGCTCTGAGCGGCGTTGCCCTCGATAATACCCGATTGGCCGACTACATGGATCGTTTAAGCGCGTCGCCATATTTTGCCGGGGCAACCTTAGGAAAATCTGCATTGACAACGATTGCCGGCCAGGATTTAAAGGAGTTTTCTCTGAGTTTGGCGCTCGAGCAAGCTGAAAACAATAAAGATTCCAAGCAGGGCAATGTGAAATGAAGGTAGACAAAGTCCAGATACAAGAGGCCATCAATTCATTTCTTGATGAAAAAATTTCCCGGCTGAAACCCCAGCACAAGGCGGCTATTTGTGTTGTTGCGGTTTTGCTGCCGTGCGCAGGCTTTTATTTTTTGAGTTATTCTCCCAAAACGGCTGAAATCAATAATCTTCTTTCACAGCAAAAGACTTTGGAGGCGGAGATACAAAAGATAGAAACGGCCGCGCGGGAGATCACGAAACACCGGGCGGATATGGCGGAAACCAAGCTGATGTTTGCCAAGGCAGCAGCCCTGCTCCCGCAAGAGCAGGAAATTCCGTCTCTGCTGTCAAGCATCTCGGATATCGGCCAAAATTCCGGCCTGGATTTTCTTTCTTTTGTCCCCAAAAGCGAAGTACGGCATGAATTCTATGCGGATATTCCAGTGGACATCAAGGTGAGGGGTCCATATCATAACGTTGGTGTTTTTTTGGATAAAATCAGTGACCTGTCCCGTATTGTCACGGTCTCCGATATCAGTATGGGGAGTCCTGCGCGGCAATCTGGTGAAATGATTCTCGATACAACATTCAATCTCGTTACCTACCGGTTCGTCGAGCCTGAGCCGGCAGCAAAAGATAAACAAAAACCAGCAACACAGCAACCAACGACAAAGTAACTTTGAACGCCGAGGGAAGTAACGCCAGAAATGTACACTAAAAATAAGCATATATTTTTAGCAGGAAAACAGGTTTTTCGGGGTGTTGCCCTCCTGTTGGCATTTTTTTTCTTGCTGACTGAGGCGCAAGGGCAAGAACCCGCGGAAAAGACGGATAATGCCCCGCCGCAGGCCCGGAAAAATGATTCTGAGCCGGAGCAGTATTCGGAGAAAGTTAAAGAACTCATGCAATTTTTGTCAGGGGATACCGACTCTTTTATTTATCAGCGCTTGGGTCGCACCGACCCGTTCATGCCTTTTATAAAGGAAAAGGTGGTCACCTCCGAGGTGGAAATTTCCGAGAAGGAGCTGCTTGGGCTGCAGAAATTTGAACCGGGGCAGCTGACGCTTGTCGCCGTTGTTGCGACTGAGCAGGGTTCCTTGGCCATGGTAGAGGATTCCGTTGGCAAAGGATATATCATAAGGAGCGGGACCGAGATCGGCAGATCCGGAGTTGTCGACAGTATTTCCGGGAACATGGTTGTCATCAAGCAACGGTATAAAACCGCCGCAGGCGAGGAGCTCGATAAATTTGTGGAAATGCTTCTAAAGAAAGAGGGGGAAAAGTAACAATGACCCTGATGTCACGTGTAAAAACGGTAAGCCTGATAACAGTTTTCTTTTTGATCTGCGTCACTTTGGATTCGGCCAGGGCAAAGGAAGAGATCAGTAATAATCCATATCAGATCAGCGATATTAAATGGCAGCAAAAGGATGGCGCCTGGCTCTACCAGATCAAGGGCGATATCGTTCCGGCCTATACCATGTATGAATTGTTCAGCCCTCACAGGGTGGTTGTTGATATTGCCAACGGGGTTATTGCCGGTTCCGCGCATTTTCCGGTGGATGTCAAGCAAGGTCCGGTCTCCGTGATAAAAGGAGAGGTTCATGCTGACCAGAATCCGCCAATTGCCCGGATTGAGTTGCTGCTTTCGGTTGATCGCGCCTATTCCGTGACGGGCAGCGGCAACGATATCCTTGTGCGGATTGAGGCCGCCGCAGCGGGAGCGGAGAAGGGCCTGACCAAAAATGTAGCACAGGAAATTCATGATGTAACCATCACCGGTTCGGGGAACACGGCCCAGATTCATTTGCTGGCGGCGGGACCGATTCAGACATATCAGTCAACAGAGGTGGCAAAGGGGAAGGATCATCCTGCCCGCCTGATGGTCGATCTACCGGGTGTCGCCGCAAAGGACCACGCCATTCCCGCCCATGAAGGATCGCCTGTTGCGGTTGTCCGCACCGAGCGATATAAGGACGGGACCCGGATCATTCTTGATTCCGCAGCAGATGCGCTTTTCAGCTACTCCATCGCTGCCCAGGAGAAAGGTCTGACGATAAACGTGGAGACAGCAGCTGACGCTGGTGCTGTTATTTCGGGAATTACCGGTTTGTCAGCCGACGAAATTGCGCGGCTAAAATCAAAACAGGCGCCTGCGGATGCGGAACCTGATAAAACGCCATCCGCCTCGGTAAGCAAATCCACCAAACCAGCGGAGACCGGCGGCAAGACGGATTTTACCCTGGCCGGCTATACCGCGCAGAAAATTTCAGTGGATTTCTATAAAATTGATCTTCATAATGTTTTCCGTCTCATTGGGGAAATCAGCGGCAGGAATATTGTGGTTGATGAGGGGGTAAGCGGTTCACTGACCTTGACCTTAAACGACGTGCCCTGGGATTTTGTCCTGGAGGTCATCCTGAATCTGAAGGATTTGGCCAAGGAAGAGCGGTTCAACACCATTGTCATTTCTCAAAAGAGCGATGAGTTCATCTGGCCGGCGGCCCCGGAACAGGCTGAGGAAAAGCTGGCTATTAAGGAAGAGGCTATTTCCGTCACCAAAAAAATGGATGTGTCCAAGGAAAAACTGGAAGCGAGACAATTCATCCGCCAGGGAAAAAATCTTGAGGACGCCGGAAATTATGCCGAGGCTTTGGCCTCTTACGAAAAGGCATTTCAATCCTGGTCGGATAACGGCGAGCTTGCCAAAAGGATAGCCTATCTTGCCTTGATAAAATTACGATTGAATGCCAAGGCCGCCCATTATGGCCAGATAGCCGCGACTCTTCTCCCCCAGGATGCCGAAGTGGCGCTGCAGACGGCTCTCGGTCTGGCCAATATGGAGCAGGTCAAAGAGGCGAAAAATTATTTTGATTTTGCCGTGAGCGGGGAGCATCCGTCACGGCAGGCGTTAGCCAGTTATGCCGCCTTCAGCGAGCAGAACGGCAGCAACGAAATGGCCTTAGCCCTTTTGAGCAGGTTTGAACAGATTTATGGGACATCCTTAGAGACCATGATCAGCAAGGCGAGGATCTATGATAAGCTGGGCGAGGCGGAAAAGGCCTCTAAGGAGTACCAGGCGGTTATACTGTCCGGCTACCAGGTCCCGGCTGATCTGGAAAAATATATCAAGGAAAGGCTTCATAAGTAGAAGTCTTGGTTTCATTTCTCAAAGAATGCGCGGGCGGGCTGATTTTTTTTCCTGCCTCTGCCAGCCACGAACGGTATGGGAATAAAGATGAAGATGACATTACGCTTTTCTTGTCATGGGTCGCAGGATCACATGTGCCTGGGGAAAGGGCAAAACAGGGAAATACCTTTACAGGGCAATCTGCGCAAAGGCGCGGTGCTGCTCGTGACTCTCTTCCTGTGCGCGCTTCTTGCCGGCTGCTCGAAGAAGGCCCCGGATTTTAAAGGGGAGCAGGGGGGCCAGGATTTTTTAAAGAAACATACGTCCCAGGCAACGAACGCAGGGGCTTTCGAGACAAGTGCGGATGCGGAGAAAGAGAAGCCGGCGGAGTTGCCGAGCCGATTCCAGCAGCCGACGTTTCTGCTTTCTGAATCGGAGAGCTCCGTCTCTGATGATTTCGCCATTCCGGTCGGCGCGGACATTTCCTCAAAGGCTGCCCCTGTCACCCTCAGGGAAATCATGAAGAAGCTTGCCGTGTTGAAGGGCATGAATGTGAGCTGGGCCAATGATGTTGATCAAAGCGCCCTGGTGGATGTGGATATCAGGGCCGAGGATGATTTTTTTGAGGCGATAGACAACATTCTGCGGCAGCTGGATTATTTCCACGAGGTCAAGGGAAATTCGATTATTATCAAACACAAGGAGACCAGAAAGTATCATATTGCCATGCCGTTCATGTCTCCGGATTATAATGTAGGGGTCGGCGGTGATGTGCTGGGCGGCAGCAAGGATAAAACCCATGAGATGGCGGGGAAGATCCAGATAAACAGCAAGCCCGAGAGCGAAAACAGCTTTGATATCTGGGCCAATATCAAGCAAAACTTGGATCAGATTCTTGATATCTGGACCACGGAAGAGGTGGTGACGCCTCCACCTTTACCTGGGGCGGCGCCTTATCCGGCCAGCCTGGCTGGCCAGGCCCTGGCCGGAGGCGAGGCGGCGGCTCAACCGGCGGTGATCACTAACCGCAAGCCCGGCAAAGGATATTATACAATCGACAAGCCGGTGGGTCTGATCACGGTGACCGCTCCCCGCTCGCTGCAGGAGAAAGTAGCCAATTATATCGATAGTCTGAAGGTAGAGCTGTACCGGCAGGTGTCCATCGAGGCCAAGATTGTCGAGGTGACTCTGTCCGCTGACAACAGGACGGGTATTGACTGGGCGGATCTGCTGCAGAATCCCAATAATCCTTTTAATCTCAACATGGATTTTCAGAAACTGAACCCCTTTGGCGCCCAGAATAAATTTCTTACCGCAAACACCCAGAATTTTAATCTTATTCTGGATGCCATTGAAGAGCAGGGTCATGTTGAGGTTATTTCCAATCCGAAAATCAGTGTCATGAATGGCCAGCCGGCCATGATTTCCGTGGGCAAGACCCTGACCTATATTGATACCGTAGAGGCCAAGGTAGAAGACGGGGTGGTTTCCTACAGCGTTGAGACGTCAAGCGTCATGTCCGGGCTGGGCATGGCCGTTATTGCCACGATTATCGATGAAAATGAGGTCATCCTTACCATGACCCCGGTGACCTCAAAGGTGGCGGAGCCCATTGCGTATAAGCAGTTTGGTAACCTGGGCAGCGAGGTTGGCCTGCCTGAAGTGGATATCAGGGAAATGACCAGTCTGGTGCGGGTGAAAAACGGCGAGATGCTGATTGTTGGCGGCTTAATTGACAGTGTCAGCGATTATAATGAGTCGCAGATTCCGGTGGCGGGAGACGCGCCGGGACCCATTGGCAAGCTTTTCGGGGCAAGCGGGGCGGCTAAGGAGCGCAAAGAGCTGGTCATACTGCTCAAGCCTGTTGTTCTGCCTTAAGACAGTACGCAGAACAGCAAACCATTGTCTCGCAGACGGGCAAGGGGTGTTCATGTCCCTGTATGGGTATTGCAGGGAAACAAGGGAAGCTCCCACGGGTATAAGGAAAAACGTAACATTTCCGCTCAGGAGTGGACGCGCCCATGAAGCTGACCATGAAAACCAGGCTGACCCTTGCCATCTCCCTGCTCTTTCTGGTCTTGATGGGCGCCACCTCATTTCTGGTCCTCGCCATCTTCAAGCAGCAGCTCAAGGAAATTATTTCGGCCGAGCAGTTTTTCATGCTCTCCGAAGTAGAAGAGTCCCTTGAGAACAAACTCTCCCTGGCCCATGCCCAACTTGCCTCCACCGCCAAGCTGGTCTCGGCTGAGACATGTGCCACGGGAGACGCGGCCCAGGTTTTTCTTGACAACCGCATCGGTCTGCAAAAGGCTTTTGACAACCACATCTTTCTCTTCTCCCCGGCAGGCAGGATCATCGCCGAATCCCCCTTCCTCCCCAACCGGCGGGGCCTGGATTTTTCTTTCCGGCCTTACATCATAAATACCCTGGCCACCTCGGCCCCTTACATCTCCGATCCCTATATCTCTTCCCAGACGCACAAACACCCGGTGATCATGATGACTGCGCCGGTCTTTGACCAGGAGGGGGAGATCATCGCCATCCTGGCCGGCAGCCTTGATCTCATGAGTCCCAATGTGCTGGGCAACCTTTCGGAAAAGAAGATCGGCAAGAACGGCTACTTTTACCTGACCACAATAGACAGAACCATCATCATGCATCCGGACAAGGCCAGGATCTTCAAGGTGATACCCAAGGGGAGAAACCCCCTGCTCGACCGGGCCATTGAGGGATTTGAGGGCACGGACGAAAACTTCAGCCGCGAAAGAGTACCCATGCTCACTTCATTTAAGCGATTGCGGCTGAAAAACTGGTTCCTGGCCGCCAACTACCCACAGGCCGAGGCCTATGCGTCGCTTACCCATGCCGGTCAGGTTCTGCTGGGCGGCATAGTGCTCATCACCCTGGCTGCCTTCGCGGTCATCCGCTCTTTCAGTCAACACCTGACCAACCCTCTTCTGGCCTTAACCCGGCACGTGGAAGAGATCGAAAACAAAAAAGGAGAGGCGCGGCTGTTTACGGCCAACGCACGGGACGAGACCGGCACCCTGGCCCAGGCCTTCAATACCATGCTCGAAAAGCTTGACCGTCAGCAGGAGGATTTGCGGCGGAGCGAGGGGCTGTACCGTACCGTCACCGAGTTCGCCAGCGACTTCAGCTTCTGGCGGTCGCCAGGTAAGGAAATGATCTTCGTCTCCCGAAATTGCCTGCAGCTTACCGGCTATTCCGAAGAGGAGTTTCTTGCCGATCCCGGGCTGCTGGATGCGCTCTTTCACCCGGATGACCGGGAGAGGTGGCTCAGCCATGTTCATCCCATGAGCGAGGCCGGTAAGGAACTCGCCCTGGAATTCCGCATCAGCACCAAGACGGGCCAGATCCGCTGGGTCAGCCATGTCTGCGCGGAGATCCACGATGACTCGGGCCAGATATTGGGCATACGCGGCAGCCTTGCCGATATCACAGACCTGAAACAGGCCGCGGTGGAACAGGAAAAATTGAAAAGCCAGCTGGCCCAGGCGCAGAAGATGGAGTCCATCGGCATCCTGGCCGGAGGTGTTGCCCACGACTTTAACAACATCTTGTCTATTATCATGGGCTACAGCGATCTGTTGTTGCTGGAATTGGCCGAAAATCCCCAAGCCAGGGAAAGAGTGCAGATCATCAACGAGGCCGGTCAGAGGGCCGCCGCCCTGACCAGGCAGCTTCTGGCCTTCAGCCGTAAACAGGTCATCCACCTGACGCCCTGCAGCTTGAACCTACTCATCCGGAACTTGATAAAAATGCTGGGCAGGATGATCGGAGAAGATATTTCTCTGGAGGTACGCAATACGGCCCGGGACGATACGGTACACGTAGACCCGGGCCAGATGGAGCAGGTGCTGCTGAACTTGGTTGTCAACGCCCGTGATGCCATGCCCAACGGCGGCAGTCTGCTGATCGAGACGGACAACCGGGAGCTGGACGCGAAGTATGCCGGAACCCACGAAGGGGTGGCGCCGGGCCGTTATGTGGTGCTTTCGGTAAGCGACACCGGCCAGGGCATGAGCCGGGAAATTCAGGCAAGGATCTTTGATCCGTTTTTTACCACCAAGGAACGGGGCAAGGGGACCGGGCTGGGATTGGCCATGGTCTATGGCATAATCAAGCAGCTTGGCGGCCACATCTTTGTTTACAGCGAACAGGGGCAGGGCACGACCTTCAAGATCTTCCTGCCTGTTGCCCGGCGCGCGGCCGAGAAAACTCCAAAGGTACCCGTCTCGCCTCTGCCCAAGGGTAATGAAACCATCCTGGTGGTGGATGATGAACCTTCGCTTCGGACCCTGGTCTCGGCCATTCTGCAACCCCTTGGCTACACGATGCTTGAGGCGGGCAACGGCGCGGAGGCCATGGAGGTGAGCGATTGCTTTACCGGGAAGATCGATATCCTGCTGACCGATGTCATCATGCCCGGTATGAACGGCAGGGAACTGGCGGAGAGAATTACGGCCAGTAGAGCGGAAATCCGTGTTATCTATATGTCCGGTTATACGGATAACGCCATCGCCCGCCACGGTGTCCTTGACCGGGACGTTGTGCTGATCGAAAAACCGATCACCCAGGCTAAGCTTATCGGTGTGCTGGGGGCGGCATGCGGCTGGCCGCGGGACGAGCAGGGAAGCTAGAAAAAAGGGGCAGCGGGTTTCCATAAACCCTCTGCCCCTTTTTTATATATTTCCGCGGGACCCATTTACTGCTGTTGCTCTTTCTCCATGGCCTGTTCCTGCTGCTTTTTCTTAGCGCTCTGGAAAAGGGCCATAAAATTAACAGGCTCCATCAGGAAAGGCATAAAGCCGCCGTCAACGGAAACCTGGCTCATGATCTGTCTGGTAAAGGGGAACATCAGGGTCGGGCACTCTACAGCCAGAACCATGGCCAGATGCTCTTCCGGGATGTTTTTCAGAACATAAACCCCGGCATGTTCGATTTCGATAATAAAAAGGGTCTTGCCGTCCTTGCCGTTGACTACTTTCGCGGTTACGGTCAGGATGACCTCCCAATGATCATTCTCCAGTTTTTTGTTTTTCAGGCCGAGATTCACTTCAACTTTCGGTTCCTGCTGCTGGGCTAAGTAAATATCAGGGGCATTGGGATTCTCGAAGGAAAGATCCTTCACATAGAGTTTCTGCAGCCGGAAAACAGGCGCTTCTCCCTGGGGGGAAGCAGTTTGCTCATTTTGTTCAGCCATGGTTCGTTCCTTTATTTTGGATAAGCTTTCTGATGGGAATATTTATGCAGCTGTTTGCGAACTGCCCGCGAGTCAGAAGATAGAATTGACGAGTCATAATCCGCAATCGCGGGGGTCATATCGGCGATACGACATAAAATCCATGCCGGAAAGCCCTGTCGTTTCCGGTTGTTTCATGCGGACCCCTGAATTCTCTCTCCTGCGTAATTGGAGCACATTATCATTTACCCGGCAAACCGTCAACCCGTCAAGCGTTTAACTCGTTCAGTATCTGCTTTAGAAACATGCCGGTATAGGAAGCGGGAGTGCGGGCGATTTTTTCCGGCGGCCCCATGGCGACGATGCTGCCGCCCTCATCGCCCCCTTCGGGGCCGAGATCAATGATGTAATCCGCGGTTTTAATAACATCGAGATTGTGTTCAATAATAACAGCCGTATTGCCTTGGTCAACCAGCCGGGAAAGGACGGACAGCAGGTGCTGGATATCAGCCGGATGAAGTCCTGTGGTTGGTTCATCAAGGATATACAGGGTCTTGCCCGTGCTGCGTTTACGAAGCTCCCTGGCCAGTTTGATACGTTGGGCCTCGCCGCCGGAAAGGGTGACAGATGACTGGCCAAGGGAGATATAGGACAAGCCGACGTCAAAAAGGGCCTGCAAGCGATTTTTGATGGCGGGAATGTTGGTGAAGAATTGCAGGGCCTCTTCCACTGTCATGGCCAGGATTTCGGAGATGTTTTTGGAGCGGTAGGTTATCTCCAGGGTTTCCTGGTTGTAGCGTTTGCCGTTGCACGTCTCGCAGGTCACATAGACGTCGGGCAGGAAGTGCATGGCGATCTTGATCACCCCGTCACCCTCGCAGGCCTCGCAACGCCCGCCCTTGACATTAAAGCTGAAACGTCCCTCTTTATAGCCCCGGGCCCGCGATTCAGGCAGCCGGGCCAGCAGTTCCCGGATGGGAGTAAGCACCCCGGTGTAGGTGGCGGGATTGGAGCGGGGCGTACGGCCGATCGGGCTCTGGTCGATATCGATGACGCTGTCGATTTTATCCAAACCTTTGATAAAATCATACTGTCCCGAACCGGCATGGCGGGATTGGCCCAGCCCTTCCCTGGCTCCTTTAAACAGACATTCCATGACCAGCGAACTTTTGCCCGAGCCGGAAACCCCCGTGACGCAAGTCATCAAGCCCAAAGGGAAATCCGCCTTGACCGTTTTCAGATTATGAGCGGTTGCCCCGCTAAGCCGCAGCCACTCCTTTTTTGAGCGGGGCGATCTCCTTGTTTCCGGTACGGGAATTTCCAGGCGGCCCGACAGAAACCCCCCGGTCAGCGACTCTTCTTCGGCAAGCAGGCCGGCGACCGGGCCGTTGTAAATAACCCGGCCGCCATGCACTCCGGCGCCCGGTCCGATATCCAGCACGTGATCAGCCGCCGCGATTGTTTCACTGTCATGTTCAACGACAATAACCGTATTGCCGATATCGCGCAGGCTGGTCAGGGTACGGATAAGACGTTCATTGTCGCGCTGGTGCAGGCCGATGCTTGGTTCGTCCAGGATATAGAGAACACCGACCAGGCGCGAGCCTATCTGCGAAGCGAGCCGGATACGCTGGGCTTCCCCGCCGGAGAGGGTGCCCGCCGTGCGGTTGAGGGACAGGTAACCGAGCCCCACATCGAGCAGGAAGGTGAGGCGGTTTTGTATTTCCCGGATGATGGGCTGGGCAATGAACTGTTCCTGCTGGCTCAGGCTGACTTGCGGTAAGGCCGCCGCCAGCTGGATGATGCTCAGGGCCGTCAGTTCGTGGACGGCCCAGCGGCCCACCCGTACGGACAGAGCCGCGGGTTTGAGACGGGCGCCATGGCATGACGGACAGGGCTGTTCGTTCATATACAACACAAGCTCATCCCGCGTACTGCTCGAGGTTGTCTCCAGGTAAAGCCGGGAAAGCTGCGGTAAAATACCCTCAAACGGCGTTTGTGAGGTGAGGGTTCGATTTCTGCTCTCATAGTGAAAGGAAACCGGTTCGCCGCCCGTGCCGTATAAAATTACATTTTTAGCCTTTTCAGGCAGTTTGGCAAACGAGGTGTCCAGATTGAAGGAATGGTGTTTGGCCAGGGCATTGAGCAGTTGGCTGGCATAGGAGGATGATGAACGGTAACGCCATGGGGCAATGGCGCCCTGGCGCAGGGTGAGGGTGGGATCAGGAATCACCAGATGGGGATCGAAAAAATGTTTCACCCCCAGCCCGCCGCATTCTTCACAGGCGCCCTTTGGATTATTAAAGGAAAAGAGCTGGGGGCTCAGGTCAAGCAGACTGGTGCCGCAATGCACGCAAGCGGCGCGTTCGCTGAACAGCTTTTCACTGTTTGTGTCGGGAAAAGAGGCAAGCAGGAAACCCTCGGTCAGCTGCACCGCCGTGGCCGTGGACTGGGCCAGCCTCTGTCTGGCCGCGGGCTTTATGATAATGCGGTCAACCACCGCCTCAATGGTATGGCGCTTGGTCTTGGCCAGCTCGATTTTTTCATCGAGACCGCGCATCTCGCCATCAATGCGGACGCGGACAAACCCTTCCTTGCGCAGTTTATTGAGCAGCTCAACATGCTCGCCCTTCCTGGCGTCCACCAGGGGGGCAAGCAGCACGCATTTGGTCCCTTCCGCCATGGACAGCAGAATGTCAACCATGGCCTCGATGGACTGCGGGCGGATTTCCTGACCACAGTCAGGACAGTGCTGATGGCCAACCCTGGCAAAAAGGAGTCGCAAGTAGTCGTAGATTTCCGTGATGGTGCCCACCGTGGAGCGGGGGTTGCGGCTGGTGGTGCGCTGTTCAATGGAGACGGCGGGCGACAACCCCTCCAGGGAGTCCACATCGGGTTTGTCCATCTGGCCCAGGAATTGCCGGGCATAAGTGGAAAGAGACTCGACATAGCGCCGTTGCCCTTCGGCATAGAGGGTGTCAAAGGCCAAACTTGATTTGCCGGAACCGCTCAAACCGGTGAAGACAATCAGCCTGTTACGCGGCAGATCAACGTCAATGTTTTTTAAATTGTGCATCCGGGCGCCCCGGATGCGGATTGTGTCTGGTTCCATTGTGAGTGCCTAAGGTCTGAAGGGACTAAAAATTTTAAATTAAGCACTATACCAGCCAAAATAAAGAAAATTGAATAAAAATAAGGGGTGTTGCCGTACCGCGCCCTGGTTCTCTGTTTTTCGTCGGTTGTCTCCATTTTCGTGAAATAAGGGCGAACTACTGTTTTTCCAGCCGCGCAGCAAAAAAACCATCGTGCCCTTCATCGGGCAGCATCCACAGAAAGCCCTTGGCATGGATAAATTTCCGGGCGGCAATGGGCAGGGCCTGGGGCCTGGCCACTGTAAAATTCGGATTTTCGCCCAGAAATTTTGCCATAACCTCTTCATTTTCTTCCGGTTCGATGCTGCAGGTGGCATAGACCAGCACTCCCCGCGGGGCTAAAAGTTGCGCTGCCTCGCCTAGCAGCGCCAATTGCTCGAGCTGATAACGCTTGAGATCCTCAATGTGGCGATTCCAGCGGATATCCGGCTGTCGGCGGATAACACCCAAACCGGAGCAGGGGGCGTCAACCAGGATGGCCTGAAAGGGTCCGCCGCTTTCCGGCTTAAATCCGGCCAGGGTTGTTTGGTGGACACTGACAGAGCCAGACTGCCCCAACCGCTTGACGTTTTCCTGAAGCAGCCTGAAGCGTGATTCGTTTGGTTCAATGGCCACCACTTGGCCCCCGGCCGGCAGCAGCTGGGCAAGATGAGTGGTTTTGCCGCCAAGACCGGCGCAGGCATCCAGATATCGCCACTCCGCGCCAAGAGGGGCGAGCAGCAGGGAAATGAGCTGCGCCCCTTCATCCTGCACCATGAATAGGCCTTCTTCGTAACCGGGCAGTCCGGCTATGTCGCCACGGAAATCCGAAAGAATAATGGCGTCCGGGCAATAAAGGCCGGGCTGCGGGGTCAGGCCCGCCGTGCGCAGCTGGCTGAGATAGCTTTCCCTGCCGATAAACCTGGTGTTGACCCGCAAGACAAGAGGAGGCTGGCGGTTGTTCGCCAGGCAGATTCTCGTTGCTTCCTCCTCTCCGTAGCGCTCATGCCACCTCTGGTAGAGCCAGTCCGGATGGCTCAGGCGCACGGCAGGGGGCAGGCTGGGGCTTGAGGGATCGGGCAGGGTATCAATCTGCCTGGCAATGCCGCGCAGCATGCCGTTGACAAAACCGGTCAGCCATTTCGGCTGTCTGGCTTCCTTCAGGGCATTGACGGTTTCATCGACTGCGGCGGATGGCGGAATTCTGTCCATGAAACAGAGTTGAAAGAGGCCGACCCGCAGACCCTGAAGGGTGAGGTTTTTCATTTTCGCCAGGGGATGGCGGGAGAACATGCCAAGTATGGCATCAAGATACCGCTGTCGGCGCAGTACTCCGTAAACCAGGGCCGTGATCAGCTGGGTATCTTTGGCGTTGTCAGGCGGGGTTTTTCTCAGGATGCGCTCGCGGATCAGGTCAACCGGCTGGCCGGACTCGTGCCTCTGGCAGAGTATTTTTATGGCAAGGTGGCGCGGATTTGTTTTCATGGCAGAATGGCTGGGGCGCAAAGTTTCATGGTTTTAAGCCGATAATAGTGCAGAATCGGCCGGTGTTCCCGTCACGGCGATAGGAAAACCACTCCGGGTTACAGACCGTGCAGATGGAGGCGGTGGAAATATTATCCTGGAGAACCCCGGCCTGAGCAAGCTGCTGTCTGCTGATGGCCCAGAAGTCAAAATAGCGGGGCTTGACCTGGAAAGGGTGAAAATGGTCCGGCAATTCCGTCCGGTAATTGACAAATTCGGCGCAGCAGGGGCCAAGGGAAGGGCTGATGGCTGCCAGAAGATCGGCTGGCTCAGTATGGAAACAACGTTGCATGGCGCTGATGGTTCCGCCTATGATGTTCTCCACGCTGCCGCGCCAGCCGCAGTGAATGTTGGCCACCACCTGGCGGCTGGGATCAAAGAGCATGACCGCCTGGCAGTCTGCCTGTTGAATCATCAAGCCCACCCCGGCGATGCTTGAAATAAAGGCGTCGCAGCCGGTAATTTCCAGATCACTGTCAGGTTTGGTTGCCACGAGATGGATGGTGGCGCCGTGTACCTGTTTGCCGGAAACGAGAAGGTCAATCCCGAGGTTTTTCTTGATCAACTGGCGATTTGTCGTGACACTTTGCCAGGCATCATTAACACCGTAGCTGACATTAAGCATATCAAAGGGAGGGAGACTCGCTCCGCCATGCCGGTTGAAAATGGCGTGGAAGAGGGTGGAACAGCGGGAAAATTGCGGGAATGTCAGGGTGGTGAGCATGATGTATCCGAGGGGGCTGTAAGTCGAAAAAAAAGGGGGATAACTCTTGCGAGTCATCCCCTTTTTTCACTTGAAAAAGCGCTAAAAGCCTGGGGGATGGTGTTTTTCTTCCCTCCCGGCCTTCAGCAACAGGAACAAGACTTAGAAGTTTACCTCAAATGTCACGTACACCTGGTCCGCATCTTCAATGGTGGGCACAAACATGCCGAATGTTGCGCCCTCGGCCTTGTCGATATCATATGGCTTGATATTCCAGTCAGAACCGCCGGTATAGTCATAGTCATAGTGCTGGTAGCCGAAACGCATGAAGGTTTTGGCGAATTTGGAAATCGCCTCGCCAGTGGGCAGATCCCAGATCATGTAAGCCTCATAGACATCACCGCGGGTTGCCAGTTTGGAGCTGTACAGATCGTCATGACCGGGGGTCATGCCGATCCAGTACTCGGAACCGTGGTTGTATTCGAGACCGAATTTGAGGCCGAGATCGGCCAGGTCATAGCGGACGCCAAGCCAGATATTGTAGCCATTCTCGTCGTCGTCGTTTAAGGTGCCGGCGAACAGATCATTGAACATGCCGGTGTCATCATCCGGCATGGAGCGGCTCCAGCCTGCCGCGACAAAGTAGTTCAGGCCCTGCCATTTATCCATGTAAGCGCCGGAGGTGTGCAGGACATCACCCACGTTTGTCCGTCCGCCCTGATTAGCAAAGAATTGTTCATAAAAGGCGTCGGTGTTGGGATCGTCGAAATCAGGGAAATTAAAGGCGTTGAAAACCATGAATGACTGCAGATAGACAAAGCGGGAACCCTTGTTATAGATATCCCAGCTCACCCCGGCAAAGTCGGTGTCGTCAACATTGGAGCTGTCATCATAAAGAAGCCCGTTTTCAAAACCGCGGCCGTAACAGACGCGAACCCGGCCCGGAGCATCCTCCATGCCGAAAAGGTTGGCATAGGCATAGCCCACGGAAATACCGTCAAAAGGCCAGTCCATGTAAGCAGTCGGGGTGGCCAGTCTCTCATCCATGCCAAGGCGCATCTGGGCGGCAGGCCCATCCGTGGTGGGACGGCGGCCGATGGAGAACCAGACCGGCTGGCCGGCGATGTTGTTCCAGTTGACAAAGGCGCGGTCTACCCGCAGCACGGAGTCGTTGGGCTCACGGGTGGTGGTGCCGTCAAAAGAGGGGAAACCGAACTGGGTGACATTGGGCGGGATGGTGTCGGTGCCCCAAGCCTTATACATGGCCAGACGTCCCTTGAAATCCACGTTCTCGGTGGCCTTGACATTCATGTTCAGGCGGAAACGGTTGGTGAACATGGAGGTGTTTTCCATCTCGTCATTGGCCTGAAAATTTGCCGGGTTGCCGAAAAAGGCAAAATCGCCTGTCTGGAAGGCGGCAAAACCTGCCAGCGGATTGATCAATGGGGTGGCGACCAGATCATTCTGATACCAGTCGGCCCGGGCGCGGAAGTCACCGAAAAGCTGAACGCGGGAAGCAAGATCCCAGGCCTCGCTTTTTTCATCCAGATCGGCAAATGCTGCCTTCTGGTTGTCTTCCAGGGCTTTCATCTGGCTTTTCAGGTCAGCGATTTCCTTCTGCGCCTTCGGGTCGGCGGCAGGTCCCTGGCCTTCCTTCATGGCGGCCATCTGCGCCTTGAGATTGGCAAGTTCCTTGGTCAGTCTGTCAACCTGGGCTGCCAGGTCGCTGGCGGCGTTGCTGCTGCCGGCGGCGGCCATGGCCGGCAGTGCCAGCAGGCCGAGCAATGCGATTGTTGAGATTTTTTTAAACATATCTTCTCCCTCCAAAAAAAAAGTAATATGCGGACGTCCGATTACAGACAGAGGCCCGCCCCCCTTGTTTCCAACCGGCAGCCGGATGCCTGGATAAAAAGCAGCACCACGGTCGGCCGACGATAAAGATTAAGCATATTCTTTAATGCATAGCTTGATGGAGGGCTGTTGTCAATAATAATTTCTTTTTCCCCGTTCGCGAGGCATATATTTTTCCGGTTTGCTGTAAGGGTAAAGGGGGGAATTTCGGGAACGGGACTTGGCTATAAGGTTGTTAGGGAGACAACGGAGCACATGTGGAACAGCAATTCCCTGGCATCTATCTATTAATAATTAGCTTGCCTGCGTCCTGGCATTGTTTTATTTTGTTTTTTTGGCACAACTCAGCTAATTGCTGAAAGAATAGGCTGAAGGCTGGAGGAGTGGCGGTCCCGTGATACACTAAACCGGGACCGGCAACCCTCTCGTACGCCGTTATTTTTTTGGAGGGTGTGCAAATGGTTTCATCGTTTGCCCACGCGGATTGATGGGCAATAAATCCTGCCCGCCCTACCGAAAGATCAAGAGTTACATGGTGACAGCCTTTAATTACCGCCTTAACACCTGAGTCGATACGTTTTCGCTCTCTTACCTTGAAGGAATCAAGAATGTATTTCCAGGATATTATTTTTGAGTTAAGCCGCTACTGGGCTGAGAAGGGCTGCGTCATCCAGCAGCCCTATGATATGGAAGTCGGCGCCGGCACCTTTCATCCGGCTACGCTTTTGCGCGCGCTTGGCCCGGACCCGTGGAAGGCGGCGTACGTCCAGCCGTCCAGACGCCCGACCGACGGCCGCTATGGCGAAAATCCCAATCGCCTCCAGCATTATTATCAGTTTCAGGTGGTGTGGAAGCCCTCACCGCCGGATTCCCAGGAGCTGTATCTGGAAAGCCTGAAGCGCTTTCATCTCGACCCGCTGCAGCATGATATCCGTTTTGTGGAAGACGACTGGGAGTCGCCAACCCTGGGCGCCAGCGGACTGGGCTGGGAGGTCTGGCTCGACGGCATGGAAATAACCCAGTTTACTTATTTTCAGCAGGCCGGCAGCCAGGAGCTGCATCCCGTTACCGTGGAGATTACCTACGGCCTTGAGCGCATTGCCATGTATCTGCAGGGGGTCAACAGCGTTTATGACATAGCCTGGAACAAAGACGTCAAGTATGGTCAGATCTTTCACCAGGCCGAGGTTGAATTTTCCGCCTTTAATTTTGAACATGCCAATGTGGATTTTCTGGTCTCCTATTTTAGTTCCTGCGAACAGGAGGCGCACAAGCTGCTTGACAAGGACCTTCTCCTGCCCGCCTATGATTATTGCCTGAAATGTTCCCACACCTTTAATCTGCTTGATGCCCGCAAAGCCATCAGCGTGGCGGAGCGGACCAGGTATATCGGCAGAATCAGAAACATCGCCAGAAAGGTTGCCGAGAAGAAGTGTCATGTGCGAGAGGGATGAACAGAACCGAGGATCGTGATACCATCACGAAAGCCAGGCTCTATGTCCTTGACGATGAGGTCGTCACGGTGCAACGTCTGGTTCAGGCCCTGGGCAAGGATGGGTATGTTGTCGAGGGGTTTATCAGCGGCCAGGAAGCCTTGGGCAGGGTGCAGGAAAACCCGCCTGACCTGATCATCATGGACATCCGTCTCAAGGATGGGGACGGAATCGACCTTATGCAGCGGATGCGGGCTGCTGCTCCTGAAATGGAGGTCATTCTCATGACCGGTTATGCCGCCCTCGACCAGGCGGTGCAGGCCACGAAAAAGGGGGCCTTCAACTACCTTGAAAAGCCCGTGCGGTTGCAGACCATGCGGACGGCCATTGCCGAGGCCCTGGCCCACGCCCGGCGGAAATGGCGGAAAAATCAGACCCAACAGGAAATCCCCGATTCCGATCGTTTCGGGGAAATCATCGGCGTCTCCCCGTCCATGAAGGGTATTTTTAAAACCATCATCCAGGTGGCTCCCCTGGACTGCAACGTCCTGCTGCAGGGAGAATCCGGCACCGGCAAGGAACTCGTGGCCCGCGCCCTGCACGCGGGCAGCCCCCGCCGGGAGAAATCCTTTGTGCCTTTCAACTGCGGGGCCTTTGCCGACGAACTGATCGCCAATGAACTTTTCGGCCACGAAAAAGGGGCCTTTACCGGCGCGGGCAGCACCAAGCCTGGTCTGCTGGAAACGGCCAACGGCGGCACGGTGTTCCTCGATGAGATCGGCGAGATGCCCCTGTCCATGCAGGTCAAGCTCCTGCGGGTGATCCAGGAGCGCAACTTCATGCGGCTTGGGGGTACCACGCCCGTGGCCATTGATGTCCGTTTTATCGCGGCCACCAACCGCAATCTGGAGAAGATGGCGGCGGCCCAGGAGTTCCGCCAGGATCTCTATTACCGTCTCAAGGTGGTATTGCTGGAAATGCCTCCCCTGCGCCTGCGCTTGGAAGACGTGCCGCTGCTGGCCGGTCATTTCGTGCGCAAGGCCGCCAATCGTTTCGGCAAGCACGTGCCGCAGCTCAGCAAGGAAGTTCTGGCCGAGTTGTCCCGCTACAGTTTCCCGGGCAATGTCCGGGAGCTGGAAAACATCATCGAGCGGGCCGTGGCCTTAAGTCAGGGCACATCCCTGAAACTGGCCGACCTGCCTCCCGACATTCTCTATCAGACGTCTGTCACCGGACAGGGGCCCCAGGCCTCCGCCCCGGTCGAGATCAAGGATATGGAGATGGACCATATCGCCAGGGTCTACCATGACACGGGCTACAACCAGACGGAAACCGCCCGCCGCCTGGGTATCTCCCGCACCACCCTCTGGCGCCGCCTGAGCAAACTGGGCGCCAGGTTTCCCAAGGGCCGCTGATTTTTCCAGCCGCCGATTTCTTAAGGGTGTTTCATTCTGTAACGATTGTTTCACCCAAAAAAATAATGTAAACCCAAATAGTTATCTCTTTGTTGTCAGTTATTGAAACATTCCCTTTGCTTCATCTCCCCCTCAGACCCCCGCCTATTTTCTTTTTTTAAAATATTTCCTTTAAAATCAATATGTTGATCATGTGGCACAGGCCTTGCTATCCCTTCATGGCGAATGGCCGCATGGCGGTGATCATCACTTAAGCCGTTGTCAATAAATTACTGTAACACACCATGCGTGGCAACGGCATAAGGGGCCGTATAGGTGATATCAAATCTGTAATGGTGATTTTATAACGGCCCCTAAGCCGTTGTCGCAAAATAATGTCGTTATCCCGCTGGCAAAAACGGCATAAGGGACCGTAACGAAATAGCCAGGGCAGCGAAAATTATTTCGCAACGGCTCCTACTCAGAAGAGGGATAGTTTGGGATCAAGGATAGCTTTGCTGTTGAGTAATTTTTCATCCGATCTGTCAGCGAGCGTCTGTGCCGTGCAACTGGCCGGCCGGACGGAAAGCAGACTTTACGCCTTGCAGTGTAACAGGCAGGGGCGATGGGCGGACTCTTTTCCGGATGAGCCCGCCATCAAGGTAACGGCGAGTGAACAGCTTGACAGCTTCCGCTTCGTGGCTGAGTTCGGGGGAGTGGAAGGCGTACCGGTCACCTTCCATATTCTGGCTGAGGCCACGGAGCAACAGGTGGCCGGCTTTCTGATTGCCAATGGTATCACCTGCCTGGTGGTGGGAGGGTGGCCGCGGGATTTGCGGGCGGCGCAGGAGGACTGGCTTGGCGGATTACGGGTGCAATGCCGCGTTGCGTCCCGCCGCTTTTGCGCGGATTTGCAGGTCATCGTGGCCCCGCTTCTTAAAAAAAGGGATCTGATGCGGATCTTGGCCCAGTCTCTGCGCTTAAGCAGGATAGCCGAGGGGGAAAATAAAAATGAGGAAAGGAGGGGAATGGCGGATGGCGGCGGTTTCCAGGAATACCCGGACGGCCCGCCGGCCGGAAATGATGATAGGTAACGAAGATAGTTTGGCGCACAAGGATGTTTTCATTCAGAGACAACAACAAACAGTAACAGGAGTAAAATCATGTACATGTATTTACCAATCGCCCTGAGCAGCGTTAATTACCTGCTGATCATCGGCTTGGGGTTGGCGGTTGGCCTGCTGTCCGGACTCTTCGGGGTCGGCGGAGGCTTTCTCATGACCCCGTTGTTAATGATGGCGGGCATTCCACCCACCATTGCCGCGGCGACCGATGCCAATCAGATTGTCGCCGCTTCCGCTTCCGGAACTTATGCCCACTGGAAGCTGGGGAATGTGGATTTCAAGATGGGGCTTTTTTTGCTGATCGGCGGCTTTCTGGGCGGCGCGGTCGGGGTGCAGATCATCAAGATACTGCGGGCCAGCGGCGGCGCCGATTTTCTGATCAAGATGACCTACGTGGTGATGCTGGGCGTGGTGGGGACCTTCATGTTTTTTGAAAGTTTGCACGCCATGCGCAAAAACAAAAACAGCGGGACCGCCAAGGCGCGGAGCGTCGCCCCGGCGGAGAAGAAAAAAGGCTTTTTCGC
Source organism: Deltaproteobacteria bacterium (assembly GCA_016219175.1). GTDB lineage: Bacteria > Desulfobacterota > Desulfobulbia > Desulfobulbales > SURF-16 > SURF-16. The sequence goes on along the minus strand of JACRCD010000025.1, from coordinate 53,140 downwards.
GATGCTGCCCCTGCAGACCTACTTTGAAAAATCAGGGGTCACCCATTCGGCCCTGGTGCCCCTCTTCCTGGGCACCTTTGTCGGCATTCTGGCAGCCATCATGGGGGTCGGCGGCGGCTTTCTCATGGTGCCGGTGATGATCTATATGCTGCGCATGCCGATGCATGTGGTGGTCGGCACCAGTTTGTTTCAGATCATGTTCACCTGTGTCGAGGTCACCTTTCTGCAGGCCTACAGCAACCACACCGTTGATTTTCTGCTGGCGTTGCTGCTGCTGATCGGCTCTGTTTTCGGCGCCCAGATCGGCACCAGGCTGAGTAAAAAATTACACGGCGAACAGCTTAAGATTCTGCTGGCCATTATCGTTTTAGCCGTCACGGTGAAAATCGTGCTCGAACTTGTAATGGAGCCTTCCATGCTGCTGGCCGTACAGGGAGGACATTAAGCCATGTTGAACAAAACCATGCATGAAACCAGAACCACGCTGCTGCTGACCGGCTTGGCGCTGCTCTCTCTTTTCTTTTCTCGTCCCGCCCAGGCTCTGACCTGCCGGGTCAGTCCGGACAAGGTGCCGATCGGCTTGAACTATCATGGCGCCACCCTGGCGGTCAGCGGTGAGAACAAGGCGGGAGACGACATGATCATCCGCATCACTAATGATAAAGGGGAGGCCCATTACAAGTATATCGGCAAGGCCGGCGGCCTGGTCTGGATGAAGAAGGGCGATGTCAGTTTCACCAATGTGCCAGGCGTTTACCTGCTGTTTAGTTCAGGGGACCTGGAACATCTGCTGGGCAGCGAGGAGCGGCAAGCCAATCAGATCGGTTATGACGCCATGAAAGAGGCGGCGGAGATGGAAACCGGCAGCCCGGAGCTGCAGGGGGCATCCCCGCGCTGGAAGGATGAATTTATCCGCTTCAAGGAAAAGCAGAAGCTCTACGCCATTCATCCCGGGGCCGTTACGCGCCAGCATGGGCGGGACAGCGACACCTACCAGTTGGAAGTGGCGTGGCCCTACCAGGCCGGTCCCGGCACGTACTCTGTCGAAGCCATGGCGGTGCGCGACGGCAAGGTGGTCGAACGGGAGCAAACCAGGTTTACCGTGCAACAGGCCGGAGTGGTGAAGCAGTTGTCCGGCCTGGCCTTCAACAACGCCTCAATCTATGGTATCATGGCAGTATTGATCGCCATTTTCGCAGGTTTTGCCGTGGGGATGATTTTCAGGAAAGGGGGAGGAGGGGCCCACTGAAAATTCCCTGTTCCGGACCGGCTGAAATGGAGGTGTTGCCGTGCCCCGGCTGAGCCGGTCTGGAGGTATGCATGGGCGGTATCGCACATAGTCTGGCGGAAATATGGAGAGGCCTGAGCTGGCGCGGGCTTTTGCGGTTTTCCCCCGGAAAAACGGCGCCCCGGGAGGTTTTCCAGCGTTTCCGGGCTGTTCTCGACAGCAATAACCGGGCCTTGGAGCTTATCGCCGATCTGGGCGAAAAAGGCAGCGGTGATTTCATCTTCGACCAACGCTATATTGAGCAGGCCTTGGCTGATCTGCATGATACAATAACCGGCTCGGTTGACGCCTTGAATGGCCTCTGCGGCAACCGTTTCCCGGAACTTGCGCCAATTGTCTCCCGCCTGGCGCAAAGCCTGGAGGAGACCATGAGCGGCAGGGAGGAGCGGCTAGGGCCTCTGGTGCAGGGGCTGGAAACGATCACCCCCGATGCCTGGGGCAGGGTCGGGGGTAAGGCAGGGCATCTGGCGGAACTGCGGCGTATCGGCGAAATTGTGGTCCCGGACGGTTTCGTCATCACCACCCGCGCCTTTCATGATCTTTTAGACATGGCGGATCTGCGCAAAGAGTATGAAACATTCCGGACCAGTACGGATGAGGAGGTAGTGGAACGCTGCCGGGCAACGCTGGCCAGGGGGGTAACCAATGCCGCCCCGCCACCCGATCTTCTGTCCGGAATTGCCGCGGCCCTGCGGCGCATGCCCCGGGACGAGTCCGGGGAGAAATTGACCCTGGCTGTGCGCAGCAGCGCCCCGGAAGAGGATCAGGAATACTCCTTTGCCGGGCAGTTTCAGTCCATCCTCAATGTGGCCCCGGCAGCGGAGGCGGTTTTTGCTGCCTACCGCCGGGTTGCTGCCAGCCTCTTTGACAGAACGGCTGTTTATTATTATGACAGGATGTTTCCAGGTGACAGGGATCCGGTCATGGCCGCCTGTTGCCAGCGCATGGTTTACTCCGCGGTGAGCGGGGTGGCCTATACCCTTGATCCGGCCAGGCCGCTTGCGGAAAACATGGTGGTGGCCGGGGCCTGGGGCCTGGGCTCTCCCGTGGTCGCCGGGAAAATTGCCACCGATTACTTTGTCTTGAGCAAAAGTTTGCCATCGGCCATACTGGAAGAGCGGATTGCGGACAAGGCGACCGGGCTTTATTTTCAGCCGGGCGTGGGCCACCGGTTCGTTGATCTGCCCCGGGCGCGCCGCCGTCAGCCCTGTTTGCAGGGCAGCCAGCTGCGGCAATTGGCTGAGCAGCTGGTGGGACTGGAGAACCGTTTCCGCCGGCCCCTGGATGTGGAGTGGACATTTGATGCAGCCGGGCAGCTCTTTATTCTCCAGGCGCGGCCCCTGCGCATCCCCGTCTCGGGCCAGGAGCGGCGGCAGCTGGCCGAGGGGCTTAACCGCCATGAGCTGATCGCGGCCGGTCTCGGGAAAGTGGCCCAGCAGGGCGTGGGCTGCGGGGTGGTCTATCCTGTCCGCTCCAGCCGCGACCTGGATGATTTTCCCGTCAACGGGGTCCTGATCAGCCGGCGCGATTCCTCCCGCTTTGTCAAGGTCATGGACCGGGCCGCGGCCATCCTTACCGAAACAGGCACTCCGGTCAGCCATATGGCCACCCTCTGCCGGGAGCTGCGGGTGCCCTGCCTGGTGGGAGTGGCGGGTATTCTGGACAAACTGCGGCCCGGCGAGGAGATCACGGTCGATGCCGTTGATGGCAGGATTTACCGGGGCCGGGTGGCTGAGCTTCTGGCCTACCGGGCCGGCAGCGGCATGCAGCTTGCCGTCAGCCGGGAGTTTCGGCTGCTGCGCCGGTTGTTGAAAAAGATTTCCCTGCTCAATCTGGTCGATCCGCTGCTGGACAACTTCACGGTGACGGCTTGCCGCACCTATCACGATGTGCTGCGTTTCGTCCACGAAAAGGCGGTGCGGGAGCTGGTTGAGCTGGGGCGCGACGAGAAGGGGCTGCTGCGGGATAATATCGCCTGTCACCTGCATCTGCCGGTGCCGGTGGGGGTTATTGTCATCGATATCGGCGGCGGACTGGTTCCCGGCACGCCGCCGGATCGGGTGGATTTTCAGGCCGTGCTTTCCGAACCATTCCGGGCCATACTGCGCGGCATGCTTTTCCCCGAGGTCTGGCATCTGGCGAGCATGCCGGTGGGAATCCGCGACCTGATGAGCAGCATGCTGAGCGCGCCCGCAGCCTCCCTGGACGGCAGTTATACCGGGCATAATATCGCCATCATCGGCGCCAACTATGTCAATCTCTGCTTCCGGCTGGGTTATCATTTCAATATTATCGATGCCTACTGCAGCGACAAGGAGCGGGACAACCACATCTATTTCCGCTTTCTGGGAGGCGCCTCCGATCTCGCCAAGCGCAGCCGGCGGGCCATGCTGATTGAAAAAATCCTCGTTGAGTTTGATTTCCGCATCAAAACCCGGGGTGATCTGGTCATCGCCCGGCACGGCAATCTGATTCGCGCCGATATGGAGCGGATTCTCGATATACTCGGCAGGCTGGTCGGCTTTACCCGGCAGCTTGATGTCCGGCTCGACAGCGAGGGTATGGTTGATTATTATGCGGAGGCCTTTCTGATGGGCAATTACGGGGTGCTCGCCTCCCGGGGATAAGATTCCCGGTGGCGAAGGCCGGAAAAAGTAAGGAGGATGGGGATGGGCAGCAACAGCGGCAAAATTTATCGGCTTCTGGTGATCGACGATGAAAGTATTGTCGGCAAGCGGTTGAGCCAGATTTTTACCAGGATGGGATATGTGGTGGAGGCCTATGTTGACCCGGTCCAGGCCTTGGCCGCCGCGGCGCGGGAGCCCTTTGACATCGTGGTCACCGACCTCAAGATGCAGGGGCTGGACGGCCTGGAGGTGCTGCGCGGGATTAAAAAGATCAATGCCGCCACCCGGGTGATTATCATTACCGGCTACGCCGAGATGGATACCGCCGACACCGCCTTCAGCGAGGGGGTTTTTGATTTCATTGCCAAGCCCTTCCGGCTGGATGAAATCAAGGACGCCATCCTGCGGGCCGTGGCCGATCTGGACGGGAAGAGATGATGTCCGCCGGCCGGCTCTATCCCCGGACGACCGGGCCGTCCTGCCAATGGCCGAGCCGGGCCCGTTCGCTCAGGAGCAAGATGATCATCAGCATGGCCATTGTTTTCGGGCTGGTCTGCTTCTCCACCATCAGCGCCCTCTACTCCCTCTCCCGGGTGGCCGACAAGATCACCCTCATAGAACTTTCGTACGAGCTGAACCAGAAGGTTCTCGAAACAAGACGGTATGAGAAGAACTTTCTTCTCTATCAGAATCATGCCGATTTGAGCAATGCCCTGGATTACATCGATCAGGTGCGGTTCAGGGTCAGCCATTTGAAGGATGTCGCCGTGCTGTCCGGCGAGGAGATCGCCGTTTACCGGACCCAGCTGGAAGATTACGCTGACGTGCTCAAACAGCTGAGCAAGCTGAACGGGCCGCCGCCCACCGAGATGAAACAGCGGGTGCGGGAGTTGGGCCAGAGCTTCACCGAATATATCATGAAGCTTGATGCCGAGGCCAGGCTGGAGGCGGAAAACGACGCCCAGCGCTACCGGCATTTTTCCCTGGCCAGCATGCAGATCAGCATATTCCTGGGCGGCATCTTCGCCTTTTTCCTGATCCGCTGGGTTACCGAGCCGCTGGAGTATCTGCGCAAGGCAGCCACCCGCATCAGAAACGGCGAGCTGAGTGTCATCCCCATGGACCCGGCGGTGCGGGGATCGCTGGAGGGGGTGGAACTGGTCAACTCCTTAAATCTCATGCTGGGCAGCCTGGTGGAAAAGCAGGAGGCCTTGATCCAGTCGGCCAAGCTGGCCACCATCGGTGAGGTCACCGCCGGCCTGGCCCACGAGGTCAATAATCCCTTAAACAACATCTCGCTTACCGCCGAGGTGCTGCTTGAGGATCTGCCGGAGGAGGAAGGCGGGGCTACCCGGGAAATGGTGGCGGAGATCCTGGCCCAGACCGAGCGGGCCCGGGAGGTGGTGCAGAATCTGCTGGTTTTTATCCGCAAGGCCAAGATTACCGATCCCGTGGTGATGGATGTGGTGCAGCTGGCTGAAAATTCCGTCGGGCTCCTGAAAAATCAGCTGCGCCTCAGTCAGATCGAGGTCAAAACCGATTTTCCGGCCGGGCCGGTCAAAAGCAGCGGTTTCCCTAGTCAGATCGAGCAGGTGCTGGTGAACATCATGCTGAACGCCATCCAGGCCATGGGGCCCGGCGGTTGCCTGACCGTCCGGGTGCTGGCCATGCCGGAGCAGCAGGCCGGGGTGGTGGAGATCACCGATACCGGACCGGGCATCAGCAGTGAAGACCGCAAGCGCATTTTTGATCCCTTTTTCACCACCAAGAGCGACGGCACTGGCCTTGGCCTTTCGGTAAGCTATTCCATTATCGAAAAGCACGGCGGGGTGATCGGCCTGGAAAGCGAGCCGGGGCGCGGCACGATCTTTCGCATTGCCCTGCCGCTCGTGGATAGCGAGGATAGCCGGCGGAATGAGGAAGAGCGATGATACGAGGCAAGGGATCGGCCGGGACAAAACAACAGGAAGGGATGGAGGGTTTTGCCGCCCTGTTCCGCCATTTCCGCCGCATCCTGGCCCTGAATAACCGGATTCTGGAGATGATCGCCGATCTGGAACGGGCCTTGGGCGGCGAGTATATTTACGACCGTTCTTTTCTGCGCATCTCGGTGACCGGTATTGTTGAAAAGGGCCGCCAGGTCATCTATAACCTGAATGCCATGGCGGCCGACCGCTACGGGCTGCTCTATGAGCGCTTCACCGCCACCGCCGACCAGCTGGCCGATATCCTGGCCGGCGGCCCCGGTCCCTATGGCGCGCAGCTGGTGCTGGAGTGGGAGGTGCTGCACCGTGACCTGGTTCACCTGGCCGGGGGAAAGGGCGCCAATTTGGGAGAGGTGTTCAATACCCTCAAGCTGCCGACCCCCGCTGGTTTTGTGGTCAGCACCGCCGGCTATCGCCGGTTCATGGAGGCCAACAACCTTTTTGCCCGCTGCAATGAAATCCTCCGTGATTTTTCCGATGCAGCCGAGCGGGCCGGCCGCATCGGAAAACTGTTTGCGGAGGCCCGGCTGCCGGATGATCTTGCCGCGGCCATAAACGCAGCCGTGAAAAAAATGGGCGCGGGGCCATGGCAACCTGATTGCTTTGCCGTGCGCAGCAGCGGCGTGGGGGAGGATGGGGAGCGCAGCTTTGCCGGCCAGTTCCAATCCTTCCTTTCTGTCCCGGCCGGGGAAATTGGCGCCGCCTGCCTGCGAGTCATGGCCTCGCGTTTTTCCGAGCGCCTCTTGGGCTATGTCGAGGCGGACGTCTCAGCGGAGGAGGCGCCCATGGCCGTGGTGGTGCAGCCCATGGTGGCGGCCCTGGCCAGCGGCGTGCTGTATACCCGTGATCCCAACAGGCCTGAGGCCGAGGTTCTGGTGATTTCGGCGGTGGCCGGAGCCGGGGAGACGCTGGTTTCCGGACGCGACAGCGGGGACCGGTTCCAGCTGAGCCGCAGCCATCCTTTTAATCCGCGGTCCAGCACCATTGCCGTCCGTGCTTCCGGCACGGCGATGGACGGGCCTGATCCGGCGGCGCCCGCGGTCTCCGGCCTGCGGCGCGGCTCCGGGGTGGTGGGTTTGCCGGTTCTGCGGCAGCTGGCCGAATATGGCCTGCAGCTTGAGAAGCATTTCGAGTCGCCCCAGGATATCGAGTGGTGCCTCGACTCCGAAGGCCGGCTTTGGATTCTCCAGTCGCGCCCCTTGCGGCTGCGGCAGTCCGCTGTCGCCGGGACCCCGGCCCATCTGGCTGTCGAGCTGTCCAGATTGCCGGTGCTCATGACCAACCGCGGCCATGTCTGTCAGCTTGGTCTGGCGGGCGGGCGGGTGGTGCGGGTGACGGATGAGACCCCAACCGAGAGTTTCCCGGTGGGCGCGGTGGCGGTGAGCCGTTATGCCAGTCCCCGTCTGGCCGGCATCGTCCGGCGCGCCGCGGCGATTATCACTGATATCGGCAGTCCCACCGGCCATCTGGCCACCATCGCCAGGGAGTACCGGACCCCGGCCCTGTTCGGCGCCGGGGAGGCCACCCGCCTGCTGGCCGACGGGGTCGAGGTGATGATCGACGTGGAGGAGCGCACGGTCTACCAGGGCCGGGTTGAGCTCCCGGCCGGTCTGCCCGCTGGCAACGGGATGGCGTCCTGGGCGGACAACCTCGAAGCGCGGCAGCTGAGGAGTCTGTTGCGGCTCATTGCCCCCCTGAATCTGGTGGATCCGGCTGACCCGGCCTTCCGCATGGAGGGCTGCCGCACCATCCATGATTTTCTCCGTTTCTGCCATGAACGGGCGGTGGCCGAAATGATAGACTTTCATGCCTCCGGCCGCCAGATGTCCGGCGGCGGCCCGCTGCTTACGGCTGACCTCCCCATCAAGATCCGCCTTATCGATATAGGCGGCGGTCTGGCAGAGTCCGCCGGCAGCCGGGTGGAGACGGGGCAGGTGACGAGCCGTCCTTTTTCCTGTCTGCTGCGCGGGCTGTTGAACGAGCAGGCCTGGGACCGTGAGCCCGCCCCCTTCGGGATGCGGGATTTTCTTTCGGGTCTCGCCCGTCCCCTGACCATGCTGACCAACGCCCCGGCCTACAGCGGCGAAAACCTGGCCATCATCGCTGAAAATTACTGCAACCTGAGTTTGCGGCTGGGTTACCATTTCAACATCATCGATTGCTACCTGGCCGATGAGCCGGAAGACAACTATGTCTATTTCCGTTTTGTCGGCGGCTTTGCCGAGGAGGGCAAGCGGCAGCGGCGGGCAGTCATGATCGGTCAGGTGCTGGCCGGCCTCCACTTCAAGGTGGAACGCAAGGGCGACCTGGTGCTTGGCAAGGCCAAGATGCTGGAGCGCTCCCATTTGGAAAGCATTCTGGTCCGGTTGGGCGAGCTGGTCGCCTTCACCCGCCAGCTTGATGTCAAGATGGCCGATGACGCGGCCATGGACCGCTTTTTTACGGAATTTCTGGGACGCATCGGCAATGAGCCATTCGCGTCTGGGCGCTGAGATGCTGCGCGACTGGCTTTTGCACCCCCTCACCGCCCTGCGCCAGCGCGGCCAACAGCGCAAGAACGAGCAGCTGGCCAGGCTGCGGGCCCGGTACCAGGTTTTCCGCGTCCTGCTTGATGACAACCACCGGGCGGTGGAGCTCATCACCGACCTGGGGGGGGCCCTGCGCTCACCGGTTATCTGGCCCGGCGCCCTGAGCGGGGACACGACCGAGCTGCTGGAGGTCACGGCCGATCTGGTGGAGAAGCTGGAACGCCTCACCGGTGGCCGCTCCGCACCCCTGACCCAGCGGCAGTCGCTGCTGGCCGCGGCAATCAGAAAGAAGCTGGCCGGCTTGCCCCAGGCGGAACGGCTGCCCTTCTGTCTTGGCCTGGATGAGGTGACCCCGGCCATGCTGCGGGGTGTGGGCGGCAAGGCCGCCACTCTTGCCCGGCTGCGCCGGACCGCCATGTTTACGGTGCCGGCCGGGTTCGTGCTGCCTGTTACGGTCTGCCGTCTCTTTCTGGATCAGGAAAATCTCTATATGCGGCTGGTGGCCCGGCTGCGGGCGGGGGAAAAAAACGGGGATGGCCTGCCCGGTCAGGATGCGGTGGATGAGGTCAGGCGGCTGATCCTGGCCACGCCGCTGCCCCAGGATTTGCGCGCCGCCCTGGCTGGCGCCGCCACGCCCTTCTTCCGGGCGGGCAAGGGGCTTGCCGTGCGGAGCAGCGCGGTGGGAGAGGATACCCTGAGCCACTCCTTTGCCGGCCAGTATCTTTCGGTGTTGAACGTGGTGTCGGTGCCGCAGCTGGAGGAGGCCTTCAAGCAGGTGGTGGCCAGCGCCTTCACTGTGCGCAATCTCGCCTACCGGCGGCATGGGGGGCTGGCCCCTTATGAATTCGACCTGGCCATTCTCTGTCTGGAAATGGTGGATGCCCGGGCTGCGGGCATTCTTTTCACGGTGAACCCGAATTTTGCCGGCAGCGGCAGGATGCTGATCAGCGGGGTACACGGGCTGGGGGAACTGGCCGTGGCCGGCAGCGAAGCGGCCGATGTCTATCAGCCTCCCCGGGACGGCTCCGGTCCCGGCGAGAGGCAGGTGGCCCAAAAGAGCCGCCGCCTGGTCAGCTCCGGGACAGGCGGCGTGCTGGAAGAGGTGCTTGACCAACAGAGTTGCGCGGAGCCGGTGTTGTCCGAGGCTGAAATTTTGGAATTGACCAGGCTTGGCCTGGCCGTGGAAGAATGGCAGGGCGGACCCCAGGATATTGAATGGGCCGTGGACCACCAGGGCAAGGTGGTGCTTCTCCAGTCCCGGCCGCTGAAGGTGGTTGCCGGCCGCTCCGCCGGGACGGGGAGTGGTCCCGGCCGCAAGCCGATTCTGAGCGGCGGCCTGGTCGCGGCCCCGGGTCTGGGAGGTGGGCGGGTGCGCCTTGTCGGGAGCAGACGGGACCTTGAGGCGCTGACCGATCCGCCCTACGTGCTGGTCATGCATCAGAGTCTGGTGGAGGCGGTGGGCGTTCTCCGGCAGGTCGGGGGATTGCTGGTCGACTTGGGCAACCCGGCCGATCACCTCTCCTGCGTGGCGCGGGAGTATGAAATTCCCATGCTGACCGGGCTTGGTCGAGCCACGGTGGAGCTTACGGACAATGCTGCGGTTTTGGTTGATGGCGAGGGTGGCGCGGTTTTTGAGGCCAGCGCTGAGGAGATGGCGTGGTGCCGGGAGAGTCACCGGCGGAAAAGTGGTTCCTGGCAGGAGCGGAGCGCCAAACCCCGGGAGCCGCTGGCCGCTGCCCTCTATGACCGGATCGTGCCCCTAAACCTCACCGACGCCTATGGCTCAACCTTTACCATCGCGGAATGCCGCACCTTGCATGATCTGGTCCGCTACGCCCACGAAAAGGCGGTGCTGGCCATGTTCGAGGCCGGAGACGAGGCGGTTGAGCGGGCCTCCGGGGTGACCGTTCACCTGGAAAGCGAGGTGCCTTTTCACCTCTCCATCATCGACCTGGGCGGCGGGCTCCTGGCCGGTAGCGGCCGATGGGCCAAGCCGGAGCAGGTGCTGTCCCGGCCCTTTCAGGCCCTCTGGCAGGGGGTCGTCACCCCGGGGCTCAACTGGGGACCGATGGCCTCCGGCGTGGCGGTGGGCTCGATCATGTCGCGATTCTTAACCGACCACCGCTCCGCCCGGCCCATCGGTTTGCCCAATTACGCCCTGGTGACCCGCGATTTTCTCAACCTCAATGCCCGCATGGATTTTCACTTCACCATGGTGGATGCCATCTGCGGCCTGAATGCCAGGCTGAACTACATCAAGTTCCGCTTCAAGGGGGGCGGCGCGGGGCTCGCGCAACGCTGCCGCCGGGTCCGCTGTCTGGCCGAGATCATGGCCGCGACTGGATTTTTTTGTGACCTGCGGGAAGATCTGCTCACCGCCTCCATCCAGGGGGGGACAGCCGAGGTTCTGGAGGAAAAGCTCCGGGTGGTCGGGCGGCTGCTTGGCTTTTCCCGGCTGCTGGACGCGGCCATGCATAGCGACGCGCTGGTTGCCAAGGTGGCCCGCGCCTTTCTGGACGGCGATTACCGGCTGGAGACCCTGGCGGCCGAGCTTGCCGGCAATGCAACTCCAAAACTCCTGACGCCATAACGTAATTTCAATAAGTTAAGCCGCTATCTCAGATTCTGGCTTGTTACCGGTCTAAGTACTTAAAGTGCCTAAAATGCCTAAAATGCCTAAAGTACTTAAAGTGAAAGGTTTTATCTGATCAGAAAGTACCACAACTTTAGGCACTTGAAGTATTTTAAGTACTTTAGGCACTTTTTTTGATCTTGTATTTTGGCACCAGCGTTTAATCTGCCGAGATCAGGTTGTCTGAACTCAGGCGTGATAGAAATTTTCACCGGGCAGTTCGATGGCGGTGAGCAGGTTGCCGTACACCGCCCCGGTGTCGATGCAGATCTTGGTCGGGGTTACCAGGGGCAGCTCAAAAGGGGTATGGCCGAAGATGACCTTCCGGCCGAAATCATGATTGCTGTCGATGAAGGTGTTGCGCGTCTCGCACAGGGTTGACGGGTCATTGGCGGCCAGGGGCAGGTCCGGCTCCAGCCCGGCGTGGACAAAGATGTACCGGTCTGTTTCCCAGTAAGGCAGGAGGTTTTGCAGAAAGTGCAGATGCTCGGCGGGTAGGAAGTTCAGGTCCCGCAGGTTGAAGGCGTTGCCGGGTTCGTAACTGGCCAGGGTGGCCTCGATGCCCATGGCGCGCAGGTAGGGCAGCAGGGCCTCATCACCGGTGCGGTGGTACTCGAGCAGAAGATATTCATGGTTGCCCATGAGGGTGGTGAGACCGGGGTCGGTTTTTTTACGTGCACAGAGCAGCTCCAGCACCTTGGCCGAGTCGGGGCCCCGGTTGAGATAGTCACCCAGAAAAACCAGACGATCGCGGCCTGCTGTGTAAGGCAGCCGGGCCAAGAGATCGCGCAGTTTGCTGAAGCAGCCGTGGATATCGCCGATGGCGAAGATTTTACTGTCTGCGGCTGTCATGTGTATCCTGTCGTAATTACCCGGGGAAGAGACTGAAAACTTTTAGACGGAAGGGCTGACCGGATAAGAAAATACTTTCCCCCGGCCATTGACTGACCTTTGTTACTAACAGCATTCAGACTAATCAACCTTCTTCGTTCTACCCTGTCAAGAAATAAAAAAAGCCGCCTCGCAGTGTTGCAAGACGGCTTGTTATGTCTGGTACGGATGAAAAATATTAATGGGCGCCGCCGCGCAGCACCCCGCTTGCGGCAAGAGTCAGGATAACGGCGGTGGCCAGGGCGATGAAACCCATGGCCTTGTCATTGCGCATAAAGAGTCCGGGCACGATGACAATGTAGCAGACAATCGTCACGCCGGACAGGATGACAACCGGCAGAAAGTTGAGAAAATCGCCCTTGGCCAGCAGCTTCATCCAGGACCAGCCGGTGGGCACATGCTCCCAGTGCAGAAAGTTCTGGTTGATGGAGACCAGGTAATCGTGCACCGGCATAGCCCAGTAGTTGGCAACCTGGTCAACCGGCACCACCGGTTCCATGATGCCGAACACATAGAGGGCAAAGGTGATGAACATCAGCCCCAGTCCGAAAAACATGCCTTTTTCCAGGATAGTGGCGTAGAAAACTTGTTCCTTGCTTGCGTCTTTTGTTACTATTTCACTCATGATTATTTCTCCTCATGGTCTGCTTGGATTAAAGGATGCCCATGGAGCTCAGGCCTTTGTGCATGGCCTTCAGTCCGGCGAAAAGAAGAATGGCGATAACCATCCAGCGGATGAAGGTGGGTTTGGCCACCTTCAGCAGGCGGACGCCGACAAAGGAACCCAGCATGATGCCGATAAGGGAAGGGACAACCAGCATGGGGATGACGCAGCCATTGTTGACATAGATCCAGGCGGCGGAGGTATCGGTAATGGAAAGCAGGAATTTGGAGGTGGCCACGGAGATCTTCAGCGGCGCGCCCATCATCAGGTTGAGAACCGGAACGTTGGCCCAGCCGGCGCCGAGGCCGAACATGCCCGCCATGAAGCCGATGATGATAAAGGTGGCAAGACCGGCCGGGGTGCGGTGGATCTTCCAGTTGATGTCCTGCTTCATGCTTGGCTCATGGTAAATGCCGCAGATGCGTAGGGCGGAAGAAAGGGCATCGGCCTTGGGCACATCCGGAATGGTTGATTTCTTGGCGGAGAGCATGATGGCCACGATACCGAGAATGGTGCCGCCCAGGGCGAGCTGCACGATATGGGTGGGCAGGGCTAGGCCGACCATGGCGCCGACGATGGCCATGGTGGCGGCAATCAGCGCCACAGGCAGGGCCAGGCGCAGACTGGCCAGATTGGCCTTCAGCAGACCGGGTCCCGCGGCCAGGGCGCCGGACAGGGCGACCAGCAGACCGGTGCCGCGGACAAAATCAAGGTGAAACGGAAAAAATCCGCCGATGATGGGCACAAAAAGCACGCCGCCGCCAACACCGCCGAGCACGGCGACGATACCCATGAAAAAGGTGACAACCAGCAGCAGCACGGGCCATTTCCACCAGTTCGGGTCCTCCAGGTTCGGCACCACCGGAGCGGTTGCCGCCACCTCGCTGGCCAGGGTCCAGGCCGGGCTCAGCATTAAAGTACAGGTCAGGAGCACACACAGCATCCCGACTTTCTCTTTCCAGCTTTTCAACATAATACATCCTCCTCTTTCTCTTTTTCCCTAAGAGTAATAAAACATTTGAGACCGGCGATGTGGCAAATTGTCGCGATCCGCTCATATGATCAAATTTACGTGCTTCCTCTTCCGTAATGTTGTTAATCCCCTGTATGTATAAGGGTTTTTACGGAGCACGAAAAAATTTGCTGGTTATCCATAATGCTCACAGGGGGGGGTGTCAAGAAAAAATATTACTCAAAATCGGAAACCAGGCTTTCTCTTTTCGGTTCGTTGCACTATGAAATAGGCTGTTAATTCAATGTGTTGCACTATGAAATAGCCTACCAGAAATAAAGAGCCGCTAGGCCTGGGCTCATATTCCTTGCACAATCATTTAATTGTGTTGTAAAATAATATATCTGAGGAAGGGTTAGGGTTCGTCCATTTGCATATCAGCTCCGTGGGGGAAAATCGCTCCTTGAAGGAGGACGAAGATGAATTGGTCCAGAACAATACTCATTGTGGTTCTCCTGATAATCTGCTCGACCCAGGTTGCCTGGGCTCGTTGGCGCGGTCACGGCCATGGTCACGGCTGGCGCGGCAATGTCGACATCTTCATCGGTCCGCCTCTGCTGGGCTGGCGGTATTACCCGCCGCCCTATTACTACGACTATCCCCCACCCTATTACCTATCCCCACCCCCGCCATCGGTCTATATTGAACGGGCTCCTGCCGAACCTGTTGCCCCGGAGCCGCAAAGCTACTGGTACTACTGCCCCGATCCGCAGGGATACTATCCCTCTGTCAGAGAGTGCCCGGGGGGATGGCTGAAGGTTCTCCCCCAAACGCAACCAACCCCTTGACCCAGGAGAAAAAAACATGAGATCCGCGACCTTGAAGTGGCTGCCGCTGTCCATGCTGTTTTTCCTGGGGGCCTGCGCCACGCTGCCCACCGGTCCATCGGTGATGGTGTACCCCGGCTCGAACAAAAGCTTTGAGCAGTTCCGCTACGACGACATGAGGTGCAGACAGTATGCCCTGGAATATGTGGGTGGCGTCTCCCCCAGTCAGACCGCCACCCAGAGCGGCGTGGCCAGCGCCGTGACCGGCACCGCCATAGGCGCGGCGGCAGGCGCCGTCATGGGAGGGGAAAGGGGGGCCGCCGTCGGGGCCGGATCGGGGTTGCTTTTCGGGAGCCTGGTCGGAATCGAGGCGGCTCAGGGGTCCTCCTATTATAGCCAGCGGCAGTATGACAATGCCTACGTGCAGTGCATGTATGCCAACGGCCATCTTGTCCCCGTGTCGGGCCGGGTTTACACGAAAACACGGGAGGTGTACGAAGAAACAAGACCAATGTCCAGTCCGGCCCGGGTTTCCCCCCCGCCGGATCTGATAATCCCCCCTCCGCCTCCGGGGCCCCCTCCTCCTCCCCCGCCGGGGATGTGATCGCAGACAGGCAGGAGAGAACGGCGGAAAGGTTGGTTGTCCCGGATTGGGGATGTCTTGGCAGCCAGCGCGTTGAGCCGTTAGTAGTTATGCCGCTCTGCTGATTGCAGCCCGTTTTCTCAAATCAGTTCCTAACTATTTACCTCTTTAAACTGTAGACAGAAGGCTGTAAGGCTGTCGGTACTGTCGTATTGCATATTTCAGGCGTTTTTCCTTCAGTCGATAGCCTTCAGTCTATCCACCTGGATAGTTACATTGATTCTTCAGCTTTTTGTGATTGCCGTCGACAGGCCGACGAGCGAGCAGTTTTTTTCAAAGGCCATTTACACAAACAATCTAACAACCGCCAATCTCATTTGAATTTAATAGAAAAATATAGTATCTAACCTCGATGTCTTTGATTAAAGTTTTTGTTTTGCCAGAGCCCTTGCCGGACACATGTGATGAATAGAGATGAGTTACAAGAAAAAATCCTGACGATATTAACAGTGGACTTTGAGTTTTCGCAGCCGGGGCTTGATGATAACCTCCGTGACGATCATGGCTTTGACAGTATTGATGCTATTGAACTCCTGGGAAAAATTGAAGTGATCCTCGGCATCACCCTCACGCGGGAAGAAAAGGAGAAGGCCATGGAGATCCGGACCATAAACGATGTTCTTGACTATATTGAAGCAATAGACTCATCTCGTCACCGATAATCCCCTCAGCAAAAATCCCATGAAACGACGTGTTGTCATTACGGCCTGCTCAGCCATTACTCCCATCGGATGGGATAAAAACGACATCATTGACAGCCTTAGGCAGGGCAAATCCGGGGTCAAACCCCTGCGGGATGATGGACTGTTGAATAAGCACATTCATTCCCGGGTGTTCGGGACAGTCGATTATCCGATAGATTACGGATTTAAAAGACAGTACCGCAAGACCATGGGACCGGTGGCCTATTATGCCTGTCAGGTGGCGCAAGATGTCCTGGAACAGGCGAATTTGAGTCGGGAATTCATCACTTCCGGCCGTCTGGGTGTGGCTTTCGGCTCAACGCATGGCAGTCCCACGGTCCAGCGTGACATCTACCGGACCTTTTTCCAGGAGCTGGATGCAAAATTTTCCTCCATCGGCGCGGTGGATTATCTCAGATCAATGGTGCATACCACCGCGGTGAATATCACCAGAATGTTCGGCATTACCGGCAGGGTAATCGCCTCATCCACCGCCTGTACGACCAGTAGTCAATCCATTGGTTTCGGTTATGAAATGATCAAATTCGGCATGCAGGACGCCATGATCTGTGGAGGCGCCGATGAATACGACACCACCACCGTGGCGGTTTTTGACAACCTGCTTGCCTGCTCCTCGGCCTATAATGAGACGCCTTGGCGCACGCCCCGCCCCTTTGACAGCAAACGCGACGGCCTGGTGGTGGGAGAGGGTGGCGGGGCCGTACTGCTTGAGGAATATGAATCGGCAAAAAGGCGCGGCGCCAAAATCTTAGGCGAGATCATCGGATTTGCCTGCAACAATAACGGCGGCGACCTCATTCTGCCGAACCTGGCAGGCATCACCGCCACCCTGCGTCTGGCCCTGCAAGACGCGGAGATCTCTCCCGGGGCCGTCGATTTTATCAGCGCCCATGCCACGGGCACCAAAATGGGTGATGTGATTGAAGCGCAGGCCATTGCCGCGGTGTATGGTGAGAACACCCCATTTGTCACGGGCCTGAAGAGCTACATGGGCCATACCATGGGAACCTGCGGGGTGATTGAGGTAATTTTAACCATCTACATGATGGAGCAGGGTTTTATTGCCCCCACCTTAAATCTTGAACAGGTTGATGAGCGCTGCGGCATGTTACGGCATGTACGGGAAGTGACCCCGGCCCCCATAAAGATCGGCGCGGTGCAAAACTTTGCCTTCGGCGGGGTCAACACCTGCCTGATCGTCAAGGCTGGCAGCGAGTTGGACAAATAGTTCCTTTCCGGCATGAGAAAGGATCTGCTTAGCGATTTTCTGGTAACCATCCTCTGCTGGGCCTGGTTCACGCTGGGTTTTCTGGTGTTCTTTTCATGGCGTTATGTTGGCGCGGCCCTGTTCGCCCGCGAGACGGAGACCAGCATTCAGCGGCTGAGCAGCCGTTTTTATCAGGTTTTATTTCGGATAATCCGGGTTGCCGCCCCTAATCACCGGTGGGAGATTGACGAAGAGGTAGGCGCAATCAGGTCGGCGGTGATTGTTTGCAACCATCTCTCCTATCTGGATCCATTGCTGCTGATTGCCCTTCTGGAACGGCATCGCACCATTGTCAAAACACGTTTTTTTAAAATGCCGGTCTTTGGCTGGGTAATAAAAAAAGCGGGCTACCTGCCGGCCTCCGGCAACGGGGAATTCTCCGGGATGATGATCGACCAATTAGAGTCAATGAAGGATTTCCTGCAGCGAGGCGGCAATCTTTTTATCTTTCCGGAAGGAACCAGAAGCCGGGATGGGAAAATCGGCAACCTGCGCCGGGGAGCCCTGAAAATTGCCAGGCTGTGCCATGCCCCCGTGTATGTCCTGCGGCTTGCCAATACGGATAAACTCTTCATGCCGGGTAAATTTCTTTTTAACACCAGGATAAAAAATACTATCTCGCTGAAGATAATCGACCGCATCCAGCCGGCCTGCCAACATACCACGCCTTCGACCGCCAGGCTCGAACAGAGGGTATTGCAGGCATACAGCGAGCTCGCGAAATGAGAATCCTCTTTCAAGACCAGGAACAATACTAAAAACCATGCAGATATATAATCTTGAGTTTACCGAACAGGAAATCCGCGAGGCCGTTGCCGCGGGCAGGCTCCTCTCCATGGAGATCGAATTCAGCCGCATTTGTAATTTCCGCTGCTCATACTGCTATGTACCGGATCAGAAGGAGTTTAAGAATGAGCTGTCCAGAGAGGAAATAAAAGATGTCATTCTGCAGGCCAGGGATCTGGGCGCGCGGAAGGTTATCATTCTGGGCGGAGAACCAAGTATCTATCCCTATCTTACTGAAATGCTGTGTTTTATTGACAAAGAGGGGCTTGAGATCGAAATGTTCACCAATGGTTCCGGGGTGGATGAAAATCTTGCCGCCCTTCTGGCCGAAAAAAAGGTGCGCGTCGTCCTGAAATTGAATTCCCGCAACGAGATGATCCAGGACCAGCTGGCTGGAAAGAGAGGGGCATTTGCCACCATCAACAGGGCATTGGCCGCATTGAAGAAGGCCGGATACCCGTCAGCGGATCTCTTTCTGGCGATCAGCACCGTGATATGCCGGCAGAATATCAAAGAATTACCGGCAATGTGGCGCTGGCTGCGGGAGGAAAATATAGAACCCTATTTTGAAATCATCACGCCCCAGGCCAATGCCCTGAAAAATACCTGGCTTACGGTCGATTCCGTTGAGTTAAGGCAGCTGTTTCTGCAACTTGCGGAAATCGACCTGGAGCGGTTCGGCCGCCACTGGGAGCCTCAGCCGCCACTGGTGGGACATAAGTGCATGCGCCACCAGGTCTCCTGCGTGGTCACCGCCGTCGGCAATGTCATGCCCTGTGTCGGGGTTACCATTGCCCTGGATAATATCCGCAATAAAAAACTTGCCCATATCCTGAAACACAGCGAGGTCGTCAATAACCTCAAAAATTACAGAGAGACGATAAAAGGGGAATGCCACAGCTGCGAGAAAGCCGATGAATGCTACGGCTGCCGCGGGGCCGCCTATCAGCTCACCGGGGATTATCTCGCCTCGGACCCCACCTGCTGGCGCAACGCCGCGGATGCCAGCACCTGCGCGGCAAACACCAAAACAACAGGGGCGGTATAATTCCATTTCTAAATCAAAAGTAGAACGCGAACACCCCGCGAGGGGGTATAAAGGCAAGCGAGCAGCGACGCGACAGGACAATGAGTACGGCCGGGCTTAGCGGTTTTTTCTGATATAGTCGGCAAGTGTTGCCACGGATTGTAAAACGGACCGGCTGGTATTTTCCGCATCCATTCTGACCCCATATTCTTTCTGAACGGTTACGGCAATCTCAAGGGCATCCAGGGAGTCGGTTCCCAGCGGAGATTCCGGACCGATCAAGGGATCATCGGGGCCTATCTGGTTTAAGTCCACATCGTTAAGGTTGCAGGTGGCGCAGATCAGTTGGAGAAGCTCTTGTTGTAAAGGATCCATGGTTTTATATAAAGAAAAGGTTTGTCCGGCTTATGTTTGGTTATTAGAGAGCGATCAGAAACGGGAGTGTCGTCTTCCCGCCAGTTTCCAGGCTAACAGGGTGGTTACGGCAAAAAATAGCAATAACCGGCCGAGGTCATCAAGGATGGCGGGCAAGGCGTCGCCCCGCAATATCAGGTCATGGAAGGCTGATAGCCCCCAATTGAGCGGCGATATGATGCTGAGGCGCTGCATCATGGGCGGCATGGCATACACCGGCACCATCACCCCCCCTATGGCGGCAGCGGTCACCACCGTGGTGGCGCCCACGGTTGAGGCCTGCTCGTAGGAGTTGCAGGCCAGACCCAGAAAAATGCCATAACCGGTGGCGGCAAGCCCGGAGCACAACACGGTAAGCAGCACCGCCGGCAGGTGCATGGAAATGGTAAAGGCAGGCAGCCCGACATAGGGAAACAGATAGGCGCCGATAAGGGCGATAAGCAGAAACTGGCAGAGACAGACAACAATATAGGCCAGGGCTTTGCCGCCAAAAAGAACAAGCGGGGAGACCGGCAGAACCCGCAGGCGGACCCAGATGCCGGAGTTGCGCTCCTGAATGAGTGCTCCGGCAATGGGGATGGCGGTAAAAAACATGCCAAACAAGGCCCAGGCCGGTACATTCTGTTGCACCGGATTATGGGGGACTGTTCCGGCTGACGGCAGGAAATCTTGATTTTCTTGCAGGGACAGCAGGGGTTGTTTGACAAGCTCAGGGAGATTTAAGCGCGCCAGCGGCAGTAATTCCTGCCCGGCAGGCAAAGCGGCCAGCGCTTCCTGCTGCACCCTGTCCAGGGCCTCAAGCTTTGCCTGCATGGCCATTGTTGCTAATGCCATTTGCAGTTGCGCGGTTATGCCGGCACGCAGTCCCGCCATGAGCAGCGGGTCAAAAAAGACCTGCACCAGGGTGGGGCCTGCGCTCTTGTCCCCCGTTTCCCCATTGTTGTTTTGTTGCAAAAGTTGAGCGGCCTCCTGCTTGAAGCGGAGGGATGAGTCCTGTGGCATGACAATGCCGACCTGGTAATCACCATCCTGCACCGCCTCCCTGATGTCCGCCATGTCCTTCTGCTTCCCATCCCATGCCTCAATCCGCAGATTGCC
Organism: Deltaproteobacteria bacterium; assembly: GCA_016219175.1. Taxonomy (GTDB): domain Bacteria; phylum Desulfobacterota; class Desulfobulbia; order Desulfobulbales; family SURF-16; genus SURF-16. The sequence continues at coordinate 32,807 of JACRCD010000025.1, read as the reverse complement.
TTTTGCCAATTGCCGGCGCAATATCTGGCCCAGATCACCCTGATCCAGGTCAAGAAACACCACCCGGGTTTTCTTCTGGCCGGTGAGTTCCATGACGTTTTCCTGAACCAGGGTAATCACCACCACCAGGATGGCCGGCATGAGAAAAAGGATGAGCAGCCCAGCCCTGTCGCGCCGCAGCAGCAGGAGTTCCTTGGCGGTTGCTGTAATTATTTTCAGCATAGGACGAGGACCGGCGAAAAAGATGATTCAGAAATGGACATCATGGGTCACGAAGTTCCTTTCCGGTCAGATGGAGAAACAGGTCTTCCAGGTTTGGCATCCCGCTCTCCCGGAGCAAAGTTGCGGGAGGCCCCTGTTCCACAAGCCGGCCATTGTCCATGATACAGATGCGACTGCACAACTCCTGGGCCTCCTCCATGTAATGGGTGGTGTAAAGGATTGTGGTTCCCCGCCGGTTGAGTTCTTTCAGCTGCTCATGGATCAGATTTCTGGACTGGGCATCAATGCCGACGCAGGGCTCATCAAGGACAAGCACCTGGGGATCATTCAGCAGCCCCGCCGCCAGATTCAGGCGCCGCTTCATGCCGTAAGAAAAGGTGGAAACAGGGCGTGCGGCATGTTCGGCAAGACTGACAAATTCAAGCTTTTGGCGAATCCTTTCCGTTAGTTTTTTTCCTTTGATCCCGAAGAGTCTGCCAAAAAAGGCAAGATTTTCGCTGGCCGTGAGTTTATTGTACAGCCCGATTTCCTGTGGCGCCAAACCAAGAATATGCTTGATTTCATTGTGTTTCTCCCGGAAATTCATGTCCATGACCCGAACCGTGCCGCTGTCAGGGGGCATGAGACCGGAAAAAATGGAGATGACCGTGGTTTTCCCAGCCCCATTCGGACCAAGCAGGCCAAAGAATTCTCCCTGCCGCACCTCAAGGCTGAAATTATTCAATGCCGGCTGGTCTGTATTTTTGTACTGTTTCAGCAGCGAACCAGCCCAAAGGGCAGCGGTTTGCCCCTGACCTGGCGGAAGAGAATGAGCGGACATCATGCCTGCCGTTTGGCCCATTGTTTCAGGGCTATGAAAATCTTTTTTTCCAAGTCGGCACACCTGTCAATAGAGCCGGCCATGGCGGCATAAGTATCATCCGGCCGGGCCCGTCCCTTACAGACGCGGGCGGCCATGGCGGCAAATTCCCGCCAGGTATCCCCTGCCGTGGTCAGCGAGGCGGAACAATCATGTAACAGCTCTTCCTGCATGATCTCCGCGCTTTCCTGAAGAAAGGCGGCATACATGAAACGAAACCCCCCCCCGCCTGTGCCGATCTCCTCCTGCATACGGACCACGTGTCCCAGATGCAGATCCGCCCTTTCCCGGCCCAAACGCCGTGGCCATTTGCTAAGCCTTCTGGCCAGAAACCGCATGCCCCTGACTCCGATAAGCGGAATAGGGGTGTCCAGCATCAGCCGGCAAACGGATTGAATGCCCCGTACGATAAGGGGCCCATGTTCCAGCTTGGCGGGCAAGGCCGTAAAATAATACATTTTCCCCTTAGGAGCAAGGGCCCCGGAGGCAAAGCGGGCCCGGGCCAGATCATCCGCCGGGCACCTGACCGGGTTGGGGAATACGGGATCGCTGATCAGGTACTCATTGCCCTCCTTTCCATACACCACAAGATTGTGGGCATTAAAGTGAAAGCGCATGGCCTTCGGAAAGTAGGGCAGCCAGAAAACCCCGGTCTGCAGTCCCACCGGAATGGAGGAGGCAAGGGCCATATCCAGTTCAGCCATGGCCTCCTCCCGGTTGCGGAACTTCTTCTGATACAGGCGGACGCCGGGAATCGAGGCGATTTGGCGAAGGATATGGCCGGCGGCGGCCCGGTAGGTGACCAGGGGCAAGCCGTTGATCCTGATAAACGGCAGATAACCGAAAAAAAGCCCTCCGCCGATGCCGAAGGCCATGGCTTCGGAGATTTTGATCCCCCGATGGGTCAGCAAATTGGCGGCCACTCCGCTTTCACAGTGGGCGGATTGATGATGAGGAAAATCCGGCAAAAGGCTGTACCTCCTGGCTATTTGCGATTGTAAACGGGAGGTTCGAGCCTGCCCTTGCTGAGGTCATCCACGGAAATCCGAAACAATTGGGCATAGCTCCGCAGGGTATCAAGCGAAAGTCGCTTAAAGATAAAGGGAACAAGGTGCATCAGCACTTTCCAGCGGGATTGACCGGTGTACTGCGCCAGTAAAGCAGGGTCCATCTGGTTGGCTGTCATGTAATAGTGCAGGCAGCTGACCTGTCCGGCCAGAATTTTTTGCCGGGACCGGGCGATTTTTTTTTCAATTTCCCGCCAGGCCTGATGATTAACGACATTCACCGGTTGCCAGATAAACTCCGGCACCAGTTCATACTCCCCTTGCCTGTTTACCGAATAACTTACAATCTTCTGGCCTTCGGTTATATCTTCGTCCAGGGGGTGATCAGCTGTTGTCATGTGAAATGGTGGCGGTTTGGCCAAAAGTTTGCCTGCTCTGGTTATGTTGTTAAAAGGTGATACCAAAAAGCAGCTTGACGGAGTTGAGCGGTTCGTTGGGTTCCTCGCTCCCACCATTGGAGATATGGTGGCAGCGAACTTCAAATAGAAGATTATGGGCCTTCGTCTGCTTATATTCCAGGCCGAGGCCGAATTGATAATTTCCATTCAACTCCGCCCCCATGCCGGGGATGTCGGCGAAGCTGTACACCGGGCCGCCTCCGCCAAACAGATAGGGACGCAGCGTATCAGCCGCCGTAAAGGTATAACAGGCCAAAAAATTCAGGCCCACCATGGCGGAAGTTTCCGGACTGATCAGCAAATGGACGGGCAGTTCGAGCAGAAGGGCATGAAAACCGCGGTACCAGCCGGAACCAAGGTCGGCAAGGATGACATGACTGTAACGCGGTGCCAGGTCAAGGGTTTCGACCCGCTCGGTGGTCTGGCCCCAGCCGGGAAAACTCTGGCCATAACCACCCAGGATCCCCCAGCTGTCTTTTGCTGTATCGATGAATGCCGCTCCGGCCGCGTCTGCCCGGAAAACCGTGCCTGCCATAAGCCAAAGCAGCAGGAAAAGGCAGGCGGGAGGCCGCGTGACGCAATTGTCTTTCCTCACGGTTTGCCCGCGATACATGGTCATGTTTTTTGCGCTCCTGCCCGCGGCTTGGCGGTAAGGGTGTTCATGGGGGAGGTGCGGGAGCAGACGGGAACGGAATACCCGAGCCGTTTCCGGGATTATTTACGCGCGCCGCCATCCCCTGCCAAGTCTGCCGATAACCTGAATTGCCGGAAAAAATTATTTATACAGCACCAGGCCGCGGATTGGCAAGGGACTTTAAGATAAACCCGGAAAGATAATGCAATGCCGCACCCTCGCGGTATTACCTCTCCGTATTGCGTTTTTTATTCGCCAAACACCATTCAAATTGTTATGTTATCATGTTTGCTTTGCCCTCGGAGAGTAAAGTTGCCGGTCACGGCGCAGGCGCGGACAATATTCATGAGGGGCCGTATTTGTTCGGTGGCGCTGTTTCTTTGTCAGGGTTTTCGTGGTAGTTCTGTAAAAAACAAGGGACGGGAGCGGCGGTAGAGGAAAAAGCACAAAAGCCCGGTAAGGGATTACGATTTTTCATTGCGGATTCAGGTTCATGAATATCCTTCTTATCAACCCCCCGAACAGCGGGCGAAGCATCCCGGAAGAACGGTACGGCATAACTTCGCTTAAACAGATTTTTCGTGGTGAACCCCTTGCCCTGGAAGAACTGGCCGGCAATCTGCTGGAACACCGGGTTCGTATCCTGGACCTGAAAGCTGAGCCGGATGGCTTCCCTCAGGCGCTGCTCGACTTTCAGCCGGACGTGGTCGGCCTCACCGGGGTAACCTGCGAGGCCAATGTCGTGTTGCAGTTGGCCGCGCGGATCAAGGAGAACTGCCGGGCGACGGTGGTGGTGGGCGGTATTCATGCGAGCAATGATCCGGCGTTTTTTAATCACGTCGCTGTTGATTATATCGTGGTTGGCATCGGGAAAAAAAACTTTGCCGCCCTTGTCGCCGCGCTTGCCGGCGGCAATGATAAAAATCTCAATCTGCCCGGCGTCATCCGGACAAACCCGGGCGGACAGGTGAATCGGCCCCTGGTCCGCAACAGTGTTGATGATCTGGTCATGGAACGTCCTCCCGATTATGACCTGGTAAGCCGCTACCGTTCACACTACATCCTTGAAAAACTCGGCATTAATATGGGGTTTGTCGTTTCGGCCTATGGTTGCCCGCACAGTTGCTCGTTTTGCTCGATCAAGGGGCAGACCGGGGGCAGCTATCTGACAAAATCCATTGCTGCGGTTATCAGAGACATTCAATTGCTGGGGAAGGTCCCGGTCATCAGACTGGTGGACGCCAATACCTTTGGCGATGTGAAACGGGCAACCGCTCTGGGCCGCGCCCTGCAGGAATCGGGAATGAAGAAGCAGTATCTGGCCGATATCCGTTCCGATACCGTGGTCCGGCACCCGGAAATGCTGCGGCAATGGAAAGAGGCGGGGCTGCGGGCCGTGATTATCGGCTTTGAAGAGATTGATGATGCGAGCCTGGCCGCCATGAACAAGGCCAATAAGGCAGCCGTCAATACCGAGGCTATTTCTATCTTGAACGACATCGGCATCAGCATAGTAGGTGATTTTATTATCTCCCCGGATTATGATGAAAACGATTTTGCCCGCTTGAGCACCTATCTCAAGGGTAAACGAATCGATCTGCCGATGATTACCGTCATGACCCCTCTGCCCGGTACCCCGCTGCATAGAAAGCAGCAACATCGGATCATCAATCATAACCTTGATTATTACACTTTGACCAATGCCGTCACTCAAACAAAACTTGAAGAAAAACAATTTTATACCTTGTATGCCCAGCTTCTTGCCGATAGTCATCAAAACGCGCGGTTGTAAGAAATGAAGCCCTTTATTACCGCTGTTTCGGCCTTTCTGCCCGGCCAGCCCGTGGAAAACGAGGCCCTGGATGCATATCTGGGGAAGGTGGATAAAATATCGGCCAAGACCAAACAGATTATTCTGGCCAGCAACGGCATAAAAACCAGACACTATGCCATTGACCCGCAAACAGGCGCTACCACCCATACCAACGCCCAATTGGCGGCCGAGGCGGTCCGTCTTCTGCTGCCTGCTGACCGGCAGCCCGCCGCTTCTTCTCTCGCCTGTCTCTGTTGCGGGACCTCATCACCCGACCAGCTCATGCCCGGTCATGCTTCCATGGTCCATGGAGAACTGGGACTCGGACCGTGCGAGGTCATCAGCACTGCCGGCATCTGTCTTGCCGGCCTAACGGCCATGAAATACGGCGCCATGTCGGTGGCCCTGGGTCTTACCCACCGTTCGATTGCCACCGGTTCCGAGCTGGCCTCCACTTTCATGCACAGGGATTTTTTTCAGACCATGCAGGATACCGCCGCGCAAACGGAAAAAGAAAACCATCACCCGGCCTTTTCCTTTGAAGCGGAATTTCTGCGTTGGATGCTTTCCGACGGGGCCGGGGCGGTGCTGATCGAAAAAGAACCGGCGGCAAATGGCCCCTCCTTGAGAATTGACTGGATCGAGATCCTTTCCCATGCCCATAAGTTTGAATCATGCATGTATGCCGGGGCGGTGAAACAAAAAGACGGGAGCCTCCGAGGCTGGCGGGAATGCGCCAGGCAAGGCATTGGCCCGGGCAATGGGGTCTTTACCGTCAAACAGGATGCCCGGCTGCTGAACCGGGAGGTGATGCGCACCCTGGTCGGGCAAAGCCTGCCAGGGGTGGCGGCCAAATATGGTCTGACAGCCGGTGATGTTGACTGGTTCCTGCCGCATTACTCTTCGCAATATTTCCGCGAACCGCTCCTGAAACAGCTGCGGGAAATAGACTTTTACATACCCGAGGAGCGCTGGTTCACCAACCTGCCCACCAAGGGCAATACCGGATCCGCCTCCTTCTATATAATGCTGGAAGAGCTTTTTTCTTCCGGCCGGCTGCAAAAGGGGCAGCGCATACTGGGGGTTATTCCTGAAAGCGGCAGGTTTTCCGTGGGCTGGATCCTGTTGACGGTTGTCTAGGGTGAGCAGGAGGGAAAACAGGGCGCGACGGATGAGGAAAGGGCGTTACGTCCCGTTCCCGAGGGCAGGCGATTTGCCGGACTTTCTCATCACCGGGTATTCAATGATCTCTTCCAGGGGCGCGACCTGATAGTTCTCGTTCAATGCGGAAAAAAGGCGGTCAAGTTCCTGTTGCCAGTATCCTGACAATGACTTCTGCCGGGGGGGCAGGTCGTGCAGCATGATGATGTCCCCTGGTTGCAGCCGGCGGAGCAGTTTTTCAGCCAGATTGCCAATGTTGCGGTTTCCGCCATCAAAGGCCCGGCAGCTGTAGTTAACGGCAATAAGGTTTTCCCTGGCCAGCGCTTTGCCAAGGCGTGGGCCGGTGATCCCTACCGGAGGCCGGAAGACAAGTGGTGTTACCCCGGATTTTGCCAAGATGTCCTGGGTTTGGCGGATATCCGCCCGCAGGACCTTTGGCGTCCGCAGCATGAGGAAATAGTCGTGTCGCCAGGAATGGTTGCCGATGGTATGTCCCTGTGCCAGGATGGCGGCGATCAACTCCGGATGCCGCCTTGCTTTTTCTCCCACCACAAAAAAGGTGGCCGGCAGATGATGACGGGCAAGAAGGTCGAGCAGGATGGGGGTGGATGCCGGCGAAGGGCCGTCATCAAAGGTGAGGGCTATCCCTTCTGTTTTTCTCGTGCCGCGGCTGACGAGGGGCAGAAAAAAGCCGACGTCGGGCAAAAAGGGCATGCCGAGACAGAGCAGCAGAAAAAATAATAAGGGCAGGGGCGCCAGGACAGGGTTGAACCAGCCCAGCAGTAAAGCAAGCAGCAGAGCGGTAAAGCCGGTTTTCTCGGCAGGGGAAAGGAATACCTTACAATCCTTGTTCCGCATGGCCTACCTTTTTTCCGCCCGGCCGACCATCCAGGCCAGCTCGGGGTTGGCGGCGGTCACTTCATTGACGAGGAGCACAAAACCGGCTTGTTCCAGGAGTGCGGACATCTTGTCGCGGGAGCGGTACCAGGCCCGCTGGCCCAAGGCTTTTATCCGAACATTCTCCAGCAGCCAGGAGAACGACCGGCGGCCGGCGGGGCGGATGGTAAATCTCATCGCCACAACTCCCCCGCTGCCAAGAATCTGAAAGCTTTTATTAAAAATAGCCGCGGCAATCCCGTCATCCACATAATGGAGCATGTCCAGCAGCAGAACAAGGTCTGCCGGACCATCCGGCAGAGGAGGCAGATCAGGGGCCCAGCCCTGGGTGACGGTTCCTCGTTTGCCAAAGGCAAGGCGGGCAATCCTGACCCGCTCCCGGTCTGGCTCAAGGGCGGCGACTCGGGCCTCCGGATAGTATTCCAGGCACCAACTGGCAGGAACGCCGTAACCGCAGCCGATGTCCACAATGGTTTTCACCTCTGTTCTGGCGGCGAGCATCCGCGGCAGATCCGCAAACATGGGATCAAAGCGCAGTTTATAGCGGGCGAACATCCTGGGGTAGGCTTCAAAGGTGCGGTAACGGCTGTTGACCCGCCGGGGAAGATCGTGCGGTGCGCGGCTTTCCTTTAGCGTTTGCCGGGCAAAGTACACATTCAGCAGCGGCGGCAGCAGCAGGAAAGTGCCGAGCAGGGAGTAAGCGATGCCTAAAAAAGAGGTGATGCCGATGCTGCGCAACAGGCTGTGGTCGGCAAAACAGAGGACGCCGAAGCCGATCAGGGTCGAGGCGCCGGCCAGAAAGACGGAACCGCGGACCTGGTCGTAAGACGGGTGGCCGGTATGGCGATAGCGTTGGTGGGCACGCACGCAAAAAAAGGCATAATCGTCGCTCAAGCCGAGAATGACGATGGATAACATCAGGGCTGGGATATCCAGGGGATGATTGATGAGGTTCAAGGTCCCCAGGGTGCAGATATAGGAGAACAGAGAGGGCAGCAGGCTGAGAAATGTCAGCGGCAGGCTCAGGGTGACGAAATAGAGAAGCAGCGCCACGCTGACGGCAATGATCCCCAGCATGGCGGCAAAGGTTGAAAACAGGAGGTCGGCCAGCCGCCTGGTGAAAAAGCGGGCATCAAAAATTTTGCTCTCCCCGCCGTAACGGGCCATAAAACGAGCGGCATCATAATTTTTACCCGGAGCAACGGTGCTGAACTGGAGCAAGCCCGGCTTGTTTTTGCTCTCGGTAATACCCAGCAATTCGTAGTATTCTTCAGGAATGTCGTCTGGCTTTACCGTCATGGCGGGATCGAGCAGTGCGTAAAAGGGGGCGAAGGCCTCGGGGGTGAAACCAAGGGCGATTCCTGCGGCGTTGAGCGCCTTTTTTACCTCTTCTCTCCGGTCCTTGTCCCAGAAAGCCTGCCAGGCCGCCAGATTCCGGGCCGCCCTTGCGCTCCCCGGAAAGATCATGGACGGGGTAAAGGCCGCGCTCAGGATCTCCTGCTCCACATCCTCTTCAAGCAGGCCGAGGGCGCGATCATTATTTTGCTGGATCGCGGCAATCGTTTCAGCTGCATCCAGCAGAATGATGCGATCGCCGGTTTTCCCCCAGACCTCGGTAAACAGGGCGTCAGCTGCCTCGGTTTCCTGGCTGACCGTGTTCATGCTGCTCAGGCTGACGTAAAACTGGGGTTTCGCGAAAAATACCAGGGTAATGGCCAGCAGAATGGCGAAGGCCGCGCCCGGTTTGCCGGTGTTGTACAACATATTGACGATTTTTTGCAAAGGCCGGGAACAGTCACGGCCAGCCGGCATAACCGGAATAATTTTCGGGAAAAGAGTGTGCACGAAGAGAAAGGAAAAGAGGATGCCCAGGGCCGTAAACACCCCCAGTTCGGCAAAAATGGGAAACCCGCTGCCGCTGAGGATGAGAAAGGCGACAATCGTCGTGATCACACTCATGAGACCGAGAGACTTCACCTCATGCGCGGCCTCCTTGCCTGTTGTTTCCCGAGGGCGGTCAAGAAAGAGCAGATAGGCGATCCCGTGATCAACGGTGATGGATATGACGGCCCCCCCAAAGCCGAGCGTGATAATGGAGATGGATGGGTGGAACAGGGAATAAACAAGCAGGGCGGCGGCTGTGCCGGCAATGGCCGGCAGCAGGGAAATGAGGCCGATCAGCGGCCGGGAAAAAGAGAAGAGCAGCAGCACGGAAATACCAATGATGGCCAGCATATTGGCCAGCTGCACGTCATGGCGGATGATCCGCTCATTATCAAGGGCCGCCCGGTAAGCCCCCACCGGCGTCAGGGTTACCTGCACATCCCTGGCTTCATAATGTTTTGCCAGTTCCCGGGCTGTTGCTGAAAACAGTTCGGAGATCCTGCCGGCAGAGGCGGTATTGCTTCCCGCGGCAAGCGGTCTGGCCGTGACCAGCAGATGCCGGCCATCCGCCGAGAGCAAGCTCCCTTTGTAAAATCGGGCATTCGGGGAGGGGGCCAGCAGGGCCATTTTCGCCAGGATCGCGTCTTTGAGACCCAGGGGGTCGAGGCCGATGAACTCAGCCTGGCCCATCCCGTCCAGGCTGCCGAGATCCCCATGGAGTTTATGGACGCGCTCATTGATCTGGTCACGGTCCAGCCGCAGGGCGACATCCTCGAGATCCCTGGGGGAAAACAAAAAAGGCAGGTTCCCGGCCACGTGCAAGGCAAGACGCGGCATGAGCTCAGCCATGGAGTCGCTGCCGACCCGGACAAAGAGGCCGCTGTCCTTCATCTGCTGGGCAAGAAAGGCGCCGCATTCCACCAGGGTATCCGGATCATCACGGTTGATCATGATGTCCACCGCAACCTGATCATGGATGGGATGCTGGTTGAAAATTTCCAGGCCATCGGCGATAACCCGGTCGCCGGCCGGCAACGAACGCACCACATCCGTGTCGATGTCAAGGCGCAGGAATCCCAGCGCGGTGCAACAGGCAATCAGGAAGCTGACGATGAGCAGCAGACGGTAATTGAGCATCTCGTCATCACCAGAAGGAGTATGTTAAGGCGCCGAGCACGAGAAAAACGGCCAGATGAACGGCGATAAAAAGCCCCTTTTGGTTCTGGTGCCACTCGTTTACCCGCTGGATGAAGGGCAATCCGCCGAAAAAATTGCGCAGCCGCTCAAGCATGACGGTCTGATTATCGCTGCCGGCCAGCCCTTGAAAGGCGATCATGGGATAGAGGGCAAAAAAATCGGCGTTGTTTCTCCGCAGCAGTTCGTCAAAGGGGATACCATTCCACTCCTCCCGGATAATGCGCTCGGCAAAGGAAGCGTTGAGGGCGTATGCATGGGCCAGGCAACGATAGGTGATTGCAACCAGGGATTTTGCCGGGGTTTTCCGGCTTTCCGCGGTGAGGCAGCCCAGAAAGAAGGCGTTCCAGTTGTCCATTTTCGCAAGGTGGGCGCAACTCGCGCGCAGGGCGCGGGAATTTACGTTGCGGAAAAAGACATCGTCTTCAAAGACCAGGATATGGCGTGCTCCGGCCTTCAGCCCCTTTTTCAGGCACAGCATGTGGGACTCAAAAATCCCTTTTACCCGGTTTGCAGGGTGGCGTGGGACAATAACAAACTCCACCCGGTCCAGCAAACCCGTCTCGGCAAACTGCCTTCTGGCCTGGGCCCGCCTGTCGCCGCGCTCATCAATGGAAATACAATAAACCCTGTCAAAAAAATTCCAGGACTCGGCAAGGCCTGGGGCGCTGGTGCTGTCCAGAGAAGTTTTTGTGTTGATTAGCATGATGAGTGTAGTGTATTTTGCATAAAAGGACCGGCCCGCGGCTGAACACCATTTTCCATTTTTCTCCGGCAAGACAATCCCCGTGATCAGGAAGAGTATCTTAAAAATTGCGCAAACCCCTTTTGTTCGCGCCGCCATCGAGGAGCGGGCCGATTTGTCCGCCTTTAAGGAAAAGCCCACCGCCAGGGTGCTTGCCGGCGTCTCCGCCATCGGCATAAGCTTTCTCATCGGCTGGCCCGCGGTTGCCGCGCTGAGCGTCCTGTCCGTCAAGCTGCGGGAGCCGTGGATCGCCGTGCTGGGCTGCCCTCTGACCTACGGCTTGTCGCATCTGGTCTTTCTGCTCGGCATGTATCTTTCCGGGGCGGTCTATTCCCTGATCTTTCTGCGCTGGCTCACCCGGGTCTCCATGGCGAAACTGCTGGCCCGGGTCAAGCAATAGTCAAAGCCGTCATCTTTATTTCGCCCCGCTGCCCCCGGGCAGAGCACGATTACATCGTTTATTTCCAGCCGCGGCTCTGGTGGTTTCAGTGCGCGGTTCTGGTCTTGATCCAGGCCGGCGGTTTGATTCTTCCCCCGCTGACATCCCGCATCCGTAAGCCGCTTACAGCCTCGTACACTTCTCCCTGGTCGTCAAGGATATTCAGATTAAAGACCAGTTCGTCCTCTAGCCGGGATACTAATTCCACCCTGGTAAGATAGCTGCCGCCTGGTTGCGTGGCTTTTGTTATCAGGCGCCGGGCAAACCCCACCGGAAAGGGGACGAAGTCCGCATGCCGCTGGCCGAGCACACAGGCGGCGTGGAAGGCGCCGTCCAGGGGAAAGGGTGAACCGATGAGGGCCCGGACACCATCCGTCGCGGGCAGGGCCGGGGCTTGCAGCTTTCCCCAGGCCTCCTCTTCGCCAAGAAACAGCGTGTCCCGCAGGGTATGATAGGCGGGACCAAAAGGCACCAGGTCCCGGTATATCTCTTCCGCCCTGATCCTTGTCAAGGGACCGGACGGAGAACCCGGAAGTTTCCCGGCACTGAATTTGCCTGCTGGCGAGGCCGGTGAAAAGAGGATCTCGCCATGTTCCTTCAGCCTGGTCCCCACGCTGAGCCGTGCACGGCTGAGCAGTTTGCCGTGGATGGAGCCGTTCTCATTCCTTCGGTATTCAATCAGGGCAGCCACCCTGGTGCTTCCCCCCGGAATCTCAAGGAATTTGTTAAAGCGGACATTCTCCATGACCCGGATGTCGATTTCAGGGTGATGCCCGGCCATCTCCGAGGCGAGCAGGCTCATGCTTTCAACGGCCGGCAGTACGACTTTGCCGTTAAAGCAGTGGTCGGCGAACCAGGGCTTGACCGTAACGGCAACAGAAGTCTGCCAGGTGGTCATGACCCGGGAAATTCCTGCCAGAGCCGGATGGTCTTGGCATCGATCTCAACCGGGATGCCTTTGGTGTTCACCGCGCAATGTTTGGTAAAACCGGTGCAGGCGATCTCGCCGTTTTCGGCCTTGGTGATCAGGTAATCAAACTGCAGTTTAACCAACTGCAGGCTGGCCGGCCGGGTATGAATGTACATCAGATCGTCATAGAAAAGCGGCGAGTAATAGTTGAGTTCTGTCTGAATAATGGGATAGATATAACCGCTTTCCTCTATTTTTTTATAGGGATAGGAAAGTTCCCGCATGAGTGACGCCCTGCCGAATTCAAAATATCGCAGATAGTTGGCATGATAGACAACCTGGGAACGGTCCGTGTCCACATAGAGGGTGCGCAGCTCGCAGCGGTGCCAGATACAGCCGCTGTTCTTATCCTTGACAAAAGAGGGCTTGTTCAGAAATTCCGGAATAAATGGTTTTGGTCGCATCACATTCCTCGAAAAACAATACAGCAGTTGGTGCCGCCAAAACCGAAGGAGTTGGAGAGCACAAACTCATGCGCGTGTTTGCGGGCTTGATTGGGAACCACATCAAGGTCGAAGAACTTGGGGTCCGGGACATGGTTGACCGTGGGCAGGACGATCCCTTTGTTCATGGCCTCAATGGCCAGCGCCGCCTCAATGGCGGCGGATGCGCCAAGGCTGTGGCCGATCTGGGACTTGTTTGCCGACAAGGGAACCCGGGGCAGGTGGCGGCCAAAGATGGTCCGCAGACAATCAACCTCGGTGCTGTCCCCAGTGGCTGTTGAGGTGCCGTGAGCGTTGATCGCGCCGATATCACGGGGAGAGATCGCGGCGTCATCAATGGCCTTATGGATGGCCCGGGCAATGGTCTCCTGATTCGGGCGGGTAAAATGGTGGGCGTCGGAATTCCAGCCAATGCCCGCGACCTCCGCCTTTGGCGCCAGCCCCCAGGAGCGGACGGCTTCCTCGGCCCCCAGAACCAGGACCCCGGCGCCTTCGGAGAGGACAAATCCCTTCCGGTCAACGCTGAACGGTCTTGAGGCCTGGGTGGGATCGGCCGCGGCGCGATCCTTGGGACCGACTTTGATGGTGGCGAGCATGTTGGCAAAGCCATGAATGATTTCAGGCACAAGGCAGGTTTCAACACCTCCGGCCAGGACAAAATCGCAATCGCCGTCCCGGATCATCCTGGCCCCGAGGGCAATGGCGTGATTCCCCGAAGCGCAGGCGCCCTGCGGCGAAAAGATGGGCCCGGAGAATCCCAGGAGCATGCCGGCCTTGCCCGCGGGAAGATTGGCGCAGAGATTGGGCAGGAGATAGGGACTGATCCTTAAGGGCCCCCTGTTGACATAGTTATCCATGGCAATCCGATAGGCGTCGGTCCCGTTGAGGGCCGACCCGATCAGGCACCCTGTTCTGGGGCCGGTCTCGTTGTTGATCGGCAGTCCCGCATGGGCAAGAGCCGCCCGGCATACCTCCATGGTGAGAAAGACATAGGCCGCGTCCCAGAGAGAGGCCTCTTTTCGCGTCACGAAGTCGAGGCTGCCCGGATTCCAGTCCGGGATCTCGCCCACCACGTTGCTGCGGGTGGTGACTTCGCACCTGGTTATCTTGCGAAAACCGGCCCGGCCGGACACGGCGGCGTCCCAGGTTGCCGCGAATGTTTTGCCAAGGGCCGTGGCCGCGCCATAACCAACGACAAATACCTTTCTGTTCAGGGGAGCTTTCATATGTCTCTATTTAGATGGAATTCCCATTTATTGTTCAGCTGGTTCTCTTGAATACCGCGCAACTATTGCAGCCCCCGAAACCAAAGGCGTTTTTCAGGACATATTCCTGGTTCAACGCACGTTTTCCTTCGGCCACGCAATCAAGGTCGATTTCAGGATCAGGGGTGTAATTGATGGTGGGCGGCACCATGTCATCCTGCATTCCCTGCAGGGCAAAAATCGTTTCAAGAATGCTGGAGGCGCCCATGGCGTGGCCGATCAGTGATTTGTTGGCGCAGACCGGCGGCAGCGCATCACGAAAGACCGATTGCAAGGCATCATATTCCACCTTGTCGCCGACCCTGGTTGAGGCGGCATGGGCGTTGACTGCGGCAATATCCTCCGGGGCAATAGCGGCATCCGCCAAGGCGTCCAGCATGCACTGTCTGACTGTTTCAAAATATGGGGCCACAAAGTGGTGGGCATCGGAAGTCATGCCCCACCCGGCAAGTTGACAATTATAGCGCAGGCCATGCGCATCGGCAAATTCCCTGGTGGTCAGGATCACTGCGCCGGCCCCTTCGGAGAGAACAAAGCCGCGCCGGTCCGCGGAAAATGGTCGGCTGGCTTCGGACGGGGGCTCTTTTTCTCTTCCCTTTTTGGGGATATACACCCCGTTCATGGTGTGGAAACCGGCCACAATCGGTTCAACCAGGGGAAAATCCACCGCGCCGCAGATGACCATATCAGCCCTGTTTAAGGCCAGAAACATGGCGCCGATTATTATCGAGGTCAGGCCGGTAGCGCAGGCGGAGATGGTGGAGGTAATCGGCCCCCGGGCCCCGGTCTGGATGGCGATTTTGCCGCCGATCATGTTGATGCAGGAGTTGGGATTTGCATAGGGATGGGGCAGTCTGTTGCCGGCCCGTAAGTTTCGATCCGCGGTTAAAACCGCATCCAGACCGCCGATGGCGGAGCTGTATGTCACCGCCACCCGGCCCGCTATGTCCGGGGTTATCTCGATCCGGCTTCGTTCAAGAGCCCTGGCAACCGAGAGCATGGAGTACTTAAAGACGGGAGAACTCCACGCCGCCTGGTGTCTGGCGGAAAGGAAGGGGTAGCCGGCATCATCAATGGCGGGAACCTGACCGGCAATCCGCACTGGAAAGTCAGCGCCCAGGGGAAAACGGGTCAGGGGGCCGATGCCGCTTTGCCCGGCCAGGGCTCGCTCCCACTGTTTTTGCAAATCATGACCCAGCGGGGAAATGGCATCATAGCCGACAATGACCGCGTCTT
The DNA here is from genome assembly GCA_016219175.1 of Deltaproteobacteria bacterium. GTDB lineage: Bacteria > Desulfobacterota > Desulfobulbia > Desulfobulbales > SURF-16 > SURF-16. The sequence continues at coordinate 17,580 of JACRCD010000025.1, read as the reverse complement.
TCAGGCTCATCCGCTGTTCCTTGGCTATTGGACTTACCAGGGGATGAACTGGTAAAGTTTGGCAAACATCTCGTAAACTTCTATCCAGTTCCGCAAATCCTCAGTGGTCTTGATATGGGCCCGTTTGTTGACCATGACCCAGCTCATGTGGGCGGCGCCGTCTTTGCAGGTGGAGCAATCGCGGGTTTCCGAAGTGCAGCACCGGTGCATGGTCCGCAGGTCGGATGCCCAGCGGATAAAGTTGGTCAGCCGTTTGGGGCGGGGGGATCTTTTATCGATGGGTTCCGTAACCGATGGGCATTCCATCCAGCCGAAACTCCGGCCCAGCATTACCCCCGTGGTGATGATCTCGTGGTAATATTTGGAGGAAATCACCGTCCGGGGGTACTTATCCAGCATGTCATCCATTTCCGCCCTGACGGCCACAAGCTCATCCGGCTTCCAGGAAAAACCGTCCACCCCCTCGTCATTTGACAGGAGCTGCATGTGAACCTTCAGGCCGACATCCGTAATCTTTTTGATGATTTTTTCTGTCTTGCCCAGCTGTTTCGGGGTAATGGTGTAAAGATAGTAGGCGTGGGGATCACCCTCGTAGTTGGCGCTGGAGATCTTGAAGGTGTCCTGGCCGCGCAGAATTTTTTCATCCTTCTCATCTCCCCACAGGGAGAGGCCGACCATCATATCGGGGAACCGGTCCCGGGGTACTTTAATCAGGCCATTGGTGGCGCAGAAGGTGGGCAGCCGTTTGTAAAAGGCCTCGATCCGGTCCAGGCAGAGAGTGGGCTCGCCGCCGATCAGGATGGCCAGATTCACCCCGCGGGCCATCTCGTTTTCGACAAAGACATGCCACTTGCCCAGGTCCTTTTCCTCCGAGGCGGCCTCGTGCTCGCCCGAGGAAAAGAAGAAGCAGCCCTTGCAGCGGAGGTTGCAGCGGTCGGTAACATCATAGATGGAGCTGCGGATATTGAGCTTGGAAATTTTCCTGTAACGCTCATACCAGTGATCATCGAGCAGAGAACTGACGGTTATCATGGTCTCACGGGAAGTAACTAATTATTGGGGGGCGGAGCAACCGGCGCATCATGGAGATTGGGCTCCTTTTCATATCCTCTGACCCAGACAGCCAGATAGGTGTCAACATAATCCAGCCAGGCGGAGAATGTTGCCGGGTCAGTGGCGTGACGGTACATCCTGGCCGTAACCACGGCGCTGCCGGCGGCATAATGGCGGCAATCGGTACAATCGGTATCCGGAACACAGCAGGCGGCATCGCGGTCCCAGCGCAGATCGGTGCGGTATTGGCGAAAAGATCTGCCAAGGCCGATAGACGTTGAGGGGTTCATGCGCGGATAGGAACAGGAAAAAAGTTCATGCAACCCCTGTTGCCGGGTATGGGCAACGATATTGTAAGGGGAAAAGAGAACGGTTGCCGGGAATTCCGCCAGCAGTTCGGCCATGACCTGCTCTGTTCTGGCAAGGGTTTGCGGGGTGTGGCGGAGATAACCGCTATAGCCGACCGGGGCTGAGAACATGTTGAAGGTGATTTTCATGCCGTTGGCGGCCAGCAGTTCCGTCACTTCCCGGGCCTCCTCGATGTTTACCGGGGTGAATGTGTAAACAAAAACGGCCCTGGGGTCATCCCTGTAGTTCGCCATTTGCCGGGCCAGCATGTCCGGGGCCTTTCTGATGGCAAGGCTGGTCCGGTCATTACCCCAGACCGAGACATGAATCCGGTAGTCAATCTCCCGGGGGATTGTCTTCAGGCCATTGGTGGCAATGGCGCCCAGGGGAATCACCCGATAGCAGGCTTCACACAACCGCGGCACCAGTGATGGCTCGGCCCCGGCCAGCACGACAAAGGTGATGCCCCTTTTTTTTTCAGACTCCAGGAGCTGCCGCCAGTCTTCCAGGTCATTATTTTCAGCGGCAAACTGTTTTTCGCCGGTAAAATAATAGCAGCCTTCGCAGCGGATATTGCACCGGTTGGTCATGTCATAGGTGGATTCACGGAGAAAGAAATATCTCCGCACCTTTTCAAACCGTTTTCTGATACGCGGTTCCGCCATGATTTCGGAAAATTTATATTCCTGTGCTTGCGCGGTCACTTATTCGCCACTGGTAAGCTTGTTGTCGATATACTCTGCAATGATGCGCACGGTGGTAAGCTTGGGATAATCATCCTCTTCAATCCGGATGCCGTACACATCGCGCAGCACGAGGGCAATGGTGGCCAGGTCCATGGAGTCAATGCCCACCTCGTCCACCAGATCCAGGTCGGGGTCAAAGGTCTGGGGGGTAACATCCTCAAGCTTGAGCTCGTTGATGATGATTTCAGTGATTTGGGTGATGGTCTGGTTAATGTCGGTGGTCATAAATTCGCTGTTTTGTTATCTTTTTGGGCAAAAAACATCATGCCTGAGCAGATATCCTCGTTGCTGCTTGAAATCCGGAAGGCATACTGACCCTTCAGCTTACCGGGTGCGGCGTAAATATCAAGCTGCTGGCCTGGTCTGACGATTTTTCTGAATTTGATGCGGCTTAATCCCGTCATGCGGGAGTCATCTTTCCTGGAGGCCGCTATGAGATCCGCAACCATTTTGAGCTGGGCAATCCCCGGCAGAATCGGGTCATCCGGAAAGTGACCGGAAAACCAGGGAGAGCTGCTGTCCGCTGTTACCCGCGCGGCCATCCCATTTTCATCCGTATTTATCAGTTCGATTGAATACCACAAGTTATTATTCCCGTCCAGTTTAAATGTCGCATAAGTGTTACCCGGAGCTCGCTAAAAATCATCGAGCAGCTCGCCAATATCCCTCGCCAAGATCCCGGCCCCGGTACGATCAAAGCGGACGGCCCGTTTGGCGTAACCGTGGCAGTAGCGGCAATCCGCGCAGTAGGTCTCCGCGCAGCGGATTTTCTGGAAACCATCCAGAAAATCCGCCAACTCGGCATTATCTATATAGATATCAAATTCCAGGAGACGGCGGCGCAATTTGAGCATGCGCAGCATCAGCCGCCGTTCCTCTGTTCCGTAGTGCCGCATACGTTCACGAACCTGAGCTTCTATATCAAGGTGAAAACCGGCAGGGTCACCGAGCATCTCCAGGGAAAGGATATCCAACAGATTCCCTTGGTAATGCCGGTCGGCATATGCCTTCGTGGCTCGTAACAGCCAGGCGGTGGAGCGTGACCGGTCAATAATTTTAAATTCATCGTAGCCCATGGCCTCGTATGCATGAAGATCCTCGGGACGAATCCAGCGGCTCATCAGGAAGAGCTCCGGGTGCAGCAAGCGCCTCCGGGTGCACTGCCAGAGGTAAAAATCGAGAAACAAGTTCGGCTGCTGGTTACTTTGCTGCAATTGGGAGGCGTGTCCCACGCTGCTTGCATGTTCCGCCAGGTAGTGACAATTGTAGATGCACGAGACGTTGACGAACAGTTGCATGTCACAGGAGAGTCCCGAGCGGATCTTTGACAACATGGTAAAATCCCGGTTAAACTCACTATAGGGGATAATCAACGGATCGACGCCAAGTGCTTCCTGGTATTTGAGCCGGGGAAGATTGGTAGGCCAGCTCAACACACTGCCACGGATAGCCAGATTCGGAAAGTTGCGGCGCACAAGCCCTACTATGGCCAGATTTGCGATCGATACGCTGTCAACGCCCATATCAAGCAACTGTTCAATGAACGCCAATATTTGTTTTTTGCCTTCCCGGGTCTTTTCCAGGTTACCAAGACAGGGCGCGTTAATAAGGTAGCAAAATAACAGACCCCGCTCATGGGCCTCGCGAATGTAGGCTTTGGCGAAATCCAGGTCCACGGAGGGTACGACGATGCCAGCCCTGCCGCCGCCCACTATGTCGAATGGTAACTTGGCATAAATCGAAGTCACTTCGGGGATTTTCGCAAGCCCCTCCAGCAACTCCATGTCCCAATTTGCAGCGACGCTCAATTTCATTCAATTTCCCCGCAAGAACGGTTCAGCACAGCTCGGTTGTATAGAGAATTTTGCTACTTGGCCACCTGGCATTGTCTCCGGGTTTTTACGGATTCATCAACCAGGTTACAAACATGGATTTCCGGAGGTACGCCAGATTCCTATGGAGCGGAAAGTGCGCCCTCAAGGGTCCCGTAGACGGCAAACTGGAAAGGGGTTACCTTCGCCAGGCAGAGGTTTACGGCCAAGTTTGTTTTCCGCAATTGCGAAGCCACCTCGTCCAGAGTATACGCAGCGCACAGGGAATGCATCATGTCCTGACGCAGTAATGGGGGTGCATCCGGCAGATATTTGTCCACCACGACCCGGGACTCTTTCTTGCTTGCTGGCCGCAGGAGATCAATGACCAGGATTGCCGCGTTCGGTAAACTGTAATCACGGAGCGCATCCCACAAAATCATGGGGTCGGCGAGATGGTGCAAAAAACTGTTGGAAACAATAACCCCGTAACGGCTGCGCGGCATTCGCAGTCTGTCGGGAAGGACGCCATGGAAAAGTTGCACCTGCCCCTCCCGTCCTTCCCGCTGAACAGCCTGTCTGCCATAGGCCAGCATGTGAGGAGCACCATCCACGCCGTGTATCTCGCAATTGGGGAAAATCCGCGCTAAACGCAGAGGGATGGCCGCCGGCCCGCATCCCAGGTCGAGAATGGCTCCATCCGGGATCAGCCCGGGGAAATACTTGTGAAAACACTGGACGAAGAGCCAGCAGGCGTTGTCCAGGTCGCGCCCGGCATAGGCGGAGACCTGCTCCGGGTCGTTCATTAATTCCGGTTCCGGAACCCGTTTCATGCCGCTATTTTCCATGGCCGATTCCAGGGGTTTGATCATGCCGGATTTGCATCTCATATCTCTCAAGTATTGATGGCGTCGTAAAAAATCCGATCTACTGCGTTGTAGCGCATTTTTGTTCGTTCGACATACCACATGTATAGCCTCACTCTCAAAAATACACTACGCCTTGTATATCGAATTTTGTTACTTAGCCATCCGGGCTTTGTCGCCGACTTTTTACGAGTTCATCAAGCATTGACTTATTTTACAAACGCCTGTCCCGGATAGGGGGATGAGAGCGTCTCGGCTGAGATGAACGGGACCCTCATGGGCGGAAGAATTCCATGGCGGAAAGATATCGTCCCAGGCCAAGCACCAAAACGCCCTTTTTATTATTCGCCAGCGCCAGGGCCTCTCCTGTCACAAGCGGCCCGGGCGCCTCCCCGGAGGCAAGAAAGGAAACAGCCATGACCGCGGCCACGGCCGAGGCCGAGGCAAACTCACCGGTAAATTCGCGGTAGCGGATGACAGGGACCCTTAAGCCAAATTGTTCCATGAAGCGCGCCAGCTGCCTTTCGCCCTCTTCCTTAACTGCCGCGGGGATCCCCGCCAGCAGGAGCGCATACTTGTCTTTGCCGGTCCGGGCCCCACCGAGGGCGTCTATCAGCGAATTGATACACCCCTCCGTGGCGCTGCTCTGATAAAAAGGAAGGCGGGCAAGACATTGCGCGCCCTCTCTTTTTCTGCTCAGACAAAAGGCCCCGCCGCCATCGGCTAAAAAAGATCCGGAGGCAATGGAAGAATCGAGCAGGGGGGACAGCACCTGGTGGCCCTCATCCACCCCGAGGACCAGGCAGCTTTCGTCCCCCTCTGGCATCAGAAGGTCTGCCGCAAGCAGTGCCTGTTCAAAGGAGTAATCTCCGCCACTGGTTGTAATATTGGCCCGGCTTGCCCCCAGCATGATCGCTGCTTGGCCGGCGGGCCCGTTATGAACGGAGCCGACAAAATCGGTGGGACTCGGAAACTGTTCTCTGGAATCGGTGAGGCGGCTCAGGAAATCATAGGTTTCCGAAAGAGCGCCCCAGCCGGTTCCCATATATACGGATGATGGTTTTCCCTCAAGGGCGGAATCTTGGTGGGCGGCAAGGGCCAGTGACAAGGTCATGCGCGGCAGCCGTTTCAGGCGGCGCACCAGGTGTGGCGGCAGGTTTTCCGAGATACCGCCAAGATCCGCCTTCCCGGCGACAGGTACGCCCTGGGCCAGCAGGGCTAGAGTGGCCGCGGTATTTCCGGCGCCGGTGAGACAGGAACAGCCGTGAATTGCCAGCCCCGTGCTTACTGGCGCCGGGGCCGGGGGCGAGGAAAAATTTTCCGGTTTGGTGATCACCAGGCAGCCGTTGTTGCCGCCAAACCCAAAGGAGTTGCTGAGCACGGCATTGGTGCGCTGCGTGGCCGGCTGGGTCAAGGGGGTCAGGCCAAGGGCGGGATCCGCCTTGATCCAACCGGTGTTGGCCGGCAGGAAATTTTTGGCAACAGCGATTGCCGACACCACCGCCTCAATTGCTCCTGAAGCCGCCAGGCTGTGGCCCGTTGCGCCTTTGATGGAGGAGAGCATGGGCGGCGCGGTAAAAAGGGCCGTGACGGCTTTGGACTCGGCCAGATCGTTTTCCGGGGTGCCGGTGCCGTGGAGATTGATGTAGTCGATATCCGCGGGGACAAGACCGGCATCAGCAAGCGCCGCCTGCATTGCCAGGAAAGCGCCGCGGCCCTCCGGATGGGGGGCCGCCGGGTGATAGGCGTCGCAGGAAAGACCGGCGCCAAGGAGCTCCGCCAGGGGTTTGTCCGGCTTTTCCGTGGTGAGCAGCAGCAGAGCCGCGCCTTCGGCAACTGCCATGCCCTGCCGGTCCGCGTCAAGGGGTCTGCAGCCCTTCCGGTCCACCAGCTGTAGGGAATGAAAACCGAAATAGGTCAGCCGGCAGAGGGAATCCACGCCACCGGCAAGAACTCTTTTCGCCTTGCCTTGGCGCAGCATTTCCAGGGCCAGGGCAATGGCCACCGCACCAGATGAACAGGCGGTGGAGACAGTGAGAGCCGTCCCGCGGCAACCGGTCTCCCGGGCAATATACTCGGTAACACTGTTTAAGCCGTGATAGCGGTACAATTCCTTGTTGTCCGCACTGTCCCGGAGCAGCTGCTCAGTAGTCAGAATGCCGCCGGTGGTGGTGCCGATGATGACCGCGTCCGGCGGCTGCTCACATTCCGCCATGGCCTGAAGCGCGGCGGCATGCGCCAGCAAGTGCGTTCTCGGCGGAGACGGCGGCGCTTCCATTCCGTCGACCTGGCCCACCGGCAAAGGTTCTCCCTGCAGCAGAGGGAAAAGATCCAGCGGTCGTATTGACGAACGGTTACGGCGCAAGGCCTCTTCTGTTGCGGCGAGTCCCTTGCCCAGCGGACTGATGATACCGGCCCCGGCAATGTAAACCCGTTTGCTGATCAAGATGGGGAACCGGACGAGTTGCCCTCAATGTATGCCGCGAGGGACGAAAGGGAGGAAAAGACCTTTTCCCCGACTTCCTGGCTGTTGATGACGACTCCGTAGTCTTTTTCAACCATGACAACCATTTCTAATACATCTATCGAGTCAATGCCGAGATCGCCCCCGACCAGTTGGGCGTTTTCGTTAAAATTTTCAGGGGTTAGATCTTGAAGATTCAGGATGTCAATTATTTTGACCTTAAGTTCTTGTATAAGTTTGCTCATAGTTTCATTTCACTGTTGAACCTGAAGTGCTGTCGTTTATTTAATACATCCTGGCATGAAGATTTCGCATTGCGGGGGACATCCGGAAATGCGCTTTTGTTGAAAATCGCTCAATTTAGGGGTAGAAGATACCGGCAGCCGGCAAGGTGATACTTTGGTTGCAGCAGTTTGCGCAACATGTGCCAGATGTCGAATCTTGATATATGTGATGCGAATATAACGTAATTCGAATATAATGCGCACCAAAATTTTCAACGGATTTGCGACACCAGCCTGAGAGAGGAAAGTCCAGAAGATATGATGAGCACACTCACTCTCGCCGATCTCACCCTGGAAGACCTGCTTCCCCATCGCGACGGCATGTTGTTTGTCAGGGAGGTTCTTGAGGTCGACAGCCGGAAGGCCCGCACCCTCTTTGTGGTGGATAAATCATGGCCCATGGCGGATGAGCACGGCGTACACCCCCTGATCCTGGTGGAACTGGCTGCGCAGACCGCCGGCGTCTGCAACGGCTGGGACAGGATACAGACCAACGGCCTTGATTCGAATCAGATGGGCTGGCTGGTGGCAATAAAAAAAGCGGATTTTTTTATCGATTTCCTGCCCTTCGGCAGCATCGTCACCGGCACGGCGGAAAATACCTATAGTTTTGAAAACCTGCGGGAAGTGTCCTGTGAACTCCATCTGAACGATCAGCTGATCGGCCAGGCCATCTTGCAGCTTTTCCAGGCAAACGAACAATGACAGCGGAGAACGAACACAAAACAGCCATTATCACGGGCGCCAGCAAGGGCATCGGCCGGGCGATCTGCGTGGAATTGGCCCGGTCCGGCAGTTATACCGTCATCAATTACCTGCGGGACAGGCAGGGCGCGGAACAGACCCTGGCCATGGTTGAAGGTGAAGGCGGCCGGGGCGAAATTTGCCGGTTTGATGTCAGGGATGGCCAGGCTGCGGCGGATGCGGTGGCGGATATTGACAAGAGACTGGGGAGCATCGACATTCTGGTTAATAACGCCGGCATTATTGCCGACGGTCTTTTCCTGATGATGCCGCCGGAAAACTGGCACTCTGTCATTGATACCAGTTTGCACGGATTTTATAATATGACCCGGCCGGTGCTGGAATTGATGGTGCGCAGGCGCAAGGGGGCCATTGTCTCTATTTCGTCGGCCAGTTCACTCATGGCCAACCGGGGCCAGGCCAATTATTCGGCAGCCAAGGCAGGCTTGAATGCAGCCAGCAGGGCAGTGGCCGCCGAGGTCGCCCGCCTGGGGATCAGGGTCAATGTGGTGGCGCCCGGCCTGATCGAGACGGATATGATCCAAAACGCCCCCAAGGACCACATCAAGACGATGATTCCCATGGCCCGTATCGGCCGGCCTGACGAGGTGGCCAAGGTGGTGGCTTTTCTCTGCTCGGATGACGCCTCCTATGTCACGGGTCAGGTGATATCGGTCAACGGCGGGATGTTCTAGTGAAACTGTTTTTTCTCCTTATCGTTCTCTCCTTGCTGGCGCCCGCTCCGTCCCGGGCCGGAGAGGCGGCTTTGCAAACCGCTGTCCGGCTGCAATCCGTCCAGGCTGATTTTGTTCAGGAAAAGCACCTGAAGATCCTCGCCCGCCCCCTGATCTCCACCGGCGCCTTTGTCTTTCAGGCCCCGCAGTCCCTGCGCTGGGAATACCAATCACCCCTGGCCTCCGTTTTGCTCATGCATAACGGCAAGGTGAAAAAGTATATTGAGCAGGACGGCGAGTTCCGGGAAGACAAGGGTATGCAGCCAGGCTCCATGCAGGTGGTGCTGGCCGAGATTGCCAATTGGCTTGGCGGACGCTTTACCGGCAACGAAATGTTCAACGTGTCGTTCCCGGAGAAACAGACGGTCCTGCTTACGCCCAGGGAGCAGGGGGTTGCCGCCTTCATCAGCAGCATTCAGCTCAAACTGGCGGATCAACAGGGCCTGCTGGACGAGGTGACTATTTTTGAGGGACCTGAATCCTACACCAGGCTTACCTTCAGCAACAGGATCCTCAATCAGGAGATGCCTGTTGCCCTGTTCATTGACCGATGAAATCCCCTGTTTGCGTTTTTTTCATCCTGCTCCTTTGTCTTACCGCCTGTGCCGCGGAAAGACAACGAGCCATGCCGGAGATGACGGCAACCCAGGATGAAGCGGTGGGCGAGGAGTGTGTTGCGATTTTTCCCAGGGGGCGCTGGCAGTTCATCCATGCCATTGATTTTTCCCTGGGGGACGGCTCCGGCTCCACGGTTATCGGGCTTACCAGCCTGGACGGGGATGGGTTTGGCTGCGCCCTCCTGACCATTGAGGGCTTCACCCTTTTTGAGGCTGTTTGCCGGGGGGATGGGGCGGTTGAAGTCCGGCGGGCCGTGTCCCCGTTTGACAAGCCCGGTTTTGCCGAGGGATTGATGCGCGATGTGCGGATGATCTTTCTGGCGCCCGCCACGGATAATGTGCGCTATGGCTGGTTGGCCGGCCATGTCCCGGTTTGCCGCTTTACCGGGGCTGATGGCCTGATAACGGATATCATGCCGGCAGTGGCCGGCTGCTGGCGGATCAACACCTTCACCCCGGCCCTGGCCGGGAACCGCTCCCTCATCGGCCGGTCATGCCGGAAAATAGACGATATCCCGATCCCGGCCTATCTTGAACTGAAGGATTCCGGCCAGGCGGACTACACGCTGAAGCTGACCTTGTTAACCGCCGAAAATTTAAACAGATAACCCCTTCCATGAAATTTAAACTGATCTATCCCAAATGGGCCAAGCTGGACAGGCAGACCGAGTTTCATCTGCCGCCCCACGGTCCGGTGGTCTTTGCCGCCGCACTTCCCGCCCATGTTGCCGTCGACTTTGTTGATGAGAACCTGGAACCCCTAGATTTTGATGAGGATGTTGATTTTGTCGGCATCTCCATGATGCTGACCGTGCAGGTCAAACGGGGCTGGGAGATTGCCGATATCTACCGGAAAAAAGGGATCAAGGTCATCTTTGGCGGTATCGCCACCATGCTGCATGCCCGGGAAACCATGGAGCATGCGGATGCCGTCTTTCTCGGCGAGGCCGAAGGCCGCATGGAACAGGTCTTTGCCGATTTTGCGCGGAACAGGCTGCAGCCATGCTATGATTTCCTCGACCAGCGGCCCGATATCGCCCTGGTGGGGCCGGCGCGGCGGGATATTCTCAACCGGACGTTGTACAACTATAAAGGCGTGCAGATGGTTGATCTCGTGCACGCCTCGCGGGGCTGCCGCTTCAACTGCTATCCGTGCGCGGTTTCCTACCTGGGAGGGCGGGTATTCCGGCCGCGGCCCATCGACAAGGTGATTGCAGAGCTGGCCGGCATCGATAACAATAGACTCTTCCTCGTTGACAACTCCCTGGCCCAGGATACCAATTGGGAGATGGATCTGTTCCGGGAAATGATCCCGCTCAAGAAAAAATGGTGCTCCCATCCCATTGAAGACAAACCGGAGGTTCTTGACCTGGCTGCCCGGGCCGGGGCCTGGTATGTCTATCAGGCTGTCTTTGATACCTCGGATTACATCAGGGAGCGGATCAGGCGCTACCATGATCATGGCATCGGGGTAGAGGGCACCATTCTGCTGGGACTTGACACCCATACCGAGGATTTTATCAAACGGTTAATCGATTTTCTGCTGGAGATAGAACTTGACCTGGCGGAATTCACGGTGCTGACCCCCTTTCCCCACACCAGGGCCTATACGGAACTGAGCGGGCAGAATCGCCTCCTCTCCCATGACTGGAATGACTTTTCCGCGGACAAGGTGGTGTTTCAACCCAAACACATGAGCCCGGAAAGGCTGCAGGAACTGCTCGCCTATGCCTGGGACACCTTTTATCAGGATGAATCGCAGAAGATCAAAATGGTGAAGCTGTTTCAACAGGTGGTGCAGAAGGAGATGGCGGACAACACCTTCAAGCCGCGGGACAGAAGCCTGGCCGGTCAGTCGTTCGGCAGGGCGGTTAACAGGTAGGATGGCCGAAACGTGTTGATGGGTATTGATGCCGCCATAAAAAATCTCTTACAGGGTCCGAGGTTTCCGGACCGGGAGTTTATCCGCTCCGGCCCCACCTTCGGCGAAGTCTATGCCATGGCAGCCGGGTTGCGCGCCGCTTTTAACCGGCCGGGGTATCAAGGAGAATCCGTCTGTCTTGCCTCCGATAACAAGGCTGTCATGGCCGCGGCCCTGCTGTCCGCCCTTGCCGGGGGCCCGCCGCTGCTCCTGCCCTATTCCTTTTCCGCCCAGGCCCTGGCCCGGCTGCGGAAACTCACCGGCTTCACCACGGCCATTGCCGACGGCGCCAGGGAGTTTCCAGAGGGCGTCACGGTCATCTCTCCTCAACAGGCAAATCCGGTCGGGCTCGCCACGGCTACCCCAGGCCTGCCGGGCCGGGAATTGCTGAAAATTTTCACCGGGGGCAGCACCGGCGCGCCCCAGGTCTGGGCCAAAACAGCGGAGAATATCTTCGGCGAAGGCTTTGCCCTTTCCCGCTACTTCAAGGTAACGGAAAAAGACCGTATTGTGGCCACCATGCCGCCTTATCATATCTATGGCCTGCTTTTTTCCGTTCTCCTGCCCCTGGTCTCTTCGGCAACGGTCATGGCGGGTACCCCTTCCTTCCCGGGGGAGATAGCTGACGTCATACGCGAACAGGGGGCCACCCTTCTGGCCAGCATCCCCGCCCACTACCGGGCCCTGCGCGGCAGAAACCTTGCGGATTGCCCTCTCCGGCTCGCCTTTTCCTCGGCCGGGATGCTCGATGCGGAAGACAATGAAGCATTTTATCGTGACAATAAGGTGGGCATCGCGGAGGTGTACGGCTCCACGGAAACCGGCGGCATTGCCACCAGAAACAGGTTCCTGGGGGAAACACATTTTACCCCCTTCCCCCTTGTTTCCTGGAAGATCAAAGATGACCGCATCTGCGTGGCGTCCCCCTTTCTTTCCCCGGGTCTCCCCCGGGAAGAGGACGGTTTTTTTATGGGCGGTGACCGGGTAAAGCCCTGCGGAACCAATGGTTTCATCCTGATGGGGCGGATCGACGGGGTGTCCAAGGTGGGAGGGAAACGGGTTGATCTGGAGGAAGTACGCGCCATCATCAAAAAAGAACCTTCGGTCAGGGACTGCGTGGTTATAGCCCTGCCCGTGGCCGGCGGACGTGAATCCCGGCTCGCCGCGCTGATTCAGGGAGTGGCGGTGGATATGGACGTGATCAAAAAGAGGTTGGCTGTTTCGCTGGAATCATATGCCCTGCCGCGTCTGATTCGAATCGTCAGGAGTATCCCGGTGAAGGAGAACGGCAAATACGACCGGGATGCGATCCGCCGTCTTTTTGAATCATGAGCGACATGCACAGGGCCTTGGCGACCGGTTACCATAATCTGTCCGTCTGGGCGGATCTCCTGGACCGGATTAATGTGTTTCCCGTGGCGGACGGTGACACCGGGGTTAATCTGCGGCTCAGCCTGGTTCCCTTGCGGGACCTGGCGGCGGAGGCGGCCCGCACCGGAGATCTGCTTGCCCGGTGCGCCATCGGCAACTCCGGCAATATAGCAGCAGCCTTTTTCCGGGAGTTCTGCCGGGCGCGGGACTTTGCTGACCTGGCCGGCTATGCGGCGCGGGGAAGGGAAAAGGCATGGCAGGCCCTGGTCAGACCTCGGGCCGGCACCATGCTCGATGTCTTTGACTCTCTCGCCGCAACCCTGGGCGGGAAAACCGAGCCGATACAGCTCTATCCTTTGCTCTGCAAGGAGTTGCATAAAACGGTCCTGGCTACTTCCCGGATGCTGCCCGATCTCAGACGGGCAGGGGTCGTGGATGCCGGCGCCCTGGGCATGTTTGCCTTCTTTGAGGGGTTTTTCAGGCAGCTTGCCGGGCAGACAATGGCCTCCGCCTCCATCCTTGAGTTGTTTGCCGGCAAGCTTGCCGTAAATGCCGCTTTTCAGGCCAAGCCCACGGACAGCTACTGTGTGAATGCGGTCATTGATACCGGGGGCAATCAGGCCGGGGCAGACAAAAGCCTGGCAGCCTTGGGTGACAGCGTGGTGGCGCTTGCGGCCGAGACGGGGCTGAAGGTGCATATTCATACTGCCGACCGGCGGCAGCTGCGAGCCCGGCTTTCCGCGCTGGGGGAAATCGTCCACTGGTCCGATGAAGCGATCGATGCCGGGGGTCTTGCCAGGTTTGCCCAACCTGCGCGAAAACAGGCGCTGCACATCATGACTGATGCCGCGGGCTCGATTACCAGGGAGATGGCCAGGCGCCACGGCATCACCCTGCTTGACAGCTACATCCTGGCTGACGACAGCAGCAGGCCGGAAAGCCTCTGTTCTCCGGCGGACATCTATGCCCTCATGCGCCGGGGCAGCAAGGTAACCACGGCCCAGGCCTCCGTTTTTGAGCGGCATCACTGCTATCAGAGCGTGTGTCAGCGCTTCGGCCGCACCCTTTACCTCTGCGCCGGTTCCATTTACACGGGCAATTATGACATTGCCAGGCGCTGGCAAGAAGAAAACGATGCGGACAATCTGCTGGAGGTGGTGGATACAGGGGCTGCCTCCGGCCGGCTGGGCCTCGTCGCTCTACTCACCGCCCGCTATGCCGAACATGCCGCCAGTCCCGATGATGTGGTGGAATTTGCCGGGAAGATCCTGGCGGGATGCCAGGAATATGTTTTTATCGATCAATTGCAATACCTTGTGGCCGGAGGAAGGGTTTCAACGGCAGGAGGTTTCCTGGCCGGTCTGCTCCACCTGAAACCCGTGATCAGCCCGGCCAGAGAGGGGGTGCGCAAGGCGGGCGTGGTCCGCAGCCGCAAGGGACAGCTGGCTTTTGCGCTGGAGAGGCTGCGCAAAGAATTTGCCCTTTCCGCCGCTCCCGTCATCATGCTGCAATACTCCGACAATGAACAATGGGTGGCCGAAACGATGCAGCCCAAGGTGCGGGAGCTGCTGCCGCGCGCGGAAATTCTGCTCACTGCCCTGTCTCTGACCTCCGGGGTGCACATGGGCCCGGGAACCTGGTCCCTGGCTTGGGCGGGAGGCAGGTGAGATGAAAGGCGCGGTCATCATTCCGGTTTATAATCACGGCGGGCAGATTGGCGAGGTGATCCGCCAGGCCCTGCATCTTGATCTGCCCGTCATTGTCGTTGACGACGGCTCAACCGATTCATCTCCCGATATTATTAACAAAATAGAAGGAATCTCCGTTATCCGCCATGCCATCAACCGGGGCAAGGGGGCGGCCCTGCTCACCGGTTTTACCGCGGCGGCGGAACAGAACTGCACCTGGGCCATCACCATTGACGGAGACGGTCAACACCTCCCTGAGGATGCCCGCTCCCTGCTTCTGGCGGCGCCCGGGAACAGGCGGGTCATTGTCGTTGGCAGCCGGCAGGGAATGGCGGGAGAAAACGTGCCCTGGACCAGCCGGTTCGGCCGCGGTTTTTCCAACTTCTGGGTATGGGTTTCAGGCGGCCCGTTCATCTCGGATTCCCAGTCGGGTTTCCGGCTCTATCCGCTGCCTGAATCCCTGCAACTCGGGGTCAAGGCCAGGCGCTACCAGTTCGAAGTGGAGGTTCTGGTCAGGGCCAGGCAGAGGGGGATCGCTATCATTGAGGCGCCGGTGCGGGTTGTTTATCAGGCCGGAGGAGAACGGGTCAGCCACTTTCGGCCGTGGGTCGATTTCTGGCGTAATTCCGCCACCTTCAGCCGGCTTATTCTTACGCGGCTTCTCGGGGTGTTCCGGCGATGAGGTCTTTCTGGTACAGGCTGCTTATCCGGCTGACAAAACTGTGCGGTCCCTGGTTGCTGGTGGTCACCTCGCGGGCCATCGCGGCGGGTTATTTTTTCTTTTCCGGTAAGGTTGGGATAAGCCGGCGTTTTTATGGAGTTCTCTTTCCCGATAAAGGAAACCTCTATCACCTGTGGTGCGCCTTCAGACAGTATCAGAATTTCACCACCATCCATCTTGACCGTTTTCTGGCGAGCCGCACCGATACAACAACCTTCACCTCCCAGGGCTGGGAAAAGCTTGAAGCCGTTATCGGCAGAGAGGGCGGTATTCTTCTCATGTCCCACCTGGGGAACTGGGAAATGGCGGCCAGATTGCTCCGGCAGCAGAAGAAGGATATGAAGCTCCTTCTGTATATGGGCAGAAAAGAAAAAGAGGGGGTGGAACACATACAGAAAGAGGACCTGCGCCGGGCCGGGATCACCATCATCGGTGTCGATCAGGGGACCGGTTCGCCCTTTTCCGCCGTGGAGGGCATCCGTTTTCTGCAGGCCGGCGGGGTGGTGTCCATGACGGGCGATATCGTCTGGCGCAGCGATCAGCGCCAGGTCCGCGTTTCATTTCTGGGGCATGATGCCTATTTGCCGGAAGCGCCTTATGTCTTTTCCCTGGTCTCCGGGGCGCCGCTTTTTGTCTTTTTTGCCTTCCGGGCCGGGGAAAACAACTATCGCTTCACCCTGTCGGACCCCATTGAAATCAGGCCCCACTCCCGCGGGCAGCGAGCGGAAGCCATTGCCGGAGCTGCCCAGCAGTATGCTGATCTGCTGGAGAAGATGCTGCGTGAGCATCCCTTCGAGTGGTATCACTTTGATCGCTTCATCTTATCAAAAAAGCAATAAAAAAAGGAGTTACGATATTTATCGTAACTCCTTGATATTTCTTGGCTCCCCGGGACGGATTCGAACCGCCGACAAGGTGGTTAACAGCCACCTGCTCTACCGACTGAGCTACCGGGGAATGGGTGCTCTTGGAAGCGGCAAATATAGCAACTTGCTTTTCAGCCGTCAACCATTTTAAATAAGAAAACTTTTTGTTTTTATCATTTTTCCCGGATAACTTCTGAATTTTTCTTGACGGAAGGCAAGCATAATGATAATTGATTCCTCTCATTTGTTTTGCACAGTCGGGGCGTAGCGCAGTCTGGTTAGCGCGCCTGCCTTGGGAGCAGGAGGTCGGAGGTTCGAATCCTCTCGCCCCGACCATAACAGTCGTAAATTACAGCGAATTATGAATTTTATAATTCGCTTTTTTTTATTGATTTTCCCTCAAAAAAGCCCCGTGACCATGGAAGGTTTGGGGCTGATCAATAAAGACGGGCTGCGAGCCCCGCAAACAGCGCGGGATAAACTCTGGACGCGGCAGCGGCTGGAGCCCGGGCACGTCAGACCCTCCGCAGCTATTTTCCTTCGCAGGCGGCAATAAATTCGTCAACCGCGATGCCGGCCTGCTTGATAGCGCTTTTGAGAGTGCCGACGGCAAGTTCTTTGTGCCGGGGAATGACACACCCCTTGTCTTCCCGGCGCATCACAACATGGCTGCCTTTCTGGCGTACCTGATCGAATCCGAGCTTTTTAAATGCCTTTATGGCTTCATCGCCTGAGATTTTTGGCAACTCAGGCATGCGCAGGAATTTCGAAGGTGGTGAGGATGGGGCGATAGGCCTGTTTCATGGGAAATTCCTCAAGATACAACTCCGTCGCTTCCTGAAGATTTCTCACTGCTTCCTCAATGGTCTCCCCCTGGCTGGCTGTTCCCACTTCGGGGCATTCCGCCACGTAAAGATCATCTTCTTTATGCACAACCGCAGTGAATGTGCTCATTGGATCACCTCTTTTTCTGGCCATCAGCCATGGACAAGTTCTTCAAATTTCCTGAGAGTAGGATTCGGATATCACCATCCGGCTGAGCCATGACAACTTCTGTGATTTTTTCTTTTACCGTCCGCATAAAGAAATTCTCCTCCATTCGGGCCTTAGCTCAGGCTGGTTCCGGCCAGTTCCTGGAAGCGATGTTTTAGAAGAACAAGATTCTGGATTTCTTTTGCCGGATTCTTTTCAAATCATACTAAACATTGATGGCGTCGTAAAAAATCCGATCTACTGCGTTGTAGCGCATTTTTGTTCGTTCGGCATACCACATGTATAGCCTCACTCTCAAAAATACACTACGCCTTGTATATCGAATTTTGTTACTTAGCCATCCGGGCTTTGTC